>NZ_MUNZ01000053.1 GCF_002001205.1 Hydrogenophaga sp. A37
AGCTCGCGCAGCGCGCGTTCTATCTCGATCATGTTCATGGCTGAACTCCAGGTGCGTTGTTGTTGGTGGTGGTGTTCGCCGTGGCGGCGGCGAGCGTGCTCGTGGCTGTGACGGCCGCAGCATGCGCAAACAGATCGGCGTACTCATCGGCGTCGCGGATGAGCTCATGCTGCTGGGTCAGCGTGCGGACACTGGCGGCGGGCGCACCGCTGGACTCGATCTCGATGGCCGCCAGTGCCTGGGCAAAGCTGACTTCCGCCAGCGCCAGCACGCGCTTGTAGCTGTAGGCTCCTTGCTCCAGAGCCAGCGCGCAGGCGGCA
>NZ_MUNZ01000005.1 GCF_002001205.1 Hydrogenophaga sp. A37
GAGCGCATCTTCCAGTCCTTCAAAGCGTCCTGGAACTCACCGCTGCAATACTGGCTGCCACGGTCGCTGTGGAATATCAGACCAGGCAGCGGTCGGCGGCGCCACCACGCCATGGCCAGCGCGTCCTTGACCAAGCCCGCCTGCATGTGCGGCTGCAGGCTCCAGCCCACTACCTGACGGCTGAACAGGTCGATGACCGCAGCCAGGTACAGCCAACCCTCGTCGGTGGCGATATAGGTGATGTCTCCACTCCACAGCTGCTTGGGTGCCTCGGGGGTA
>NZ_MUNZ01000004.1 GCF_002001205.1 Hydrogenophaga sp. A37
TCCCGTGACCAGGCGCCGTACCACCTCTGCATCGATCTCTGACATACGTGTCCACCTTGTTCTACATGGACTCGTAGCTTCCCCTCTCAGGCCCTCTGTGGGAAGACGTAGTTGGATGACCGCTTACGCGCATGCTGCGGCCGTCACAGCCACGAGCACGCTCGCCGCCGCCACGGCGAACACCACCACCAACAACAACGCACCTGGAGTTCAGCCATGAACATGATCGAGATAGAACGCGCGCTGCGCGAGCT
>NZ_MUNZ01000002.1 GCF_002001205.1 Hydrogenophaga sp. A37
GGAAGACTGGATCAATGTCCTGCCAACAGGTGCCGACGACGCCGGCGTTTAACCCCTATCCCCGATCAGTTCAGGTGGGGGAGTTTGAGGTGGCCATAGACGGGGGAATTTGACTGGCCATCAGGGTACCCCCGAGGCACCCAAGCAGCTGTGGAGTGGAGACATCACCTATATCGCCACCGACGAGGGTTGGCTGTACCTGGCTGCGGTCATCGACCTGTTCAGCCGTCAGGTAGTGGGCTGGAGCCTGCAG
>NZ_MUNZ01000003.1 GCF_002001205.1 Hydrogenophaga sp. A37
CTCGTGGAGTCCAGCGATACCGCTTCGATCTTGATGCGCACGACCTGCGCGCGTTGCAACTCCTCGAACATGCGGTCAAGTACACCGGCCTTGGTCCAGCGGTTCATGCGCGTGTAGATGGTGTGCCTGCGTATTTCAGCGATCGTGGACGCCTGTTTCAGGCTGATCGTGGACGGAGAATCGGTGTTGCCGTGGCGGCGCTGGGGAAGCGCGCAGGAACTGGTGTGAATGTATCGCAATCGTCCGTGGTGC
>NZ_MUNZ01000001.1 GCF_002001205.1 Hydrogenophaga sp. A37
CGGCTGGAAGATGGCGCCGAGCATGTCAACGCCATGCGAGCTGGTGGACAGCCTGATCTTCGACGGGCTGCTGGAAATCGCACATCAACGCTTGACGTAGCCCCCGTGCCGCAGAGATGGCTCCCCCACGGCAGCATCAGCGTAACCGCGAGCAATTGTGCGAACTCGGGTTCGAAGGCGTCAATGATCTGCTGGGGGTCGGGGCAGAGGGCGCTGTCTGAAATCACGCCGAACTGCACGCCGCCG
>NZ_MUNZ01000123.1 GCF_002001205.1 Hydrogenophaga sp. A37
CCATGGGGGCAGGGGCGGGCGGTGCAGGAGATTTTTTTCGGAAGAACGAGAACATGTTTCAATCTTTGGAGTCCACCACATTCTATGAAACGACCTTTGTCCACTTTTCTGACTTGGTTCCGCGCCGTCTGCGTCGTTGGCGTGGCCTCCACGTCGGGGTGGGGCCCTGCGGCGGTTGCTGCCACCGAGCAGGCGCAATCTTTCACGCTGGCCAACGGCATGACCCTGATCGTCAAGCCCGACCGGCGCGCGCCGACGGTGGTGCACATGCTGTGGGTGCGTGTGGGTTCCATGGACGAGGTCGACGGCACCTCGGGCGTGGCCCATGCGCTGGAACACATGATGTTTAAGGGCACGCCCAGCCTGAAGCCCGGTGAGTTTTCGCGCCGCGTGGCCGCGCTGGGCGGGCGCGAAAACGCTTTCACCAGCCGCGACAACACCGCCTACCACCAGCAGGTACCGGCCCAGCACCTGGAGGCGGTGATGCGTCTGGAGGCCGACCGTTTTGCCCACAACCGGTGGGAAGACGACGAGTTCAAACGCGAGATCGAAGTGATCAAGGAAGAGCGGCGCCAGCGCACCGAGGAGTCCCCGCGCGGCCGCATGTTCGAGGCCTTCACCGCCATGACCTACCAGGCCAGCCCGTACCGGCGCCCGGTGATCGGCTGGATGAGCGACCTTGATGCGATGACGCCGCAGGACGTGCGCGACTTCCACCAGCGCTGGTACGTGCCCGGAAATGCAGCGGTGGTGATCGCCGGAGACGTGGACGTGGCACAGGTGCATGCGCTGGCCGAAAAGATCTACGGTGGCATCGCCGCCCGCCCGGTGCCCGTGCGCAAGCCGCGCCTGGAGCCCGAACAGGTGGGGCCGCGACGCATGGCCTACCGAGCGGCGACCGAACAGGCCTTGGTCGCGCTGGCCTATCCCGTGCCCGGTCTGCGGGACCCGCAGGCGCAAGATCCCGCGAGCCAGGACGCCTTGGCGCTGGCGGTGCTGTCTGCGGTGCTCGACGGCTACAGCGGCGCCCGGATGGACCGTGCCCTGGTGCAGGGTGAAAAGGGGCCTCGTGTGGCCGACAGCGCCAGCGCGTCCTATGGTTTGCTGGGGCGCGGCCCGGCGCAGTTCTCGCTCACCGCCGTGCCCGCGGCGGGCGTGAGCGCCGACACGGCGATCCAGGCTTTGCAGGCAGAGGTGGCCCGCGTGGCGCGCGACGGCATCAGCGACACCGAGCTGCGGCGCGTCAAGACCCAATGGGCGGCTGGCGAGATCTACAAGCTCGACTCGGTCTACAACCAGGCGCAGGAACTCGGCACTTACTGGGTCAACGGCATGGACATCCAGAGCGGTGAGCGTCTGATGGCGCAACTGCGCGCGGTGACGGCCGAGCAGGTGCGTTCGGTGGCCCAGCGCCATTTTTCGGACGACCGCTTGAACACGGCGGTGCTCGTGCCCGATCCCACGCGCCGCACGCCCGCTGCACCCGTCGGTCCGCGCCCGGTGCTCGGACGGCATTGAAAGTGACCATGTTGCACACCTCTCTTGCGGCCAGCGTCCGCTGGTTTCTTTCGGTCGCCATGGGGCTCGCCGTGGCGCTGCCAGCGCAGGCCGCCATTCCCATCCAGCATTGGACGCACCCCAGCGGCGCGCGGGTCTACCTCGTGGCCAGCCCGGCGATCCCCATGCTCGACGTGCAGATCGATATGGACGGAGGGTCCTTGCGAGACCCGGCGGCCCAAGCCGGTTTGGCCAGCGCCACGGCGTCGCTGATGTCCGCCGGTGTGGCTGCTCACCAGGGCCAGTCGGCGCTCGACGAGAACCAACTGAGCGAAGCCTGGGTGGACCTGGGCGCCCAGATGGGCACGCAGGCTGGGGGGGACAGATTCAGCGTCTCCCTGCGCACCCTGACCGAGCCCGATCTGCTGGAGCGCGCGGTGGCGCTGGCGGCCCGGCAACTGGCCGCGCCCGCCTGGCCTGATGCGATCTGGCAGCGCGACCGTCAGCGCTGGGTGGCATCGATGAAGGAAGCCGAAACGCGACCGGGCACACATGCCGGTCGCGCTTTTTCGCAGGCGGTGTACCGGGATCATCCTTATGGGCACGAAGCCACCGCCGCCACGGTGAGCGCCATCACCGTGGACGACATGCGCTCGTTCTACCGGCGCCATGCCGCCGCCTGCCGGGCCCAGGTCAGCCTGGTGGGTGCCATCAACCGCGCCACAGCTGAACGCATCGTGGACCGATTCATGGCGGCACTCGCGCCGCACGGCTGCGAACCGCTGGCCGGCGTGGCCCCGGTCTTGCCACTGGAGCAAGCGGTGGAGCGGCGGTTGCCCTTCGATGCTGCGCAAGCCCAGGTGTTGCTGGGACAACCCGGTCACCGCCGCAACGACCCTGACTTTTTCCCACTGTTCGTGGGCAACTACATCCTCGGTGGCGGCGGTTTCGTGTCGCGCCTCACGACCGAGGTGCGCGAGAAGCGTGGCTTGAGCTACAGCGCCTACAGCTACTTTGCACCGGGCCTTTATGCAGGCACGTTTCAAGTCGGTCTGACCACCCGCCCCGACCAGGCCGAGCAGGCCTTGGGCGTGGCCCGCGAGGTGGTGAAACGCTTTGTTGACGAAGGGCCGACAGGCGACGAACTGCAGGCGGCGAAGGACTACCTGATCAACGGCTTCGCCCTGCGCATCGACAGCAACCGCAAGCTGCTGGACAACGTGGCCAACATCGCCTGGAATGGCTTGCCGTTGGACTACCTGGACACCTGGACCGCGAGCGTGCAGTCGGTCAGCGTGGCCGACATCCGCCGCGCCTTTGCCCGCGTGCTGCAGCCGGACCGCATGGTGACGGTGGTCGTGGGCGGAGCACGATAGGTCACCCCCGCCGCGCTGCGCGCGACCCCCTCAAAGGGGCGATGCGATGCGGCCCGGCAGAGCCGGTTCCGCCGCATCCTTGGCTGGAGCATGTTGCGCCGGATGATGAGCCACACAACCCGCGCTGCGAGTGACCACACCACACCAGCTTGGTAAGCTCAGGGCATGAAGAAACCCGTTCCACGCCCCACCGTCAACGCCCCTCACGAAGTCCGCATCATTGGCGGCCTCTGGAAGCGCAGCAAGCTGCCGGTGGTCGACCGACCCGGCTTGCGGCCCACGCCGGCGCGGGTGCGTGAAACGCTGTTCAACTGGCTCGGTCAGGACTTGCGCGGTTTTCGGTGCATCGATGCTTTCGCTGGCACCGGCGCGCTGGGTCTGGAGGCCGCTTCGCGCGGGGCGACCGAGGTGGTGCTGGTGGAACAAGACCCGGTGCTGGCGCGTGGCCTCACTGCGGTGCGGGAGCGGCTCAAGGCCGACACGGTGCGTGTGGAGCGGGGCGACGGCGTCGCCGCCCTGCTGCAGCGCCGTGGGCAAGGGCTGGACTTGGTGTTTCTCGATCCGCCGTTCGGCGACGGCAACGACGAGCTCTACCTCGCGGCCCTGCGCGCGGCGCGCCAGTGCGTGCGCGATGAGGGCTTCATCTACCTCGAAGCCCCGCGGGCATGGGGCGGCGACGAACTGGCCCAGTTGGGCCTGCAGCTGCATCGGGATGGCAAGGCAGGTTCGGTGGCCTTTCACCTGCTGCGGTTGTTGCCCGCGCAGTGAGAGCGCTCGCGCATAATTCCGCCATGAACGCCGACGCTTCCCGCTCCGTGCGCTCACCGCGTGTGGCGGTGTACAGCGGCACTTTTGATCCCTGGACTTTGGGTCACGACGATGTGGCGCGCCGCGCCGCACAACTGTTTGACGAAGTGATCGTCGCAGTGGCCATGGCCCACCACAAGAAGACCCGGTTCAGCCTGAAGGAGCGCATGGACCTGGTGACCGAAGCCGGTACCGCGATGCCAGGCCGGTTGCGGGCGCTGCCTTTCGACGGTTTGATCATGGATTTTTGCCGCCAACAGGGCGCTCACGCGGTGGTCCGCGGTATCCGCAACATGACCGACTTCGACTACGAGGTGCAGATGGCGGCGATGAACCGGAAACTGCACCCCGCGGTGGAGACCGTGTTCCTGCTGCCACAGGCCGAGCTGCAATGTATTTCGAGCACGCTGGTGCGCGAGATTGCGATGCTCGGTGGCGACGTGTCGCAAATGGTCAGCCCGTCTGTGGCACAGCGCCTCAAGCCACAGCCCTTGCAAGCATGAGGGTGACTCCATGGCTCTGATGATCACCGACGAGTGCATCAATTGCGATGTCTGCGAACCTGAGTGCCCGAACCAGGCGATCTACATGGGCGTGGAGATCTACGAGATCGACCCCGACAAATGCACCGAGTGTGTCGGGCACTTCGATGAGCCCCAGTGCATGCAGGTCTGCCCTGTGGATTGCATTCCCGTGAACCCGGCGCACGTGGAAACCCGTGAAACGCTTTGGCAGAAATACCAGCGCCTGACCAAATCGGGTCAGTCCTTGTCTGCGGCGGATGAGGGGCCACCTTTGGGCACTCCCTCAGCAGCTCCCACAGCAGGCTGAGGGCCTGCGCCGTCGGTTGTGGGCGGCCTCGGCGGCTTCGGGCGTGGAGGTTTGCTGGTGTGGATCAGGGCCGTGGCCTTGTCCATGTCGCCAGCGATCAGGTTCGGCAGGGCCTTGAGCGTCCGGTCCAGCGTTTGCGCAATGGCAATGCGGTCGTCGGGTGATGGTTTTTTCAGCACCCAGTTGGCCACCTCGTTCTTGTTGCCGGGGTGCCCGATGCCTATGCGCAGGCGCCAGTACTCGGCGCTGCCCAATTGGGTGTGGATGTCGCGCAGACCGTTGTGTCCGGCGTGGCCACCGCCCTTTTTGAGTTTGGCTTCGCCCGGCGGCAGATCCAGCTCATCGTGCACCACCAGCACCTCCTCTGGCGCGATCTTGAAAAAGCGTGCCACCGACGCCACGGATTTGCCTGAGAGGTTCATGAAGGTCTGGGGTTCAACCAACCAGATGCTTTGTCCACCCACGTTGGCCCGCGCAATCAGACCAAAATGGCCGCGCTCCATTTGCAACGGCACTTTGAGCAAGCGGGCGGCTTCGTCCACCCACCAAAAGCCGGCGTTGTGGCGCGTGTGTTCGTATTCAGGGCCGGGATTGCCGAGGCCCGCGATGAGCTTGATCATGGGGGGATTATCTCAAGGGCTGAAATGAAAACGGCCCGCCGAAGCGAGCCGTTTTGAGCAGAGAGAAGCGCGTTGTGCTTACTTCTTGCCCTTGCCCTTCTTCTTGTCGTCGACGGCGGCGACCACAGGGGCTGCGACCACTTCGGCAATCGGCGCCACCATCGTGGCCAGGGTCAGGTTGCTGCGGCCGTGCAGAACCAGCTTGATGCCCTTGGGCAGTTCGATGTCACCGGTGTGGATGGCAGCGCCCGTCGTGGCTTTGCTCAGGTCCACCGTGATGTGCTCGGGCAACTGGGTGGCCAGGCACTCGATTTCGATTTCGGTCATGACATGGCTGACCACGCACTTGTCGATTTTCACGGCGGGGGACTCTTCGGCGCCCACGAAGTGCAGCGGCACCTTCTTGTGCAGACGGGTTTTATCGTCCACGCGCTGGAAGTCGATGTGGAGGACTTGCGGCTTGTAGGGGTGGTACTGCACGTCGCGCAGCAAAACCTTCTGGACCTTGCCGGCGAGTTCCATGTCGAGGATGGATGCGTGGAAAGACTCTTTCTTCAGGGCGTGCCACAGGGCGTTGTGATCGAGTTCGATCATCTCGGCCTTGGACTCACCACCAAAAACGATACCGGGCGCGCGACCGGTGATGCGCAGACGGCGGCTCGCACCCGTACCCTGCTTGGCGCGCTCAAAAGCGACAAATTGCATGACTGACTCCTGTTGAGGGGTTCCGCGACCAGAACGCCTCGGGTTGAAAAAGACTGCCACATGGCAGCCTGCTTTTTTGCTGCTGTCAGGACCTCAGAAAAGGTTGTCCTGATCGGCAAACAAACTCATGACCGACTCGCCCGAGGCAATGCGCGCGATGGTTTCGGCCATCAGCGGCGCCACGGAGAGCTGGCGTATTTTGGCGCATGCCTGGGCGGCTTGCGACAGGGGAATGGTGTTGGTCACGACCACTTCGTCGAGCGCGTTGCCCTTGGCAATGCGTTCGATGGCAGGGCCGGAAAAAATCGGGTGCGTGCAGTAGGCGTAAACGCTCTTGGCGCCGCGCTCTTTCAGCACTTCGGCAGCTTTCACGAGCGTGCCGGCGGTGTCGATCATGTCGTCCATGATCACGCAGTTGCGGCCTTCGATGTCACCGATGACGTGCATCACTTCGGAGACGTTGGCCTTGGGGCGGCGCTTGTCGATGATGGCCATGTCGCAATTGAGCTGCTTGGCCAGTGCACGCGCACGCACCACACCGCCCACGTCGGGCGACACAACCAGCAGGTCGGTGTAATTCTTGGCGCGCAGGTCACCCAGCAGCACGGGTGATGCGTAGATGTTGTCGACCGGAATGTCGAAGAAGCCCTGAATCTGATCGGCGTGCAAGTCCATGGTCAGGACGCGATCAACGCCAACCGCCTGTAGCATGTTGGCGACCACCTTGGCGGTGATCGGAACACGACTGGAGCGTGGGCGGCGGTCCTGGCGGGCGTAGCCGAAGTAGGGAATCACGGCCGAAATGCGCGAGGCCGAAGCGCGCTTGAGCGCATCGACCATGATGATGAGTTCCATCAGGTTCTCATTGGTCGGCGCACAGGTGGACTGGATCACGAAAACTTCACGGGTTCTCACGTTTTGCGTGATTTCCACTGTGACTTCACCATCAGAGAAGCGACCCACGTTGGCGGAGCCCAGTTGCGTGCCCAGGTGCTGGGCAATTTCGGCGGCCAGCACGGGGTTCGCATTGCCGGTGAAAATCATGAAATCCGGGGGCTGAACTTGCATGGTATTCCCAGCTGTATCGACGGCCAGGGCGATGGCCGTGCAGCGGCATCGCCGCTGCATGTGTTTCATGAAAAATGGTGGCAGGGGAGGAAGGACTCGAACCCTCGCATGCTGGAATCAAAATCCAGTGCCTTTACCAACTTGGCGACTCCCCTACTCAGGACACCTGTGCTGCTTTCGCTGGACAGGCGACCCAAAAAATGTCGCAGGTTGCGCATTCACTGTCTGGGCTGGTGCGCGCTCCGATTCTAATCGGTGCACCAGTCAAGCAATGGATGTGCATCCATGTTGCTGCATTCGCGAACCACCCAGTCATCCGGCGCACCGGACAGGTCCACGGCCTGCAGCATTTGCGCAAACACCGCCGTGCCCGATCCGGTCATTCTGCCTCGCAGGCCGCGAGTCGAAAGCCAATCCAAGCACCTCACCACATCGGGGCACAGGGCCTGAGCGACGGGTTGCAGATCGTTGTGTCCGAACGCCAGGAGGGCCTGGAGATCGCAAGTCAACAATCCGTGTGTGTTGTTTGCAGCAAAGCCTTGAATTGTAGCAGTTTTTGTAGCCCGTTGAAGATTTGGAGCGCTGAAAATGGCCTGGGTGGAGGCGCCGGCCGCCGGCTTGATCACGGCGAAGCGCGCGGGCGGCAGTGAGATGGGTGTCAATTGCTCCCCTACGCCCTCGACCCATGCGTTTCTGCCACCGATGAAAAACGGCACATCGGCACCCAGTCCAAGACCGATGGCGGCCAGCTCGCTGCGCTTCAAACCCAGGCCCCACAGGCGGTTGAGCGCGATCAAACAAGTGGCTGCATCGGACGAGCCACCGCCCATGCCGGCCTCGGCGGGGATGCGTTTTTCGAGCCGGATGTGTGCGCCCATGTCACAGCTGGTGGCTTGCTGCAAAGCGCGCGCGGCTTTCAAGCAGAGGTCTTCCGGGGGAAGCTTGGCGGGCTGAATGTCTTCGCGACTCAAGCCCCCATCGATGCGCAAATCGAAGTGCAAGGTGTCACACCAGTCAATCAGCATGAAGACCGACTGCAGCAGGTGGTAGCCATCGGGGCGTTGGCCATTGATGTGGAGGAACAGGTTGAGCTTCGCGGGTGCCGCAACGTTCAACAATTGCTTCAAGGGTTCTCTGGGCGAGATCATGGGTGAAAAACGATGCGCAATTCGGCCGTCGGGAGCGGCTGCGAGCGTCTGGCGACAATGTGCCCGGTGGCCTGGCGGGAAAGGTCTGCCTGCCAGCCGCTGGCCCCTGCGTCGCGCCCGCGAAGCCAAGAGAACAACGCGGTCACTGGCAACGCCTGGCCTCCAAGCTCCGTGGTCAAGGCATCCAGCGTCGGGCGTCGGGTGACTTTGTCACCCTGGAGCAGCTCTGCGCTGTCGGGTGCCCAGCGGACCGTGGCCAGAGCGTTGCCCAAGGGGGAGTTCAGTTGCAGTTCCCCGGCTTGTGGGGTTCCCCGGAGATCAAAACCCGCCGAAAACGATTGGGGTGGATCGCTGTCGACCGTCAGGGCAAGACGGCCACTCCAGAACGGTGATTCATCGACCGGAACACTCGGTGCGGGGGTGGCACATCCGGCCAGCAGCAAGACGACACCCATCGCACCCACAGTGCATCCGCGCCACACGGCGCGCCTGTCGACCGCCGGAATCATGGTTTGACACCCAAACGCTGCAGGGTGCCTTGCAGCGTTTCGTTGTCGCTGGCGAGCAGCAGTCCTTCGCGCCAGATCTTGAGTGCCTCATCACGTTGTCCCTGTGCCCACAGCACCTCGCCAAGGTGGGCCGCGATCTCTGCGTCCGGCCGCTTCACATAGGCGGCTCGCAGGATTTCCGTTGCACGCCCGGCGTTGCCCATGCGGAACTCCACCCACCCCAGACTGTCCTGAATGTAGGCGTCATCGGGTGCCAGGGCCACGGCCTTTTCGATCAACTGCTTGGCCTCTGGCAGACGCAGGCTTCTGTCGGCGAGCGAGTACCCAAGCGCGTTGTAAGCGTGGTGATGTTCGGGTTTGATCGCGATCACCTGGCGAAACAGGCCCTCCATGGCGTCGAGCTGGCCGATTTTCTCTGCCATCATGGCCTGGTCGTAGATCAGATCGCTGTCTTGAGGAAAACGGGTCACGGCCTCGCCGTAGACCTCGTAGGCTTTTTGCCATTCTTTGAAGTCGCGCAACAACTGGGCTTCGGCCACGAACTTGAGCCTGGCATCCTCAGGGCGACGTTCCGGATGGTTGCGCAGCAGGGCCCGTGCTTTGGCCATCTGCCCTTGGTGTGCCAGTAGCGAGGCTCGGCGCATCTGGGCGGCCATGATGTCGTCGGCGTTTTCGATGCGGTCCAGCCAGGCATTGGCGGCGGCGAAGTCCTTCTTCTTCTCGGCGATCTGAGCCATCAGCAGGTAAGCCTGGGTCAATCCCCGTGCTGCGCGTTCGTCGCCGGCCTGTCGGGCCAGCCCCATATACGTTTGCAGTGATTGTGTGGCGGCCGGTAGACGGTTGCTTTGCACTTGCAAAGTGGCCAGCAGCAACCAGGACTCCATGACCTCTGGCTGGATGCGGGTCAGGTTGTCCAGCAAGACCAAGGCTTCGGCGTTGCGCTGAAGGTCAAACAGGATGCGGGCGTAGGCCAGGGCCACGATGGCGGGACTGCCCGCTGAGGGCGGGCTTGCCTTGAGCTGTCCGCGCACCACGGCTTCGGCAGCGCTTTGTCCGCGCTCCATCAACTCCAGCGCAAGCAGCGCTGGAAAGGCAGACGAAGGCTCGGCGTTGTGTCCGCTGCGTGCAGACGTCAGTGCCTGGGGCAACTGATTGTCCGCGAGCTCCATGAAACCGATCGTCGTCCAGGCAGCAGCGGAGTGCGCAGGTGACTTCAATGAAGGCGCCAAGGCTTCACGAACCACTTGCAGTGCCAGCGCTTTGTCAGGCACTCGGGAAAAAATGGGAGGGATGCTGTTAATGGCATCGTTGCGACTGGCGGAAGGTGCTTTCTCGATCAGTTTGCGCAGCACCGGTCCGGTTTCGGGCACCAGATTGAGCGCCAGCAGGATCTGAAGTTCGAAGCGATCTGCGTCGGTCGATGCGGGAATTGCCTGAGACCAAGCCCTTGCGGCTGCCAGAGCGGCATCGCCGGAGCGAGCCTCCAGCGCGATGTCCACGGCGCGTCGATACAGCAGCGGGTCGTTTTGCTTTCGCGCTGCGTCCAGGATCAGCGAATAGGCCGTGCCCGGTTCTCCCTCCGCCACATTGAGCTCGCCCAGCAACAACTGGTAGAACAACGGTGCACTAAGGCTTGAGTTGTTCACTGTGGCTTCGGACTCACTCACAGGCTCCTGGGCCAGCACCTGCAGAGGTGAACCCAGCACGCTGAGGCACAGCAGGCCACTCAGGGCCAGCCAGATGGCTCGGCGCTTGTGGCCACGTTGGCAGGGTTTGTAGAGGGTGTTCATCGGATCATGATAATGGAATGATGGTGGCTCGCAGGGAGGGAGTCACCGGCTGCTGCTTGCGTTCCAACGTTCTCAAAAAATAGTTGCCTCATGCCCGAATTGCCCGAAGTTGAAGTCACGCGCCGCAGCTTTGCTGATCGCATCGCTGGAGCGAAAGTGCTCGGTTTGACGATGGGGAAGCCGTTGCGTTGGCCGTTGGGTTGCGAGCCATCGAGCCTGCGGGGACGCGAGGTCAAAACCGTCGGGCGGCGGGGCAAGTACCTTCTGATCGAGCTGGATCAAGGCCTGCTGTTGTTGCACCTGGGCATGTCAGGCAGCTTGCAGTTTGCTTCCAGCCTTCCCGCGCGTGGGGTGCACGATCACTTTGAACTTCAGACCAGTCGCGGGCTGCTGCGTCTGCACGATCCACGGCGGTTCGGTGCGGTGGTCTATGCGGATTCGGTTGAAGACCCTCGTGCCAGGAAGCTGCTGGACCGGCTCGGGGTGGAGCCGCTGGACTCTGGGTTTGATCCGCGATCCTTCCACCTGGCGCTGCGGCAGCGTCGTGCCAGCGTCAAACAGGTGCTGCTCGCGGGGGATATCGTGGTGGGTGTGGGCAACATTTACGCTTCAGAGGCGCTGTTCTTCGCCGGCATCCGCCCGACGTTGCGGGCTGATCGGCTCAGTGGTCCCCGAGCGGCGCGGCTGCACGGCGCAGTGATCGCTGTGTTGCAGCGGGCTCTGGCGCTGGGCGGGAGTACGCTGCGAGACTTTTCCAGCGCCGACGGGCAGAGTGGCTATTTTCAACTCGATGCCATGGTGTACGCCCGAGAAGGGCTGCCCTGCCGCATTTGCGGTACCCCGATCCGGCAGCTCAAGCAAGGGCAGCGATCCAGCTTTTTCTGCCCGGGCTGTCAGAAGGCCTGAAGGCACGATGCTATATTGCCTCCAAACACCCCCACCGGCACATGAGCTTCAATCAAGAATTTGACGAGCACGGCGCCTGGCGCAAGCAGTTTGCGCTGCGGCTCAAGCTGATGTCCGAATGGCTCAGCGATCACGACCTGCTGGAGGCTGGGGTTCGAGAACGACTGGACCAGCTGCACGTTCAGGTCAAGAACGACAAGATCATGGTGGCCTTCGTGGCCGAGTTCTCACGCGGAAAGTCCGAGCTCATCAATGCGGTGTTTTTTGCCGGGTACGGGCGGCGCATCATGCCCGCGAGCGCCGGTCGCACCACCATGTGCCCCACCGAACTGGGGTACGACGCCGAAATTCCACCTTGTTTGCGGTTGCTGCCCATCGAGACCCGGCTGCAATCCAAGTCGCTGCTGGACTGGCGCAATTCAACCTCCAAATGGGAACGGGTGGATCTGGATGTCAACGATCCCCAGCAGCTCGCGCGGGCCATCCAGAAGGTGGCCGAGGTGCGTCGGATCAGCCGGTCCGAAGCGGCAGCGCTCGGTTTCTGGAACGACGACCTGCCCGACGACAACCCGCCGGTGGGTGCCGACGGCATGGTCGAGGTCCCCAAGTGGCGCCACGCGCTGATCAACATGGCGCACCCCCTGCTCAAGCAGGGTCTGGTGATTCTGGACACGCCAGGACTGAATGCCATCGGGGCCGAACCCGAACTCACCGTGAGCCTGTTGCCGCAGGCGCACGCCGTGGTGTTCATTCTGGCGGCCGATGCGGGCGTGACCAAGTCCGATCTGGCGATCTGGCGCCAGCACATCACGGGGTTGGCTGACGGTCAGGCCACCCGCCTGGTGGTGCTCAACAAGATCGACACCATGTGGGACGCGCTGAGTTCGCCTGAGCAGGTGCAGCTGCAAATCGCTTCGCAGCGGACGGACTCGGCCGATGTGCTGGGGCTGTCGCCTCGGCAGGTGATTGCGGTGTCGGCGCAAAAGGGCTTGCTGGCGAAAGTCAGTCGTGACGACAAGCTTTTGCAGGCCAGCAACCTCATGGAGTTGGAGGCTGCACTGGGCAGCGATATTCTGGGGCAGCGGCGCCAGATTCTCGGAGCGGCGGTGGCTTCAGGGGTGCAGGCCTTGCGCCAGGAAACCGGTCGCCTGGTGCACACACGGGCGCGCGATCTGGTGGAGCAGGTTCAAGAGTTGGAAGGGCTTCGCGGCAAGAATACCGGTGTGATCAAGCAGATGCGACTGCGCATCGAGCAAGAGCAGGCCGAATTCGACGCCAGCGGCGCCAAGATCCAGGCGGTGCGATCGGTCCATCTGCGGCTGCTCAAAGACCTGTTTGCCCTGCTCGGAACCACGCAGCTGAAGACCCATGTGAGCGAGTTGGCGCGTGCACTCAAGCAACCGGGCATCAAACTGGGTGTGCGGCGGGCCTATGGCAACACCTTTGAGCACCTGCGCACCGATCTGTTGCGCGCTGATCAGTTGGCAGCCGAGATTCAGTCCATGCTGGAGGGGAGCTTCAAGAACCTGAACGCCGAGTACGGATTTTCGCTGCAGCCGCCCACGCCGCCACAGTTGACTCAATACCTCAAGGACCTGGAGTTGATCGAGAAGAGTCACTTGCAGTACCTGAGTTTGGGCAACGCGCTGCGCCTGGCGCAACCGGAGTTCGCTGAGCGCCTGGCGAGAGCGTTGATGAGTCGCCTGCGGGTGGTGTATGACACGGCGGTCAACTCCGTGGAGCTCTGGAACAAGTCGGCTGCGGCCCAACTGGACGCCCAGTTGCGCGAGCGCCGCCGCAACTTCAGCCGCCGCATCGAGGCGGTTTCGCGCATCCAGCAAGCCGCGAGTGGCCTGGATGACCGCATTCGTGAGCTGCAGTCTCAGCAGGCGGAGCTCAATCTGGTGGATGCCAAGCTGGCCGAACTCACCGACCAACTGCTGGCTGCACCCGAAGAGGCCCCCGACGAAGCCGTCACGGCATGACCCTCGCCGCCGAGGGCGCTGCCGGCTTTGCTCCGGCGCTGATCGGTTGGCAACGACACAGTGGCCGACATGACCTGCCCTGGCAAGGCACGCGCGATCCTTACCGCGTCTGGCTGTCTGAAATCATGTTGCAGCAGACACAGGTCAGCACCGTCCTGGGTTACTACGAGCGGTTTCTGCAGCGGTTCCCTGATGTTCACTCGCTTGCCGATGCGCCCACCGACGATGTGATGACGCTCTGGAGCGGGTTGGGCTACTACAGTCGCGCGCGCAACCTGCACCGCTGTGCGCAGACGGTCGTGTTGGAGCACGGCGGGGCATTTCCGGCCAATGCACAGACGCTGGAGACCTTGCCCGGCATTGGTGCGTCCACCGCTGCGGCGATCGCGGCGTTTTGCCACGGTGAGCGGATTTCCATCGTCGACGGCAATGTGCGCCGCGTGCTGAGCCGCCTGCTGGCGTTTGACGGGGACCTGTCGCAGGCAGCCCCCCAGCGCGCTTTGTGGAGCCGGGCGCAGGATTTGCTCCCCGCGGATCCCACCCCGACCGACATGGTCGCCTACACGCAAGGGCTGATGGATCTGGGGGCCAGCATTTGTTCGCGCACCCGACCCGGCTGCGAGCGCTGCCCCGTGCGGTCCATGTGCCTCGCCCATTTGGCCGGCACGGTGGAGCGCTACCCGGTCAAGACGCGCAAGCTGCTGCGGCGGCACGAAAGCTGGTGGCTGCAGATCTGGCGCAACGTTTCGCCGGAGGGGCAGAAGGTCTGGCTGGAGCGCCGGCCTGCGCGGGGCATCTGGGCCGGCTTGTATTGCGCGCCTGTGTTTGAAAGCGAGGCGCTCGCCGTCGAGTCGCCGCAGCTCGCTGGCCTGAACGTGCATGATCTGCCACCCATCATGCACAGCCTCACCCACCGCGAATTGCGCCTGCACCCTTTGCTGGTGGACGTTCCATCGGATCGGGCGATGGTGACCCATACAGAGGGCCAGTGGGTCCTGCTGGACCGGCTGGATCAAGTGGGTCTACCGACACCGCTGCGCACCTTGCTGCAGCAGTTGCCCGACTGAGGGTCAGGGGCCGGGCGTCGCTGCCCGCGCTTGGGTTGCGGGCCATCCATCCACTTCGCGATGGCGCAAGCGCGTGGCCCACGCCGCCGAAAACGCCTGGGCCAGCCGCTCCACCAGATACACCGACCGGTGTTGCCCGCCCGTGCAACCGATGGCCACCGTCACATAGCTCCGGTGGTCTTCCCGCATCTGGGGCAGCCAATGGCGAAGGAAGTCGCCGATTTGCCGCTCCATCTGTGCCACCTCCGGGTACTCCGCGAGGTAGGCGGCCACCGGTGCGTCGCGACCGGTGAGCGGGCGCAGCTCGGCTTCGTAGTGCGGGTTGGGCAGCATGCGGACATCGAACACAAAATCAGCATCCATGGGGATGCCACGTTTGAACGCAAACGACTCGAACACCAGGGTGAGTGGTGCCTGTTGCGCGCCGAGCAGTTCCTTGATGTGGCTGCGCAAGCGTGCCGGTCTGATCAGGCTGGTGTCGAGCACCAAGGCCTGCTCGCGTAGCTCGGACAGCAGCTCGCGTTCGTATTCGATGGCGTCGGTCAGTGCCCGGTGTTCGTCGTCCGACTGTTTGAGCGAGAGCGGATGGCGTCTGCGCGTTTCGGAGAAGCGGCGTACCAGGGTGTCGGTGGTGGCGTCTAGAAACACCGTGTTCAGGTGGATCTGCTGCCCGGGCTGTTTGAGGAGGTCGGCCAGGCGGGCGGGTAGCCCGGGCAACGACGCGGCACTGCGCACGTCCATGGCGATGGCCACCTTGCTGGCGCGGTGGCTCTGCTCCAGCGCAATGAAGGATGCGAGCAGCTCGGGCGGCAGGTTGTCCACGCAATAGAAGCCCAGGTCTTCGAGCGCGGTGAGTGCCACCGATTTCCCCGAGCCCGACATCCCGGTGATGAGCACCAGTTCAATCTCACCGGTAGGCTTGCTGGACGGCGTTAGGGTATTCATGCGGCAAGCAGCTCACGCGCATGCGCGAGCGAAACTTCAGAGCGGTCGTTGCCGCCGAGCATGCGCGCGACCTCGCGCACGCGGTGTTCCTGATCGATCACGCTGACCGTGCTGTGGGTGGACCGACCGCTCTGGCGCTTGCTCACCAACAGGTGATGGTCGCCACAGGCCGCGACCTGCGGCAAGTGGGTCACGGCGAGCACCTGGCGATCTCGGCCGAGCTGGCGCAGCAGTTGCCCTACGGTGTGTGCCACAGCCCCACCAATGCCCGAGTCCACTTCGTCAAAAATCAGGGTGGGCGCCTGCCCCAGTCGGCTGGTGACCACCGAGATCGCCAGCGCGATGCGCGAGAGCTCGCCACCCGAGGCCACTTTCCCTACTGGGCGAGGGCTCACACCGGCGTGACCCGCGACGAGAAACTCCACCTGCTCCCATCCGTTCGCCTGTGGCTCTTCCAGGCGCTGCAGAGCCACCTCGAACCGACCACCCTGCATGCCCAGCGTCTGCATGGCTTCGCTCACCGCCTTTGACAGCTTGGGTGCAGCCTGTTGGCGCTTTTTACTTAAAGCGTTGAGTTCGGTTTCAAAGGCTCTCCAAGCTTGCCGTTCAGCGGCCTTCAGGCCGTCGAGATCCAACGCCTGGTCGATCTGCGCGAGTTCGGTTTTCCATGTGGCGTGCAGCTCGGCCAGCTCTTCGGGCGGGCGCCGATAGCGCCGGGCCAGCGACATCCACAGCGACAGGCGCTGGTCGAGTGCTTCGAGGCTGGCCGGGTCCTGGTCGGCGTGGCGCGCGTACTGGTGCAGGCTGTGAACGGTGTCCTGCACCTGGGCGAGGGCCGCCTCCAGCGCTTCGACTGGCCCGCTGAAGGCCGGCTCAATGTGGGCCTGGGCCTGCAGCGCGCCCAGGGCGCGGTGGATCAGGCTGGCGGCGCTGCCCTCTTCGTCGTCCAGCGCCGCCACAGCCAACTGAGCGGCGTCTTGCAGCCCTTGGGCGTTGGCCAGGCGGCTGTGTTGTGTGTTGATGTCTACCCATTCTCCGGCCAGGGGCTGGAGTTTGTCCAGCTCGCCGATTTGCCAGGCCAGGCGCTCGCTTTCAAGCTGCAGACTGTTCTGCCGCTCGGTGGCGGCTTCCAAGGTCTTGCGGTGCTGGCGCCAGCGGGTCCACAACGCCGAGGCGGACGAGGTGTCGATGCCTGCGTACGCATCCAGCAGACCGCGCACCGCATCAGCGCGGGTGAGGCTTTGCCAAGCGTGCTGGCCATGAATGTCGACCAGATGGTCGGCCAGTGTCTTGAGCTGCGCCATGGTGGCGGCGCTGCCGTTGATCCACCCCCGGCTGCGGCCTTCAGTGTCCACGGTGCGACGCAGCAGCAGGCTCTCGTCGCTGGAGAAACCCTGTTCTTCCAGCCAGGGTTTGACCGACACCGGCGTGTCGAATTCTGCCGCGATCTCGCAGCGGGCGGCACCCTCCCGCACCACGCCGCTTTCGGCGCGCGCGCCCAGGGCGAGTTGCAGTGCGTCGATCAGAATGGATTTGCCTGCGCCGGTTTCGCCGGTGAGCACGCAGAAGCCTTGATCAAGTTCCAGGTCCAGCGACTGCACGATGACGAAGTCGCGCAAAACGATGCGTCTGAGGCTCATGGGAGAGGAAGTGAAAGCGAAGGGAACAGCGGTCGTATTTTGACCGCTATTTCACGCGCCTTCGTTCCAGTGCAGTTTCTTGCGCAGCGTGTCGAAATAGCTCCAACCCATGGGGTGGAGCAAACGCAGGGTGTGCTCCGAGCGCCGCACCACGATGCGGTCACCGTGCATCAGGCTGGTGAGCGACTGCATGTCGAAGTTGGCGCTGGCGTCCTTGCCCGAGACGATTTCCACCGCCACCTCACAATGCGCTGGCAACACAATGGGCCGGTTCGACAGGGTGTGGGGGGCAATGGGCGCCATCACCCAACCGTCGATGGCGGGGTGTAGCAGGGGCCCGCCAGCAGAGAGCGCGTAGGCGGTGGACCCGGTGGAGGTGGCGATGATCAGGCCATCGGCGCGCTGGTTGGCCACAAAATGGCCGTCGACCTCGACCCGCAACTCGATCATGCTGGCCACGCCGCCGCGGTTGACCACCACATCGTTGAGGGCAGTGGCTTCGAACACGCAGCGACCGTCGCGCCACACGCTGGCCGCCATCAGCGCACGCGTGTCTTCTTCGTATTCGCCTCGGAGAATCGACCCCAGGTTGTCGCGATAGGTGTCAAAAGGAATGTCGGTGATGAAGCCCAGGCGCCCCTGGTTGATGCCCACCAGGGGCACGCCGTAGCGAGCGAGTTGCCGCCCGATGCCCAGCATGGTGCCGTCGCCACCGAGCACGAGCGCGAGATCAATGGACTGGCCCATGGCAGGTACGTCCAGCGCGGGGTATTGCAGCAGGCCGGTGTTGAGCGCCGTTTCCCGCTCCAGCGAGACCTCGCAGCCTTCGTCGTGCAGAAAGTGGGCCACTTCCTCCACCACGTCGCGCGAGCCTGGGGCCTGGTATTTGCCAATGATCGCCACGTGCGCGAAGCGCAAGGCTTTCCCGTCGGGCATGGACCTGAAGCGATGGGAAGTGGGCTGGCTCATGGGTAAATTACAACATAGGGCATGGGCACGGCCCGCCCCCGAAAACCCTTGCACATGACGGGCGCCGCAGCCTCTCTGGCGTCCGTAGAATCAAGGCATGTTGGATGACCGCGCCAAGTTGCTGCTCAAAGCCCTCGTCGAGCGATACATCGCCGACGGCCAGCCCGTGGGCTCGCGCACCCTGGCCAAGGCGGCAGGCATGGAGTTGTCGCCCGCGACCATCCGCAATGTGATGAGCGACTTGGAAGAGTTGGGCCTGATTGCCAGCCCCCACACGTCAGCCGGTCGCATCCCGACCGCACGCGGTTACCGCCTGTTTGTCGACACCATGCTCACGGTGCGGCGGGAGGGGCTGGTCAGTGTGGACGAGATGGGGGCCAGCGGCATTGAGGCTGGCGCCCAGCCTCAGCGGGTCATCAGCCACGCGGCACAGATGTTGTCGAGTCTGTCGCAGTTTGTGGGCGTGGTGATGGCGCCGCGGCGTGCTTCGGTTTTTCGCCACATCGAGTTTCTGAGCCTGTCTGAGCGTCGTGTGCTGGTGATTCTGGTTTCGCCGGATGGGGATGTGCAGAACCGCATCATCCACACGCAAGTCAATTTTGGTCAGTCGCAGTTGCTGGAGGCCGCCAATTTTCTCAATGCGCACTATGCAGGTTTGACCATGGAAGAGGTGCGTGCTCGCCTCAAGACCGAGGTGGATGCGCTGCGCGGTGAAATCGCCCAGTTGATGCAGGCGGCGGTCGACATCGGTACCGGTGCCGGGTCGGCGCAAGAAGACATTGTGGTTTCTGGCGAACGCAATTTGCTGTCGGTCAGTGAGTTTTCCAGCGACATGGGTCATTTGCGCCAGCTCTTCGACCTGTTTGAACAGAAGACCCAGCTCATTCGCCTGTTGGACGTGTCCACACAGGCCGACGGCGTGCGCATCTACATCGGCGGCGAGAGCCAGGTGGTGCCATTCCAGGAACTGTCTGTGGTGACTGCTCCTTATGAAGTGGACGGTCAGGTCGTGGGCACTCTGGGTGTGATTGGCCCGCAACGCATGCCCTACGACCGCATGATCCAGATCGTTGATGTGACCGCCAAGCTGGTGAGCAATGCGCTGAGCCACAACAAGTGAGCTGGGATGAACGGAGCCCTACAATGCGTGCCTTGCGGGGCCGTTAGCTCAGTTGGTTAGAGCAGAGGACTCATAATCCTTTGGTCGTTGGTTCAAGTCCAACACGGCCTACCAAAAAACCGTGCTAGAATACGAAGCTTAGCGGCTGTAGCTCAGCTGGATAGAGTACTTGGCTACGAACCAAGGGGTCGTGGGTTCAATTCCTGCCAGCCGCACCAAATGAAAAGCCTGCAGCCACAAGCTGCAGGCTTTTTTCTTGTCCGATCGGCTTTCTCCTCAGCCCTTACTTTTTCATGAGCAAGGCCTTCACCCGCGAGACCGACAACGACGCAGACGACGAGCTACCGCCCTCGCCCGCGTTGCCCACCGGCGTCAACTACATCACCCGTGCCGGCTACGACCAGCTGCGTGCGGAGTTGTTTGGACTGATTGACGACGAGCGACCCAAGATCGTGGAGATCGTGCACTGGGCCGCCAGCAACGGCGACCGCTCGGAGAATGGGGATTATCTGTACGGCAAAAAGCGCTTGCGCGAGATCGACCGGCGCATACGCTTTTTGACGCAGCGACTGGAAATCGCCGAGGTGGTGGATTCGTCGCTTCACCACGGGGGCGACCAGGTGTTTTTTGGCGCAACGGTGGTTTACGCCGACGACAGTGGAGCCGAAACCACGGTCACGATTTTGGGTGTGGACGAAGCCAGGAGCACACACAACGAGATCAGCTGGGTGTCTCCGGTCGCGCGCGCGCTGCTGAAAGCGCGCGTGGGCGATGTGGTGCGGCTGGTGGTCCCCGGTGGGGTCCAAGAGCTGGAAGTGCTGTCCGTCACCTATTCAGCGCCCGTTGTCTGATCCTTCTCAGGGCTTGAGGCGTTGCGCCTTCAGGACAGAGCCGGTGCGTTTGAGGCTGCGCAACACCTCGGCCAGGTGCACGCGGTCCCGCACCGCCACCGAGAAACGGATGTCGGTCGCGGTCTGAGCGGGTTCTTCGCCCATGTCCACGTGCGTGATGTCGGCCTCGGCCGAGGCGATGGCCGAGGCCACTCTCGCGAGCACGCCTTTGCCGTTGGTCACGGTCACGATCACGGTGGTGTCGAACGCGCGAACCGGGTCGTCCGACCACTCCACCTGCAAAAAGCGTTCGCTGTCGCGGGCCAGCAATCGGCGACCGGTCGGACACTCTTCTGCGTGCACGATCAGGCCTTCTCCGCGGCCCAGATAGCCCACGATGCGGTCCCCCGGAATGGGTTGGCAGCAGGGTGCGTATTGCACCGACAGGCCTTCGCTGCCATCCAAGCTGACCACGCCTTGTGACACCGATTCGTTCTCGCCCGAGGCGTAGCGTTCGGTGCTGATCAACACCGCGTCAGGTTTGAGGCCAGTTTCTGCCAGCAGCACCGACAGTTTCTTTCCGACCATGCTGGCGATGCGCTTGCCCATGCCGATGTCGGAGAGCAGCTCGTTGCGGGTCTTGTTGCCAGTGAAGCGCAGCAACTTGTCCCAGGTGGCTTTGTATTCGCCGCTTTCTGCGGGCAGGGTGGCCAGGCCTTCGGAGCGCAGGGCCTGTGTCAGCATGCGTTCCCCGAGTTCGTTGGCTTTTTCCTGCGCCAGTGTTTTCAGGTGGTGGCGGATTTTGGAGCGCGCCCGGCCCGTCTTGACGAAGGACAGCCAGGCCGGGTTGGGCTCGGCGGTGTCGCTGGTGACGATCTCGATGATGTCGCCGTTGGCCAGCTCTGTTCGCAAAGGCCGCTGCTCGCCGTTGATGCGGGCGCCAACGGCGCGGTTGCCCACGCCGCTGTGGATCGCATACGCAAAGTCCATCACGGTGGCGCCTCGCGGCAGCGCCATGATCTTGCTCTTGGGTGTGAACACATAGACCGCGTCGGGGAACAGGTCGATCTTGATGTGGTCCCAGAACTCGTTCGCGTCGTGGGTTTCCTGCTGGATGTCCAGCAGCGACTGCAGCCACTGGGTGCCGAGGCGCTGCGACATGTCGCTGTTGGGTTCGCTGGCCTTGTAGAGCCAATGCGCCGCAACGCCCGACTCCGCCACCACGTCCATGGCGTGGGTGCGCAGCTGGAACTCGATGTTGGTCCCGAATGGGCCGATCAGCGTGGTGTGCAGCGACTGGTAGCCGTTGACCTTCGGGATCGCCACGTAATCGCGGAACTTGCCGGGCAGTGGTTTGTAGAGTTGGTGCAGCAGGCCCATGCCGGTGTAGCAGTCGTTCAGGTCGGGCACCACGATGCGGAAGCCGTAGATGTCGGTCACCTGCGAAAACGACAGGTGCTTGGTGTCCATCTTGCGGTAGACCGAATACAGCGTCTTTTCGCGACCCACGATGCGCACCGGCATGGCATGACGGGAAAACACCGACTCAACCTCGCGCTGCACCCGATTGATCAGGTCCTTGCGGCGGTTGCGCGACTTGTTCAGGGCCTTGGACAGGACCTCATAACGCCACGGGTGCAGAAAACGGAAGGCCAGGTCCTGCAATTCGCGGTAGGTGAAATTGAGTCCCAGCCGATGGGCAATGGGGGCGTAGATCTCGAGGGTTTCGCTGCTGATGCGTTGCCATTTGTCGCGCGGCATGTCGCCCATGGTGCGCATGTTGTGCGTGCGGTCGGCCAGCTTGATGAGGATGACCCGCACGTCCTTGGCCATGGCCAGGAGCATCTTCCGGAACGACTCGGCTTGGTTCTGTTCACGTGTGTCGAAGGCCAGTTTTTCCAGCTTGGTCAGGCCGTCCACCAGGTCGGCCACCGGTGCACCAAAGCGCTCGACCAGTTCGGCCTTGCTGACGCCACAGTCTTCCATGGCGTCGTGCATGAGCGCGGCCATCAGGGCCTGTGCGTCCAGCTTCCATTCGGCGCATTGGGCAGCCACCGCGATCGGGTGGGTGATGTAGGGATCGCCGTTCTTGCGCAACTGGCCCAGGTGGGCCTCGTCGGCGAAGCGGTAGGCCTTGCGGATGCTGTCGATGTCACTCGGGCCGAGGTAGTCCAGCTTGCCCACGAGCGCAGCGAAGCTCGCGGCCGCCGCACTCGCGGCAGGCTGAGAGGACTTCACGGGGCGTTTGGAGCTGCCGGATTCGGCTTGGGTGATCATCCCGCTACTTTAGCGTGAGTAGCACGCCACTGCCGACTGGTGGCCGGAGCAGCCCCCTCGGTGGCTGCGTCACCTCGCGGGCGGCACGAGAATGGTCGGTTTGGCTTCGGGCAGCAGATCGGGGTAGTCGCGGCTGAAGTGCAGGCCGCGGCTTTCGTGCCGCAGCATGGCCGACATCACGATCAGATCGGCCACCTGGACCAGGTTGCGCAGCTCCAGCAGGTCACGGGTGACGTGGAACTGGGCGTAAAACTCGTGAATTTCGCGCTGCAACAGCGTGATGCGGTGCGCGGCGCGCTCCAGGCGCTTGTTGGTGCGCACGATGCCCACGTAGTCCCACATGAAGCGGCGCAGCTCGTCCCAGTTGTGCGAGATCACGACCTGTTCGTCGGCGTCGGTGACGCGACTGTCGTCCCACAGGGGAATGTCGGGGCTGGCGGCCACGGCCGCCGTCTGGATGGCTTTCACGGCAGCCTGGGCGAACACCATGCACTCCACCAGCGAATTGCTGGCCAGGCGGTTGGCGCCGTGCAGGCCGGTGCAGGTGGTTTCCCCGACGGCGTACAGGCCCTCGAGGTCGGTATGTCCTTCGAGATCGGTCACCACGCCGCCGCAGGTGTAGTGCGCTGCGGGCACCACGGGAATCGGCTCCTTGGTGATGTCGATGCCCAACTCGGCACAGCGTGCCAGGATGTTGGGGAAGTGTTCCTTCAGGAACTCGGGGCTCTGGTGCGAGATGTCCAGGTGCACGCAGTCCAGGCCGTGGCGCTTCATCTCGTAGTCGATGGCGCGGGCCACAATGTCGCGCGGTGCAAGCTCGGCGCGCGGATCGTGGTCGTGCATGAAGCGATGACCGCCGAGGTGGGGCGGCAGCTTCAGTTGTCCGCCTTCACCACGCACGGCTTCGGTGATCAGGAAGTTCTTGACGTTGGGGTGGTACAGGCAGGTCGGGTGGAACTGGATGAACTCCATGTTGCCGACGCGGCAGCCCGCGCGCCAGCCGGCCGCGATGCCGTCGCCGGTGGCGGTGTCCGGGTTGGTCGTGTAGAGATACACCTTGCCCGCCCCACCGGTGGCCAGGATGGTGTGGGGTGCGCTGAAGGTTTCGACATCGTCCCGGTCCACGTCCAGCACATAGGCCCCGTGGCATCGCACCGATCCGTTGCCGGCCTTGTGGCCTGGCAGTTTGGCGTCGGTGATCAGATCGACCAGCATGTGGTTCTCGAAGAACGTGATGCCGGGGGTGGCACGCGCCAGCTTGCTGAGCGTGGTGTGCACGGCCGCGCCCGTGGCGTCGGTGGCGTGCACGATGCGGCGGTGGGTGTGGCCACCTTCACGGGTCAGGTGCAGCTCGCCGTTTTCGGTGGAGAAGGGCACACCCAGTTCCTGCAGCCACGCAATGGCGCCCGGGGCGTTTTCCACCGTGAACTGCGTGGCCTCTAGGTCGCACAGACCGGCGCCGGCCACCAGAGTGTCGTCCACATGGGAGGCGTAGCTGTCGCCTTCGGCCAGCACCGCAGCGATGCCGCCTTGAGCCCAGTTGCTCGATCCGTCGGAGATGCCGCGTTTGGTGACCACCGCGACGCGGTGGGTGGGCGCGAGCTTGAGGGCTGCCGTGAGGCCGGCCAGGCCGCTGCCGATGATGAGGACGTCAAAGGAATGGTGGGCGCTCATGGGAGACTTCTTTCATTGAAGGCGCAATTGGGGGATGTTTCGCCGTCGGGCCGCCCCAAGGCGAAACGCGCCCCCTTGGAGCAGCGACCCGCGCAGCGGCGGAGTGTGGGGGCTCTCATCAATTCGGGGTGTAGGCGAGCCTGACGTAGATCGGCGCAAAAGCCTCGGCCTGGGTCAGCTCGATCAGCGTTTCCTTGGCCAGTTCCAGCATGGCGATGAAGGTCACGACCAGCACCTGCTGGCCGCGCGAGGGGTCGAACAGTTCGCCGAACTCGACGAACTTTCGACCCTGCAAATGGCGCAACACGATGCTCATGTGTTCGCGCACCGAGAGCTCTTCGCGGCTGATCTTGTGGTGCTGAACGAGCTTGGCGCGCTTCATGATGTCGCGCCAGGCGCTTTGCAGGTCGATGGCGCTCACGTCGGGAAAACGCGGGGCCAGCGCCTGCTCGACGTACACCTGCGCGCGCAGGAAATCCCGGCCGTATTGCGGCATTTCCGACAAGCGCTGTGCGGCCAGCTTCATCTGCTCGTACTCGAGCAGGCGGCGCACGAGTTCGGCTCGCGGGTCTTCGGCTTCTTCGCCCTCGGCCGTCTTCTTGGGCGGCAGCAGCATCCGCGACTTGATCTCGATCAGCATCGCAGCCATCAGCAGGTACTCGGCTGCCAGCTCAAGGTTGCTGGCGCGGATCTCGTCCACGTAGCTCAGGTACTGGCGGGTGACCGCCGCCATCGGGATGTCGAGGATGTTGAAGTTCTGCTTGCGGATCAGGTAGAGCAGCAGGTCCAGCGGACCTTCGAAGGCTTCGAGGAACACCTGCAGCGCATCGGGCGGGATGTACAGGTCCCTCGGCATGGAGAACAGCGGCTCTCCGTACAGGCGGGCGAGCGCCACCTGGTCGACAACCGCCGGCAGCAACGCGTCCAGCCCCTCAGGGGCCGCATCGAGCGTGCTGGCCTCGTTGCTCATCAAGCGGTTTGCCGCAGGCGGATCAGGCGTGGTCCGAGCCGGTCTGGTAGACGTAGGGCTGCTGGGGCACTTGGGCTTGCACGGCCTTGATCTGGAAGTCGCGGTCGATCTGCTTGTCCCACAGCAGCGAACGGCCGTCTCGCTGCGCCTGCTCCAGTTCGGGGTGATCGGCCTTCAGCTGGTCGATGAACTGCGTCGCGTCAGAGGTGTAGTGCGGGCGGGCAAAGAAGGACATGGCGGGCAGTGCGCAAAGCGCTGTGGGCGAAAGATGGCGATTTTACCGGGCCAGGCGCCCGGGCGCCGGTCCTGGCGGCCTCATTGGCAGGTGTGGAGCCGGCGGTGAAAGCCGGAACGCTCGATCAGTGACTTGGGCTGCGGGTTCAAACCGACCATGCCCATGTGGCCACCGCGCCTCTCCACCGTCTTGTGCAGCTGTTCCAGGGCATCCAGCCCGGTGGTGTCCAGCGAGATCAGCTGGCTGGCGTCGAGCATGAGGTTCACACCCGACGGGCCACTTTCGATGGCGACGACGATGGGGTCTATTTTGGCGACAGCGCCAAAGAAGAGCGAACCATAGAGCCGGTAGGTCAGCTGGTTGGGATGGCGGGCCAGCACATCGGCCCGGAAGATGTCGCTCTGCCGCCGAACGAACAAAAAACAGGCCATGACCAGGCCCAGCTCCACCGCCACCGTGAGGTCGAAAATGATGGTGACCAGGAAGGTGGACACCATCATCAGCCGGTAGTGGTTGCTGAAGTGCTTGAGGCGGCCGAACTCGCGCCATTCGCCCATGTTCCAGGCCACGAACAGCAGCACACCGGCCAGCACCGCCAACGGAATGTGCTGGGCCAGCGGCGCGGCGATCAACACCACGGCGGCGAGCGTCGCCGCGTGCACGATGCCGGCCACTGGCGAGACCGCGCCCGAGCGGATGTTGGTCACCGTGCGCGCGATGGTGCCGGTGGCCGGCATGCCGCCGAAGAAGGGCACCACCAGGTTGGCGATGCCTTGCGCCATGAGCTCCTGATTGGGGTCGTGCTTGGGGGTGTTGCTGAGCTGGTCGGCCACGCGCGCGCACAACAGCGACTCGATGGCACCGAGCAGCGCGATGGTGAGCGTGGGCGTGACCAGCAGGCGCACGGTCTCCCAGGAAAACGCGGGCAACTCGAACGCCGGCACGCCCTGGGGAATGCCGCCAAATCGGCTGCCAATGGTTTCCACTGGCAGGCTCAGGGCCCAAGCGGCGAGCGAGAGCGTGATCAGTGCCACGACCGGCGCCGGCAGTCGCGATGTGGCTTTGAGCGCACTCACAGTGTCGATCTGGTCGAGCTGGCGGCGAAACTGCGAATCCACAGCCCACAGACGAGGCCAGATGAAGAGGCCAATCACGCACAGCGTGCCCAGGCCGAAGGCGTAGGGGTTGAAGCTGTGCAGGTGCTGGTTGAGCGTGCCGATCTGACTGAAGAAGTCACCGGGCATCTTGGCAATGTCCAGCCCCAGCCAGTCGCGTACCTGCGACAAACCAATCAGCACCGCGATGCCGTTGGTGAAGCCGATCACCACGCTCACTGGCACATAGCGCACCAGCGAGCCCAATCGGAACAGGCCCATGAGAAACAACAACACGCCAGCGCTCGCCGTGGCGATCAGCAGGTTGGCGACGCCGTAGCGCTCGACGATGCCGTAGACGATGACGATGAACGCGCCTGCCGGGCCGCCGATCTGCACCGAAGTGCCGCCCAAAGCCGAAATCAGGAAGCCCGCGATGATGGCGGTCCAGAGGCCCGCCTCGGGCTTGAGCCCGCTGGCGATGGCAAAGGCCATGGCCAGCGGCAGCGCCACGATGCCGACCGTGGCACCCGCGCCCATGTCCTTGGCCAGTTTTTCGCCGTTGTAGCCCTTGATGTCCTGTATCAGTCGAGGCCGGAAGGGCGCCAGTGGGGGCAGGTGTTTCAGCATCTTGAAATGTTACCGTTGGCAACGGATGGCTCAGCTTACAGGCTGATCGCGTGGAGATGGGGGTTTACACTGAGTTTTTGCCCTGATCTGGTGCTCTCATGACACACCCGTTGATGCATTTCACGCGCCATCCGGCACGCTGGGCGCTGGCACTTTCTGCCGCGCTGCTGTTGACCGCCTGCGATCAGCAGGCGATCGGCGAGCTGGAAGAGGGCGTCTCGACCGAAGAAGATGTGCGCGAGCGTTTCGGACAGCCCGAGGCGGTGTGGGAAGGGCCCGATGGTGCGCAGGTGTATGAATACAACCGCCAGCCCGTGGGTTACCAGAACTACCAGATCACCATCGGTCCGGACGGCAAGATGGCCGCGCTGCGCCAGGTGCTGACCGAGCGCAACTTTGCGCTGATCGAACCGGGCATGCCCATGGAAGCCGTGCGCAAGCTGCTGGGCAAACCGATGAAGATCACCACCTACGATCTCAAGAAAGAGACCCACCACGACTGGCGTTACCGCGATGGGCCGAACGAGAGCGACAGCAAGGTGTTCACGGTGATTTCCAACCCCGACCTGCGGGTGCTGTCCACCATGAGCGTGCGAGACCCCGATCTCGACCGAGGGCGCTGAGCTTGGCTCAAGCGGCGCGCAGGCGCTGCCAGTCGTCCAGCAGCGGCCGCATCACCAGCAGCAAGAGCATCAGCGCCAGCGGCACGGTGCTGATGTAGCCCAGGTTTTTGAAGCCGAGCGCACCCA
Source organism: Hydrogenophaga sp. A37 (assembly GCF_002001205.1). Classification (GTDB taxonomy): domain Bacteria; phylum Pseudomonadota; class Gammaproteobacteria; order Burkholderiales; family Burkholderiaceae_C; genus Hydrogenophaga. The sequence goes on from NZ_MUNZ01000123.1 coordinate 27,443, forward strand.
CGATCCCGCCCACCAGAAAACTGAGCACCAGCTGTGCGTGCACCCGCAGCCGGTCACGATCTGCGCGCACCGGCTGCATCTCCGGGTGGCGGTTCACGTAGAGCAGCTTGCCCAGCTCGATGCCCAGGTCGGTGACAAGGCCGGTCACGTGGGTGGTGCGGATGCGCGCCTGCGAGATCTTGGTGATCACCGCGTTCTGCAGGCCCATGATGTAGCAGAGCAGCACCACCGTGACCGGCAAGAACACGGTGTGCCACAGGTTCATGGCAGCGCCGAACAGGCCAAACACCAGCAGCAGTGCCGCCTCGAGTAGCAGGGGCAGACCGTAGGCGCTGCGCAGCCGCAGCCGCATGCCCCAGTTGACGATCCAGGCGGTGCTCATGGCGCCGAACAGGAAGGACATCACCGCCACCAGGCCCGCTCCTGCGAGCACGAACTGTCCGAGCACCAGGTGGTCGCCAAACGACGAAACCATGCCCGTCATGTGGGAGGTGTACTGCCCCACCGCCAGAAAACCGCCCGCGTTGGCGGCACCCGCCACGAAGGCCAGCACGGTGCCGAGCTTCAGGTCGGCCTGCGGCGTGCGCTGCAGGCTGGTGAAGCCTCGGATGGGTTCGAACATGCTCGGGTCTGCGGGGGGATCAGTGGATGCGCATGCCCGGCGTGGCGCCCGGCCAGGGGTTGAGGATGTGGATGCCAGGCTGGGCCTTTTCGTCGGCGTGGCTGGCCGCGAGCACCATGCCTTCGCTGACGCCGAACTTCATCTTGCGCGGTGCCAGGTTGGCCACCATCACGGTGAGCTTGCCGACCAGGTCTTCGGGCTTGTACATGCTCGCGATGCCGCTGAAGACGTTGCGCGTGCGGCCTTCGCCCACGTCCAGCGTGAGGCGCAGCAGCTTGGTGGAGCCCTCCACGGCTTCGCAGTTGACGATCAACGCGATGCGCAGATCGATCTTGGCGAAGTCGTCGATGGAGATCGTGTCGGCGATGGGTTCGCCGCCGGGTACCACCAGCTCCACGGCGGGGGCCGGCGGGGGTTCGAAGAGCGCGTCGAGCTGCTTCACGTCCACGCGCTGCATCAGGTGCTGGTAGGCGCCAATGGTGTGGCCTGCGCCGAGCAAGCGGGTGGCGTCGGCGAACTGCAGCGGCTCGGTGTTCAGGAAGGCTTCCACGTCTTTGGCCAGCGCGGGCAGCACGGGCTTGAGGTAGAGCGTGAGCAGGCGGAAGGCTTCGATGCAGGTGGTGCACACGTCGTGCAGCCGGCCTTCCATGCCTTCCTTCTTGGCCAGTTCCCAGGGTTTGTTCTGGTCCACGTAGGCGTTCACACGGTCGGCCAGCAGCATGATTTCGCGCAACGCCTTGCCGTATTCACGTTCGGCGTAGAGCTCGGTGATGCTCGGGGCGGCCACTTCCAGGTGGTCCAGCAGGGCGTCGCCATCGGCCGAGACTTCGCCCAGCTTCCCGTCGAAGCGCTTTGCGATGAAACCGGCCGCGCGCGAGGCGATGTTGATGAACTTGCCCACCAGATCGCTGTTGACCCGCAGCATGAAGTCTTCGGGGTTGAAATCGATGTCTTCGTTTTTGCCGCTGAGCTTGGCGGCCAGGTAATAACGCAGCCACTCGGGGTTCATGCCGAGCTCCAGGTATTTGAGCGGGTTCAGGCCGGTGCCCCGGCTCTTGCTCATCTTCTCGCCGTTGTTGATGGTCAGGAAGCCGTGCACGAACACCGCGTTGGGCACCTTGCGGCCGCTGAACTTCAGCATCGCGGGCCAGAACAGGGTGTGGAAGGTGATGATGTCTTTGCCGATGAAGTGGAACTGCTCGGTGCTCGGGTCGGCCATGAAGGCATCGAAGTCGCGGCCTGTTTTGCCGAAATAGTTCTTCAGAGAAGCCAGGTAGCCGATGGGCGCGTCCAGCCAGACGTAGAAGTACTTGCCCGGTGCGTCCGGGATTTGAATGCCGAAGTAGGGTGCGTCGCGGCTGATGTCCCAGTCGCCCATCTTGGGTTTGCCGTCTTCGCCGGGCTCAATCCACTCGCTGATCTTGTTCAGCACCTCGGGCTGCACCGCGCCGCTCTGCGTCCACTGGTCCAGAAAGGCCATGCAGCGCGGGTCGGACAACTTGAAGAAGAAGTGGTCCGATTGTTTGAGCACCGGCACCGCACCGGAGAGCGCCGAGTAGGGGTTTTTCAGATCGGTCGGCGCGTAGACCGCACCGCAGTTTTCGCAGTTGTCGCCGTACTGGTCTTTGGTGCCGCACTTGGGGCACTCGCCCTTGATGAAGCGGTCGGGCAGGAACATGTTCTTTTCGGGGTCGAAGAACTGTTCGATGGTGCGGGTCTCGATCAGGCCGTTGGCCTTGAGCGCGCGGTACACGTCTTGCGCCAGTTCGTGGTTCTCGGGGCCGTCGGTGCTGTGCCAGTTGTCGAAACCGATGTGAAAACCGTCCAGGTAGGGTTTGCGGCCCGAGGCGATGTCGGCCACAAACTGCTGCGGCGTTTTGCCGGCCTTTTCGGCCGCAATCATGATCGGCGCGCCGTGCGCGTCGTCGGCGCAGACGAAGTGCACCTCGTGCCCCTGCATGCGCTGGAACCGCACCCAGATGTCGGCCTGGATGTATTCCATGATGTGGCCGATGTGGAAATGACCGTTGGCGTAGGGCAGGGCGGTGGTGACGAACAGGCGACGCGGGCTCATGGCAAGGGGCTTTCTTTCAGGGGAACCGGTGATTTTAGGCGGCCCCGGTTGCGCGGGCGTGCCGCGCCAAGCCCTCACGCCCGCTGTGTGCTTGTCCAGGCGCCGATGGGGGTGGCAGCGGAGCGTTAGACTTCGGGCGACTTCTGCACATCCCCCACGTTTTTCCCCCTCTGGAGACCTCTCGATGGCTGTCGACCAACAAGCGCTGCTCAATGCCCTGCAGACCGTGACCGATCCGAACACGGGCAAGGACTTTGTGTCCACCAAAGCGCTGAAGAATCTGAACGAACAGTACGGCGACGTGTCGTTCGACGTGGAGCTGGGTTATCCGGCCAAGAGCCAGATCCCGGCGCTGCGCCGCGAACTGATCGCCGCCGCCAAGGGCGTGGCCGGTGTGGAGAACGTGTCGATCAACATGACCAGCAAGATCATTCCGCACGCGGTGCAGCGCGGCGTGCAGCTGCTGCCCAGCGTGAAGAACATCATTGCCGTGGCCTCGGGCAAGGGCGGCGTGGGCAAGAGCACCACGGCGGTCAACCTGGCGCTGGCGCTGGCCGCCGAGGGCGCCCAGGTCGGCATTCTGGACGCCGACATCTACGGCCCCAGCCAGCCCATGATGATGGGCATCGAGGGCCGGCCCGAGAGCGCCGACGGCAAAACCATGGAGCCGCTGGAGAACTATGGCGTGCAGGTGATCTCCATCGGTTTCCTGGTCGACAAGGACGAGGCCATGATCTGGCGCGGCCCCATGGCCACGCAGGCGCTGGAGCAACTGCTGCGCCAGACCAACTGGAAAGACCTGGATTACCTGATCGTCGACATGCCGCCCGGCACCGGGGACATCCAGCTCACGCTCTCCCAGCGCGTGCCGCTCACGGGCGCGGTGATCGTGACCACGCCGCAGGACATCGCCCTGCTCGACGCGCGCAAGGGCATCAAGATGTTTGAAAAGGTGGGCGTGCCCATCCTTGGCATCGTCGAGAACATGGCGGTGTACTGCTGCCCCAACTGCGGCCACACCGAGCACATTTTTGGCGTCGATGGCGGCAAGAAAATGGCGGCCGAATACGGCATGGACTACCTGGGCGCGCTGCCGCTGAACATGAGCATCCGCGTGCAGGCCGACAGTGGCCGCCCCACCGTGGTGTCCGACCCCGAGGGCGAGATCGCCACGCTCTACAAGACCGTGGCGCGGCAGGTGGCGATCAAGATCGCGAAGCAGGCCAAGGACTTCTCCAGCAAGTTCCCGAGCATCAAGATATCCAAGGAAACCTGAGCGGCTCAGCGGATTGACCAACGGGTGTCACGGGGATCCGTGATACCAAAGATCTACGGTGGCCGTTGCCACTGTGGCGCGGCCCGCTTCTAGGGCCCTCGACCTCACTCAAACCCCTAGCCTTCTTCAGCCGCCAGACGGACACCCGTCGGCGATGCGGAGGCGCTGCTGTGCGCGCTGATCCGTGGCCACCCGCTTCAGAATGTCGCCCGGCGACCGATAACCTGGGGAAATCGATTGCATCAACCTCCCCCGACACTGCGGTTGCCCGCTCCCCGCCATGCACGCCACTTCCACACCACCCACCGGCGGCCTGTTGAATACCCGGTGGCCCGGCGGACGGGCGCGCGGCGTCAAGCCCTCCCGTTTGCTGGCCTTGGGCCTGGCCCTGGCGGCGGTCTTTCCGGCCCGGGCGGCCACCGACATGGCCATGCTGAGCCTGGAGCAGCTGATGGAGATCACCGTGGTGGGTGCCTCCAAGTACCAGCAAAAGCAGAGCGAGGTGGCGGCCGCGGTCAGCGTCATCACCCGCGAGGACATCCGGACCTTTGGCTGGCGCACCCTGGCCGAGGCCCTGTCCAGCCTGCCCGGCGTGCACAGCACCTACGACCGCCAGTACACCTACCTGGGCACCCGGGGGCTGAGCCAGCCGGGTGACCTCAATGTGCGGGTGCTCGTCACCATCAACGGCAACCGCGTCAACGAGGCCACCTACGACGGCGCCACCCTGGGGCATGAGTTTCCGCTGGATCTGGATCTGATCGAGCGCATCGAATACATCCCGGGTCCGGGCGGCGCGGTGTACGGCCAGAACGCCCTTTTTGGCGTGGTCAATGTGGTCACCCGCGACGGTGCGGGCATCGGCGGCACGGAGCTGACGGCGGCGCTGCAAAGCCCGCAACGCATGCGGCAGGGCCGGGTCAGCGTGGGCCGCCAGCTCGACAACGGGCTGGATGTGCTGGTGTCCGCTTCCCACCTGCGTGCCCGTGGCGAAAACCGCTTCTACGACTATGGCGAAGGCATCGCGGGCATGGCCACCGACATGGACGGTGAGCGCGACAAGGAGTTCTTCGCGCGCATGACGAAGGGTCCCTGGTCGTTCGAGCTGATCCACAGCGATCGAAGGAAAGGCGACCCCACGGCGACGGCTGGCGCTCAACCGCTGGCGCCGGACCAGTTCATCCGGGACCGCTATCTGCTCACGCAGCTGCAGTACCAGGGCCCGCTGGCGGATGCCTCACTGCAGTTGCTGGCGAGGGCGTTCCTGGGGGAGTACCGTTTTGACGCTGACGCCGTCTATGACGATTCGATCTATGCGTTCGCTGGCGCGAGTTCCTTTCGCGGCGGTGAGTTGCGCCTCTTGTCCACGGCGCTGCCGGCGCACAAGCTGATGGTGGGGGTGGAGCTGCAGGACAACCCGCGCCAGGATATCGCTCCGGACTTTCCCAATTCGGGCTGGCGCGCGGGTGTGTACGTCCAGGACGAATGGCGCATGTCGGAGACGCTGGTGGCCACCCTGGGGCTGCGCGTCGACCGCAACAGCGTCAACGGCACCGAGTCGAGTCCGCGGGCGGCGCTGATCTGGCAAGCCGCGCCGGCTTCCACGTTCAAGCTGATGGCCGGTCGTGCCCACCGGGCACCGAATGCGTCGGAACGCGATTGGCTGTATTTCGAGGACGGATCCCAGACGCAGTTGCCCGCCGTCGACAGCGAGGTCATTGACACGCTGGAGCTGGTGGTGGACCACCGTGTGGCGTCCGATCTGAGCGTTCGAGGGGCGCTGTACCAGTGGTCGCTGAAGGATCTGATCGTCGTGGACAAAGAGACGTGGATGTTCGTTTCCGGGCCGCGCGCGAAGGCCACCGGGCTCGAACTCTCGGCCGACAAGACCTGGGACTGGGGTGGGCGGCTGCGTGCCAGCCTCACGCACCAGCAGGCGCGGTTTGTCCAGGGCGAGGGCCTGGCCAATTCACCGCACTGGCTGGGCAAACTGCATTTTTCAACCCCGTTGCCCGCCGCGGGGCTGCGCCTGGGCTACGAGTGGCAGCTGGAAAGCGACCGGCGCGGTGTCAACGGTGCGCGTCTGCCCGGGCATGGTCTGTCCAACCTGTACCTCACCGCCAGCCCTTGGGCGCCCGGGGTGTCGGTCTCGCTGGGCGTCTACAACCTGTTTGACCAGGCCCACCGGCAGCCGCTTCCCGAAGGCAACTGGATCACGGAGCTGCCGCAAGACGGCCGCAGCATCCGCCTCAAGATGGAGGTCCGTTTCTGATGGAACGTGTCCCATGGAGGCCTGTTGTGACTGCCCCCCGCACGCCCGGCGCCCGACGGGTGCTGTGCGCCCTGCTGCTTCTGAGCGGGCTGACCGCGGGGGCCTTGGCGCAGTCGGTCAGCGAGCACGCGGTCAAGGCCGGCTTTGTCGCCAACTTCATCAAGTTCACCCAGTGGCCTGGGGGCGGGGACGCCGCCAACGCACCGCTGAGGTTGTGCAGCACCGGGTCGCAGGCCTTGCAGGGGCAGCTTGCGCTGCTGCAGGGCCGGGCGGTGGGCGGTCGGGTGCTGGAGATTGTTCCTGGCGCGGTGTCGACCCACGGTCGACAGTGCGACGTGCTGTTCCTCGCCGAGGGCGACGCGCACCGCCTGGAGACGCTGCTGCGTGGCCTGGGCAACGCGCCGGTGCTCACGGTGGGCGACCTGCCCGGGTTCGTGCAGGCCGGGGGCATGATCGGCTTGCGTATCGAGGCCAGCCGGGTGCGCTTCGACGTCAACCTGGCGGCGGCCCAGCGCGCCGGCCTGCTGCTCAACAGCCAGATGCTCAAGCTCGCGGGCAAGGTGCTGCAATGAAGTGGCGCGACCTCTCCATCGTGCGCAAGCTGGGCTTGTTGCTGGCCTTCAACACCCTGCTCGCCGTGCTGGCGACGGCCCTGGTGTTCAGCATCGGCAGCGCCTTTTCGCGCTACCACGACACCCGGGTGCAACTGCTCGCGCTGGCGGTGGTGGTGGGCGAAAACAGCCGGGCCGCGCTCGCTTTCGACGACCCCGAGAGCGCGGGGGTGACCTTGTCGGCGCTGGCGGCGAAGGAAGAAATCGACACTGTGCGCCTGCTTGACACGCAGGGCGGGCTGTTCGCGCAGGTCCAGTTCCCCCGGCAAGACCACGATGGGGGGCTGCTCGAACGCCTGGTGCTGACCGTGTTGCCCACCACGCTGGAGGTCCACCACGAGATGGCCGATGGTGGGCAGACCGTGGGGCGCATCGAACTGTCCGCGCACCTGCTGCACATCTGGCTCGACATCCTGGCGGGGCAGGCGGCGATGGTGCTGCTGGGTGCCTTGCTCGCGGCACTGGCGGTGTATTTCGGGATGCGCCTGCGCCGCATCGTCACCGACCCGATCCTGGCGCTGGCGCAGGTGACCCACCGGGTGTCCCGCGAGCAGGACTATGCGATCCGCGCGACCAAGGCCCACAACGACGAGATCGGCACGCTGGTGGACCACTTCAACCACATGCTCGCTGAGATCCAGGCACGCGACATCGCCCTGCGGCGCGAGCGCCTGTTCCTGGAGCAGCGAACGATGGACATGCAATTGGCGAAGGACGAAGCCGAGCGCGCCAGCCGGGTGAAGTCCGAGTTCATCAGCACCGTGAGCCACGAGTTGCGCACGCCTTTGACGGCCATCAGCGGGGCGCTGGGTCTGATCGCCGGCGGGGCTGTGGGTCCGTTGTCGCCGCAGGTCGAGGACATGGTGGGCATTGCCAAGAAGAACAGCCAGCGGCTGTCCTACCTGATCAACGACCTGCTGGACATGGAAAAACTCATGGTCGGCAAGCTGCACTTCGACATACGCGCGCTGGAGCTGATGCCCTTGCTGGAGCAGGCGCTGGTGGAGAACCAGGCCTATGCAGAACCGTACAAGGTGCGCTACGTGCTGAGCCAGCGGATCGATGGCTTGCGGGTCTGGGTGGACGCCCAGCGCCTGCAGCAGGTGTTGGCCAACCTGCTGTCCAATGCCGCGAAATTCTCGCCCGAGGGGGCGCAGGTGGAGGTGGCCGTGCGGCGGCGCGGCGAGGCGGTGCGGGTGGAGGTGCGGGACCACGGCGCCGGCATTCCTGCCAGCTTCCAGGCCAGCATCTTCCAGAAGTTTTCGCAGGCCGACGCGTCGGACACGCGGCAAAAAGGCGGCACCGGGCTGGGTCTGGCGATTTCCCGCGAACTGATTGAACGCATGGGCGGCAGCATGGGCTTTGAATCACAGGAGGGCCAGGGCGCCTGTTTCTTCTTCGATCTCCCGCTGTGGCACACGCTGTTGCCCCTGAGCGAGCCGGGGACCTCGCCGGTAGCCCAGCCCGGCGCACCGCGCATCCTGGTGGTGGAGGACGACCCCGATGTGGGCCGCCTGCTGAGCCAGATGCTCCAGCGCGCCGGGTACGCGGTGGATTCGGCCGCCAGCGGCGCCCAGGCGATGGCGCTGGCGCTCCAGAACCGCTATGCGGCCGTGACGCTGGACCTGCGGCTGCCCGATACCGATGGCCAGCAGATCATCCGCGAGCTGCGCGCGCGACCGGCCACCGCGCGGTTGCCCATCATCGTGATCTCGGCCCGGATGCAAGAGGGTCAGCGGGCCAACGGCGCTGAATTTCCCGGTGTCGAGTGGCTCGCCAAACCCCTGGACCAGTCCCGCCTGTTGAGCCTGCTCGAAGAGCGGGTGGCGGTGACCAAACCATCGAACCCCCGGGTGCTGCACGTGGAAGACGACGCCGACACGCACCAGGTGGTGCGCGCCATGGCGGGCGACCGCTTCGACTTTGAACACGCCACCACCCTGCGCGAGGCCCGCGCCCGGGTGGCGCTGGAGCGCTTCGACGCGGTGATCCTCGACCTCACCCTGCCGAACGAATCGGGCTGGAGCCTGTTGCCCGCCATCCGCGAACAGCAGCCCGGCGCGCGCGTGGTGGTGTTGACCGGAGGCGACGAGGTGCCCGGCGACGGGCAGTGGGTGGACGCGGTGCTGCGCAAATCCAGCGTCTCGCCGCGCCAACTGCTCGATGCCATCACGCCGCCCGAACCTTGCGGCGCGCCGGAAGGAACCACGCCATGAACACACTGCAACGCATTCTGTATGTCGAAGACGAACCCGACATCCAGGCCGTGGCGCGCATCGCGCTGGAGATGGTGGGCGGCTTCCAGGTGCGGGTGTGTTCGTCCGGCGAGCAGGCCGTGCGCGAGGCGCCGGCCTTCGCCCCCGACCTCGTGTTGCTCGACGTGATGATGCCCGGCATGGACGGCCCGGGCACCTTCAAGGCCCTGCGCGCGCTGCCCCCGCTGGCCAGCGTGCCGGTGATCTTCATGACGGCCAAGGTGCAACCGCAGGAAGTGCAGCACTACAAAGCGCTGGGCGCGCTGGCCGTGATTCCCAAACCTTTTGACCCGATGACGCTGGCGGCCCAGGTGCGCCGCCTGTGGGAGGACCGACATGACTGATTCAGGCATCCAGGACCGGCCAGGCGCGGCTTCTGTGGCTTTGGCCGAATTGCGTCGGCAGTTCACCGAGCAGTTGCCCACCCGGCTGGGCAGCATCGAAACCCTGTTCGAACGGCTTTCACCCCAGCACTGGGACCCGGCCGATGCCGAGGCGCTGCACCGCGTGGTGCACAGCCTGAGCGGGACAGCGGGCGTTTTTGGCATGCCGACCTTGTCCGACGCCGCGCGTCAGGCGGAGCAACCGCTGAACGAGCTGATCCGTGGCCCGGGCGCGGGTGACGCGCCCAGCGAGGGCGAGTGGCAACAGGTGTGCGAGGGGCTGCTGCGTCTGGTGGGTCTGGGTCAGACGCTGTTGGGTCAGGTGGCGCCCGGCGCCATGCCGGCGGAGGAGCCCCTGCGCCCCGATGCCATGCCCTGGATCTATCTGGTTGAAACCGACGCGGCTCAGGCGGACCGGTTGCGCCAGGGCCTGTCGGGCGCCGGTTACCGGGTGCGTGTGTTGCCCGACATGGCCGGTCTGCGCGAGGCCTTGAACACCGCTCTTGCGGTGCCACCGGCGGCGGTGGTGCTGGACATGGTGTTCCCGGAGAACGATCCGGTCGGCGCCTCGCTGGTCAAGGCGTTGGGCCTGGGCCAGCACGGCCGCATTCCCGTGGTGCTCGCGCTGGCGGACGACGACCTGCCGGTGCGCCTGGCAGCCTCGCGCGCCGGCATCACCCGCACGCTGACCCAGCCCCTGGAAGCGGGCCGGCTGGTGAATCTGCTGGACGCGCTCACCGGGCGCCAGCCAGCGCAGCCTTACCGGGTGCTGCTGGTGGACGACGATCCCCTGCTGCTGCAAGCCCAGGCCAGCGTGTTGCGCGCGGCCGGCATGGAGGTGCATTCCCTGTCGCAGCCCTTGCAGACCCTGCACGAGCTCGACCGGTTCCAGCCCGACGTGTTGTTGCTCGACGTGTACATGCCCGAGGCCAGCGGCCCCGAGCTGGCCGCAGCGCTGCGCGAACGCGACGCCTATCTGCACCTGCCGGTGCTGTTTCTTTCGGCCGAGACCGACCCGACCCAGCAACTGCTGGCGCTCAATCTGGGGGGCGACGACTTCCTCGTCAAACCGGTGCGGTCCGACCACCTGGTGGCGGCGGTGAGTGCGCGCGCGCGGCGTGCGCGGCAGAACAGCGCCCTGCGCGAACGCCTACAGACCACGCTCTACGAACGCGAGCGCGAACACCTGGCGCTGGACCACCACGCCATCGTCAGCGTCGCGGACCGCACGGGGCAGCTGCTCTACGCCAACGACCTGTTCTGCCAGATCAGCGGCTACAGCCGCGAGGAGCTGCTGGGGCAGCACTGCCGCCTCCTGCGCACGCACGAGCAGCCAGGCGGTTTTGCGCGCGACATCTGGCGCGAAGTCGCCTCGGGGCGGGTGTGGCACGGCGAAATCTGCTGCCGGCGCAAGGGCGGCAGCCCCTACTGGGTGAAAACCACGATCACGCCGTTCCTGAACGCCGAGGGCGTTCCGTACCAGTACATCGTGATCCAGACCGACATCAGCCACATGAAGGCGGCCGAGGCGGTGCTGCGCGCCAGCGAATCGCGGCTGAACTTCCTGGTGTCGTCCAGCCCGGTGGCGATCTACACCCGCGCCGCCACGGCGCCCTACGCCGCGGTGTACGTGAGCCCGAACGTCACGCAACTGATGGGCATGCGGCCCGAAGACCTGACCGGCGATGGCCAACTGGGCGCGAGCCAGGTGCACCCCGATGACCGTGCGCGGGTCGCCGCCGAACTGCCCTGGGTGGTGGAGCAGGGCTCACACCTCAGCGAATACCGCCTGCGCCGTGGCGATGGCAGCTACCGCTGGGTGCACGACCAGCGCCGACTGGTGCGCGACGCTGCGGGCCAGCCGATCGAGATCATTGGCTACTGGCTCGACATCACCGAGCGCAAGAACGTCGAGCACGAACTCTCGCTGTTGAACCGCGAGCTGGAACAGCGCGTCGCCCAGCAGACCCAGACCGTGATCGAGAGCGAGCGGTTTGCCCGCGCCACGCTCGACGCCTTGAGCGCACGCGTGGTGATCCTCGATGGGCAGGGCGTGGTCCTGGCAGCCAACCGCGCATGGACCGAGTTCGGCGACCCCGCGCTGGTCCTTGAGGGGGCGGATTACCTCGCATCGTGCGACCACACCTGCGGCACGCTGAGCGGTGACAACCGCCCCGTGGCCACCGGCATCCGTGCGGTCATACGGGGCGAGCAGAAGGAATTTCTCCACGAGTACAGCGTGCGGCTGGAGGCCGGCCAGCACTGGTTCCTGTGCCGCGTGGAGCGCTTCCCTGGCGAGGGCGAAGTGCGCGTCGTGGTCTCGCACGAGAACATCACCCAGATGAAGCTGATCGAGCGCCAGCACCTGCGTTCCCAGCGGCTCGAAAGCCTGGGCACGCTGGCCGGCGGTGTGGCGCACGACCTGAACAACGCGCTCGCGCCCGTGCTGATGGGCATGGGCATGCTGAAAGAGCAGTACCCCGAGGAGGCCCGGCTGTTCGAAATGATCCAGGGCAGCGCCCAGCGCGGCGCCAACATGGTGCGCCAGTTGCTCACCTTCGCCAAAGGCGCGGAAGGGGATCGTTCCTCGCTGCCGCCCGAACGCATGCTCCGGGAGCTGGAGGGCCTGATGAACGGCAGCTTCCCCAAGAACATCCGCCTGGTGGTCGAGTGCTCGCCCGACCTGCCGACGGTGTCGGGCGACGCCACGCAGCTGCACCAGGTGCTGTTGAACCTGTGCGTCAATGCCCGCGATGCCATGCCCGAGGGCGGCAGCATCACCCTCACGGCATCACCCGTGGAGCTCGACGCGGCCTATGCCCGCGCCATCGTCGATGCGCGGCCTGGCCGCTATGTGGCCCTGCGCGTGCGCGACACGGGCGCAGGCATTCCACCCGAGTTGCTCGACCGGATCTTCGACCCCTTCTTCACCACCAAGAGCCCGGACAAGGGCACTGGCCTCGGGCTGTCCACCGTGCTGGGCATCGTCAAGAGCCATTCGGGGTTCGTTCAGGTTTATTCCCAGCCCGGCCAGGGCACGACGTTCGCGGTCTATCTGCCGGCCGAAGAAGGTCGTTCGGATGAGGCCGCTGTTCCGGTGGCGACCAGCGAATTCCGCGGGCAGGGCGAATCGGTGCTGTTCGTCGATGACGAAGCCGCCCTGCGCGAGGTGGGACGGGTGGTTCTGCAGCGTCTGAACTTCCATGTGGTCACCGCCACCGATGGCGCCGATGGCCTGCTGCAGGTGGCGCAGCACGGGTCCCATCTGCGGGCCATCGTGACCGACCTGCACATGCCCCGCATGGACGGCCTGGCCTTCGTGCGCGCATTGCGCCGCATGCTGCCCGACATCGCGGTGGTGGTGACCAGCGGGCGCATGGACGACGCCATGGCGGAAGAGTTCCGGCGCCTGGGGGTGTCGAGGCGCCTGGACAAGCCCTACACCGAGGCCCAACTGGTCCGGGAACTGAAGCTGTTGCTTTCGCCCGCGCCGGTCAGCGGCGCAGGCTTGCCGGGTCAGTAGCGCAGGCGGCCCTCGGCATCGACGATGGCCAGTTCCACGTAGTTGGACCCGTTGTGTGACTTGGGCGAGTACTGAGCGGTGAAACGCCCGAAGGCGATTTCGCCCGTGCCCTCCATGGTCTTGATGAAGCTGGCGGTGCTCAGTTCACGGCCCGTGCGCTTGAGGCCCTCCACCAGCAAACGGGCGTGGACGAAGCCCTCGAACTGCGCGGCCGAGGGTGGCACATCGGGTGACTTGGCGGCATGCAGCTTCAGGTATTCGGCGACCACGGGCACCGTGTTGTTGCGCAGCGAGGGCATGATCTGCGCGAGGATGATGCCCCGCGCCTTGTCTTTCAGTTCGCGGTTGATGCCGTCCGGGTTGGCGACCGAGTAGCCATACAGCACCGGGCGCGCGGCGGTCGCGTGGAGGGCCTTGACGTAGTTCGTGAACGTGAGTCCGGCGGTGCCGACGATGACGGCTTGCGGGTTGGCCTGGGCCGTGGTCGCCGCGGCTGCGGCGAAGTCGGGCGCTGCCGGATCGACCTTCACCTCAACCACCAGCGGCAGGTTTTCCGCCACCGAGGCCTTCTTCACTTCGGCCAACAAGGCCTTGCCCAGGCCGTCGTCCTGGTAGAAGAAGGCGACCCGTGTGACGCCCGTCTGCTTGAGTTGCGACAGCATGCGCACCGACTCGTTGGCGTAACTCGCGCGCACATGGAACACATAGGGGTTGAAGTTGTCGCGCAGCGCCGAAGCGCCGGTCACCGGGCCGAACAGGATGGTTTTCGACGCCTTGAGCAAGGGGAGAACGGCCGCGGTCTGGGCGGTCCCGGTGCTGTTGTAAACCATGAAAATCTTGTTGTCGGCCAGCAGCTTCTGTGTGTTTTCCACGGCGCGTTTGGGGTCAAAGCCATCGTCAAGGGTGATGTAGCTGATCTTGCGGCCGTGCACGCCGCCGCTGGCATTGACCGCGTCGAACAGCAGCCGTCAGCCTTCGCCGTATTGCACGGTCTGCGGACCCAGCGGGCCCGACAGAACCACCGAAGCGCCGAGGCGGATTTCAGTGGGCGTCACGCCCACATCGTTGGCGTGTGCCCCGGCTGCGATCAACCAGCCACACGCGACCATTGCCCAACGAACCATGTTGCCTGCCCCTTGTCTTGTGTTCAGAAGGCATGAGTATGGTTATGACTTGTAATGAAAACAAGGAGGGTCTGATCGGGGTTTTCCCCGTGTGGGCGCATGCGATCCGATCAGCAGGTTTCACGTCGGGTTCAACGGCGCACGAGCAGGCGCTGGTTCTCCAGCTCGCGCAGCTTGAAGCGCTGGATTTTGCCGGTGGCGGTCTTGGGCAGCTCGGCCATGAACTCGATGTAGCGCGGGTATTTGTAGGGCGCGAGCTTCTCTTTCACGAAGGCCTGCAGCTCGGCTTCCGTCGCCTGGGCACCGGCCTTCAGCACCACATAGGCCTTGGTCTTGGTCAGGCCCTCGTCGTCGTTCTTGCCGATCACGGCGGCTTCGAGCACGGCAGGGTGTTGCACCAGCGTGGCCTCCACTTCGAAGGGGCTGACGTAGATGCCGCTGACCTTGAGCATGTCGTCGTTGCGGCCGGCGTAGGTGTAGTAGCCGTCGGGGTCGCGGGTGTACTTGTCGCCGCTCTTGGCCCAGTTCCCTTGGAAGGTGTCGCGCGACTTGGCGCGGTTGTTCCAGTACATGAGTGCCGCGCTCGGGCCCTGGATGTAGAGGTCGCCGATCAGGTTGTGGCCGGTGATCACGCTGCCGTCTTCGTCGCGCAGCTGCACCTCGTAGCCCGGCACGGCCTTGCCGGTGGTGCCGTAGCGCACGTCGCCCGGCCGGTTGGAGAGAAAGATGTGCAGCATCTCGGTGCTCCCGATGCCGTCGATGATTTCGCAGCCGAAGTGCGCGGTCCAGCGCTCGCCGATGTCGCGCGGCAGCGCTTCGCCGGCGGAAGAACACAGGCGCAGCGACACCGCTTTTTTGGCTGGCAGGTCGGGCGAGGCGAGCATGCCGCCGTAGCCGGTGGGCGCGCCATAGAACACGGTGGGCTGGTGGTCGACCAGGCGTTTGAACGTGGCCTGCGGCGTCGGGCGTTCGGCCATCAGCACCACGCTGGCGCCCACGCTTAAGGGAAACGACAGGCCGTTGCCCAGACCGTAGGCGAAGAAGAGTTTGGCGGCCGAGAACACGGTGTCGCTGTCCTTCAGGCCCAGCACCGCCTTGCCGTAGAGCTCGGCCGTCCAGTACAGGCTGGCCTGCGTGTGCACCGTGCCCTTCGGTGCACCGGTGGAACCCGAGGAATACAGCCAGAACGCGGGTTCGTCGCCATGCGTGTCCGCACCGTGGCCCGGGGCGTGGGCCGTGGTGACCGCCGCGAAGTCGAGCGCGCCCGCGGGCAGCGGGTCTTTGGCGCGCGAGACGATCAGGTGCTTCACCTCGTTGGCACCCGCGTCCAGCGCGGTCTGGAGCGTGGACAGCAGCGCGGCCGACACGAAGGCGGCCTGGGCGCGGCTGTCGGCCAGCATGTAGGCGTAGTCCTTCGCGGTCAGCAGGGTGTTCACGCACACCGGCACCACGCCCGCGTGCAGCGCGCCGAGGAAGGCGACGACCCAGTCGCTGCAGTCGTGCATGAGCAGCAGCACACGCTCCTCGCGCTTCAGGCCCAGCGCCTGCAGGCCGGCCGAAAAGCGCTGCACCTGGTCGGCGAGCTGGCCATAGGTGAGCGAGCCCGCGTCGTCGATCAGCGCGGTCTTGGCGGCGCGGCCGGCGTTGACCGCGATCAGGTGGCGCGCGAAGTTGAAGCGCTCGGGCGGGGCGGCGGTTTCGGTGTGGCTCATGGTGGGTCTCCTGTCTTGTTGTCTCTGTCGGACTTCAGTACTTCAGTGGGGTTGCGGTCGCGGCGAGTACGTCGAGCGCCGCTGTGCTGCCCTGTACCGCGCTGCGGCGGTGGTAGAAGCCCAGCGCGCGCAAACCACCCAGCTCTTCGCCGCCGCCGGCGCGGCCCGGGCCGCCGTGCAGGCTCATGGGCATCACGTTGCCGTGGCTGCTCTGCACGGCCGCCACGTCGGGCGAAATGGCGTGCACACGGCCGTGGCAGGAGCCCAGCTCGGCGGCGGCGCGGGCGATGAAGGCCGGGTCTTCGCTGTAGACCGAGGCGACCAGTGAGCCGTCGCCCCGGCGGATCAGCTCCCAGGCCTCGTCTTCGTCTTCGTAGGCCATGAGCGTGGCGACCGGGCCGAACACCTCGACCTCATGCAGCGTGGTGGCTTGCCCGGGGTCGCGGTGGCCGAGCAGGGTGGGGGCCACGCAGGCGGAGGTGGCCGGGTCGGCGTCGATCAGGGCCACCTCGCTGCCATCAAACAGCATCTCGGCCTCGTGCAGCAGCTCGGTGATGCCGTGCAGCACGCTGTGTTTTTGCTCCATGCTCACCAGCGAACCCATGCGCACGCCCTCGCTGCGCGGGTTGCCCACCGTGACCTTGGCCAATTTGGCGGAGATCGCCTGGGCCGTTTCGTCGAACAGCTCCAGCGGCACGAAGATGCGGCGAATGGCGGTGCACTTCTGGCCGCTCTTGACCGTCATCTCGCGCACCACCTCGTTCACCAGCAGGTTGAAGGCCTCGCTGCCTTCGGTGGCGGATGGGTCGAGCAGGGCACTGTTCAGGCTGTCGGCCTCGATGTTGCAGCGCACCGAAGCCGCTGCAACAGCCGGGTGGCTGCGGATGATGCGGGCCGTTGCGGCCGAGCCGGTGAAGCTCACCACGTCAAACGGCTGCAACTGGTCCATCAGCCCGGCGGACGAACCGCACACCACCGAGAGCGCACCCGTGGGCAGGACGCCGGCGTCCACCACGTCTTTCACCATGCGCTGGGTCAGCCAGGCGGTGGCGGTGGCGGGCTTCACGATCACCGGCACGCCCGAAAGCAGGGCCGGCGCGGCCTTTTCCCACAAGCCCCAGCTGGGGAAGTTGAAGGCGTTGATGAACAGCGCCACGCCGCGTGTGGGGCTCAGGATGTGCTGGGTCTGAAACACCGGGTCCTTGGCCATGCGGATGCGCTCGCCGTCGAGCAGCAGCTTCGCGTCGCCCAGGGCCTCGCCCTGTTTGGCGTAGTAGCCCAGGGTGAAGATGCCGCCGTCGATGTCGACCGCCGAGTCCTTGGTGGTGGTGCCGCAGTTGGCGGTGGCGATGTCGTAATAGGCGTCGCGGTTCGCCTGCAACACCTTGACGATCTCCCCCAGCAGCGCGGCGCGCTGCCGGTAAGTGAGTGCCCGCAGGGCAGCGCCGCCCTGCTCGCGGGCGAAGACAAAGCCCTCGGCCAGGTCCAGCCCGGCGCTGCTCACGCGCACCAAGGGTGTGCCCAGCACCGGGTCGTGCAGCGTGCTGCTGTGGCCCGCGCCGTCTTGCCAGCGGCCGGCGAGGAAGTTGGGGAGCAGGGGTGTGGTGTTCATGTCAGGTCGGGATGAGGGTTGATCTGCGGGGCTGGTCGGCCCGGGGGATTGACGCTATAAATGCACTATCTTGCGTCTTTTAATTCATGCATTAAAGTGCATGTTTCTTGAGAAAGCAAGTCCTCTAGGGATATTCCTTAAAAACACGGACACCCATGAAAGACCCGGCCTCCCTTGATCTTGCGCCCGAAGCCGCCTCCGCTACAACCGAAGCCGACGAGCCGCCACGCCACCCGTTTCTGGTGAGCCTGGGCGAGCGGGTGCGCACGCTGCGCTCGCGCCGTGGCATGACGCGCAAGGCCGTGGCGCTGGCTGCCGACGTGTCCGAGCGCCACCTGGCCAACCTCGAATACGGCACCGGCAACGCCTCCATCCTGGTGTTGCTGCAGGTGGCGCAGGCGCTGCAGTGTTCGCTCACCGAACTGCTGGGCGACGTGACCACCTCGTCGCCCGAGTGGCTGCTGATCCGCGAGCTGCTGGAGAAGCGCAACGAGGGCGATCTGCGCCGGGTGCGCGTGGCCATCGGCGGTCTGCTGGACGGCCACGCCGCGCCGGTGAGCGACGCCGGCCGACAGGCCCGCATCGCCCTGATCGGTCTGCGTGGCGCGGGCAAGTCCACCCTCGGGCAGCGCCTGGCGGACGACCTCGGTTATGCCTTCATCGAACTGAGCCGAGAGATCGAAAAGTTCGCCGGCTGCAGCATCAACGAAATCCACGCGCTGTACGGCACGCCGGCCTACCGCCGCTACGAGCGCCGAGCGCTCGAAGAAGCGATCCAGATCTACCCCGAGGTGGTGATCGCCACACCGGGCGGCCTGGTGTCGGACGCCGCCAACTTCAACCTGTTGCTCACCCACTGCACCACCGTCTGGCTGCAGGCGGACCCGGCCGACCACATGGGTCGCGTGGCGGCGCAGGGTGACACGCGGCCCATGGCCGCGAGCCGCGAGGCCATGGAAGATCTGAAGCGCATCCTGGCCGGGCGCTCGGCCTTTTATTCGAAGGCGGACCTGCATTTCAATACCAGTGGCCAGAGCGTGGACGACGCCTTTGATGGCCTGCGCACCCAGGTGCGGGAGGTGCTGGGTATTTTGTGACATGCATAAAAATGCATTGACGGTTTGAAGAAGCTGCAATATTATTCACATCACTCGGTGCCCACCGGTGATGGAATGCAGGTCGGCACCCCTTGTTTCCCCCTTGCCTCGTGCAGCCACACAAACAGGAGACCGCCTTGTCCGCAGCCATCAACCCCAATTCCGTCGACTACCGCACCGACCCCAGCCAGTACCGCCACTGGAAACTCGCCTTTGATGGCGCGATGGCCACGCTGGCGATCGACATTGACGAAGACGGCGGCATCCGCCCGGGCTACAAGCTCAAGCTCAACAGCTACGACCTGGGCGTGGACATCGAGCTGCACGACGCGCTCAACCGCATCCGCTTCGAACACCCCGAAGTGCGCACCGTGGTCGTCACCAGCGGCAAAGACCGCGTGTTTTGCTCCGGCGCCAACATCTTCATGCTCGGTGTTTCCAGCCACGCCTGGAAGGTGAATTTCTGCAAGTTCACCAACGAAACCCGCAACGGCATTGAAGACACCAGCAAACACTCGGGCCTCAAATTCCTGGCCGCCCTGAACGGTGCCTGCGCCGGTGGCGGCTACGAGCTGGCCCTGGCCTGCGATGAGATCCTGCTGGTGGACGACCGATCCAGCGCGGTCAGCCTGCCCGAGGTGCCGCTGCTCGGCGTCTTGCCCGGCACCGGCGGCCTGACCCGCGTGACCGACAAGCGCCACGTGCGCCACGACCTGGCCGACATCTTCTGCACCACCAGCGAAGGCGTGCGCGGCGCCAAGGCCGTGGACTGGCGCCTGGTCGATGCCGTGGCCAAGCCCCAGCAGTTCGCGGCCGCCGTGAGCGAACGTGCAACAAAGCTGGCCGCCCAGAGCGACCGCCCGGCCGATGGGAAGGGCGTGAGCCTGCCCCGCGTCGAACGCTGCGACAGCGCCGACGGCATCGTCTACACCTATGTCAACGTTGCCATCGACCGCGCCAGGCGCAACGCGACCATCACACTGAAATCACCCAGCGGTGCTCAGCCCACCGACATCGCCGGCATCGAAGCCGCCGGCGCCGCCTGGTACCCGCTGCAGATGGCCCGCGAACTCGACGACGCCATCCTCAACCTGCGCACCAACGAGCTCGACATCGGCACCTGGGTGCTCAAGACCGAAGGCGACGCTGCGGCCGTGCTGGCCAACGACGCCCTGATGCTGGCCAACAAAGACCACTGGTTCGTGCGCGAAACCATCGGCGCGCTGCGCCGCACCTTCGCCCGCCTGGATGTGTCTTCGCGCAGCCTGTTCGCGCTGATCGAAGCCGGCTCCTGCTTCGCCGGCACCCTGGCCGAACTCGCCTTCTGCGCCGACCGCGCCTACATGCTGGCCCTGCCCGATGACGCCGACAAAGCGCCCAAGCTGCAACTCTCCGAATTCAACTTCGGCTACCTGCCGATGGTGAACGACCAGTCGCGCCTGCAGCGCCGCTTCTACGAAGAAGCCGGCCCCATGGATGCAGTGCGCGGCGCCATTGGCAAGGCCCTCGACGCCGACGCCGCCTTCGCGCTCGGTCTCGTGACCGCCGCGCCCGACGACATCGACTGGGCCGACGAAGTGCGCCTGGCGCTGGAAGAGCGCGCCGCCATGTCGCCCGACGCCCTGACCGGCCTCGAAGCCAACCTGCGTTTCGCGCAGAAGGAAAACATGGCCACCCGCGTTTTCGGCCGCCTCACCGCCTGGCAGAACTGGATCTTCCAGCGCCCCAACGCCGTGGGCGAAAAGGGTGCGCTGAAGGTCTATGGCAAGGGCGAAAAAGCCCAGTTCGATTTCAACCGCGTCTGAAGCACACACCCCAGGAGACCAACATGTCCATGATCGACTACAGCGACAAGATCCCCAACAACGTCAACCTGAGCGAAGACCGCACGCTGCAGCGCGCGCTGGAGCAGTGGCAGCCCAACTACCTCAAGTGGTGGGACGACATGGGCCCGGACGGTTCGCAGAACTTCGACGTCTACCTGCGCACCGCCATCAGCGTGGACCCGCAGGGCTGGGCCCAGTTCGGCCACGTCAAGATGCCCGACTACCGCTGGGGCATCTTCCTGAACCCCGCCGAGGCCGACCGCAAGATTCACTTCGGTGACCACAAGGGCGAAGCCGCCTGGCAAGACATCCCCGGCGAATACCGCGCCAACCTGCGCCGCATCATCGTGACGCAAGGCGACACCGAGCCCGCTTCGGTCGAACAGCAGCGCCACCTCGGCCTGACCTGCCCGAGCCAGTACGACCTGCGCAACCTGTTTCAAGTCAACGTCGAAGAAGGCCGCCACCTCTGGGCCATGGTCTACCTGCTGCACAAGTACTTCGGCAAGGACGGCCGCGAAGAAGGCGAAGCCCTGCTGGAGCGCAACAGCGGCAACGCCGACAACCCGCGCATTCTGGAAGCCTTCAACGAAGAGACGCCCGACTGGCTGAGCTTCTTCATGTTCACCTACTTCACCGACCGTGACGGCAAGTTCCAGCTCTGCGCCCTGGCCGAGTCCAGCTTCGACCCGCTCGCGCGCACCACCAAGTTCATGCTGACCGAAGAAGCCCACCACATGTTCGTGGGCGAGAGCGGCGTCAGCCGCGTGATCAACCGCACCTGCCAGGTGATGAACGAGCTGAAAACCGACGACCCGGCCAAGCTGCGCGCCGCCGGCGTGATCGACCTGCCCACCATCCAGCGCTACCTGAACTTCCACTTCAGCGTCACCATCGACCTCTTCGGCGCCGACGAATCCAGCAACGCCGCCACCTTCTACAGCACCGGCCTCAAAGGCCGCTATGAAGAAGGCAAACGCACCGACGACCACCAGCTGCGCGGCCAGTTCTACAAAGTGCTCAACGTGCAGAACGGTCAGCTCGTCGAAAAAGAAGTGCCCATGCTCAATGCACTCAACGAAGTGCTGCGCGACGACTACATCAAGGACAGCATCGGTGGTGTGGAGCGCTGGAACAAGGTCATCGAAAAAGCCGGCATCCCCTTCCGCCTGACCGTGCCGCACAAGGCCTTCCACCGCAACATCGGTCTGCTCAAGGGCGTGAAGGTCGCGCCCGATGGCCGCGTGATCTCCGAGTCCGAGTGGAATGCCAACCGCGACAACTGGCTGCCCAGCGAGGGCGACCGCGCCTTCGTCGCCAGCCTGATGGGCCGCGTGGTCGACCCGGGCAAGTTCGCCCACTGGATCGCGCCGCCGGTGATGGGCATCAACCGGCAGCCGGTGGACTTTGACTACGTCCGCTTCGCTTGAATTCGAACTCCCCCCTGCGCCGCTTCGCGGCTTCCCCCCTCTCTGGCGCGCCTTCGGCGCTTGGAGGGGGGACGATGCGAGTGGCCCGGCGAAGCCGGTTCCACCGCATCCCTGGGTGAAGGCACGCGCTCCGGAGAACGACTTGCTGATTCATTTCTTCTATCCCTTGCGTGCCAATGAGCATGGGTTGGGGTGACCGACGCAGTGAGGTAAAGGAGGAGCCGGCCGCAGGCCGGCGGGGGACACGAACGGAGTTGGTCACCCCGGCCCATGCGGTGCCACCACGAAGTCACAAGACACACGAACGGAGTTGGCCGCCCCGTCCCATGCGGTGCCCCCACGAAGTCAAGACACGTCAGACAATAGAAGAACGCAAACAGGAAGCACGGAGACCCCAGATGACCGCCACGACGCAAGCCGCTGTGATCAAGCAGCACCTGATCGACCCTGAGATCTGCATCCGCTGCAACACCTGCGAAGCCATCTGCCCGGTGCAGGCCATCACGCACGACTCGCGCAACTACGTGGTCGATGCCGAAAAGTGCAACTGGTGCAACGACTGCATCTCGCCGTGCCCCACCGGCTCGATCGACAACTACCGCACCATGCCGCGCATCAAGGCCTATTCGCTGGCCGAGCAGCTCACCTGGGACAACCTGCCCGTCGAGCTGTCGGCCGCCGAGCGAGCGGCGCTGGCCGGCGATGCCGCCGGTGACGTGGTCCAAGCCGAGACCGAACCCGCAGCGCCTGCGCCGGTGGACCCCACCGGCCAGACCGCCTTCAACTCATCTCAATACGGCGCCACCACCCCGCCCTGGAGCGCCGCCCACGCCTACACCAACCTCTACGGTCCCAAGGCCGCCGAGAAGACCGTGACCGCCACCGTCACCGGCAACGTGCGTGTCACCGAAGTCGGCAAACAGGCTGGCCACGACTACGACACCCACCACATCGTGCTCGACTTCGGCAGCATGCCCTTCCCCTTGCTCGAAGGCCAGAGCATCGGTATCGTGCCGCCCGGCACCGACGACCAAGGCCGGCCGCACCACGCCCGCCAGTACAGCATCGCCAGCCCGCGCAACGGCGAGCGCCCGGGCTACAACAACCTCTCGCTCACCATCAAGCGCGTGCTCGAAGACCACGCCGGTCAGCCGGTGCGCGGCGTGGCCAGCAACTTCATGTGCGACCTGAAGGTGGGCGACACGGTGCAGGTCATCGGCCCGTTCGGCACCAGCTTCCTGATGCCCAACCACCCCAAGTCCAGCATCGTGATGATCTGCACCGGCACCGGCAGCGCCCCCATGCGCGCCATGACCGAGTGGCGCCGCCGCCTGCGGGCCAGCGGCAAGTTCGAGGGTGGGAAATTGATGCTGTTCTTCGGCGCGCGCACGCAGGAAGAGCTGCCGTACTTCGGCCCGCTGCAAAGCCTGCCCAAAGACTTCATCGACAGCAACTTCACCTTCAGCCGCACGCCCGGCCAGCCCAAACGTTACGTGCAGGACGCGCTGCGCGAACGCGCCGCCGACCTGGTGCCGCTGCTGCAAGACCCCAACGCCTGCTTCTATGTCTGCGGCCTCAAGGCCATGGAAGAGGGTGTGGTGCTCGCCCTGCGCGACGTGGCCACGCAGGCGGGTCTGAACTGGGACAGCATCGGCCAGGCGCTCAAGCGCGAAGGCCGGCTGCACCTCGAAACCTACTGAGCGTCGGCTGTCGCCTCGGCGGCTTCGGCCGTGAGCTGGCGCAGGGCCCGGTCCATCACCGGACGGGATTCGACCAGGCGCAGCCAGCGTTTGGCCATCAACTTTTCGCAGCTGCGTCGCGTCATCGTGTGCGCGCGGCCGCCATGGCTGGTGAACATGAACAGGCTGGCTTTCTGGCTGCTCCAGACCAACTGCGCACGCAGCCACTCGCCCCCTGAGTAGAGGTCGACCCAGCTTCCCGTCGTCAGGCGATTCAGCATGACCGACGTCGGATCGACCGACTCCGCAGCCGGCTCACCGTCTTCCAGGGCATCTGAGGTGGTGTCCGGGGCCTCGGCCGATACGGTGCCGGTCAGCGGCATGGGTTGGCTGAAGCCGGCGCTGGCCATTTCGCGGGCGCCGATCCAGGGCTGCTCGGGCGATTTCGGTTTCTGCTGCTCCGGCGATGCCGGTGCCAGCAAGGTCTCCAGCACCTCCCGCCCCGCGGCGATCTCCGGGTCGATGGTGCCCGGAGCCAGGCCTTCCGCCCGGGCGCGCACCCGGCGCAGCAGCAGCACCGGCTCGTGCAGTTTGAGCAGGGCATCGAAGAAGGTCTGAGTTTCTTCCGGCGACTTGCCGAGGCTCTCCAGCCCCTGGCGCAGAGACATCAGCATGCCTGGCACGATCTGGAACAGCTGGTTGGGCTTGCGCAGGGTCACCTGGCTTTGGGTGCTCCACAGCAGTTGAGCAATGACCTTGCGGTAGCCCAGCGGGTCCGGTCCGCCATCGGGATGGCGCAGCTCCGCCGAGGCAATCACCAGCGACCACGATCCGTACAGGAAGTCGAGCACGATGCCCGGTGCGTTGTAAATATCCGGGCGGTGGCTGATTTCCCAGGCGATCTGATCGGCCCGCGCTTGGCGCTGCTCGGCGTGGTTCAGGGCGTCCAGCTGCTGCTGTTGACGGGGCTCTTCCGCCTGGTCGTCGTTCGCCCAGCGTGCCGTCAGATCGGCCAGGGCCAGCTCGAACGGCCCGGCGTCGGGTGACCCGCTGTCGTTGAGCGAACGCACCTGCTGGCGCACCGGCTCGAAAAATGCCGCGAACCCCGGTGAGAACTCGTCGTTGTAGCGAAAGCTGCGCTGTGCGACCCCTTCGATCCACAGCCGCGCCGGGTGGTCGCTGCGGGCGAAGTAGCGCGGTTCCGCCAGGGCCAGGCGCAGCAGCGCGGGCTCCAGCGCCACCACCGCCTCGCGCACCGGCGCCAACAGCAGCGGATCGCCAGCCACCTGGCCCACCAGCTTGCGGACCACGTCCAGGCCGACCGCCTGCGACACCTTGTCGGCCTGGTGCTTGAGCTCCAGCAGAACCCGGGAGCGTTCGTGCGGTGCGGCGTAGTCGCCCCATTGGCCGGCGTCCAGCGGCGAGGCGACATCGACCTGTCGCGTGGGCCTGTCGACCACCGGCATGTCGCGGTAGCGCAGGCGTTCTTCTTCCAGTTCCGCGGCGTCGGGCGAGGGCAGCCGCGCCAGGAGGTCGACGTGGTGCAGCTCCTGACGGACCTGCTCGAAGAAGGTGTTGTCAAGCCGGTGGTCGAACACACCCTGTTCACCATCCATGAAGGCCTGCAGCACCTCGTGCTGCAGGAGCGTCTGGGGGCGCGCCAGGTCCTTCATGCGCAACGACATCGGCTGCGGCGGCGCTTCGCCAGCGGGCGCCAGGCCCATGCCCGCGCTGGCTTCGCCGGTCCGGCCCTCTTCCAGCCAGCCCCGGGTGGACTGGTGGGTGCCGGCAGGGGTGTCCGCCACCAGCCGGATGCGGTAGCCCGCCTCCTGCACCCTGGCCTGCTGCAACAGCAGAGCGATCTGCCCGTAGAGCTGACCGAGTTCGCGGGCCAGCGGAGCGGCCATCTTCTGCATCCACAGGCTGCGCAGCTGCGGGTCGGGCTCGCGCTCGCTCATCTGGTCGCGCAGCACCCGCACGAACACCGAGGGCCGCAGCGGGTTCTTTTCGGCGTGCACCGTCTCCAGCCCGATCAACGAGCTCATGCGGGCATCGACCATGGACAGCGCCTGTTCCACCACCGGCATCAGCTCCTGCAGCATGCGAGCCGACGCCAGCGACTCGTTGACCGAACTGTCTTCCACCAGCGCCAGCAGCGACGAGTCGGACATCTTGGCCAGTGAGGAGGTCGGCCCTTCGTGGCCCGCGTGTTGAAACGCCTGCTGCAAGCGCTGCGGGAACTGCGAGACGAGGAGGGTGCGCTGGCGCTCCAGGCTCCACCAGGCACGGGAAATCAGATCGCGCTGGACGACCTCGCGGCTCTGGTTTTCGGCCTCCTGCAGGCTTTCTACCGTCGCGGTCAGGCTGCGCCCGAGCAGGCCAGGGGCCTCCCTGAGCACCCGATCGAAACATTGATCGAGCAGCGACGGGTCTGAAGACATGGACGTGGTTGGGCGGTTGGGGCTGGAAAGATGTGCGAAATATCACACAGGTTACACCGTGGCGGGGCACACCGGTACTGTCAATCGGGTCACTCACACTCCAGATGAAACCGTCCGTCGCCTTGGCGTACAGTCCCCCCACTTATGCAAGCCGAAGCACACATGTTTCCCACCACCTCTGGCCGTCCCGTGCTGTCGGTGGACGTGGTGATGCGGCGAGAGCCCGTCACCGGACCGATGGCGCGCTGGCAGTCCTGGCGCTGGGTGTTGGCCGACGTCCTGCCGACCGGGGAACCGTTTGAAGAGGCTGTCGGCGCGCCGCAGCCGGTGGCCGCCGCAGCGCAGGAAGTGCAGCCGCTGCTGCCTGGTGCGGTGTCGGTGGATGGCGCCGGGTACTGGCTGTACCCTGGCCTGCGGGTGACGCTGTACCGCGACGACGTTGAAGGCCTGTTCCTCAACCTCTCCAGCCCCTCGCCCTGCTTCTGGGTGTTTTGGCGCGCTGATGAGGCGCATCTGCTGGGCGACGAGCCCATGGCCGTGCCGCAGATCGTGACCCTCAGCTACCACGACGCGGGCCGCTGGCTCGACGCCCAGGAAAAGGTGGACCAGGTGCCCGCGCCCGAGGCGGTGGTGGACTGGCTCAGGGCGTTCGTGGACCAGCACCACCGGGCCGAGCCCAAGCGCCGCCAGCGCCCCGCCAGCTTCAAAACGCTGACCGACCGCTTCGGCCAACCCGCCCGCGTGAGCACCGACAAGGCGGTTCGCGGCGGCGGCGGTTCAGGCCCGCGCGAAGGGGGTGGGGCATGACGCTTCGCATCGGCATCAGCGCGCGCCTGCTGCACGAGCCGCCTCCCGGGCTGGGTCTGCCGCAAAAGCGCCTGCAGTTCTTGGAGAGCTCCATGGCGCACTGGGTCATGGCCCACGGCGCGATCGCGCTCATGGTGCCCTTCGTGGACGAAGACAGTCCGCACCTGGCCAAGCGCGTGCCCATCGGCGAAGTGGTCGACTTGCTCGATGGCCTGGTGCTTCAGGGCGGCATCGACGTCTGCCCCGAAACCTATGGTGACCAGCTGCTGCAACCCGCATGGGCCGGTGACCCGATCCGCGACCGCTACGAGCTGGCGCTGCTGTGCGGCTTCATCGAGGCGCGCAAGCCCGTGCTGGGCATTTGCCGCGGCGCCCAGCTCATCAACGTGTACCACGGCGGCACCCTGGTGCAAGACATCCCATCGCAGCGCCAGAGCCCGGTGCAGCATCAGGACCTGACCCATTACGACCGCCTGCAGCACGAGGTGCAGTTTGAACCCGGCCTGCTGCTCGACCGGCTGTACGGTCCCGCCTTGCACCGCGTGACCAGCATCCACCACCAGTGCGTGGACCGCCTGGGCGAAGGCCTGGTGGTCGAGGCGCTGTGCCCGCAGGACGGTGTGATCGAGGCCATCCGCGCCACCGGACCGGGCTTTGTGCTGGGTCTGCAATGGCACCCCGAATTCCACCTGCTGCCGATCGAAGCGCGGCAGGGCCTGATCGACAGCGGCCCGGTGATGGAGGCCTTTCTGCAGGCCACGCGCGAGCGAGCCGACCGAATGCGCAAGCTGCCATGAGCGCCTCTGACGACAGCTTCTTCTCGCGCTGGTCGCGCCGCAAGGCGTTGGTACGCAGCGGCGAAGTGGTGGCCGAACCCGTGCCCCCTGTGCCTGCCGTGGCCGTGGCGGAGCCCGCCGCTGTGCCGGTGGCGTCCGACGCACCGGTGGTCGAAACCGCGCCACCCCCGCCCACGCTCGAAGACACGCTGGCCCTCACCCCCGCATCCGACTTCAGCCGCTTCGTGGCCAAGGGCGTGTCGCCCGAGGTGCGCAACGCCGCCGTGAAGAAATTGTTCGCCGACCCGCACTTCAACGTGATGGACGGGCTCGACATCTACATCGACGACTACTCCAAGCCCAGCCCACTGTCGGCCGCCGACATGGCGAAGATGGTCAGCGCCCAGTTCCTGAAACTGGTGGACGACCCCGAAGACAAAAACAAGAAGCCGCTGGCGGCAGGTCCAGCCGCAGGACCCGAAGCCGCCGCTTCGGCCATCAGCGCCGAACCGTTGCCAGCCACCGAAGACACTCGCGCACTAGACGCGGCAGAACCCGAAGAGACCCACGATGACCACGCTGATCTGCAACTGCAACCAGACCATGCCCCTGGACCCCAAGGCCCTGGGCCAGGGGCTGGATGAAGATCTGACGCTGCACACCACGCTGTGCCGCCGCGACGCCCCCGCCTTCCAGAAAGCCACCCGCAACGCCGATGAACTGGTGGTGGCCTGCACGCAGGAAAGCCGGTTGTTCTCCGAGCTGTCCGAGCAGACCGAAGGCGCCGTGTCGCTGCAGGCGCGCCCGATCCGGTTCGTGAACATCCGCGAGACCGGCGGCTGGGGCCGTGAGGCTGCGATGGCCACGCCCAAGATCGCGGCCCTGCTCGCCGCCGCGCGCCTGCCCGAGGCCGAGCCGGTGCCCACCGTCACCTACACCAGCGAAGGTCGCCTGCTCATCATCGGTCCGCTGGAGCGCGCCGAAGCCATGGCCGCGCTGGTGAACGACGCGCTCGACGTGACCCTGCTCGCCACCGGCGGCAGCGGCATGCAGGCGCGCCAGTACCCGGTGCTCGCCGGGCAGTTGCAGAGCCTGCGCGGCTGGCTCGGCGCGTTCGACGTGGTGGTCAGCGCCAGCAACCCCATCGACCTCGACCTTTGCACCCGCTGCAACGCCTGCGTGGCCGCCTGCCCCGAAGGCGCCATCGGGCTCGATTACCAGGTGGACCTGTCGCTCTGCCAATCGCACCGCGCCTGCGTCAAGGCCTGCGAGGCCGTGGGTGCCATCAACTTCCAGCGCGATGCGCAGGAACGAGAAGAAAAGTTCGACCTCGTGCTCGACCTGCGAGCCGCGCCGGGCTTCACCCAGCACGCGCTGCCACAGGGTTATGTGCACCTGCCGCCGTCGGCCGACACGCTGGCACAGGTGCGTGCCGTCACGCAACTTCGTGAGCTGGTCGGCGAGTTCGAGAAGCCGAAGTTCTTTACCTACAAACAAAAAATCTGCGCCCACGGCCGCAACCAGAGCGTGGGCTGCAACGCCTGTGTGGACGTGTGCTCGGCCTCGGCGATTTCAAGCGACCTGAAAAGAAACCAGATCGTCGTCAACCCCAACCTCTGCGTGGGCTGCGGCACCTGCACCACCGTCTGCCCCACCGGCGCGCTGAGCTACGCCTACCCGCGCGCCAGCGAGCAGGGCGTCAAGCTGCGCACCCTGCTGGCCACCTACGCCAGGGCCGGCGGCAAGGACGCCGCCCTGCTGCTGCACAGCCAGGAAGCCGGCGCGGCACTGGTGAACGACCTCGGGCGTTTGGCCCAGCTGGACAAGACCGTGCGCGGTGTGCCCGCCCGCGTGATCCCGCTGCCGCTGTGGCACACCGCTTCCACCGGCATCGACCTCTGGCTCACCGCCTTTGCCTACGGCGCGCGCCAGGTCTGGGTGCTGATGACCGGCGAAGAAGCGCCGCAGTACCACGCGGCCCTGCGCGAGCAGATGGCCGTGGCCGAATCCATCGTGCAGGCGCTGGGCTACAGCGGCCGTCACTTCAAGCTCATCGAAGTGCGCGACGCACGCGACCTGCCGGTGCTCGACGCCGAGCTGGGAGAAGCACCCGCGCAAGGCGTCACCAAGGCCGCCAGCTTCGCGGTGCAGCCCGAAAAACGCGCCACGCTCGACCTCGCGCTGGACCACCTGCTGCAAGACAGCGCCAGCCGCGCCACGCGCACGAAAGAGGTCGCCATCGCGCTGCCCGCGGCCTCGCCCTTCGGCAGCCTCAACGTCAACCGCGACACCTGCACCCTGTGCCTGAGCTGCGTCAGTGCCTGCCCTGCCAGCGCGCTGCAAGACAACGCCGAACGCCCGCAACTGCGCTTCATCGAAAAGAACTGCGTGCAGTGCGGCCTGTGCGCCACCACCTGCCCCGAGAACGCCATCACCCTGCAGCCGCGCCTGCTGCTCAGCGAAGAGCGCCGCCAGCCGCGCGTGCTCAACGAAGCGTTGCCCTACCAGTGCATCCGCTGCAGCAAGCCCTTCGGCACGCTCAAGGGCATCGAGGTCATGCTCGCCAAACTCGGCGGCCACGCCATGTTCCAGGGCGAGGCGCTGGAGCGCCTGAAGATGTGTGGCGACTGCCGCGTGGTGGACATCTATTCGAACCCGGGCGAAACCAAGATCACCGATCTTTGAAGCCCTTTAGCGATTGCACGAAGCTGCCATGAACGATTCCATCCCCGTGTCTTCCGCCCTCGACGAAGAAACCGCCCGCGCCGAGGTGTACGGCCTGCTGGCCGCGCTGTTCTACGCGCCGCCCAGCCCCGATCTGCTGGCCCAGCTGCGTGTGGCCGTGACCGAAGCGCCGGCAGCCGGTGGCTTTCTCGAAGAGCCCTGGCGCCAGTTCGTGGGCACGGTGCGCGAGCTGAGCGATCCGCAGGTGGCCGCCGAGTACAACGCCCTGTTCGGCGGCGTCGGCAAGCCCGAGCTCTACCTGTTCGGCTCCTGGTACCTCAGCGGCTTCCTCAACGAAAAGCCCCTGGCCGCGCTGCGCGGCGACCTCGCCGCCCTGGGGCTGTCGCGCGACGAGTCGATGACCGAAACCGAAGACCACTTCGCTTGCGTCTGCGAAGTCATGCGCTACCTGATCGCTGGCGACGACATGGAAGTCGCCAACCTCACCCAACAGCAAAAATTCTTCAGCGCCCACGTGTTGACCTGGGCGCCCGCGATGTGCGAGGCCATCGCCGCCCACCCCAAGGCAAAGTTCTATGCAGCGCTGGCGGCGTTCACGGTGGCGTTCATCAGTGTGGAGACACAGGGGTTTGATTTGATGGTGTGAAGGGGCTACGCTTTCGGTTCAATGACCAATCGCTACCAAACCACTGGGGCCGAAGGCGAGTTCGAGCCCGGCTCGAACGGACAGGTGCTGCGCAACCTGGTGGGCATCACCTCGCCCGCTGATATGGACGAATTGGAGTTGCGGCTGCTGGGCGAGCTGTACGACGAGGTGTTGCTGCAGGACTTCCCCGATCGGGCGCTCACCGTCGAAGACCTCAAGCGCTGGCACCACCAGTGGCTCGGTAACGTGTACCCCTGGGCGGGGCAGGAGCGTTCGGTGAATTTGGGCAAAGGTGGCTTTCAATTCGCCACTGCCGGGCTGCTGCCGGGCCTGCTCGGGGATTTTGAGCGGGAATGTCTGGCGAGGTGGACACCCTGCGGGCAACTCGCCCCCGCCGAGTTGGTGAACGCCATCGCGGTGACCCATGTGGAACTGGTCTTGATTCATCCGTTTCGCGAGGGCAACGGGCGCTTGGCCCGTTTGCTGGCCGATGTGATGGTCGTGCAGGCAGGCCATGAGCCCATGGACTACAGCAGTTGGGAGCAGCGCAAGCCGGCGTACATCGGCGCTATTCACGCCGGGTTGTCGGGCGACTACAACCCCATGGGCCAGTTCGTGGTCGAAGCCCTGGCCGCAGGCGATGCCAGCCTCAGCGGGCCAGCTTGATGTGAGCGAAACGCGTCGAGGGCTGTTGCAGCTTCTGCTCCAGCAGGGTCACGCTGCGGCCCGTTTCCACGGCGGTGGAGCTGGCCACGGCACGCAGCATCGCTTTGCTGCTGGGCTTCTTGCGTTGGGGCTCTGTGGGCTTCAGCATGCGGTGGTGTTGCGATGTCGGTGGTTTAGGGCGACGCTGAGCAAGTTGTTCAGCGTCGCCTGAGTTTACCGCTGGACCTGACAACGATCACCCTCCTGGCCGCCCATCCCGCGTGTTCACCGCCTCCGGCGCCTGCGGCTCCGTCAGCAGGCGCACGCTAAACAGCGCACCGTTCTGGCCGTCTTCGCGGTTCCCCGCGCTGATGGCGCCGCCGTAGCGTTCCACGAGCCCCAGGCTGATCCACAGGCCCAGGCCATTGCCGTCGTT
Organism: Hydrogenophaga sp. A37; assembly: GCF_002001205.1. Classification (GTDB taxonomy): domain Bacteria; phylum Pseudomonadota; class Gammaproteobacteria; order Burkholderiales; family Burkholderiaceae_C; genus Hydrogenophaga. The sequence continues at coordinate 59,375 of NZ_MUNZ01000123.1, forward strand.
CTTCGTGGTGAAGAAGGGGCGGAACAGGCGTTCTTCCACGCCGGGTGCCAGGCCCGGCCCGGAGTCCTGCACCTGCAGCAGTGCGCCGCGTGCACCGTGCTCGTCCGCCCAGTTCTGCGTGCTCAGGCGCAGCGTGCCGCCTTGCGGCATGGCCTGGATGGCGTTGATGAGCAGGTTGATGATGACCTGCTGCAGCTCCTGCCGGTTGAAGCCCACGCGCTGCGTGGCCTGCAGCTCACGAACCATCTTGATGCGCGTCTGCGCCAGCAGGTGCGCCACCAGCACCAGGCAGTCATGCACGGTCTGGTTGAGGTCCAGCGTTTCCACGTAGCCGGCGTATTCGGTGGGCCGGGCGTACTGCAGCAACTGGGTGACGATCAGGCGCATGCGCTCGACCTGTTCGTCCAGCAACTGGAGCTCGGCCTTCACCGGCTGCGCGTGTTCGCCCAGTGTCTCGCGCATCAGGTCCAGGTTGCCCTGCATCACCGCGATGGGGTTGTTGATTTCGTGCGCGATGCTGGCGGTGAGCTGGCCGATGGCCGCGAGCTTTTCGCTTTTCACCAGCTGCTGCTGCGCCAGCTGCAGCGAGGCGTTGCTGGCCTCCAGCTCGCGCGTGCGCTCGGCCACCTTGGCGTCCAGCTCTTCGCCCCAGCGGCGCAGGGCGGCGGTCTTGTCGTCGATCACGTCGAGCAGTTGGTCGAGGTGGCCGGCCAGCGCACCGAGTTCGTCGCGCGCGGGTCGGGCCCCCACGCGGGCGGCCTCACCGTCTTTCACGCGCTGCATGGTGTGGTTCATCTGCTCGACGGGTTTGAAAATGCTGCGCGCCCAGCGCACCGAGAACCAGGCCGAGACCGCCATCACGCCGAGAAAGATCAGGCCCATGAGGGCGAGCATGGCGTGACGCACCAGGCGGAAGGGCGATTCGAGGAAGCCCACGTAGAGCATGCCCACTCGCTCGCCCGCCGCGTCGAGCAGCGGGTCGTAGGCCGACACGTACCAGTCATTCACCACGAAGGCGCGGTCCAGCCAGGTCTGGCCGCCGCCGAGCACGCGCTCACGCACGGCTTGCGAGACGCGGGTGCCGATGGCGCGCTGGTCCTGGAACAGGCGCACGTTGGTGGTGATGCGCACGTCGTCGAGGAACAGCGTGGCCGTGCCAACGCTACCGAAGGGCAGGGCGCCCTCGGGGTAGACGATGCGGTTGATGTGGTCGATGAAATCGAGGTTCTGGTTGAGCAGCACACCGCCCACCAGCAGGGCCAGCGGCTGGTCGTTCGCGCCCAGTACCGGCTGCAGTGAGAGCACCACCATGGCGCGGTCTTCGATGCGGCGCGCGTCGGGCGCGGCGTTGCGCGTGGGCACCAGCGGGATGTGCAGGCGCGGCAGCAACTGTGGCGCCATGGCGCTGAGTTCGTCGCGCGAGAGCCGCACGATCTGCGCGGCGCGCGGATGGGCGCCGGGCGCATGGGACAGGTCGAGCAAGCGGGTGAGCGTTGCGGGCAGGGGGGTGCTGGGTCGGGCGCCGAGGGCGCTGACCAGGGGCTGTCCGTCGGGCCGGTAGAGCAGCAGGAAGTCGAGGTTCAACTCCTGCTGGGCAGCGGCGAGCGGCAGGCCCAATGGGGCATCGGCCGAGGCCGTCTGCAGGCTGTGCAGCAGCCGCTGCGAACGCGCCACGCCGCGTGTGCCGCTGCCTACCTCGATCAGCACCTGGTCGAAGTAGCCGCGCGCCACCGCCAGGTCGCTGCGCACCTTGGTGATGAGCAGCCGGTCGTAGGTGACGCTGCTCCACACCGCGATGGCCAGCACCAACAACGGGAACACCACCAGCAGCGGCAGCAGCGCCATCGCTAGCAGCTTGTTGCGCACCGAGGTGGCGAGCCAGCCGGGCGCGCGGCGGATCATGCGAGGTCCGTTCCGGCGTAACGTGTTCCATCCAAGAACCCGGCGGAACCGGCTTTGCCGGGCCGCATCGGGTTGCCCCCTTGAGGGGGTCGCGCGCAGCGCGGCGGGGGTGCTTTCACAAGCTATTCCATTCAGCGACGCGCCTTTCAAGGGTGCGACGCGACACACCGAGCAACTGGGCAGCGCGCGTCTTGTCGCCTTGCACCGATTCCATGACGGAAAGGATGTGCCGCTTCTCCATGGTGAGCAGGTCCATCGGGGCAGCGCTCGCGCTGGCCGTGGCCCGCTTCGCGTCACCGGGGTAGAGGGCCGACACGTTGAGCGAACCGAGGATGAGCGAGCGCTCGATCAGGTTGCGCAGCTCGCGCACGTTGCCCGGCCAGTGGTATTGGTGCAGGAAGTCCATCTCCTGCGCGCTGATCTGCAGCGGCGCCACGCCCAGGGCGGGTGCGAGCTGATTCACGAAGTGCGCCACCAGCTCAGCAATGTCCGACATGTGTTCACGCAGCGGGGGCAGGTTCAGGTCGACCACCTGCAGCCTGAAATAGAGATCCTTGCGGAAGCGGCCTGCGGCGACCTCGTCGGCCAGGCGGCGGTTGGTCGCGGCCATGATGCGCAGGTTCAGTGGCACCAGCTGCTCGCTGCCCACCGGGCGGATCTTCAGGTCTTCGATCGCTCGCAGCAGCGTGGCCTGGATCGGCAGCGGCAGCTCGGCGATTTCGTCGAGGAACAGCGTGCCGCCTTGCGCGTAGTGGAACAGCCCGTCGCGCGCCCGTGTTGCCCCGGTGAAGGCACCGCGCGCGTGGCCGAAGAGTTCGCTCTCGATCAGCTCGGGCGACACCGCCGCGCAGTTCACCGGCACGAAGGGCCCGGCAGCGCGCGGGCTCTGCGCGTGCAGCTCGCGCGCCACCAGTTCCTTGCCGGTGCCCGATTCGCCTTGCAACAGCACGGTGCTGTTGACGGGTGCCACGCGCGCGATGGACATGCGCAGGGCCTGCATGGGGGGCGAGTCGCCCACCAGGGCCGAGCCTCCCGCGGCTGGCGCCACCGCGCGGCGCAGCACGAAGTTTTCGCGCCGCAGGCGCGCGCGCTCATGGCACTGTTTGACGGCGTTGAGGATCTGCGGCACCCGGAAGGGCTTGAGGATGAAGTCGGAGGCGCCGGCGCGCAGCGCCTCGATGGCAGTGTCCAAATCGGCGAAGGCGGTGATCAGGATGACCTCGCCAGTGAAGCCCTGCTCGCGCAATTCTTTCAGCCAGGTCACGCCGTTTTTGCCGGGCAGGGAGATGTCGAGGATGACGAGGTCGACGTGGTGGCCGCGCAGCCACTCGGCGCCTTCTTCGGCGCTCGCTGCGCTCATGACGAAGTGGCAGCGTGGGGCCAGGGTCTTGACGAGGAAGTTGAGCATGCCTTGCTCGTCGTCCACGATCAGGATCGACCAGTCGGGCCAGCCTTCGAGGCTGCGTTCGGGGGCAAGGGGGAGAGGGGGGTGGTCCACCCGCCGGCATTCTACGGATGATGTTTACCAAATCACTGGGGTATTCCCCGGAATCCGACAGTTCCAGATGTCGATGGCGCCCCAACAGCGGGCTCCGGCGCGCGACAAATTGTCGCAACGCCGAATGCCATTTTGACGCGCGGTGCCACTGTGTTTCTTTCGCGCCTCAGGGTATTCCCTTTGGACCTGTGGCGTTCTCCCCGCGCCGCGATGCGTGCGTGTCTTCCCGCCGCATGAGCCCGCGGGTGGCACGGTTTTGGCTATGAAGTCGCTAGCACCCGTGGCGCGCTCGCTGGGCGCTGGCAAGCCGCATGTCAAGGGACTGCCTGGCCAGGTGTGCGGTGTCGATGGTCGCTTGCGTGCCGGTGGGGCGACGGTTAGATTCGCCATATGCAAAAAGCCCACAAGTCGCGTCAGGGGACGTGCAGCGGGCGCTGTTCAACCAGGAGACATGCATGCACAAGCCGCCATCTGAGTCCCATTCCCGCCTGAACCGGCGCACCCTGTTTGCCGGTGCGGGCACCGTGGGCGCACTGGCCGCTGCGGCGAGCCTGTTGCCTGGCGCGACCGCTGAAGCACCCCCTGAGGCGGCAGCCCTACGCCCTGCGCCGGAACGTGGCGGCGGCTACGCGCTGACGGACCACGTCAAGCATTACTACAAGACCACCCAGATCTGATCCCGCCGGAGAACCGCATGTTGCTGACCAAAAAATCCTCCGGCGTTGGCGCTCAAGGCGCCCGGGCCCACAGCAGTTTCGTCCACAGCCTGCAGCGCGGCCTGTCGGCTGCCTTGCCCACCATGGACCGCCGCGCTTTCCTGCGCCGATCGGGCTTGGGGGTCGGTGTCGGTCTGGCCGCGACCCAGCTGACGCTGGTCAAGAAGGCCAAGGCCGCCGACGGCAAGTCGATTGACGGCAGCGGCAAGATCGAAGTCAAGCGCACGATCTGCACCCACTGCTCTGTGGGCTGTGCGACGGATGCCATTGTTGAAAACGGCGTCTGGGTGCGCCAGGAGCCGGTGTTCGATTCGCCCATCAACCTGGGTGCCCACTGCGCCAAGGGCGCGGCCCTGCGCGAGCACGGCCATGGCGAGTACCGCCTGCGCTACCCGATGAAGCTGGTCAACGGCAAGTACGAGCGCATCAGCTGGGACACGGCGCTCGAAGAGATCACCGACCGCATGAAAAAGCTGAAGGAGGCCAGCGGGCCTGACTCGGTGTACTTCGTCGGGTCGTCCAAGCACAACAACGAACAGGCCTACCTGCTGCGCAAGTTCGTGAGCTTCTGGGGCACCAACAACTGCGACCACCAGGCGCGCATCTGCCACTCCACCACGGTGGCCGGCGTTGCAAACACCTGGGGTTACGGGGCCATGACCAATTCGTACAACGACATGCAGAACAGCAAGGTCGCGATGTACATCGGCTCCAACGCCGCCGAGGCCCACCCCGTGTCGATGCTGCACATGCTGCACGCCAAGGAAAACGGCTGCAAGATGATCGTGGTCGACCCGCGCTTCACCCGCACCGCGGCCAAGGCCGACGAGTTCGTGCGCATCCGCTCGGGCACCGACATTCCTTTCCTGTTCGGCCTGCTGCACCACATCTTCAAGAACGGCTGGGAAGACAAGCAGTACATCAACGACCGCGTCTTCGGCATGGACAAGGTACGTGAAGAGGTGCTGGCCAAATGGACGCCCGCCGCGGTCGAAGAAGCCTGCGGCGTGTCAGAGGCACAGGTGTTCAAGGTGGCCAAGATGCTGGCCGAGAGCAAGCCTGGCACGGTGGTCTGGTGCATGGGGCAGACCCAGCACACCATCGGCAACGCCATCGTGCGCGCTTCATGCATCCTGCAACTGGCGCTGGGCAACGTGGGCAAGACCGGTGGCGGCACCAACATCTTCCGGGGCCACGACAACGTGCAGGGCGCCACCGACGTTGGCCCCAACCCCGATTCGCTGCCCGGCTACTACGGTCTGGCCGCAGGTTCGTGGAAACACTTCGCCGCCGCCTGGGGTGTGGACTACGAGTGGATCAAGAAGCAGTACGCCGAAGGCACGATGGAGAAGCCCGGCATCACCGTCTCGCGCTGGATCGACGGCGTGCTCGAGAAAAACGAGCTGATCGACCAAGGCCCGAACATCCGGGGCATGTTCTTCTGGGGCCACGCGCCCAACTCGCAGACCCGGGGTCTGGAGATGAAGCGCGCCATGGACAAGCTGGACCTGCTGGTGGTGGTGGACCCGTACCCGTCGGCCACCGCTGCGATGGCGGCCATGCCCGGCAAGCCCGAAGATCTGAACCCCGACCGCGCGGTGTACCTGCTGCCGGCGGCCACGCAGTTCGAAACCAGCGGTTCGTGCACCGCGTCCAACCGCTCGCTGCAGTGGCGTGAGAAGGTGATCGAGCCGCTGTGGGAGAGCCGCAGCGACCACATGATCATGCACCAGTTCGCCGAGAAACTGGGCTTCGCCACGGAGCTGTCGAAGAACTACAAGATGCAGAAAGTCCATGGCATGGACGAGCCTGTGCCGGAAGACATCCTGCGTGAAATCAACAAGTCGGTCTGGACCATCGGCTACACCGGGCAGAGCCCCGAGCGCCTGAAGGCCCACATGCGCAACATGGGCGCCTTCGACGTGAAAACGCTCAAGGCCAAGGGCAAGGTTGTCGACAAGGAAACCGGCTACGACATGACCGGCGACTACTTCGGTCTGCCCTGGCCCTGCTACGGCACGCCCGAGATCAAGCACCCGGGCTCGCCCAACCTGTACGACACGTCCAAGCACGTGATGGAAGGCGGCGGCAACTTCCGCGCGAACTTCGGCGTGGAGAAAGACGGCGTGAGCCTGCTGGCCGAAGACGGTTCGCACTCGTTGGGTTCGGAGATCACCACCGGCTACCCCGAGTTCGACCACCTTCTGCTCAAGAAGCTGGGCTGGTGGGACGACCTGAGCGACGCCGAGAAGGCCAAGGCCGAAGGCAAGAACTGGAAGACCGACCCGACCGGCGCCATCATCCGCGTGGCCATGGCCCACGGCTGCCACCCGTTTGGCAACGCCAAGGCGCGCGCGGTGGTCTGGAACTTCCCCGACGCCGTGCCGCAGCATCGCGAGCCGATCTACGGCATCCGTCCCGACCTGGTGGCCAAGTACCCGAGCCACGACGACCAGAAGAGCCGCTGGCGCCTGCCCATCCTCTACAAGTCGCTGCAGCAGAAGAACATCGACGACAAGGTGCACGAGAAATTCCCGCTGATCATGACCTCGGGTCGCCTGGTCGAGTACGAAGGCGGCGGCGAAGAAACCCGCTCCAACCCCTGGCTGGCCGAGCTGCAGCAGGAGATGTTTGTCGAGATCAACCCGACCACGGCGGCGGCACGGGGCATCCGCAACGGTGAACGTGTCTGGGTGAGTTCGCCCACCGGTGCGCGCATCAATGTGCAAGCGCTGGTGACCGAGCGGGTGAACGATCACACCGTGTTCCTGCCCTTCCACTTCTCCGGCCGTTGGCAGGGCGAAGACATGAAGGCCCACTACCCGGCCGGCGCGATGCCCATCGTGCGCGGCGAGGCCATCAACACCGCCACGACCTACGGTTACGACATCGTCACGATGATGCAAGAGACCAAGACGACGGTCTGCAACGTCGAAAAAGCATAAGGAGAACGCACGATGGCAAGAATGAAATTCATCTGTGACGCCGAGCGTTGCATCGAGTGCAACGGCTGTGTCACGGCCTGCAAGAACGAACACGAAGTGCCCTGGGGCGTGAACCGCCGCCGCGTGGTCACGCTCAACGATGGTGTGCCCGGCGAGAAGTCGATCTCGGTGGCCTGCATGCACTGCAGCGACGCCCCCTGCATGGCGGTCTGCCCGGTCAACTGCTTTTACCGCACCGACGAAGGTGTGGTGCTGCACGACAAAGACGTCTGCATCGGCTGCGGCTACTGCTCTTACGCCTGCCCTTTCGGCGCACCGCAGTTCCCCTCGCAAGGCACCTTCGGCGTGCGCGGCAAGATGGACAAGTGCACCTTCTGCGCCGGTGGCCCTGAAGAGCACGGCAGCGCCGCCGAGTTCGAGAAGTACGGGCGCAACCGCCTGGCCGAGGGCAAGCTTCCAGCCTGCGCCGAGCAGTGCTCGACCAAGGCCCTGATCGCCGGTGACGGCGACACCGTGGCCGACATCTTCCGCACCCGCGTGCTGCGCCGTGGCAAGGGCGCCGAAGTCTGGGGCTGGGGCACGGCCTACGGCACCGCCCCCAAGGAAGGAGCCAAATCATGATGCAGCCTGGTCTCTTTCGAATCGCGATGGCCGCTGCCGTGCTGGCCCTGGGGGCTTGCGGCGAGACGCCGCAGGACCTCACCGGCCAGGGCGTCAAACAGGACGATGCGCCCTACACCGGCGTGGGCACCAGCCAGTACGCGCAGGCCGGCTGGAAGGTGGGCGACAAGGCCAGTTGGGAGCAACAGCTCAAGGCGCGCGCCCAATACGGGCAAAACGACTACACGCGCATGGGCGCGAAGCCCTGACGGAGGGACAGCCATGACCCGGCCCTCTTTCTTTTCTTCTTCTCAACACCCCTGGCGCGGCGGCCTGATCGCAGCGCTGCTGGCACTTGGCGTGGGCTGGGCATCGGCCCAGACCGCCCCCAGTGCCGCAGCGCCAGCCGACACCGTGCAGGCCGCACCGGCCGACGCAGGCGTCAAGAGCGCGAACATCTTCGAGATTGCGCCCGACGCCAGCACCGACCCGAAGTACGCCGAACAGACCAACGCCGAACGCAAGCAGGTGCAACCGGGCAACAACGCGCCCATGTGGCGCGACGTGGGCAAGGGTGTCACCGGTTTCAGCAGCCTGCCGCTGAGCCAGGCGCCCGAGGCGGGCAACCTGATCCAGCCGTTTGTGCAGTACCCGGGTTCGCGCCTGACCAACGCCGGCGAGGCCTGGCGGCAGGTGCGCAACGACTGGCTGATCCCCTACGGCGGGGCGCTGCTGTTCATCGTGTTGCTGACCCTCGCCATCTTCTACATGACCAAGGGGCCGCTGGGCGGACACCTCAAGGACACGGGTCGCACGATCGAGCGCTTCACGCCGCTGGAGCGCGCGGCGCACTGGTCCAACGCGGGCGCCTTCGTTGCGCTGGCGGTGTCGGGCATCGTGATGGCCTTCGGCAAGTTCTTCATCCTGCCTGTCATCGGCACCACGCTGTTTGGCTGGCTGACGTTTGCGCTGAAGAACCTGCACAACTTCGTGGGCCCGCTGTTCGCCGTGTCGCTGCTGATCGTGATCGTGACCTTCATCAAGGACAACATCGCCAACGCGGCCGACTTCGTCTGGCTCTCCAAGCTGGGTGGCATGTTGGGCGACAAGGAAGTGCCCTCGCACCGCTTCAATGCGGGCGAGAAGGGCCTGTTCTGGTGGGGCATCACGATCCCCGGCATCGTGGTGGTGGGCTCGGGCCTGTTCCTCGACAAACTGCTGCCCGGCATGCTGTACCTGCGCGGCGACATGCAGATTGCGCACATGCTGCACATCGTGTGTGCGCTGGTGATGATGGCGCTGATCATGGGCCACATCTACATGGGCACCGTCGGCATGAAGGGCGCCTACAGTGCCATGAAGACCGGCCATGTCGACGAGGCCTGGGCCCAGGAGCACCACGAACTCTGGTACGACGACATCAAGGCCGGCAAGATTCCTGCCCAGCGCAGCCAACAGGCAGGGCCGTCGGTGAGCGACGCCACCGCCAAAGCCTGATCATCTGAGGACATTTGCGATGAAATCATTCCTGATCGTTTCCCTGCTGCTGACCGCATCGGTCAGCGCCATGGCCAAGCTCCCCGCTCCGGTGCTGGACGACGCCGCCAAAGCCAAGGCCGATGAAGCCAAGGCCAAGACGGCGCACACCGGCAAGGTGGACGCCTACAAACTGTGCCTGTCGATGGACCGCTCGGCCGCGAACTACCAAAAGACCGCCGCCGCGGCAGGCAAAACCGTAAAGCCGGCCACGGCGACGCCACCCTGCGCCGATCCCGGCCCCTTTGTCTGGCCTGCGCCTGCGGCGGCTGCCGCACCTGCTGCAGCGCCCGCCGCGCCCGCAGCCCCTGCCGCCGCCCCGGCCAAAAAGTCCTGACGCAGCGCCTGAATTTCCCCTGATGCATCATGTAGAAGGCCTTCGGGCCTTCTTCCTTTTGTGAGCCCCGCCGTGACCCTTGTTGACCCTTCCCCCGTGCCGACCCTGCCCCGATTGACCCAGGCCATCGCACCACTCACCCGGGCGGTGGCGGTGGTGGACGAGTACGGCCAGCCCGGCACGGTCTCGATCCCTGCCGAGCGCGACCTCACGGTGTACGTGGACAAACGCGAACTCGTCACGCTCATGACCCTGGGCGCGCACCCCGAGTGGCTGGTGCTGGGCTTTCTGCTCAACCAGCGCCTGGTGGGTTCGGTGAGCGAGATCGAATCCATCACCGTGGACTGGGAGGTGGGCGCCGCCGCCGTGGTCACGCGACACGGCATCGATCGCATCGAAGAGCGCACCTCCAAACGAGTGGTCACCACCGGCTGCGGCCAGGGCAGCGTGTTTGGCGGGCTCATGGACGAGATCGATCGCATCGCGCTGCCGCCCGACGCGGTGCTGCGCCAGTCGCAGCTCAACCGCATCGTCAACACCATCCGCCTGAAAGAAAGCACTTACAAGTCGGCGGGTTCGGTGCACGCCTGTGCGCTGTTTGTCGACGATCAGCTGCAGCTGTTTGTGGAGGACGTGGGCCGCCACAACGCGGTCGACACCATCGCGGGCTGGATGTCGCTGCAGCTCGGCCTGCCAGCCGGGCAAAAAGTGTTCTACACCACCGGACGTCTGACCAGTGAGATGGTCATCAAGTCGGCGCAGATGGGCGTGCCCCTGGTGGTCTCTCGCTCAGGCATCACGCAGATGGGCCAGCAGATCGCCGAGCGCGTGGGTCTGTGCGCCATCGGCCGCGCGACGAACACGCGCTTTCTTTGCTACACACACCCGGAGCGGCTGGTGTTCGACGCGATCCCGGCAGAACCGGTGGCAGCGCGCAAAGCGGCACCGGTCGCACCGTCAGAAGCCGCCTAAACTCAGGTCCCCGCCGGCCAAAGGGGCCAGCCCCCACCCGCCGAGAGAGCCTTGCCGATGAGCCGCGACGTCCACATCATTGACCACCCCCTGGTGCAGCACAAACTCACGCTGATGCGCCGCAAGGACACCAGCACCAAGAGCTTCCGCGAGCTGGTGCACGAGCTCTCGGCGCTGCTGGCCTACGAGCTCACGCGCGAGATGCCGATGCAGACCATCGAGATCGAGACCCCGCTGGAGAAGATGAACTCCCGTGTGATCGACGGCAAGAAGATCGTGCTCGCGTCCATCCTGCGTGCCGGCAACGGCTTTCTCGACGGCATGCTGCAGGTCATTCCCGGCGCGCGCGTGGGCCACGTGGGCCTGTACCGCGACCCGGCCACGCTGCAGGCGGTGGAGTACTACTTCAAGATGCCCAGTGGCATGGAAGAGCGCGACGTGATCGTGCTCGACCCCATGCTCGCCACCGGCAACTCGGCCGTGGCCGCCGTGGACCGCCTGAAGCAGACGAAACCGCGCTCGATCCGCTTCGTCTGCCTCGTGACCTGTCCGCAGGGCATCAATACCTTCCACGATGCCCACCCCGACGTGCCGATCTACACCCCGGCGGTGGACCGCGAGTTGAACGAGCACGGCTACATCGTGCCCGGGCTGGGTGATGCGGGCGACCGCATCTTCGGGACGAAGTAGAGCCCACCCCCATCGCCGGTTCACTGCGTGTAACCGGCTCCGCCCCTCAAGGGGCAACGCGAGCGGCCTGGCGAAGCCAGTTCCGCCGCGTTCTCGAATGGGGCACGCGCTCCGGTGAAAGCGCTCGGCGCGCCGTGCCTCCACTCCCTCTCCCTCTGGGAGAGGGCTGGGGTGAGGGCCACGAGCGCAAAGGTCTCCCGTGAGCAATCCGTCTCGCTCTCTCTCAAACCGGAGCACGCCGCGCGGATGATCCGCTTGCGTTAAGGTCTGAGCATGTCTGTCGCACCCACTTCCACCCCCCCTTCCTTCTGGCAACTCGGCTGGCGCTCGCTCTGGCGCGACTGGCGCGCGGGTGAATTGCGGTTGCTGCTGCTGGCGGTGACGCTGGCGGTGGCGGCGCTGACGGCGGTTGGGTTTTTTGCTGATCGGTTGCAGGGCGGTTTGACGCGGGACGCGCGGGCGCTGATCGGTGGCGATGCGGTGATCCAGAGTGACAACCCGCCACCCCCGGCATTCGAGCAGCAGGCGCGCGGCCTGGGCCTGCAGACGGTGCAGACGCTGGGCTTTCCCACCATGGGCCGGGCGCGCGATGAAGACGGCGGCGCGGCGCGGTTGGTGGCGCTGAAGTCGGTGTCGCCCGGCTACCCGCTGCGCGGCAACCTGCGGGTGGCGGATGCGCCCGAAGCGCCCGATGTGGTCACACGCGGCATCCCGGCGCCGGGCACGGCCTGGGCCGATGCGGCCTTGCTGGTCGCGCTCGACCTGAAGATCGGCCAGCCGCTGCTGCTGGGGGATGCCAGCCTCATGCTGGCGAAGGTCATCGTGGTCGAGCCCGACCGGGGCGCCGGGTTCATGAGCTTCGCGCCGCGCGTGATGATCAACGCCGCCGACCTGGCGGCCACCGGTCTGGTGCAGCCCGCGAGCCGCCTGAACCACCGCATTGCGGTGGCCGGGAACGACGCGGCGGTGAAGCGTTTCGTGACCTGGGCCGAGGCCGAAATCGCCAAGCCCGATGTGCGCGGCCTGCGCCTGGAGTCGCTCGAAGGCGGGCGGCCCGAGATGCAGCAGACACTGGCGCGCGCCGAAAAATTCCTCAACCTGGTGGCGTTGCTGGCGGCGCTGTTGTCCGCCGTGGCGGTGGCCATCGCGGCACGCGGCTTCGCGCAGCGCCATCTGGACGACTGCGCCATGATGCGCGTGCTCGGCCTGTCGCAGGGAGCGATGGCGCGCGCCTATGCCTTCGAGTTCATCCTGGTCGGTCTCGCTGCGAGCGTGCTGGGTGTGCTCGCCGGTTATGCCTTTCACCACGTCTTCGTGCTGCTGCTCGCCGGCCTGGTCGAGGCGGCGTTGCCGGCCGCGAGCATCTGGCCGGTACTGTTGGGCCTGGGCATGGGGCTCACGCTGATGCTGGCCTTCGGCCTGCCGCCCGTTCTGCAACTCGCGCAGGTGCCACCGCTGCGCGTGATCCGGCGCGATGTGGGGCAACTCAAGCCCGCGACGCTGGCCGTGCTGGGCCTGGGTGTGGCCGGTTTTGCCGTCTTGCTGCTGGCGGCCGCGCGCGATCTCAAACTCGGCGCCATCGCCGTGGGGGGGTTTGCCGTGGCGGTGGCGGTGTTCGCGTTGGTGAGCTGGGGCGCCGTGTGGCTGCTCCGACGCAGCGTGAACGAAGCCACCGCGCCCCGCGCGCTGGTGCTCGCCACGCGCCAGCTCTCGGCGCGCCCGGCCTACGCCGTGGTGCAGATCAGCTCGCTGGCCGTGGGCCTGTTGGCGCTGGTGCTGCTGGTGCTGCTGCGCACCGACCTGATCGCCAGCTGGCGCAATGCCACGCCACCCAACGCGCCCAACCGCTTCGTGATCAACGTGCAACCCGAGCAGGGCGTGGCCTTTCAGCAGGCGTTGCGCGACGGTGGCATACAGAAGTTCGACTGGTACCCGATGATTCGCGGCCGGCTCGTCACGGTCAACGGCCAACCGGTGCAGCCCGACAGCTACGAGAGCGAGCGCGCGCAGCGGCTGGTGGAGCGAGAGTTCAACCTCTCGCACACCGCGGTGCAGCCGCCGCACAACAAGGTGGTGCAGGGCCGGTGGACCGCCAACGAGGCCGACGGCCTGAGCGTGGAGGAGGGCCTGGCCAAAGAACTGGGGCTGAAGCTGGGCGACACCCTGGGCTTCGACATGGCCGGGGTTGCGGTGAACGGCCGCATCACCAGCCTGCGCAAGGTGGACTGGGGCTCCATGCGTGTCAATTTCTTCGTCATTTTCCCGCTCGCGGAGATGCCCGATGTGCCCGCCACCTACATCAGCGCCTACCGCGTGGCCGACAGTGACCAGCGCTTCGACAACACACTGGTGCGCCAGTTTCCCAACATCACCAACGTCGACATGAGCCAGACCATCGCGCAGGTGCAGCGCGTGCTGGGCCAGGTGATCCGCGCGGTCGAGTTCCTGTTTGCCTTCGCGCTGGCCGCCGGGCTGGTGGTGCTGCTGGCCACGATCACCGCCACGCGCGGCGAGCGCGAGCGCGAGTTCGCGGTGCTGCGCGCCGTGGGCGCGGGCTCGAAGCTGTTGCGCGATGTGCAGCGCATCGAGCTGCTGGGCGTGGGTCTGCTCGCGGGCCTGCTGGCCTCGGTGGTCGCCATGGGCGTGGGCTGGGCGCTGGCGCGCTTCGTGTTCGAATTCAGCTGGCAGCCGTCGCTCTGGGTGCCGTTGGGCGGCGCGTTGGCGGGCGGTGTGCTGGCCCTGATGGCCGGCTGGTGGGGCCTGCGCAGCGTGTTGCGCACCCCGGTCGTTGAAACCTTGCGCCGCGCCGCGGTGTGACCCCGATGAACGCTTCTGAATCTCCCGTTTCCCCCACCACCCCATTTGAATGGATCGGCGGCGAAGCCCGCGTGCGGGCGCTGGTGGACCGCTTTTATGACCTGATGGACATCGAGCCGGGTTACCGCGAACTGCGCGCCGCACACGGCAGCACGCTGGACGACGCGCGGCAGAAGCTGCACTGGTTTTTGTGCGGCTGGCTGGGCGGACCGTCGCACTACGAAGAGCGCTTCGGCCATCCGCGCCTGCGCATGCGCCACATGCCCTTTGCCATCGGCATCGTCGAGCGCGACCAGTGGTTGGCCTGCATGGACCAGGCGATGGGCGAAACCGGTGTGCCCGAGGATCTGCGGGGTCGTTTGAAAGACAGCTTCTTCAAGACCGCCGACTGGATGCGCAACAGGCCAGCTTGACGGGCTGGGCGCTGCGCACACCTATGGGGTTGGCGAGCAGGAACTTGAGGCCCGCTTGAAGAGTGCCTTGCCGCTGTAGAGTGCCAGCACTTCATCCTTGTCGCATCGCATTCCGAAAGCGGGTGTGCCATTGACGGAGACGCGTGCCGTGAGAACGTACTTCGCGGTGGCCTGGGAGCCGTCTTCCGATACCTGAATCTTCATCTGGCTCAAGGCGCTGGACACGCTGAGGCCGTTGGATTGCAGCTCGCGGGCGGATTCCCGTTGCAGTTTGCAGACCGCCCTCTGTCCCCCGGACTTGACGATCGCAGGTGACGTGCTGTGGTCGACGAGGTTGAACGTCAGGTCCGGTGCCGCCAATCCGCACAGTGTGGTGTGGTCAAACCGGTCGGACGACTCCCGCGCCAGCTGTAGCACGTTTTCCACCACCGCTTGGCTGAGCTTGTCGACGGGGGCGGTCTGCGCGAACTTGCTGATCGGCTGGGCCGGGCGCGGAGCCGCGACCGGGATGTTGGTGCGGCAGTCGATGTCCGAATAGACGGTCTGACCACTGGCGTTCTTGCATTTGTACAGCGGCGCCGCGGATGCGTGACACGCCAGCAACGCCAGGCCGAAAACGCACGCACACCTGAAAAAAGAAAAATGACGAACCATCCCCGGCTCCTCCCTGTGGATCGGATTGCACTGGCAGGGACTTTACCGTAGGGGTGGTTGAGCCCTGCCAAGCGGTCAGCGCCCCACGGGCTTGAGCAGCACCACCAGCGCCCCGGCCCCGCCCTCGGCCGGCCGCGCCTGCACGAAGGCCATCACTTCCTTCTTCTGCACCAGCCAGCGCAGCACCCGGCCCTTGAGCACCGGCGCGCGGCCGGGTGAACCCAGGCCCTTGCCGTGCACCACGCGCACGCAGCGCAGACCCAGCTGGTGCGACTCGCGCACGAAGCGGCCCAGCGCCTCGCGCGCCTCGTCCACCCGCAAGCCGTGCAGGTCGATCTGGCGCTGGATGCTCCAGTGCCCTTCGCGCAGTTTGCGCATCACATCGGGCCCGAGCCCATGGCAGTGGTAGCTCAGCTGGTCGTCGGTGTGCAGCAGCGTCTCGACATCGAACTCGTCCGACAGCGCTTCACGCATCACGGCGTCTTCGTCGAGCTGGCGCTGCCGGGGCTCGGTGGACACCGGTCGGCGCGGATGGATCGCCAGGCGCCGGTCGCGCAGCGGCTGCACGGGGCCTACAGCCAGTTCGAACAGGCGCAGTTCGCGATCAATCCGCAGCAACCGCAAACGCTCAGCCTCGCGCGCCACCACCTCGGCAGCCGCCCTGTCGGCGATCACCTTGTGCAGCGTCTTGAGTTCGGACAGCGAGCGCCATTTCATGGTGGATCATTCTCGCGCAGGAGAAGTACCCAGCGCCTTGGAACCGACATGGCCGAGCAGGATGGCCTTGAGGCAGCCGGAGCGCGTGCCCAACCCCGCACACACCGAAGATCCGGCTTCGCCGGTCCAATGGTGTGGTCCCCCAACGGGGGAAGCCGCGCAGCGGCGCAGGGGGGCGAAGGCAACGCTGAAAAAGTCCCTCGTGGCGCGGGCATCCTGCTCTCGGGCGGTCTGCGGCGTTGCAAAGCCTCGCCGGGCCGCCCGGCCCGTCTGCGTTTTGCGCCTTGCAGCCCATCCCGACCGCAGGCGCCTGCATCCACGGGGGCTTATTCAGCGTCGCCCTAAATCAACCCCATCTCGGCCATGGACGCCGCTTGATCTCGCGTCACGATGAAGTGGTCGAGCACCCGCACGTCCAACAGCGCCAGCGACGCCTTGAGCGTTTGCGTGAGCGCCTCGTCGGCGCGCGAGGGGCGGGCTTCGCCGCTGGGGTGGTTGTGGGCCAGCACCACCGACGCGGCATGGTGGTGCAGGGCCCTGAGAACGACCTCACGCGGATACACACTGGTTTGTGTGAGGGTGCCGCGAAACAGCTCTTCGAGTGCGATCAGCCGGTTCTGGCTGTCGAGGAACAGCACCGCAAACACCTCGTGGGCTTTCGCGCCCAGTTGCAGCTGCAGGTACTCGCGCACGGCTTTCGGGCTGTCGAACAAGGGCTTTTGCTGCAGCTCCTGTGCCAGCGCCCGGCGCGCGAGTTCCAGTACCGCCACCACCTCGGCCCGCTTGGCCGGCCCCAGGCCCTTGATGACTTTCAGCGCGTCGGCGCCGGTGTGCAACAGGCCGCCCACGCCGCCGAAGCGATCAAGCAGCTCCTGGGCAAGCTGGATCACGTGTTTGCCTGCCATGCCGGTGCGCAGCAGCAGGGCCAGCAGCTCGGCATCGCTGAGGGCGGATGGGCCTCTGGCCAGGAGTTTTTCGCGCGGTCGCGCATCAATGGGCAGGCTCTTGAGTCCTGTGCTGGCAAGGCCATTCATGTGTGTGTTTCCCTGGGTGTGCCCGCTTTTTACAATAGCGGTTGTTGCGTGGCGGGCACACCCAGGGAAACACACACATGAATGGCCTTGCCAGC
>NZ_MUNZ01000101.1 GCF_002001205.1 Hydrogenophaga sp. A37
GGGCAGCAGCACGGTGATGACTTTTTCTTCGGTGTAGGCCAGCGCGCCGGGCAGGCCACCTTCGCGGCCGATGCCGCTGGTCTTCAGGCCGCCCCAGGGCAGGTTGGCGTCGAGCGGGCTCCAGCAGTTCACGCCGACGGCGCCCACGCGGATCGCTCCGGCGACCTTGTGCGCGCGCTCGAGGTTGCTGGTCCACACGGTGGCAGCGAGGCCGTAAGCCGAGTCGTTGGCCAGGGCAATGGCTTCCTCTTCGGTCTCGAACTCGATGACCGTGCCCACGGGGCCGAAGATCTCCTCGCGGGCGATGGTCATCTGGTTGCTGGCCTTGCCGAAGATGGTGGGCCTGACGAACCAGCCCTTGCCACCCTCCGAGACGCCGCCCGCCAGCAGCTCGGCGCCTTCGTCGATGCCGAGCTGGATGTAGCGGTTCACCCGTTCGCACTGGGCCTTCTTGGCCACGGGCCCCATCTGCACGCCATCCTGGCCAGGGTCGCCCACCGTGACCGCTTTCGCGGCCTGCGCCAGTGCGGCGGAGAACCGCCCCGCAATGCCTTTCTGCGCCAGGATGCGCGAGCCTGCGGCGCAGACCTGCCCCTGGTTGATGAAGATGCCCATCGCACAGCCGCGCACGGCGTCGTCGAAGCGGGCGTCGTCAAACACGATCTGCGGGCTCTTGCCTCCCAGCTCCAGCGTCACCCGTTTGAACAGCGGCGCGGCAATGCGCTGGATCGCCGCGCCCGCTTCGGGGCTGCCGGTGAAGCTGATCTTGGCCACCAGCGGGTGCTCGCACAGGGCGCGCCCCACCACGTTGCCCAGGCCCATCACCACGTTGACCACGCCGTCGGGGAAGCCCGCTTCCTGGCACAGGGCGGCCAGGTGCAGCGCCGACTGCGGTGTTTCTTCAGAGGGTTTGATGACCACCGTGCAACCCGCCGCCAGCAGCGCCGCCAGCTTCCAGGTGGTGATCATCAGCGGCGAGTTCCACGGCACGATGGCCGCCACCACGCCCACCGGTTCGCGCACCGTGTAAGACAGTGTGCGCACCCCCATGTAGCCCCCGCTCGGGATGGTGCGCCCCTCCAGCTGGTTGGCCCAACCCGCTGCAGCGCGCAGGTGGGCCACCGCGTTGGGCACGTCCATCATGCGCGGCTCCATGCGCGAGCGGCCGATGGCCCGCGCGTCCATGTCGGCCAGGATTTCCAGATCGCGCTCGACCAGGGCCGCCAGGTTGTTCAGCAGCGTCGCGCGGTGGGTGCCGTTGAGCTTGCTCCAGGCCCCGCCATACAGCTGCGCGTGGGCCGCCGCAACGGCGCGCGCCACGTCGTCCGCGGTGCCGCTGGCGGCGGTCGCGTACACCTGTTCATCCACGGGATTGATCAGGTTCAGCCGGGCGCCACCGGAGGCCTCGGTGTGCGCGCCTTCGATGAAGTGTTTGAGATGCTGGGTCATCTTGAAAAAGTCGGGTGGGTGGAGGAGATCGATGCACAGGAACCAGGTGTGGCCCCGAACGAGTGCCGAGTGTCGGTGTGGGTTCTGGTGATTCAGTAGCCCAAATCAGCAAGTCGTCGAGGTTTGCGCGGGTGCCTTCGGGTTAGCACGGGTACCTGCATGCCCGGGGCCAGAGGCACACTTCTTGCGCGCACAGGGATCACTTCGTCACGGGCCGCCAGATGCCCGCATTCGGACCACGCTGACCGGGGATCTCATGAACACCAGAACAGATCGCTTCAACGACGTGCACCTGCACGCCACTTCGGTGCATGGCTGGGGGCAGACCTACAGCCAGATCTCTGCCGGCGCTGCGCAATGCGCGCTGTCCCAGTTCTCCACCGCGCGCATCCATGCGTTCCGCGAGCACATCAACCAGCGGGTGGTCCAGCAGGGCGAGGCGCCGCGCGGTCAGATCTGTTTCGCGGTGCCGCTGGCCGTGACGGGTGCGGCGCGGGTGCAGGGCCGGGCGGCGGACGACAAGTGCATCTTCGTGCTGCAGGGCGGCGACGAGTTCATGTTCCACATGCCCATGCACATGGACATGCTGTCGATCACCTTCGAGCGCGATGCTTTCGAGCGCGCGATGTCGGGCGCGCCCTGGCCCACCGGCATTGATGCACTGCTGAAACAACCCGTGGTGCAGGTGCCCGGCCACCGCCTCGTGGAGAGCCGCAAGCGACTGCTGGCCCTGTTCAACGCGGTGATCGCCGCCCCCGAGCAGGTGGCCACACCCGAGGCCGAGCAGCAGATCGAGCAGGCCATGCTGGGCGAGCTGATGCGCCTGATCTCTGACCCCGCGTGCGACCGGACCCAGCGCCACGGCAGCTCGTCACGCAGCTTCATCGTGGAGAAGTGCCACCACATGACGGTGTCGGACGCCGCCAACGCACCCAGTGTGGAGCAACTGTGCCAGCGTCTGAGGGTCAGCCGCCGCACCGTGCAGAACAGCTTCCAGAGCGTGACCGAGACCAACCCGGTGAACTACATCCGCAGCGTGCGCCTCAACGGCGTGCGTCGCGAACTCACGGCCACCTGCGCGAACGACGTGTCGATTGGGGACGCGGCCGCGAAGTGGGGGTTCTTCCACCTGAGCCACTTCGCGTCGGAGTACCAGGAGCTGTTCATGGAGCTGCCCTCGCAGACGCAGCGCGCTCGCAGCGCGCCACCGGCACGGCAAGCCGCCGTCGCCTGACAACCGCTGGCGCTGTGCGCCAGACCGGTTGTTGGCCGGCGTGAAGGCAGGCCATCAAAGCTTGCCGATTCGGGCTAACCCCAGGCGGGTGCCCAGAAACAGAATCACCCACACCAAAGCAGTGCGCAGGCGCTTGTTGCCCTGGGCCGCGGTGCATCTGCACGGCGTTCAGGTTCACCCGCATGCCGCGCCACTTTGTCCTCATCGATGCCCGCCGCCCATGGCGGCGGGACGTCGCCGACCCCTGTTCCTCCAAGGTGCATTTATGAACGAAACAGAGCTGGAAGCCTTGAGCTTTCCCGACGCCCCCCACATGGTGTCCGCCACCTTTCCCGGCCCCAAGGCGCTTGAAGCCCTGGCGCTGTCCGCGCGCACGGAATCGATGGCGCGCGGTGGCGGCCGCATGCCGGTCGTCATGGACCGGGCCTTCGGCGTCACCATCAAAGATCCGGACGGCAACACCTTCATCGACCTGTCCGCCGGTGTGGGCGTGAGCAGCGTGGGCCGCTGCCACCCGAAGGTGATCGAGGCCATCCGCCAGCAGTCCGAGGTGCTGATGCACGCCATGGAGGTCAACAGCACCAAGCGCACCGAGCTGGCGGCCAAGATCTCCGAAATCATGCCCGAGGGCCTGCGCGGCGACTGCATCACCTTCTTTGCGCAGAGCGGCAGCGACGCGCTCGAAGCGGCGGTGAAATTCGCCAAGCGCGTCACCGGCCGCCACCAGATCATTGCCTTCCATGGCGGCTACCACGGTGTGTGGAATGCCTCGAACGCGCTGACCACCGGCACGGCCTACCGCAAGGGCTACGGTCCGTTCATGGGCGGCGTGATCCACGCGCCCTATCCCTACGCCTACCGCTTCCCCTTCGACACCACCCACAAGAGCGCCGAGCAGATTGCGGGCGAGTACGTGGACTACCTGCTCAACACGCCGTACACCGCCGCCGACGACGTGGCGGCCGTGATTGTGGAGCCGGTGCAAGGGGAGGGTGGTTACGTGCCGCCATCGCCCGAGTTCCTGCAGCTGCTGCGCAAGGCCTGCGACAAGAGCGGTGCGCTGCTGATCGTGGACGAGGTCCAGTCGGGTGCGGGCCGCACCGGCAAGATGTGGGCGGTGGAGCACTCGGGCGTGAAGCCCGACATGCTCACCTTCGGCAAAGGCATGGGCGGCGACGTTCCCATGGCGGGCCTGGTGATGCGCTCTGACCTGGCGGCGAAGATTCCCGACGGCTCGGCGCCCAACACCTTCGCCGCCAACTCGCTGTCAGCCGCGGTGTCGCTGACCAACATCAGCCTGCTGCAAGACCCGAAGCTGGACCTGCTCAACCGTGCCCACCAGCTGGGGCAGGAAGTGCAGGAATACATCCGCGGTTTCAACAGCCCCTATGTCGGCGAGGTGCGCGGCCGCGGCTTGATGATCGGCATCGAACTGGTCGAAGACAAGGCCACCAAAGAGCCTCTGATCGGTGAAAAGCTGGGCAAGCTCATGGGCCATGTGCTGAGCCACGGCGTGCTGATGGTGCCCTGCGGCCGCTACACCAACGTGATGCGTGTCATGCCCTCGCTCACCATTCCGCGCAAGCTGCTGTTCAAGGCGCTGGACGTTTTCGGCGAAGGTCTCAAGACCCTCTAATACCGCAACCGCCGGCCTGGCGGTTGTGCGGTGGATCCGCGATCACTCGCGGATCCATTGGGCATGGGCGATGCGCCACTTGCCCGCCTCCAGCTTCATGGGCAGGGCGCTGCGGTTGAGCTGGTGCCGGCCGTCGGTAGCCACCCGAAAGGGCTGGTCCATCATGCCGCTGCGCCAGGGCGCCATGGTCGCCAGGGCCTGAGACACGCTGGCCCGGGTGATGGGGCCGCGGATGCCTGTCAAGGTGTGCACCAGGGCCTGTGCAGCGAGATAGCCGCCTTGCGAGAGCGAGCTCGGTTCGATCTGTCGGGCGATCAGCAGGCGCCGCCAGCCCATGATCTGCAGCGAGCCGCTGGACCAGGGGTCGAACTCGGCCATCGCGTACAGGCCGTCGCCCGCGCCCGCGAGCGCCTGCGCGGCCTGCGTGGTGTAGACCGGCGTGAGCATCACGATGGGCACCTGGGGCATCGCTGGCCGGCTGGCCAGCACCCATTCGATGGCGGGGCCGCCGGGGCCGGTGTAGATCACCGCCTGGCACTGGCGCGCTGCCACCCGCTGCACCAGTGGCAGCAGGGGTTCGCCCAGCTGGTACATGTCCAGCGACGGCGCGGGCGCCTTGGTGCGCTGGGTCCAGTGGCGCACCGCTTTTTCAAAGGCCTCGGTCATGCCCGGCAGCGCGGGAGAGACCACGCACAGGCGCTCGTGGCGCAGCACCTGGTGCGCGAAGCTCAGGGCCGTGGCGGTGGCCACATAGGGGCCTGCGTTCAAGGGCGCGATGTGGGTCGAGGCAAAACACGCTGGGTCGCCGCCTGCGCCCGGCAGGTTGAACAGTCCGGCTTGCGCGTAGCGCGCCTGGTTGACGCCACATTCCAGTGCGCTGGAGCCTCCGGCCAGCGCCACGGTGCGCGGGTCCTGAATCAGCTGGGTGGCGGCCACATGCGCCTGCTGCGGCGACATCTGGTCGTCGATCACCCGGTATTCGATGCGCCGCCCCTGAATGCCTCCGGCGGCGTTGATGGCGTCGAAGTACAGGCGGGCTGCCTGCACGCTGGCGTCCGAGGCGCCCTGGCCGGTGAGGCTGCTGACCGCGCCCACCACGATGGGCGGCGGGCCGTTGCCTTGCGCGCAGACGTTGGCGGCCGAGGCCGCCAACGCGGTGGCCAGAGGCAGGAAGCGGGCGGAGCGTTTCATGACGTGGCCTTGCGGAGAGAGATCCAGGGGCGCAGTCCCAGCAGCCCGCGTGGGGCCCACAGGCTGACCACCACCGCCACGGCGCCCATGGCGATCAGGTACCAGCCACCCGAGATGCCGAGCGAGGTGGCCAGCAGCTCGCGCAACCCGAACCAGACCAGCACGCCGATGACCGGGCCGCCGATGGTGCCGATGCCGCCGATGAGCGTGGCAAACAGCATCATCACCACCCAGTTGACGTCGAAGGCCGCGCTGGGCGCGAGGAACATGCCGCCCATGAAATACACCGCGCCCGCGAGTGCACTCATGCCGCCGGAGATGACGAAGGCCACCAGGCGAACGCGCTGAACGTCTATGCCCACGCTGCGCGCAGCCACCTCGTTGTCGCGAACGGCGGTCATGGCCAGGCCCAGGTGCGAGCGCATCAGCTGCTGCATGCCGGCCACCGACACGATGCCCAGCGCGCAGGCGAGCCAGAAGCTCATCTGGCCGAAGAACTCGATGTCGTCCAGCGCCGACATGTCCAGCGTCAGGCCCGCGCTGCCGCCGAGCGCCGATGTCTTGGAGACCAGCAGCGCCACCACCTCGGCCACCACCCAGATGCCGATGGCGAAGTAGGCGTCGCGCAAGCGGAACAGCGCGGGTGCGATCAGCGCCGCGCACAGCGCGCCGGCCAGGCCGCTCAGCGGCAGCAGCCAGTAGGGCGAGACACCGGTGCGCTGCGCCAGATCGAACAGCGCGTAGGCCCCGACACCGATGAACAGCTGGTGGCCCAGCGACATCAGGCCGCCGTAGCCGGCCAGCAGGTTCCACATCTGCGCCATGCAGATCGCCAGCAGCACCTCGCTGGCCAGGCGCATCAGGCCGGCGTCCAGCCAGTGCGGCGCCAGCCAGGCGGCCAGCGCGCAGGGCAGGGTCCAGGCCAGGGGAAGCAACGAGGCGGTTTTCATGCGCGGCCTCCGGCCAGGCCCTTGGGGCGAACCATCAGGGTGATCAGGAACAGCAGGTGCGCGTACAGCGAGCCGGCGTTGGAGTCGAAACGCTGGCCAAAGAGCTGGGCCACACCCAGCACCAGGCCCCCGGCGATGGCGCCCCAGAACGAACCGAGGCCGCCGATGATCACCACCTCGAACGCCACCAGCATGCGTTCCACCCCCGAAAACGGTGTGAACAGCGTGCGCTGCGCGAGCAGGTAGCCCGCGCCCATGGCGAAGGCCGCGGCCAGGCCCATGACCTGGCAGAACACGCGCTCGGGCTTCACGCCCATGAGCCGCACCACGTCCGGGAAGTCGGCCGTGGCGCGCACCGTGCGGCCGAACTCGGTGTGCCGCAGCACCCACTGAAGGCTGGCGAACAGGGCCAGCGCCAGCAGCAGCATCAGCACCGGGTACACGCCCACCGAGAGGCCGAACAGGTTCATGCTCGCGCTGCCCAGCGCACCGGCGTCCACCGCGCGCGAGTCGGCACCAAAGAGCTCGACCATGCCGTTGCGCAGCAGCACCGAGAGGCCGAAGGTGAGCACCAGCGGTGTCAGCACGTTGCCCGAGCGCACCGCGCGGTTGAGCAGCGTGGCCTGCAGCAGCCAACCGAAGGCGTAGCCGATCAGCACCACCGGGATGAGCATGGCCCACACCGGCACGGCGCTGAACCAGCCCACCAGAAAGAACCCGGCGTAGGCGCCGAGCACGATGAATTCGCCGTGGGCCAGGTTCACCACCCGCATCACGCCGAACACCAGCGCCAGGCCCAGGCCGAAGAGCGCGTACAGGCCGCCGAGCAGCAGGCCGTTGATCAAGGTCGATAGCCAGTCCAAGTCATTCCCCAAAATAGGCCGCAGTCACCTGCGAAAGTTCGATGGCCTGGCTCACGCCCTGCAACGTGACCTGGCCTTTGAGCAGGCAGGTGACCTGGTCGGAGACCGCGCAGGCACGCGCCACGTCTTGCTCCACCAGCACGATGGACAGGTCGGCGCCGCGGATGCGCTCGAAGGTGCGGTAGATCTCCTGCACGATCAGCGGCGCCAGGCCCAGCGAGAGCTCGTCGCAAATCAGCAGGCGCGGGTTGCTCAGCAGCGCGCGGCCGATGGCCACCATCTGCTGCTGCCCGCCCGAGAGCTGCATGGCGTTGCGCTGGCGCAGGTCTTTCAGCGCCGGGAACACGTCGTACACGGCGTCCAGCGTCCAGACGCCACGCCGGCGGGTCAGCGTCCCCATCTGCAGGTTTTCCTGCACCGTGAGCGAGGGGAACAGCATGCGGCCCTCGGGCACCATGGCGATGCCGCGGCGCGCCAGGGCTTCGGCGGGCAGGCCGGTCACGTCGTCGCCGTCGAAGCGGATGCGGCCCGAGCGCGGCGGGTGCAGGCCGGTGAGCGCGCGCAGCAGCGTGGTCTTGCCCGCGCCGTTGGCGCCGATGAGCGCGAGCACCTCGCCCGCTGACAGCGACAGGCTCACGCCCGAGACCGCCTGGAAGTCGCCGTAGAACACGTCCAGCTGTTGAATGTCAAGCAGCGGCATTGGCGGGCACCCCCATGTAGATCTCGCGCACGATGGCGCTGTCCATGACCTCGGCGGGGCTGTCCTCCAGCAGCTTGCGCCCGAAGTGCAGCACCATGATGCGGTCGGCCACCGCGCGCAGCGCGTGCGCGATGTGTTCGATCCAGATCACGGCGTAGCGCTGTTTGAGTTCCCCCACCAGTTCCACCATCTGCTGCACCTCGCGCTCGGTCAGGCCGCCGGCCACCTCGTCGAGCAGCAGCAGGCGCGGCTGCGAGGCCACGGCCTTGGCCATCTCCAGGCGTTTGCGGTCCAGCAGGGGCAGGGCACCGGCGGTCTTGTGCGCCATCGCTTCCAGCCCGCAGCGACGCAGGGCCTCGCTCGCGGCCTGGGCCGCCGCCTCGCCGCGCAGGCCACCGGCAAAGCTGGCCGCCGCTAGGGCGTTGTCGAACACACTCAGGTTGCCGAAGGGCTGCGGCACCTGGAAGGCGCGCGCCACGCCCAGGCGGGCGCGCCGGTGGACGGGCAGCCCCGACAGGGCCCGGCCGTCGAGCGCGATGTGGCCCGCGTCGGCCGCCACGGTGCCGGTTAGCAGGTGGAACAGCGAACTCTTGCCAGCTCCGTTGGGACCGATCACACCCAGGCACTGGCCGACCGGCAGATCGATCTCGATCTGGTCGGCCACCACCACCTGGCCGTAGGCCTTGCACAGGCCCCTGACTTTCAAGCTCATGGGGTGGGCCTTATTTGATCTGCGAGAGCAGTTCGAGCTTGCCGCCCAGGGGGATGGCCGGCGCCAGCGCGTTGTTCACCACCACCAGTTCGTAGGGGTGCTTGGCCCCGTTCGCCGTGCGGCGCCACTGGCCACCGGCCAGCGCGGTTTTGGCCACGCTCTTGATCGGGCTGTTCTTGAAGTCCACCCGGCCGACGATGGTGTCCAGGGTCATGTTCTGGATCGCATCGCGCACGGCTTTGCGGTCGAACGGATCAGCCGCCGTCTTGAGCGCGTGCAGGCCCACCTCCCACAGCGCGTGCACGTAGCCCAGCGGCTGTATCCACTGTTGGCCGGTGCCTTTCTCCCAGTCGGTCACCAGATCCCTGGCACTCTGACCGTTCAGCGAAGAACGGAACGGGAAGGTCGGCGCCCAGACCACCTCGGTGCTCATGCCGTTGCCGGCGTTGCCAAGCGCTTTCACGGCGCTGGGAAACGGGAATGCAGCCGCCACGCTCACCACCTCCGGCCGAAGGCCGCTCTGCTGTGCCTGCTTCCAGAAGGTGGCGAAATGGCTCTCGTACACGAAGCCGCTGATGATCTGCGTGCCGCTGTTCTTGAACGTGCTCACCTGGTTCGAGAAGTCGTCGGCGGAGAGCTTGAAGAAGCCTCCTGTGGATTCCCGGTAGCCGCCGCTGCGGATCATGGCCGGCATGCCGCGCAACGGGTCGGCAAACGCCTGGCCCGCCGGGTTGTCCACATACAGCGTGCCGACTTGCTTGTTGGTCGTGACGCTGTCCCACATCGCGACGAATTGCTTGACCAGGTCGTCCGCGCCCCAGAAGAAGTGAAAGGAAAACGGAAACCCTTTGCTCACCTTGCCGTTCCGGGCAAACAGAAACGCTTGCCAGGGCGACATGGTGCTCACCATGGGAATGCCGTGCACATCGCACAGCTGCCCCGCAATGGTGCTGGCGTCACCGTCTTGCACCAGCATCAGGTCCACCTTGTCGCGCAGCACCAAGTCTTGCGCCACCTGCATCGACCGGTTGGCCTCGGACTGGTTGTCTTTCATGATGATTTCGACCGGCAGGCGCTTGCCACCCGCCACCTCGATGCCGTCCTTCAACAACGCACGCATGCGCGCCAGGTGCCATTCGTCGGCGACACCGAACGGCGCCCTCGGACCGGACAGGGCGGTGATGTAGCCGATGCGCAGCGTCTTCTGTTGCGCGATGGCGAAACCAGGCAAGGCGCTGGCGGCGGTGAGGGCGACCGAGGTCTTCAGGAAGTCTCGGCGGGGTGCCGGTGCAAAAGGCGTGGGGAAGGGCTTGGGCTGGTCGGTCATGGTGGTGCTCCGGGGAAGTGGGTTGAACGGGCGACGGTCAGGTCAACGAGGGCGCGGCGCGGGCGCCGGTGAACTTGTGCAGCGTGTTTTGAATCACCTGAGGCTCCATGCCCTGGGTGATGAACACGAGCCGCGAGCGGCGGTCGGCATCGGGCCAGGCCGGCAGGGACACCGGGGGATGGACCAGGTGCTGCGCGGCATGCACCACGAGCGGCCGTTCCGGGTCTTCGGCGATGTGGATCAGGCCCTTGAAGCGCAGCAGGCGCTCGCCGCGCATGGCGGTCAGCAGACCCAGCCAGTGCCGGAAGGCCTCGTTTTCGAAGGGCTCGTCCACGGTCAGGCAGAGGGTCTGGATGTCGCTGGCGTGGGGGCGATGCGCGCGCTGGAACAGCGATCCGGTGCGGGCCTTGGCCGCGCTGAACAGCCAGGTGCCGGCGCCCGGCGCGGGGGCGTCCGGCGGTTGCTGAGAGAGAAAGGGGTTGTGAAGGTTTTCCAGGTAGAGCAGGTGCTCGGACCGCAGCGCGCCGTGGTTCACCCGGTGCTGGGGTGCGCTGGGGTTGATGCGCGCCAGGCGCTGCTCCAGCTGTTCCCGTGCCACCGCTTGCACCAGATCGCACTTGCTCAGCAGCAGCGCGTCGGCCACGGCCACCTGCCGCCGGGCCTCCTCGTGCTGGTCGAGGGTGGCAAAACCATTGAAGGCATCAACCACCGCGACCACGCCCGCCAGCCGGAAGTCGCGGGCGAGCGCCGGATGGGTCGTCAGCGTGTGCATCACCGGCAGGGGGTCGGCCAGCCCGGTGGTCTCCACCACCACACGCTCGAAGTGCAGCTCCTTGCGTTGCCGGCGCGCCAGCAGGTCCGTCAGGGTCAGCGTCAGGTCCTCGCGCACCGAGCAGCACAGGCAGCCGCTTTTGAGCAGGCGAACATGGGGCGCGACGTGCTGCACCAGCAGGTGGTCCAGCCCGGTCTCGCCCAGCTCGTTGATGATCACGGCCGTGTGGCGCCACTCCTCGCGCTGCATCAGTTGCTGCAGCAGCGTGGTCTTGCCGCTGCCCAGAAAACCGGTGAGCACGGTCACCGGAAGACGCGGGTCGTTCATGTCAACGCTCCATGGCGCCGGAGCGCCAGCCCGATGCATGGAAGGGTGCCGCCCAGGGCGCCGCCGGGCCGGCTTCGCCGGACGGCCAGTGCCGCCCCCTTGAGGGGGTCGCGCGAAGCGCGGCGGGGGTGTTCATTGCCCATACACGCAGCGGCCTTCGAACCAGGTCTGCAGCACCCGGGTCTGGCCCAGTTGGTTGGGGTCGATGTCGAAGACCCGGCGGTCCAGCACCGCCAGGTCGGCCGACTTGCCGACCTGGATGGAGCCCGCCCGGTCCGCCAGGCCGGTGGCCTGGGCGGCGTTGACGGTGTAGGCGCGCAGCGCGTCCTGCACGCCGATGGCCTGTTCGGGCACCAGCGCACCCTCGACCCGGCCCGACGGGTCGCGCCGCGTGACCATGCCCTGCATGGCCGGCCAGGGGCTGGGGTCGGGCACCACGGGCCAGTCCGAACCGCCGGCGATCAAGGCACCGGCCTTGACCAGCGAGCGGATGGGCGCCATGCGGTCGACGATGGACTGGGCCACGGTGGTGCGGATGGCGTCGATGATCACGCTCGGGAACCACAGCGGGGGCGAGAGGTCGGCCACGACGTTGAGCTCGGCAAAGCGCGGGATCTCGGCCGGGTCGATGAAGGTCGCGTGCGCGATGTGGTGCTGAAGACCCGGGCCGTTGAAGCTGCGCAGCACGTCGATGGCATCGAGCGCCGCGCGCGTGGACGCATCGCCGGTGCAGTGGATCTTGACCCGGATGTTCTTCTGTTCGCAGTCGGCCAGCACGCGGGCCAGTTGCGGCACAGTCAGTGTGGTGCCGCCCCGGAAGCAGCAGCCGTGCACCGCATCGGGCAGGTAGGGCTCCAGCATGGCGGCGGTGCGTGAGGTGGGCACGCCGTCGAGGAAGATCTTGCCGGCGTCGGGCAGGAAGTGCCGGGTCCGGAATTGATCTCGCAGGGCCTGCAGCTCGTCCGGCATTTCACCGGGCGCCAGCGGGGCCTCCGTCATGGGCAGGGAACCCATGACCCAGGCGCTCAGGCGTCCTTCGTCGTCCAGGGTCTTGAGGGCACGCATCACCGCGCGCGTCGTGAGGGCCTCTTGCATGCCGGTGACGCCGACGGCGTTCAGGCGTTTGACCGCGTGTGCCGCTGCCTCCACGTCGAGCCGGGGTTCGGCATCCAGCGCGCTCGCCACCGCCATCTCCACCAGGCTGCAGGCGGCCTCCAGCAGCAGGCCGGTGGCTTCACCGGTGGTTGGGTCGCGCACGATGCTGCCGTTGGTGGGGTCCGGCGTGTCGTTGTCGATGCCCGCGGCGGCCAGGGCCGCGGTGCTCACGAAACGGTTGTGGTGGGAGTCGTCCCGCAGCATCACCGGGCGGCCGCCCGCGGCCTCGTCCAGCCGCAGTCGGGCGCTTCGATCCATCTGGCCGATCAGTGCCGAGCCCCAGATGCCGCCCACGATCCATTCACTGGGGGCCTTGCTCTTCGCGGCCACGCGAACCGCGTCCAGCACCTGGTCCAGACTGAAGAAGGGCGGCACGAACATCTCGTAAAGCTCGGCGCGGCCGGCCCAGACAAAGTGGTTGTGCACGTCCAGAAGGCCCGGGGTGACCATCTCTCCGGGCAGGCGCACGAGGGGTGCGTCCGGCAGCGCCTGGCGGGCGTCTTCCATGGAGCCCACGGCCACGATGCGGCCGTCGCGGACCGCAATGGCCTCGGCCCACGGACGGCTCTTGTCCATGGTGCAGATCAGGGGATGGTGCAGGATGATTTCTGGCATGGCGATTGCTCTGACTCAGGTTGATAAAAGGAGCGCATGGGCAGGGAATCCACCCTTGCGATGCGTCGGTTGCTCGTTAATCTTTCGCACCATGTCGATCACCCCACCCGCCTTCCTGAGAAAACCCGATGAGCTGATGCTGGACGTGTACGCCGGTGCTGCGCAGCCGGCACGGTGGGTGCGGTCGATGGACCGCCTGTGCAGCCTCACCGGTGCCCAGTCGGCCGTGGTGCAGGCCTTTCGTTTCGAGGGTGGACAGGCGCAGGTGCTGTGGTCCGCGCAGGACTCGCGCACCCAGGCGGTCACCTCGGTGCAGTCGCCCGATCTCAACACCGGTGACAACCCGCGCCTGGACCAGCGCCGCGTGCTGCGCGGGCTGGACCGGGTGGCCAGCGACGAGCTGCTGTTCGACCCCGACGACGAGGCCCGTCCCCGGTTGCAGCAGCGGCTGGCCACGCTGGGCCTGGGCCGCTTCATCGGCACCCTTCAGGACGTGGGCCGGGGCGTGTACCTGGGCCTGGCCCTGCACCGCGCGGTGCATGACGACAGCGATTTTTCTGCCGAGCACATCAACCGGCTGGCCGAACTGGCGCCGCACATCGGGCAGGCATTTCTGCTGACCGACCAGCTGCAGGCGTCCATGGAGCGCGACGAGCGCTTGCGCGGCCTGCTGGACAGCCTGTGTTTCGGCGTCGTGCTGTGCAGCGAGAACGGCCGCGTGCAGTGGGTGAACCGGCAGGCCACGGCCCTGCTGGCGCCCGGCGCGGCCCTGTGCCTGCAGGGAGACCATCTGTATGGACGCATCGCCCAGGACACCCAGGCGTTGCTGGCGGCGCTGTCGGCGGCCATGCGCGCGGGACCACAGCGGGTGGGCTATCTGCGGCTGGGCGAAGGCGCACAGGCCTTGCATGTGGCCATCCGGCCAGGCGATGATCCCGGCTCGCTGATGCTGGTGCTGTCCTCGGCTGCGGTGGCGCTGGAAATGCCCGCCGGCGCCCTGGAGAACCTGTTCGGACTCACCCCGACCGAGGCCCGACTGCTGGGAGCCATCGCGACCGGCAGCACCGTGGAGGCGTACGCGCAACTGCGTGGCGTCTCGGTGGGTACCGCACGGGTGCAGCTCAAGCAGATCCAGTCCAAAACAGGGCGGCACCGGCAGTCCGACCTGGTGCGGCTGGTGCTGTCGTCTGCTGCGGCCCATCTGACGGTCCCTCGCCAGGGTTGAGGTCAGAACGACCACGCCGCGCGCACCGCGAGGTGTGTGCCCTGGGTGCGGTTTCGGGCACCGAACTCCTTGTAGACGTGCGCCCAGAACACCGGCCAGTCCGAACCGGGGTCGAAGAAGCTGATGGCCGGGCCCAGCGCCATCACGCGGGAGCGGTTGCCGTCCTGGAAGCGGGCTCCATTGACCTTGTCGTCGCTGAGCTGCTGGTTCAGGTAGCCACCGACGCCGAGGGTCCAGGGCCCCACGTGCTGACCGACGGCGAACTCGTGCTGGTACTCGATGCCCGACCGGTACTGCGTGTCCTTGTTCTTGCCGTGGACGTTCAACTGGATGTTGGAGGACACTTCCAGCCCGCTGGGGCCGATCCAGGTGAAGGACACGGCGGGTGATGCGGTCCAGTGGTTGGAGCCCGAATTGATCAGGCGGTCCGCCTTGTAGGAACCGGTGGGCAGTTGCAGTTCGACGCGGCCAGTGACGAACAGGCCGGGTGAAGGGGTCCACTTCACCACCACCGGGGCGACGGTGATGTCGCCCACGGCGGCGTTGGTTCCCTTGAGGGGCATCGGACCGACCGGCGTGGGAATCGTGAGCCGGTTGCTCATGTCCAGGTAGGGCACCACGGCCATGAAGGCGTAGGTTCCACCGAGCAGCGGAACGTCGGTGGTCTTGACGATGGCCAGCGATGCGCTTTGGACCTTGAGCTTGATGCTGACCGGGGACCGCTCACCCCGGGTGTCGCGAAGCTGGCTGGCGCTGTAGCTGGCGCCGCGCACGCCGACGGTGGCGGCGAGCGACGACGGAGGCAGGGTGCCCGCGCCGAATTCAAAGATGCCGATGGGCGTGATGGGTGCGCCGTTTTCGACGCTCTGGGCGGTGGAGGCCACGCACGCAAGCGCGACGGCCATCAAGGGATGGGTGAAGTGGAAGGCGGGTTTGCGGTGCATGGGCTGGCCTCTGGGTGGTGTGTGTGGGGGTCGGACGAAATCCACAGACCAGAGGTTAGGCAGCGCAAGGGCATCGGGCACCTACCAAACGGGATAGGTGGCGACTGGGGTTTGTATGGGATCGACGGCCCCGGTGTATCTCCTTTGGGGGGAACGGACATGCTCAAAGGGCGCTTGCAGGCCGACGGCCTGCTGCTCAATGGCCGCCCTGTGCTGCCGTGCGCGTCGGTGCTCAGTGATCACGTCGGTGCCGAGCACGTCTACGGTGTCCGTCCGGAGCACTTCCGGTTGGACGATGCGGGATTCGAGGCTACGGACGAGGTGATCGGACCCCGCCAGCGGGCAGCGCGTCTGACGCCGCGCGGCCACTGTCCCGGGGTCAGCGCTGGTGCGGAAACAACCGTTCGATGGGGCAGTGGGCTTTGATGAACGGCGACTTGATGACGATGTAGCTGAAGTACTTCGCGATCCCGATGTTGCTTTCCAGCAGTTCCTCAACGACCTCCTGGTAGTGGTTGACACCCCGTGTCAGGAACCGCAAAAGGTAGTCGTAGCCTCCGCTCACCAAGTGGCATTCCAGCACCTCGTCCACTTCGCGGATGGCCGCCTCGAAGCGGGCGAAGTCCTCGCGGCGGTGGTCGGCCAGCGTGACTTCGGTGAACACGGTGAGCGTGTCGCCCAGCTTTTCCAGTCGCAGGTGCGCGCCGTAGCCGGCGATGTAGCCCGCCTGTTCCAGCCGCTTGACCCGGATGAGGCAAGGACTGGGCGACAGACCCACCGCGTCGGCCAGGTCCACATTGGTCATGCGCCCGTTTTTCTGCAGCTGCGCCAGGATGCGCAGGTCGAGGCGGTCGATCTTGGTGGCGTCGTTCATCACGGTGTCCTGTGGACTGTTGGGAATGTTTGTATTCTGCCGCTGCGCTGGTGCTTGAATGCTATGGAATACCAGTGTTCAGTCTTTCAGTGCGGCACGCACATCGGGCTCGGCCAGCACATCGTCGAGCGTCTTTTTCAGGCGCTCGAACATCAGGCCGAAGTCCGACTCGGTGAACGTGAGGGCCGGCGCGAAGCCCAGGATGTTGTCGCCGAACGCGCGGAAGATGAGACCGTTCTGGTAGGCGGTGGCCGCCATGCGGTTGGGCAGGTCCAGCGCGGCGTCGAAGCCGGCCTTGGTGGCCTTGTTGCTCACCAGCTCCAGCGCGCCGAGCAGGCCGCGGTGGCGCGAGTCGCCCACCAGCGGGTGGGTCAGCAGATCGTCCAGCCCCTGGCCGAAGCTGCTGGCCACGCGCTGGCCGTTGGCCAGCACACCGCCGTCTTCGTACAGGCGCAGCACCTCCAGGGCCACGGCCGCGCTCACGGGGTGCGCCGAGTAGGTGGCGCCGTGGCCAATGGGCGCTCCCTTGGGGGCACCGTCGGCGATGGCCGAGTAGACCTTGTCGCTCATCAGCGTGGCGCCCATGGGCACGTAGCCCGAGGTCAGGCCCTTGGCCACGGTCATCAGGTCGGGCTCCACGCCTTCCGCATCGCAGGCGAACATGGGGCCGGTGCGGCCGAAGCCGGTGATGACTTCGTCCACCACGAACAGGATGTCGAGCGCGCGGGCGGCTTCGCGCATGGCCTTGAGCCAGCCTTTGGGCGGCACGATCACGCCGCCCGAGCCCTGGATGGGTTCGCAGAAGAACGCGGCCACGTTCTCGGCGCCCAGCTCGGCCACCTTGGCCTTGAGGGCGGCGACCGAGGCGTCGATGATGGCCTGCCCATCGGCCGGGTTGGCGGCGCGGTAGGGGTTGGGCGACGGGATGTAGTGCTGCGTGGGCAGCGGCAGGTCAAAGCCCCGGTGGAACACGGGCAGCGCCGTCAGGCCCGCGCCGGTGGACGAGGAGCCGTGGTAGCCGCGCTCCAGCGCAATGAAGTGCTTCTTGGCCGGTTTGCCGATGGCGTTGTGGTACTGCACGATGAAGCGCACCGCAGCGTCCACGGATTCCGAACCACCCAGCGTGAGATACACGTGCCGCAGCGAAGCGGGCGTGATCTGCACCAGCTTGGCGGCCAGGCGGATGGCGGGCTCGCTGCTGAAGTGGAAGTAGCCCGTGGCGTAGGGCAACTGGCGCATCTGTTCGGCGGCGGCTTGCACCACGCTCTCTTGCCCATAGCCCACGTTCACGCACCACAGGCCGGCAAAGGCGTCGAGCAGTTGTTGGCCCTTGCCGTCGGTGAGCCAGACGCCTTTCGCCGCGGTGAGGATGTTGGGGCCACGCTCTTCATGCACGCGCCAGGGCGCGACGGGGTGGATGAGGTGGGCGCGGTCCAGCGCGTCCAGCGCGGCGATCTGGGGAAGGGCTTCGGAGTGGGTCATGGCGGGCATCCGTTGGTGACAGGGGGACAAGGACACGAGGGGCGGTACGACTTGCACCGTTGCACCTCTTCATGACCTCAAGGTTAGGGGGATTGCCCGCCAAGATGGTGCTGCTTTGAGGGGTTTGCACGCAGCAGCATGCGGTTGTTGGTGGCCAGACAGCACATCGTTTGGTGGCGACCATCCGGGCGGGTTTTGGGCCGTGTGAGGTGCCGCGCGCCCGAACCGCTCTGGCAAAAAATGCCAGGACCCCCGTGGATTGACAACGAATCTGCGTGCAGGCCACCGCGATATGGCATCTCCTGCAGTGGCGTTAAACCTAGACTTTCTTCGTCTCAACGCAGCGGATCAACCCATGACATTCCAACCCAAATTCATCAGTTTCGATTGCTACGGCACCCTCATCAACTTCGAGATGGGGCCGACGGCCAAGGTCCTGTTCAAGGACCGTGTGCCGGCCGAGCGCATGCCAGCGTTCCTGGACAGTTTCCGGGCCTATCGCCTCGACGAGGTGCTGGGCGACTGGAAGCCGTTTTTCGACGTGCTGGAAAATTCCATTCAGCGCACTTGCAAGAAGCACGGCATCGAATGCCTGGCCTCTGATGCGGTCGCTTTGTACGCTGCGGTGCCGACCTTTCAGCCGCACCCGAACGTGGTGGAAGTGCTGGAAGCCATCGCGCCGCACGTGCCGCTGGTGATCCTGTCGAACTCGATGGTGGACCTCATTCCCCACAGCGTCGCGCACCTCAAGGCCCCTTTCCACAAGGTGTACACCGCCGAGGAAGCGCGCGCCTACAAGCCACGCATGCAGACCTTCGAATACATGTTCGACCAGCTCGGCTGCGGGCCCGAACAGATGATGCATGTCTCGTCGAGCTTCCGGTACGACCTGATGACGGCCTCCGACCTGGGCTTCATGGCCAAGGCCTTCATCGACCGCGGTCACGAGCCCACGTCGACCGAATACGGCGTGAGCCGCCTGAGCGACGTGCGTCAGCTGCCTGCGCTGCTGGGTCTGTGATGCTCAGCCCCGATGCACACCGTGGACCGCCCGAGGCGGTGCCGCCGGAAGGCCCAAACGAGGCTGCGGAGTTGAGCACCGCGGCGCCCAGCCTGGCGCCGGCCGAGGTGCAGGCGCTGGTGGCACGCCTCTACGGCATCGACGGCAGCGTCAAACCGCTGGCTGGCGAGCGCGACCAGAACTGCGCCGTGGAAACCGCCGATGGCACGCGCTACGTGTTCAAGATCAGCAACGCCTCCGAGCCGGTGCCGCTGGTCGATTTCCAGATCGCCGCGCTGGAACACATCGCCCGCACATCGCCCAGCCAGCCGGTGCCCCGCGTGGTGCGCACGCTGGACGGCCAGACGCGTGACACCGTGGTGCTCGCCGACGGCGCCCGCACGTCGGTGCGCATGCTCACCTACCTGGAGGGCACCCAGATCCGCGAGACGCCGCGCACCGCCGCGCAGCGCGTGGCGATGGGCCGCACACTCGCCGAACTGAACCTCGCCCTGCAAGGCTTCACGCACCCCGCGGCCGCGCACGAGCTGCTGTGGAACGTGTCGGCCGCGCACCGGCTCACGGTGCAACTGGACAGCCTGCCCGAAGGGCCACGGCGCACACTGGCGCGGTTGTTCATGGCGCGCTTCACCGAGCACGTGCTGCCTCGCCTTGCGTCGCTCCGGGCGCAGGTGATCCACAACGACTACCACCTCTACAACGTGCTGGTCGCGCCCGACGACCAGTCGCGCATCACCGGCATCATCGATTTTGGCGACATGCTGCACGCGCCGCTGGTGGGCGAGGTGGCCACCGCTGCGGCCTTTCACATGACCGGCAACGCCGACCCGTTCGAAGGGCCGTCGCAGTTCGTCGGCGCCTACCAGGCCGTGCTGCCGCTGACCGTGCCGGAGCAGGAGATCGTTGGCGACCTCATGGCGACGCGCCACCTCATTACCGCCCTGATCTCGGAGTGGCGCGCGCTGCGCTACCCCGAAAACCGGGGGTACATCATGCGCCACAACCCCGCGGCCTGGGAGGCGCTCTCGCAGATGGCGGACCTTCCCCGCCACGAAGTGCGCGACCGTTTGCTGACTCCCTCACACCAAGGAACCTCTTCATGAAAACCACCGCCGACTTCAACATGGTCAACGCCTACATTCCCGGGCGTGCCAACGTCGAGCCCGCCACCGAGGCCATGATTGCGCGGCGCAATGCGCTGCTCGGCCCGGCCTACCGGCTGATGTACGAACACCCGCTGCACATCGTGCGCGGCGAAGGCGCATGGCTGATCGACCCGCAAGGCCGCCGCTACCTGGACGCGTACAACAACGTCACCTCGCTCGGGCACTGCCACCCCGCGGTGGCCGAGGCCATCTGCCGCCAGGTGCAGACGCTCGCGACCAACACGCGCTACCTGCACGACACCATCCTTGAGCTGGCCGAGCGCCTGCTCGCCAGCGTGCCCGGCACCGACCTGGCTCACCTGATGCTGACCTGCACCGGCAGCGAGGCCAACGACCTGGCCTACCGCATCGCCAAAGTGCGCACAGGGGGAACGGGCGTGATCGTCACCGACACCGCCTACCACGGCATCACCGACGCCGTGTCGCAGTTCTCGCCGTCGCTGGGCCCGACCGTCGATCTCGGCCCGCACGTTCGCCTGGTGGCGGCGCCCCGCCAATACCACGCCGAAGGCGCTGACCTGGGCGAGCGCTTCACGCGCGACGTCGAGGCGGCCATCGCCGACCTGCGGCGCCACGGCATCCAACCGGCGGCACTGATCGTCGATTCGCTCTTCACCAGCGACGGCATCCTGCCCGAGCCTGCGGGCTTCCTGAAGGGCGCGGTCGAGGCGATCAAACGCGCCGGCGGCCTGTTCATCGCCGACGAGGTGCAGCCCGGCTTTGGCCGCACCGGCGAGCACATGTGGGGCTTCCAGCGCCACGGCCTGGTTCCCGACATCGTCACCCTGGGCAAGCCCATGGGCAACGGTCAGCCCATCGCCGGCCTGCTCGCCACCGCCGACGCCCTGGCGGAGTTCGGCGAGTACTCGCGTTACTTCAACACCTTCGCCGGCAACACCGTCTCGTGCGCAGCGGCCCTGGCGGTGCTGGAGACCATCGAACGGGAACAGCTGGTGCCGCATGCCGCCACGGTCGGCAAGCTGCTGCTCAACGGCATTGCCGAGCTCGCTGCGAAGCACGAGGCCATTGGCGACGTGCGCGGGGCAGGGCTTTTCGTCGGCGTCGAACTCGTGTCGGACCGCAAGACGCGGGCCGCGGACCGCGGCCTCACCAGCCGGGTCGTCAACCTGATGCGCGACAAGGGCGTGCTGCTCAGCGCCTGCGCCCAGGGCCACAACGTGCTCAAGATCCGTCCGCCGCTGGTGCTGTCGGTGGAGCAGGCCGGCATGGTGATCAATGTGCTGGACCAGGCCTTGGCCGAAGCGCAACGCACATCGCCCAGGTCGGCCTGACGGTACGATGGCGCCATGAGTTCTGCAGTTTCGTTCGACCGGTTTGACCTCAAGATCCTGGTGCGTCTTCAGCGCGAAGGCCGCTGCTCGAACGTGGATCTGGCCCAACACGTGGGCCTCAGTCCCAGCCCGTGCTTGCTGCGCACGAAGCGCATGCAAGAGGTCGGGCTGATCCGCAGCTACGGCGCCGACGTTGCACTGGAAAAACTGGGTGACCACGTCATCGTGTTCTCCGAGGTCACCCTCGGCAGCCACACGCCTCACGACTTCCGCAAGTTCGAGGAAGCCGCGGCGAAGCACGAGGAAATCGTCGAGTGCTACAACGTCAGCGGCGGCTACGACTACCTGCTGAAGATCGTGGCACCGGGCATCGGCTATTTCCAGGCGCTGATGGACCAGATGCTGGACGACGACATGGGCATCGAACGTTTCGCCAGCCGGATCGTGCTGCGTCAGCCGCTGAACCGGCGCGAATACCCACTGGGCATCATCGCGACCCGCAAGCGCTGGGAATGATGCCCGTGGGGCTCGGCTCCACTGATTGCCCCCTGGCCCAGGCCGCGCCGAAAGCACGACGGCAGGATCTGCTGGCAGGGCCTCACACAATCGCAGCCTGCTTGGCGCAAGCCCCTCAATACGGCATGGGTGAGAGGGGCATGCGGCCTAGACTTTGGTGATCCACCCCTGAATGACGAAACAGATCCACCATGTCCCCTCCGCTGCAACGCATCCAAACCTCGACCACGCTGCCGGCCTCTGCCGACGTCGTGGTGATCGGCGGCGGCATCATCGGTGTCTTCACCGCCTACTACCTGGCCCAGCGCGGCGTGTCGGTCGCCCTGGTTGAGAAGGGGCAGATCGGCGCCGAACAGTCCAGCCGCAACTGGGGCTGGTGCCGCCAGCAGAACCGCGACGCTCGCGAGCTGCCCATGGCGAGCAAGAGCCTCGACCTGTGGGAACAGTTTGCCGCTGAGAGCGGAGAAGACACGGGGTTCAACCGCTGCGGGCTCTTGTACCTGAGCAACGACGAGGCCGAGATCTCGCGTTGGGCCAGCTGGGGCGAATTCGCCAAGACCGCCGGCGTGACCACCCACATGCTGAGCGCTCGCGAGGCCGCCGAGCGCGGGCGGGCGACCGGCCGCGCCTGGAAAGGCGGCGTGTTCTCGCCCACCGACGGCACCGCCGACCCGGGCAAGGCCGCACCCGCGGTGGCGGCCGCGCTCATCAAGCTCGGTGGCAGCGTCCACCAGAACTGCGCGGCCCGTGGCATCGAGCTTGCGGGCGGGCGCGTCAGCGGCGTCATCACGGAAGCAGGCGTCATCAAGACCAAGACAGCCGTGCTCGCCGGCGGCGCCTGGGCGTCCTCGTTCTGCCGCCAACTGGGCATCCGGTTTCCGCAGGCCACGGTCCGCCAATCCATCCTGAGCGTGTCGCCCGTGGAACACCGCTTGCCGGGTGCCCTGTTCAGCGCGGACGTGTCCGTGACGCGCCGCAGCGACGGACGCTACGCAC
Organism: Hydrogenophaga sp. A37; assembly: GCF_002001205.1. GTDB lineage: Bacteria > Pseudomonadota > Gammaproteobacteria > Burkholderiales > Burkholderiaceae_C > Hydrogenophaga. The sequence goes on from NZ_MUNZ01000101.1 coordinate 22,448, forward strand.
TGGCCATCAGCGGCAGTGGGCATGTGGACCCGACCTTGCAGCTGTTGCGCTTCGCGCCCCAGTTCCTGCCGATGTTCGCCAAGCGCTGGCGCAACATCCGCCCGGGCGGTCTGGAAGGCATTCGCGGCGGCCATGAAACGCTGGCGCGTTGGCGGCTCGACGCGCCGACGCCCATGGAGCGCGTGCGCATCCTCGACCCGAGGCCCGATGTGTCCATGATCCGGAAGATCCACCACCGCGCCGTCGAACTGCTGCCCCAGCTTCGCGAGGCCCAGATCACCCACACCTGGGCGGGCTACATCGACAGCACGCCGGACGGTGTGCCCGGCATCGGCGAGGTGCCGGGCGTGCCCGGCTTCATCCTGGCCGCGGGCTTTTCCGGACATGGCTTTGGCATCGGCCCTGGCGCCGGCCACCTGATTGCGGACCTGGCCAGCGGCGCCCCACCGATCTTTGATCCCGCACCCTTCCGGCCGGAACGGTTCAGCGGCTCGGCATGGGGCAAGGTCGCTGACTTTTAGTGCGCCGGAGTCCGCACCCTTGGAGGCTGCGCGCGCAGCCTCCTATTGATCCGGCCCTTTGAAGTCTGTGGTTCCGTTCGGGCTGAGCTTGTCGAAGCCCTCACCCGAACTCAGGTGAACCCTTCGACAGGCACACCGGGTATCAGTCTGTAAAACAATCCATCCAGGGAGTAGCTGCCTTTGAGGCCGACCGCGCATCAATGGGTGGCCGGGCCAAGCTACGTGTCGATGCGCTGTAGGGAGAGGTCGCGCCAGCGGCAGCCAGATCACGCCAGGTGTGCCCAGTCGACATGGCGCGCGGGGTGATAGGGCCTGTGATGACACAAACTGCCTCGAACAGGTACATACACATCCCCCGGCCCCTGACATACTGACTGCCGCCCATACGGCCGGCGCTTTTTGTGCGACTGCGGCCAGCGTTGTCGGCCCCACTCGGCCGTACATGACGAACCACCATCCAAGGAGATCTCCATGATGCAAAAACCCCGTTGGGCGCGCATGGCCGTGATGGCCACGCTCGTCGCCGCAGTGTGCAATCCGGCTTACGCCTTTTCCGTGTCGGGTGGGCAGATATATGACAACGCCGGCGCACGCGTCACGCTCAAGGGCGTGAACTGGTTCGGTTTCGAGACCGAAACCCGGGTGGTGCATGGCCTGTGGGCGCGCAACTGGAAAGAGATGCTCGACCAGATGCAGTCTGCCGGATTCAATGCGGTGCGCCTGCCGGTGTGCCCCGGCGCATTGCGCGGCGACGCGGTGAACTCGATCGACTACGGCCGCAATGCCGACCTGCAAGGCCTCAACAGCTTGCAGGTACTGGACAAGCTGGTGGTCGAGCTCAACCGGCGCGGCATGTACTTTCTGATCGACCACCATCGGCCCGACTGCAACGCGATCTCTGAGCTGTGGTACGTCAACGGCTACACCGAGGCGCAGTGGATCGCCGACCTTCGTCTGGTGGCGCAGCGCTACAAGGGCTACGCGCATTTTCTGGGCCTGGATCTGAAGAACGAGCCGCACGGGCGGGCCACCTGGGGCCTCGGCAACAACGCCACCGACTGGAACCTCGCAGCCGAGCGTGCCTCGCAGGCCGTGCTGGCCATTGCCCCCAATGCGCTGGTATTCGTTGAAGGCATCGGCGACCAGAGCGCCTGCAGCACCACGCCCGGCTGGTGGTGGGGCGGCAACCTGGAGCCACTGGCCTGCAAGGGCCTGAACATCCCGATGAACCGTCTGGTGCTCGCACCCCACGTCTACGGGCCCGACGTGTACGTGCAGAACTACTTCAACGCAGGCAACTTCCCGAACAACATGCCTGCAATCTGGAACGCGCACTTCGGCCAGTTCGCGAGTCAGGGCTATGCCATGGCGATCGGCGAAACCGGGGGCAAGTACGGCGCCGGACATCCCAAGGACAAGGCGTTCCAGGACGCCCTCTTCACGTGGCTCAAGACCAAGGGCATCACCAACGTCTTCTACTGGTCGTGGAACCCGAACAGCGGCGACACCGGCGGCATCCTGCAAGACGATTGGGTCACGCTGCGGCAAGACAAGCTGGCGATGTTGCGGAATTTCTGGAGTGGAACGCCAGCACCAGCACCAGCACCAGCACCAGCACCAGCACCAGCACCTGCGCCTGCGCCTGCGCCTGGCGTTTCAACCAGCGTCGTCAAGACGAACGATTGGGGCAGCGGCTACTGCGCCAACGTCAATGTGACCAACGGTGCCAACACGGCACAAACCTGGCGCGTCAATCTGCAGATCGAAGGCGCCATCTACACCCTGTGGAACGCTGTGTGGCAGCAGTCCGGGGCGACACTGACCGCCTCGGGGGTGAGCTGGAACGCCACGCTTGCACCGCAAGCGACTGCGCAGTTCGGCTACTGTGCGAACCGTTGAGCAGGCTGCTACGGCTTTGTACGCCACGGGCGCCACAGCCCGATCTCAGATCGTTGCACGAGCCCTTCGAAAGGCTCAGGGCGAACGGTTGATACTTCACTGGGCCGGGTCCATAGCGCTACTCAGCCCCGGCATACACCTCGGCCAAGTCGCACAGGTCCCAGTTCCCGCCGGTCAGCACCACACAGACTTTTTCGTCGGGCCTGAGCTTCACGCTGCCGGCCAGCAGGGCGCCGATGCCGATGGAGGCGGCGGGCTCGGCGATCAGCTTCGCATCCTTGGCCAGCGCGCGCATGCCCGCGATGATGTGTTCGTCCTCGACGAGGATGATCTCGTCGACGTACTTTTCGATGATGGGATAAGGGTTCTGCCCCGGCACGCTGATGCGCAAGCCGTCCGCGATGGTGTTCTTCAGCGGCAGCGAGGTGCGTTCCTGGTTGAGGCGGCTGTGGAAGTACTTGGGTGTCAGGGCGGGTTCGGCGCCGATCACGCGCACCGAGGGCCGGGTTTCCTTGATGGCGGTGGCGATGCCGGAGATGAGGCCGCCGCCGCCCATGGGGATGATGACCGTGTCCACATCGGCCAGGTCTTCCAGGATTTCAAGGCCGATGGTGCCCTGGCCGGCCATGACCAGCGGGTCCTCAAAGGCGTGCACCACCGCGTAGTGGTGCTCTGCGGCGATCTCGTGCACCCGCTTCCATCGGGCGGCGGTGTCGCCATCGAACAGCACCACTTCCGCGCCCAGCGCCTTGGTGTTCTCGATCTTGATCTTGGGTGTGGTCACGGGCACGACCAGCACCGCCTTGACACCCAGCATCCGCGCGGCGTAGGCCAGCCCCTGGGCATGGTTGCCCGACGAGGTGGCGATGATGCCGTTGGCAATGGCTTCTTTGGGAAGCGACAGCGACTTGTTCAGCGCGCCCCGGATCTTGAAGGCGCCGGTGATCTGCAGGGTCTCGGGCTTCAGGTACAGCTGGCAGCCCACGCTGGTCTCGATCTTTTCAGCGCGCAGCAAGGGCGTGTGCCGGATGTGGGGCTTGATCCGTTCATGGGCCTGGTGGATGTCCTGCAGGGTGGGGTGGTCGAGCAGGCTGATGGTCATTGAATGAACTCAAAGGTGGTGCCGGTGTGGCTGGCGATGGCATTTCGGTAGATCTTGGCAGCGGTGGTGTTGTCCTGGATGGCCATGCCCGTGGAGTCGAAGATCGTGATCTCGTGATCGGTCTCGCGCCCCGGCTTTTGGCCCAGCAGGATCTCGCCGATCTCCGCGTGGATGTCGGCCTGGGTGATGATGTTCTGGTTCAGCGGGTGCCAGGTCTCGCCCTTTTCAATGCACTGCGCGGTCGAGTCGTTGACGATCTTGGCGTTGCGAAAAATCTCTGGTTCCAGTTCCTGCTTGCCATACATGTCCGTGCCCATGGCCACGATGTGCGTGCCGGGCTGGATCCAGGCGGCTTCCACCAGCGAGCCTTTGCCGCGGGTGGTGGTGATCAGGATGTCTGCCTGTTCCACCGCCGCTTGCATGGAGCGGGCCATCACCACCGGAATGCCGAACTCGCGTTCGATGTCGACTTTGTAGCGGGCGAGGTTCTCGGGGTGGTGGTCCCAGGCGTGGATTTCTTCGATCTTCATCACCTCATGGATGGCGCGGATCTGCATGCGGGCCTGGTTGCCGGTGCCGATGGAGGTGATCTTCCGGGCGTTCTGGCGGGCCAGCACCTTGACCGACACGGCGCCGGCGGCGCCGGTGCGCAGGCCGGTGATCAGGCTGCCGTCCATGACGCAGACCAGGGCGCAGGTTCGCGCGTCGAACAGCAAAATGGTGCCCATGCCGCTGGGCACGCCGTGCTCCGCCAGGTTGTTGGGAAAGCCACCGGATGAGGCCTTCATGGAAATCATTTCATTGGCTTCGCAGTAACCCAGCTTGAAATCGATCTCCCCCCGGGGCGGCGGCAGGTGGATGCAGGTGTAGGGCGGCTGATTCACCTGACCGCTGTTGAAGGCCTTGTAGGCCTCTTCCACCGTCCCGATGACTTCGTCCATGCGGATCAGGCTGCCCACGTCCTCTTTGTTCAGCAACAGTGTTTTCATGGTGGTAGGTTTGGGTTTCAGTAGCCCCGCGTGCGGTCGACCAGCCCGATCAACGGCAGGCCTTGTTGATGCCGACGCAAGTTGTCGAGGACCGCATCGGCTGCGGTTTCGGGCTGCGTCATGCTGGCGATGTGTGGCGTGAGGGCCACCTGGGGATGGGTCCAGAACGCATGCCCTGGTGGCAGCGGCTCGGGTTCACAAACGTCCAGCACGGCGCGGGAGAGCTGGCCTGCTTCAAGGGCTTTCAGCAGATCGTCCTGCACCAGGTGCGCGCCCCTGCCCACGTTGATCAGGCAGGCACCACGCGGCAGCTGGTCGAACAGCGATTGGGACAAAATTCCGCAGGTGCTGTCGGTCAGAGGCAGCAGGCAGATCAGGATGTCGGTGCGTTCCAGAAACGCCTGCAAGCCGTCGGGGCCGGCATGGCATTCGACGCCATCGATCTGCTGCGGCGACCGGCTCCAGCCCGCGGAGGGAAAGCCGAAGCTGCCCAGGCGCTCCAGCACGGCGCGGCCCAGCACACCCAGGCCCAGCACACCGACGCGCCGCGACGAGGCCGGATACACGCGGTGGGTCTGCCAACGCCCTTCCTGCTGTTGTTGCCGGTAGGTGTGCCAGTCGCGGTGCAGGGACAGCACGGCCAGGGTCACGTACTCGACCATGCCGTTGACGATGCCGGACTCCACCATGCGCACCACCGGCAGATTCTCGGGGATCGAGGAGAAGTCGAACTGATCGATGCCGGCGCCGGTGGAGAACAGCACTTCCAGATTCGGGTAGTGCGTGGCCAGGTCTGGCGGCGGTTCCCACGCGGCGAGGTAGCGCACGTCTAGCGTGTCTCCAGTGTCGGGCCAGATGCGAAACGGCAGCTCCGGCATGTGTTGTGCAAACCGTTCAGCCCACAGGGCACCGCGCACGGGGTCGGATTTGTAGAGAAAGCTCATGGCCATCACTTGGGCCGGTAGATCACGTAGACCTTGGTCACGTTTTCGCGGCTGTCCCAGGTGCAGCTGGCACCTTGCTCGACGAGGAAGATGTCGCCTTCCGCGAAGGTACCGCTGCGGCCGGTTTCATCCACAAAGTCCACGCTGCCTTCGAGCAGGTACATCAGCTCGTAGTGGCGGTAGAACAAGGGGCGGCGCGCGTAGGGCGTGGAGTCCCAGGTGCCGCACATGAATTCACCGTCAGCGGACACGTAGTCGGTGAAGTTCCGGCAAGAGGGCATCGGCGTGGTCAACAAGTCCAACGATGGCGTGCCAGAAGGCTTGAGCTCTGGCCCTGCCTGGATCGGCACGATGGCGCCGGTGCCCGGCTGGCTGTGGTTGTAGCGCGTGAAGATCAGCGACACCGGCCCTTGCGCCGACCAGGCGAATGCCGCACCCTGCTGGATCACCGCGCTCTGGCCCGGCGCCAGTGTCAGCGTGGCACCCGGTTGCGACAAGGTCAGGCTGCCCTCGGTGACGAGGATGAACTCATCCGCCGGCAGGGACGACACCGAGCCCTGACCGGCTTCGAGCGCGATCACGCCCGCGGTCACGGGGCCGCCCGGCGCCCAGTCCAGGACACGGCGGCTGGACAGGAAACGGTCTTCTCCGGCCGCCGTGACCACTGCGATGCCTTGGTTTTTGTCGCGCGCGAACTGGCGCAGATCCACGAAGGAGGGCGGATTGGCCAGCATGGCCGCTGCGTGCTGAAGATTCGACATGGTGTGTTCTCGATGGGGATAGAAAAGAAGGCTAGGCCGCCTGCAGCGCAGGCTGGGCAAAACGCCCGATGTGGTAGCACTCGATGGGGGTGGTCGTGGCACCGGTGTGGATCAGTTCGGCCATCACGTCGCCCACGCCCGGGCCCAGCTGAAAGCCTTCGCCGGAGAAGCCGAACGCGTAGTACAGGCCGGGCACGCGAGCGCTCGGCCCCATGGCCGGTCGGCTGTCTTGCATGTAGCCCTCGATCCCGCTCCAGACGCGGATGATGCTCAAGTGCTTGAGTGCAGGGATCACACGCGGTGCCTGCGCCAGCTTGATCAGCGTTCTGCGCGGGTTCACGTAGGTGCGCCGGTTCTCCATGTCCACCGGTTCATGGCCGCCGCCGCCGATGACGATGTTGCCGCGCGCCACCTGTCGGAAGTAGGCGCTCTGCTCAGGCACGTCCGTCAACGCACCCATGGTCGGCCGGATGGCGTAAGGCACCGGTTCGGTGACGCACATCTGAGGCGCTTTGACGATCATCGGCACCGGCTCCCCGAAGCTGGCGCTGATGCGGTCGCCCCAGGCGCCGGCGGTGATGAGCGCCACGGGCGCACGGAAAACCCGGCCATCGGTGGCGGTCACGCGGAAATCACCGCCGTCCTTTTCAACCGCCACGATCTCGGTGTTTTCAAACACCTGTGCGCCTGCGCGCGCTGCAGCCCGGCCAATGATCGGTGCCGCCAGACGGGGGTTCGCATGGCCGTCATGGGGGGCATAACAACCCGAAGTCACTTCTGGCCCCAGGTAGGGAAAGCGTTCCCGCAGCGTTAGCTTGCCCAACATCTGCATGCCCATGCCGAAGTCCTTCGCATCCTGCGCATACTGGACCAAGCGTTCTTCATGCGCGGGCGTGAGGCCGAGGCGCAGATGGCCGTTCAGCAAGAGCTCGACATCGGCGCCAAACAGTTCCTTGAACTTCAGCCAGGTCTCGCGAGCGCGGTTGGACAGCGGCAGTTGCTCGATGGGGCGGCCCATCCGGCGGGTGTTGCCGAAGTTGACGCCGCTGGCCTGCTGGCCGATCAATCCCCGCTCAAGCAGGATGACCGACATCCCGCGCTGGCGCAAAAAGAAGGCCGCAGAGGCGCCCATGATGCCGCCGCCGACGATGACCACATCTGCTTTTTCCGTGCTCATTCCACGGCCTCCCGCACCGCCATCGACAGCGGCTTGACCGGCGCCTGGCCGCGCAGCCGCCCGACCTGCTCCACCGGAACACCGGCGGCGTGCGCAATGACTTCCGCTCCCGCGTGTCCGCAATAGCGGCCCTGGCAGCGGCCCATGCCAACGCGGCTCAGGGCCTTGGCCCGGTTTGCTTCCTGCGCGCCCATGTCGCACACCACGCGGCGCAGTTCGCCGGCGGTGATGGCTTCGCAGCGGCAGACGATGGCTTCGTCTGGCAGTTGCGCCGCCTGCTGCACTGGCCAAGGGAAGGCTTGCGCCAGGCCCTGGCGGAAGCGCTCCATGCGGGTCTGCTCGGCCCGCAAGCGCTGCAGTACCTTGTCATCCACGGGCAGGCCGGCATCCTTCAGCACGGCCATCGCCGCGAGGCGGCCACCGATTTCGGCCGCGTCGGCACCCAGCACGCGCGTGCCGTCGCCCGCCAGGTACACACCCGGTACCGAGCTGCGTCCGTCCTCGTCCACCTCGGGCAGCCACTGGCGCGTTTCCTGATCGAAGCGGAAACCGCAGCGCGCCAGGTCGGCCAGCTGGGTTTCTGGCCGCAGGTGGTAGCCCATCGCGACCGCATCGCACTCGAAGCGGTGCGTGCGGCCACTGGCATCGCGCACGACCACGCCTTGCACGCCGTCGTCCGGCGAACCGGTGATCTTGACCGGTGTGATGCCGGTCAGCACCGGCACCCCCGCACGCTGGATACCGGCCACCAGGAACAGGCCCTTGAACAGCACCGATGGCCGTGCCAGCAGCTTGGGCAGCGCGGCCACGCGACGCATCAGCGGTGATGTGTCGAGCACGGCAGTCACCTTCGCTCCCGCCTTGATGTATTGCGAGGCCACCAGATAGAGCAGGGGGCCGGTGCCCATGAAGACAATCTGGCTCCCGATGGCACAGGCCTGCGCCTTCAAGGCGATCTGCGACGCGCCCAGGCTGTAGGTGCCGGCGTAATGCCAGCCCTTGACCGGCATCAGCCGGTCGGTCGCGCCGGAGCAGATCACCAGCGCGTCGTAGGGCAGGGCCGTTGAGACCTCGTCCCTGACGACATGCAGCTTCTTGTCGAAGATGTTCCAGGCCAGCGTTTCGGGCCGGTAGTGAATCTTGTCGCGCAGCGCGTCAAAGCTCTGGTGCAGCGCCTGCGCGCGAGGCGCCTCGGTGCCGTACAGCTTGGCGTAGGGGCGGGTGAAGTTGTCGGGCTGGCGGCGGTAGATCTGGCCGCCGTCGCGCCGGCCCTCGTCGACCACGGTCGGGCGCAGGCCGGCGGCCACCAGGGTCTCGGCGCAGCGCACGCCCGAGGGCCCGGCGCCCACGATGATCACGCGAGCTTGGGCCATGTCGCCTCCGGTTGCTTTGTGATGATGTGCAGGCCTGCTTCCACGACGGTGGTGCAGGCGCGTAGGCGTTCGCCGCTGGCGGTCCAGACCCAGCAGTCCTGGCAGGCGCCCATCAGGCAGAAGCCGGCGCGTTTGCCGTCGCCGAACTCAGATTCGCGCAGGTGGCGCACGTTGTTGAGCAGAGCGACCATCAGCGTGTCGCCGGCCAGCGCGTCCACAGCATGCCCATCGATCACGATGGGCACCCGCTCGCGGGCCGTTTCCGCCAGACGGACAAATCGTTGGCTCATGTGTCATGTCTCCTGGTTGCCTGCCGCGGTCACAGCAGGTCGCTGGGGTCGGTGATCGTTCAGCAGATGGCCTGCGAAACGATGGCAAACAGCCGGGGAGCGCCTTCAGGGTGCTGCAGTGGCGCGCCACGCACCATGGTGGTGGCAGCGTCCACACGCAGCAGGCCCAGGCTCTCCAGCCACTCGGTCAGGCCGGCATCGAAGTCGATGTCGATGCGGGTGAAGCGCCCGGCGTTGGTGCCCGCCAGGTGGGCGATCAGTGCCTTGGCGCTTTCGGCATCGGGCGCGATCACGGGACCAATGACGTGCCCGCGTCCAAAGCGGCGCAGGATGGCAAAGCCCTTCTGCGTGCCGTCGTGGTCCAGCACCACGCAGGCCTCGGCCTGAGCCAGCAAGTCATCGATGAGGGCCGGTCGCGGCATGCCCCGGGCTTCTTCGTCCAGCTTGTGCAGGGCCTGCGCCTCGTTCTGACCCGCTGGGCGCAGACGCCATCCCTCAGGCAGCGCGATCAGCGGCGCGGGTTGCGCCACACCCTGGTGCTGGCGGATTTCGCCGGTGCGCACAAAGCCCAGCCGCTCGTACAGCCCGCGGCCCTCCGTGGTGGCTTGCAGCAGCGCGGTGCAGTGGTCTAGGCCATCGAGCAGGGCCGTCATGAGACGGTGACCGATGCGGCGCCCCTGGCACGCGGGCGTGACGATGACCAGGCCCAGTGTGGCGTGCCGCTCGCCCCAGCGCCAGCGCTGCGCGGTGGCGATGATCTGGCCGTCGCGCTCGGCGACGATGCCTTCCGAGTGCGCAAACACATGCTCCCAATCGACCGGACGATGGGGCCAGCGCAACTCCGCTGACATTGCCTGGGCCTGCGGCAGATCGGCGTCGGTCATGGGGCGCAGCAACACACCGTCGTCGGCCGCAGGGGCCTTGTCTAGAGAGGGAAACGGGGAGTTCGATCGCATGTTGTGCCACCTCGGGTCGATGAAATTGGTGCTTATCTTGGCCGACATTGCGGCCGGACACCAGCAGGAATAAGGGCTTTCCCGCAACTTGCAAGCTTCGTCTGTTGGGCCCCTGCCTTTTGCAATTCGCTGCGGTGCAGCGGCCTCATACGGCCACATATGCCGGGCCTTCCTCCCTAGCATTGGTCACCAGTTTTCGCCGGTGTCCGAAGAGGCTTGGCACCGGGTTTTCGTCTCCTTCGTCGCCCTATTTTTTCAGGTGCTTCCATGCCGTTGTTCGACCCCCTCTCCATCACCGTATCCAGCGCTCACTTCATCGGGGGCCGTGTGGTGCCCGACACCGCACGCCTGGAGGTGCGACGCCCTTCGGACGGGCAGGTGCACGCCGGCCTGCCGCTGGCCGATGCCAGCACCGTGGACGCTGCGGTGCAAAACGCCTGGCAGGCCTGGCGCCAGACCGACTGGGCGCGCCGCGCACCGCGCGAGCGGGCACGGGTGCTGCGCCGCTGGGCCGATCTGATCGAGGCCGATGTGCAGCGCCTGGCCGAGCTGGAGGCCGTCTGTTCCACGCGCCCGGTGCGCGACGCCGCGGCCTGGGACGTGCCCTTCACGGCCGAGGGCCTGCGCTTCTTCTCCGAGTACGCCGACAAGCTGGGCGGCGAAGTGGCCGCCACGCGCCACGACAACTTGGGGCTGGTCGTGGCCGAGCCCTATGGCGTGGTGGGTGCGATCACGCCGTGGAATTTTCCGCTGGTCATGGTGTCGTGGAAGGTGGGCGCCGCGCTGGCCGCGGGCAATGCGGTGGTGCTCAAGCCGTCGGAGATGACGCCGTTCTCCGTCATCCGCCTGGCCGAGCTGGCGATCGAGGCCGGTGTGCCCGCGGGCATCTTCAACATCGTTCAGGGCGACGGCCGCACCACGGGGGACGCGCTCACGCGGCATCCGCTGATCAGCAAGATGACCTTCACCGGATCGACCCGCACGGGCGCGGCCATCATGGCCAGCTGCGCCTTGCAGGGGCCGAAGCCCGTGACCCTGGAGCTCGGCGGCAAGAGCCCGCAACTGGTGTTCGACGACGCGCCCGATGTGGACCGGCTGGCGGCCATGGTGGCCGGGGCCATCACCGGCAACGCCGGGCAGGTGTGTGTGGCGGGCTCGCGCCTGATCGTGCAGCGCGGCATTGCCGAGGCACTGGTGGATCGCATCACGCAGCGCTTCGGGGCGCTGCGCCCCGGCGCCACCTGGGACGCGCAGGCCACCTTGCCACCCATCATCTCGGCGCCACAGGCCGCGCGCATCCTGGACATCGTGGAGCGCGCGCGCGAGGCGGGCGCACAACTGCGTTGCGGTGGGGGCCTGTTTGAAGGCGGCCCGGGTGGCGCGTACTTCCAACCCACCCTGATTGAAGGCGTGGCCGCCGACAACCCCGCGGTGCAGGAAGAGATCTTTGGCCCCGTGCTCACCGTGCAGACCTTCGACACCGAAGAAGAGGGGCTGGCACTGGCGGCCCACGAACACTATGGGCTGGCCGCGGGTGTGCACACGGCCGACATCGGCCGCGCCCTGCGCGCCATGCGCAACCTGTCTGCGGGCACGGTGTGGATCAACCGCTACGGACGCAGCGCCGACTTCGTGATCCCCACCGGCGGCTACCACCAGTCGGGCATTGGCAAGGACCTGGGGCGCCAGGCGGTGGAAGCCAATCTGCGCTTCAAAAGTGTGCTGATTGACTTTGCTGCGTCGCACCAATGAAGGGTGTCCGCACACATCAAGTGCCAACCACACGACATGCTGTCAAGCCCCATGAAATGCGCAACTTTGTCGCGTGAAGCCACCCCATTTCCCTACGCACCCCGTGTTCTTGAATGCTCCAATCACTTCGTCATCACCCAGTCGCAAACAGCCATAAAAGCATGCGACCCGCGACGGTCGGCAACCGATCTTTCAAGGAAATGAGACCATGATTTTTCGACCCAAATACGTGACCTTCGACTGCTACGGCACGCTCACCCGCTTTCGCATGGGTGAGATCTCCCGCGAGCTGTTTGCCGACCGCATCCGGCCCGAGCAGATGGAGCAGTTCATCGCCGACTTTTCGGCCTACCGTTTCGACGAGGTGCTGGGCGCCTGGCAGCCGTATGAGGTGGTGCTGAAGAACGCCGTGCGCCGCCTGTGCAAGAAGTGGAAGATCCAGTACTTCGACACCGACGGTCAGACCTACTACGACGCCGTGCCCACCTGGGACCCGCACGCCGACGTGCCCGCCGGCCTGGCCAAGGTGGCCAAGGAGATCCCGCTGGTCATCCTGTCCAACGCCGACGACGCGCAGATCCAGAAGAACGTGGCCATGCTGGGCGCACCGTTCCACCGCGTGTACACCGCACAACAGGCCCAGGCCTACAAGCCCCGCCTCAAGGCCTTCGAGTACATGCTCGACTCGCTGGGCTGCAACCCCGAGGACCTGCTGCACGTGTCCTCCAGCCTGCGCTACGACCTGATGTCGGCCGACGATATCGGTATCAAGAACAAGGTGTTCGTGAACCGCGGCCATGGCCCTGGCTGCCCGGCCTACGGCTACACCGAGATCCAGGACATCGGCGGCCTGCCTGGCGTGGTCGGTCTCTGATCCACTTGACGACGCCACCAACCCACGACGCACCATGAAACTCGACTCCTACTGGAATCACTCGCTCGCTGCGGTACCGGTGACTGGTGCACAGGCCTTGCCCGCGCAGGTGGATGTGGCCATCGTGGGGGCGGGCTTCACGGGCCTGTCCGCGGCCCTGAAGCTGGCGCAGCGCGGCGCCTCGGTGGTGGTGCTGGAAGCCGGAGCGACGGTGGCGCCGGAAGCCTCCGGGCGCAACGGTGGCCATGTGAACAACGGCCTGGCGGTGGACTACGCCGAGGTGGCGGCCAAGGTCGGCATCGAACGGGCCCGCGCCTGGTACCACGCCTACGACGACGCGGTGAACACCGTGGCGCGTCTGGTGCAGGAAGAGCGCATCGACTGCGACTTCCTGCGCCACGGCAAGCTCAAGCTGGCCACCAAGGCCTACCAGGTGGACGCCTTGCATCGCAGCGCCGAGCGCCTGGTGGCCGATGGCGTGGACACCGACGTCCAGGTGCTGGACGCCTCGCAAGTGCAGGCGGAGGTGCAGAGCGAGCGCTTCGTGGGTGGGCTGCTCTACAAGCGCAGCGCACAGATGCACATGGGGCGCTTTGCCCAGGGCCTGGCGCAGGCAGCGCAGCGACAGGGCGCACAGATCCACACGGGCACCCGGGTCAACCGCGTGGAGCGCGTGCAAGGCCAGGTGCACCGCCTGCACACCGACCGCGGCGTGGTGCGGGCCAACCAGGTGCTGCTGGCCACGGGCGCATCGCGCCACGGTGGTTACGGCAGTTTTGGCTGGCTGCGCCGGCGCATCGTGCCGATTGGCAGCTTCATCGTGGTGACGGAGCCCCTGGGCGCCGAGCGGGCACAGGCCTTGCTCGCCCATCGCCGCACCTACACCACGATCGCCAACATCCACCACTACTTCCGCCTCACCGCAGACCACCGACTGGTGTTTGGTGGGCGTGCGAGGTTTGCCATTTCGAGCCCCACCTCTGATGCCGCGAGCGGCGAGGTGCTGCGCGCAGGCCTGGCGGCCACCTTCCCGCAACTGGGCCCCGTCCGGCTGGACTACTGCTGGGGCGGACTGGTGGACGTGACGCAGGACCGCTTGCCCCATGCGGGCGAACGCGACGGCCTGTTCTATTCCATGGGCTACAGCGGCCATGGCACGCAGATGTCGGTGCACATGGGCCAGTGCATGGCCGATGTGATGGCGGGCGATGCCAGCGCCAACCCCTGGAAGGACCGCGACTGGCCCGCCATTCCGGGCCACTTCGGGCCACCTTGGTTCCTGCCCGCGGTGGGCTTGTACTTCCGGCTCAAGGACCGTCTGGCCTGAAGGCCAGAGCACTGCCAGCCGCCGCTTGCGCTTGCCTTCAATTGTTTTTTTCGACCCACGATCCCTTTCATTTTTACAACCAGGAGCATCACCATGAGCGATAGCCACAACCCGTTCCAGCAACTTGTCGGTCCCAGCGAGAGCCTGCGCGTGATGGACTCGCTCAAGCGCGGTGCCACCCGACGCGACGTCATCGCCATGCTGGCCGCCTGCGGCATGCAGGCCACGGCGGCCGGCGGCATGGCGGCGCTGGCCACCACGGCGCACGCGCAGACCCCACGCAAGGGCGGCCGCATCAAGGTGGCCAGTTCGAGCTCGGGGGTGAGCGACACGCTCGATCCGGCGCGCCAGTCCAGCCACATCGACTACTGCCGCGGCTTCATGTTCTACAACGGCCTGACCGTGCTGGACGGCAACCTGGCCCCGCAGCCCCAACTGGCCGAGGAGTTCACCACCAAGGACGCCCAGACCTGGGTGTTCAAGCTGCGCAAGGGCGTGAGCTTCCACAACGGCAAGCCGCTGACGCCGGCCGACGTGGTGTTCTCGATCATGCGGCACAAGGATCCGGCGACCGCCTCTCGGGCCAAGGTGCTGGCCGACCAGATCGAGTCCGTGACCGCCACCGGCCCCAACGAGGTGACCTTCCGCCTGACCTCGCCCAACGCCGATTTGCCGGTGATCATGGGCACCTACCACTTCCACATCGTCCCGGCCGGAACGACCGACTTCAACGCCGGCATCGGCACCGGCCCCTTCAAGGTGAAAGAGTTCAAGCCGGGCGAGCGCTCCATCGCCGTGCGCAACGAGAACTACTGGAAGCCCAACCGCCCGTACCTGGATGAGATCGAACTCGTGGGCATCACCGACGAGTCGGCCCGTGTCAACGCGCTGCTCTCCGGTCAGCTGGACCTGGTGGTGGCGGTGTCCCCGCGCTCGATCAATCGTGTGCTGTCCAGTGGCACCCACACCATCTTCGAGACCAAGGCGACGTCGTACACCGACCTCATCATGCGGCGCGACAGCGGCCCCGGCAGCAACCCGGACTTCGTGCTGGCCATGAAGCACCTGTTCAACCGCGAGCAACTGCTCAAGTCGATCCAGCTCGGTCGTGGCGTGGTGGCGAACGACCAGCCCATCGCTTCGAACAACCGCTTCTACTTCAAGGGCCTGCCCCAGCGCGCGTACGACACGGAAAAGGCCAAGTGGCACCTGCAGAAGGCCAACCTGGGCAGCGCGCCCATTCCGGTGGTGGCCTCGCCGGCCGCGACCAATTCGGTCGAGACCGCCCTGGTCATGCAGCACGCCGCCAAACAGATCGGGCTCAACCTGGACGTCAAACGCATGCCGGCCGACGGCTACTGGTCCACCCACTGGATGAAGCACCCGGTGGGCTTCGGCAACGTCAACACCCGCCCGAGCGCCGACCTGGCCCTGACCCTGTTCTTCAAGTCCGACGCCCCCTGGAACGAGGCGGGCTGGAAGAACGAAAAGTTCGACCAGTTGCTGGTGGCCGCGCGTGGCGAAACCGACCAGACCAAGCGCACCCAGATGTACGCCGACATGCAGGTGATGATTCATCAGGAAGGCGGTATCGGCATTCCGTTCTTCACCTCCAGCCTCGACGGGCACAGCAAGAAGCTCAAGGGTCTGTCGCCGATCCCGATTGGCGGGATGATGGGCACGTCCTTCGCCGAGCACGTGTGGCTCGACGCGGCCGCCTGAAGCGGGTGCCAAGACCATGAACAGCATCCTGTTCAAGCTGCTCGCGCAGCGAATCGGCCTGGCGCTGCTGTCGTTGCTGGCGGTGTCGGTGGTGGTGTTTGCCATCACCGCCGTGCTGCCGGGCGACGCGGCGCAAGAGCAGCTCGGGCAGGAGGCCACGCCCGAGGTGCTGGCCGAGCTGCGCGCGCAGCTCGGCCTCAACGTGCCGGCGCACGAGCGCTATCTGCGCTGGCTCGGCGGACTCACCCGGGGTGACCTGGGGCTCTCCTCCACGGCCCGCGTGCCCGTGATCGACCTCATTGCCAGCCGGCTGCCGAACTCGCTGCTGCTGGCGGCGGTGACCGCGCTGTTCTCGGTGCCGATCGCCCTGACGCTCGGCATCGCCGCGGCGGTCTGGCGCGGCTCCTGGTTTGATCGCGGGGTCTCCACCGCCGCCGTGACCGTGGTCTCGGTGCCGGAGTTTCTGGTGGCCACGCTGGCGGTGCTGGTGTTTGCGGTGCATCTGCGCTGGCTGCCCGCGCTCTCCTACGTCAGCGACATCGAGTCCGTGGGCCAGATGCTGCGCGCCTTTGCCATGCCGGTGGTGACGCTCACCTGCGTCATCGTGGCGCAGATGATGCGCATGACGCGAGCCGCCGTGATCGACCAGCTGGAAGCGCCCTACATCGAAATGGTGCGCCTCAAAGGGGCCTCGCCAATGCGAACCGTGCTCGCGCACGCACTGCCCAACGCCGTGGGGCCGATCGCGAACGCGGTGGCGCTGAGCCTGTCGTACCTGCTGGGTGGCGTGATCATTGTCGAGACCATCTTCAACTACCCCGGCATCGCCAAGTTGATGGTCGAAGGCGTCGTCCAGCGCGACATCCCGCTCGTACAGGCCTGCACCATGCTGTTCTGCACCGGCTACCTCTTCCTGGTGACCATTGCCGACATGTGCGGCATCCTCGCCAACCCCCGTCTGCGTCACCGCTGAAGGAAACTGCAATGAGCAACGCCATTCATGGTGCTCGCCTGGACCAACCGGCCATGCGCCGCTGGGGCCAGTGGCTGGCCCACTTCGGCCTGACCGGCTGGCTCGGCCTGGCCATCGTCATCTTCTGGGCCGGGGCCGCGATCTTCGGCCCCTCCTTGCTGTCGCAGAGCGGCTCCGCCGATGGCGGCGACGTGTTCGCCCCCATCAGTGCAGCGCACTGGCTCGGCACCGACTACCTGGGCCGCGACATGCTGGCGCGTGTGATCGAGGGCGCCCGCTACACCGTGGGTGTGGCCTTCGCCGCGACGCTGCTGGCCAGCGGCACCGGCACGCTGCTGGCCCTGCTGGCGGCGGCCACCGGGCGCTGGACCGACAGCGTGCTGAGCCGCGTGCTCGACACCCTGACCGCCATCCCCAGCAAGATGTTCGCGCTGCTGATGGTGGCCAGCTTTGGCTCGTCGGTGCTCATGCTCATCGCCACGGCGGCCATCATCTACCTGCCCGGCGCCTTCCGGATCGCGCGCTCACTGGCCGTCAACATCAATGCGCTGGATTACGTGACGGTGGCTCGCACACGCGGCGAGAGAACCCGCTACGTGATGCTCTACGAGATCCTGCCCAACATCACCGGGCCGATGCTGGCCGACTTCGGTCTGCGCTTTGTCTACGTGGTGCTGCTGCTGGCCAGCCTGAGTTTCCTGGGCCTGGGCATTCAGCCGCCCGAGGCCGACTGGGGCTCGCTGGTGCGCGAAAACATTGAGGTGCTCTCCGAAGGCGGCGCCGCCGTGATCGCACCTTCCATCGCCATTGCCAGCCTGACGATTGCCGTCAACCTGGTCATCGACAATCTGCCGGGCCGTGCGGCCCGCGAACGGGGAGGGCGTTGAAATGGGCTCACTGGTCGTTGTTGACAAACTCACCATCCGTGCGGGCGATGCCACGCTGGTCGATGGCTTGAGCTTCACCATCCGTCCCGGCGAGGTGCTGGCGCTGATCGGCGAGTCGGGTTCCGGAAAAACCACCACCGCACTCGCACTCATGGGCCATGCCCGTCGCGGCTGCCACATCAGCAGCGGCAGTGTTCGCATCGGCGACACGGACGTGTTGTCGCTGGGCGCGGGGCCGCTGCGGGCGCTGCGCGGTCGCACCGTGTCGTACATCGCGCAGAGCGCGGCCGCTTCGTTCGACCCTTCGCGCAGCATCATGGACCAGGTGGTCGAACCCACGCGCATTCACGGCACCATGTCGCGGGCGCAAGCGGAGGCCAAAGCCGTGCAGCTGTTTCGAGAGCTGGCCCTGCCCAACCCCGACACCATCGGCCAGCGCTACCCCCACCAGGTTTCGGGCGGGCAGTTGCAGCGGCTGATGGCCGCCATGGCGCTCATCACCGATCCCGAACTGGTGATCCTGGACGAGCCCACCACGGCGCTGGACGTGACCACGCAGATCGAGGTGCTGCGCGCGTTCCGCCGCGTGGTGCGCGAGCGCCGCGCCACGGCGGTGTACGTGAGCCACGATCTGGCGGTGGTGGCGCAGATGGCGGACCACATCCTCGTGCTGCGCAACGGCAAGGCACAAGAGGTCAACACCACCGAGCGCATCCTGTCCCACCCCGCCCATGAGTACACCCAAAGCCTCCTGGCCGCGGCCCGCCCGGCACCCCTCGCATCCGATCTGAAAAAGGGTGAACTGCTGCTGGAAGTGAACACGCTGTCGGCCGGGTACGGTGCACTCAATGCGCAGGGCCAACCCGCGGTCCTGATTCTCGAAGACATCAACTTCAAGCTCCACAAGGGCCAGGCCATTGGTGTGATCGGCGAATCCGGGTCCGGTAAGACCACGCTGGCCCGCGCCATTGCGGGCTTGATCGCCCCGTGCCAGGGCAGCATCTTGTTCAAGGGGCGCCCGCTCAAGCCCGAGGTGCGCCAGCGCAGCAAGGAGGAACTGCGGCAGGTCCAGATCGTGTTCCAGATGGCGGACACGGCGCTGAACCCGTCGCAGACCATCGAGCGCATCCTGGCCCGTCCCCTGCAGTTCTACAAGGGCCTGAAAGGGCCGGCGCTGCAAAAGCGCATCCACGAACTGCTGGACCTGGTGCGGCTGCCGCACTCGGTTGCGCAACGGCTGCCGGGCGGGCTGTCGGGCGGGCAAAAGCAGCGCGTGAACCTGGCCCGTGCCCTGGCCGCCGAGCCCGAGCTGATCCTCTGTGACGAGGTGACCTCGGCCCTGGACACGGTGGTGGGTGCGGCGGTGCTGGAGCTGATGGCCGATCTGCGGCGCGAACTGGGTGTGTCTTACCTCTTCATCAGCCACGACCTGCACACCGTGAAGTCGGTGTGCGACGAGATCATCGTCATGCAACACGGTCGCAAGCTCGACCAGGTGGCGCGTGCCGACTTTGAACGCGGCCCCCACCACCCGTATTACGAGCTGCTGGCCGCCTCGGTGCCCGAGATGCGCCAGGGCTGGCTGGACGAACGTGATGCTGCCATGCCCGCTGCTGTGGCGCTGGCAACTTGAACCAAGGAGAGATATTTCATGAACCCGATTTTTCGGATTGCCGTTCTGGCCGGCGACGGCATCGGCAAGGAAGTGATGCCCGAAGGCCTGCGTGTGGCACAGGCGGCCGCGCAGCGTTTCGACTTCGAGCTGGAATGCCACACCTTTGAGTGGGCCAGTTGCGACTACTACGCCGCCCACGGAAAAATGATGCCCGACGACTGGAAAGCGCAGCTCTCGGGCATGGACGCGATCTTCTTCGGCGCCGTCGGCTGGCCCGCCACCGTGCCCGACCACGTCTCGCTGTGGGGCTCGCTGCTCAAGTTCCGCCGCGAGTTCGACCAGTACATCAACCTGCGCCCCGTGCGCCTGTTTGAAGGCGTGCCCTGCCCACTGGCCGGCCGAAAGCCCGGTGACATCGACTACCTCGTGGTGCGAGAGAACACCGAAGGTGAGTACACGTCGCTCGGCGGCATCATGTACGAGGGCACCGACCGTGAGGTCGTCATCCAGGAGTCGGTCTACTCGCGCCACGGCGCCAATCGCCTGTTGAGGTTCGCCTTCGACCTGGCGCAAAGCCGCAGCAAGAAGCACGTGACCCTGGCGACCAAGAGCAACGGCATCGCCATCAGCATGCCGTGGTGGGACCAGCGCGCCGACGCGGTGGCCAAGGACTACCCCGATGTGGTGCTGGACAAGCAGCACATCGACATCCTCACCGCGCGCTTCGTGCTGCAACCGGGCCGCTTCGACGTGGTTGCCGCCACCAACTTGTTTGGCGACATCCTGTCCGATCTGGGCCCCGCCACCACCGGGACGATTGGCCTGGCCCCATCGGCCAACCTCAACCCCGAACGCGACTTCCCCAGCCTGTTCGAGCCGGTGCACGGCTCGGCGCCCGACATCTACGGCCAGAACATCGCCAACCCCATCGCCATGATCTGGTCGGGTGCGCTGATGCTGGACTTCCTCACGCGCGGTGAGGGTGCCGGCCGCGCCGCGCACGACGCCATCGTGGCCGCCATCGAAGAGGTCCTGCGGACAGGGCCGCGCACGCCCGACCTGGGCGGAACGGCCAACACCACGCAGGTCGGCGAGGCGGTGGCGGCCCTGGTGGCAGCGGCCTGATTCGCTGCCTGGGTCAACACCTTCCTTCCACTTTCATTCCTTCACTGCCATGCCCCTGACCCTTCACCGTGCGGATTTGATCCGCAGTGCCAACTTCATTGACGGCCAATGGACCGACGCGGCCGCCGCATCGTTCGACGTCACCGATCCCGCCACGGGCGCGCTGATCACTCGCGTGCCCGACTCGGGCGCGGCCGAGGCCGGCGCGGCGCTGGACGCCGCCCACCGGGCCTTCGCCACCTGGAAGAAGGTCCCGGCCAAACAGCGGGCCGCGATCATCAAGCGCTGGAACGACCTCGTCATGGCGCACCAGGACGACTTGGGCAAACTCATCTCGCTCGAGCAAGGCAAGCCCCTGGCCGAGGGCAAGGGCGAAGTGGCCTATGCCGCGAGCTACATCGAGTGGTTTGGTGAAGAAGCCACGCGGCTCAACGGTGAAGTCATTCCCGCGCACGTCAGCGGTCGCAAGGTGTTCGCGTTGAAGGAGCCCATCGGTGTGGTGGCCGCCATCACGCCCTGGAACTTCCCCGCCGCGATGATCGCCCGCAAGATCGCGCCCGCGCTGGCCGCGGGTTGCACGGTGGTGTGCAAGCCCGCCGAAGACACCCCGCTGACCTCGTTGGCGCTGGTGCATCTGGCCAACGAGGCCGGGATTCCGCCGGGCGTGCTGAACATCGTCACGGCCTCGCGCGAGAAGACGCCAGAGGTGGTGGACGTGTGGCTGGACGACAGCCGCGTGCGCAAGATCACCTTCACCGGCTCCACACTGGTGGGCAAGCACCTGGCCCGGCGCAGTGCCGACACGCTCAAGAAGCTGTCACTGGAACTCGGTGGCAATGCACCCTTCATCGTGTTCGACGACGCGGACCTGGACGCCGCGGTTGACGGCGTGATGGCCGCGAAGTTCCGCAACGGCGGCCAGACCTGCGTCAGCCCCAACCGCTTGTTCGTGCACCGCAAGGTGCAGGAAGCGTTTTCTCAGAAGCTCTGTGCGCGCGTCGCAGCGCTCAAGGTGGGGCCGGCCAGCGACCCCGCCTCACAGATCGGCCCCATGATCAATGCGCGCGCGGTGGAAAAGATCGAGCGCCATGTGCAAGACGCCGTGGCGCAGGGCGCGCAGCTGCTCACCGGTGGCGAGCGCCTGACCACACTCGGCCCCAACTACTACGCGCCCACGGTGCTCATGGGCGTGGACCCGCGCATGGCCTGCTCGTGCGAAGAGACCTTCGGCCCGGTCGCATCGATGGCGGTGTTCGATGACGAGGCGACCGTGGTGGAGCTGGCCAACGACACGCCGTTTGGCCTGGCCGCGTACTTCTACAGCCAGGATGTGCGGCGCATCTGGCGCGTGGCGGAGGCGCTGGAGACCGGCATCGTCGGCATCAACGAAGGCGCGCTCGCGTCCGAAGCGGCACCCTTCGGTGGCGTGAAGGAATCGGGTTACGGCCGCGAGGGTTCCACGCACGGGCTGGACGATTACACGCACGTGAAATACATCTGCCAGGGGCAGCTGGACTGACGGCGGGTCCTGATCGGCGCCGTGTTCCCTGACGGTGCGCCGGCCCTATTTTTATGTGGCCGCCCGCAGCAGGCCGGTGCCGGGGTGGCAGTTGACGTACTCGAAGTGCGCGTCTCCTGCCTGCAGAACGCTGACCTCGTGGTACAGCCGTAGGTTGGGCGGCGCCGCAATGGCCTGCAGCATACCCATGAAGGAACCGAAAATTTGCTGGTGCGTGGGGTGCTTCTCGGCCCAGGCCTCCATGTGCGCCAGACTGCGCCACCCGCTCAGACCGTAGCTCTTGTCCATGGGCAAAAAATCTTCGTCCAGCACGCGCAGGTAGCGGTTGAACAGGCAGCCCACGCCCAGGCCCTGAGGTGAGGAGAGGAAGTCCATGCCCTCGCGCAGCACGGGCTCGACCTCGCCCAGGTAGCGCTCGCGCTCCACACCGCCGGTGTGTGCCCAGTTTTGGCCGCTGCGGATCAGGGCCATGTTGTGCTGGCCTTCAATGACCACCCGCTGGCCCGGCCGGGGCTTGGTCGGTGGGGCGGCAGGCGTGGCGCCGGTCAGAGCGTCCGTCTGTGAGGCGGGCAGACGATCGCGCATGCCGCCCCAGTAGGCGTGTTCCAGGATTTCATCGCTCACCGCATCGGCCAGACGCGCCACGGCCTCCTGCCCGTCGGGCGATGACATCAGGGTCTCGAAGCGGTCCACCCCAGGGCAGGCCACTTCACGAAACCATCCCGTGCTGCCGCTCAGGCGTTCGTCGCTTTGCCAGAAGATCTGTACGGCCGGGTGCAGCTGCCAGCGCTGGTGGCTCGCCCGGTCGGACCAATAGGCCGTCCACACCAGCGTGTCCCAACCCTCGGGGTCGCGGTACTGTGCCAGGTCGGAGAAGCGGGGCGCGTCGGCGCCGTGCACGGCGTTGCGCAGGGTCTGCAGGCCGGCGACCGCCGCCTCGCGGTCGGCCAGGTCCCGGTACTGCACGCCGTGGTACGCCATGACGGCGTGTGTCTGGCCGGGCGCATAGCGGGCGGTGTACGCAGGCACCGGCGGCGTGTAGCCGGCCGGCATGCGCGCGGGCTGGCTGCGCGGGCAGCGCAGGTGCGGCGCGATGGCGGATTCCATGACAGCTCCTGTGGAAGGACAGATCGCTCTCAGTTCACGGGCAGGTTGTCTTGAGGATCGACCGCGTCGACGGGCAAGGAAAAGTGCTCCACGGGCGAGCCCTTCTTGCGGTTGAGCAGCAGGCGGTGCACGTCGGGGCGGGCATAGTGCCCCACCGGGTCCATGGCGTTCTTGGCCACGCCGATCATGCCGAGGTCGATTTCCGCGATCAGCAGGCCTTCAACGTCTTCCGGCAGCTTCTCCGTCAGAGGAGCGCCATCGGGACCGTAGATCACCGCGTGCCCACCACCCACATGGGTCAGGGCATGCTTGTCAGGGGTGTCGCACAGCTCATCCACCATCGCTTTGGACATGATGGCGCAGGGCGCCAGCACGAAGCAGCCGCCCTCCACGGCATACACCTTGCTGACGGCGTTGTTGACCTCCCAGCCCAGGGCGTGGGCAAAGGGTTCGTAGGTCGAGAAGCTCGGCCAGGCCGCAATGTGCACCTGTTCGTGCTGCGAGTACATGGCGTACTTGTTCAGCGACAGGATGTTCTCCCAGCAGGCCAGCTCGCCCACGCGGCCCAGTGGCGTGTCATGCACTTTCAGGTCGCTGCCGTCACCGTCTCCAAAAACAGTGCGTTCGGAGTGCGTCGGGCGCACTTTGCGCCGCTGCGAAATCGTTTCACCGCCGGGTCCGATCAACCACTGCGCGATGTAGAGGCTGCCGCCGGAACGCTCCGACAAGCCCAGCGATGCCGTGATGCCCGCCGCCTTGACGGCCTGGCGCAGCTTTTCGGCCTGAGGGCTGTCGTAGGACAGCGCGTTGTCGAAATACCGCTGCACAAAGCCCCGGCCAATGGCCCAGGCGGGCGCGCCCATCCAGATGTGCCACGGGTAGCCAGGAATGAACGTCTCGGGGAAGGCGATCAGCTTGCAGCCTTTTCCGGCGGCCTCGTTGATGAGCTGGATGCATTTGTCGACGGTGCCGTCAAGGTCCAGCCAGACGGGGGCGGCCTGGACAACAGCGACTTTGTACTTGGGGTGGGAAATGCCCATGGTGTGTGCTCCTGGTGGGGTTGTGGAAAGGGAAAGCGTGAAGGGGCGTCGTGACGGGTTCAGGGCATCCAGCGCCGGGTGCGCATCGGGTCCAGCGAAGGCCAGCGGCGCATCACCAGTCCCCAGGCGCCCTGGGGCGACAGCACCATCGTGACGATGGCGATGAGACCGAGCGCCACGAAGTACCAGACACCGTGGTCAGCGCCGAGCTCGCGCAGCAGGAAATAGATGGCCGTGCCGATGACGGGGCCTTCGATGCGCCCGATGCCGCCGAGCACCGAAATGAAGATCGCCATGGCGGTCCAGCCCAGGCCGAAGCTGGCGTCCGGGCTCACCTGCAGCGTGTTCATGTAAGCCACGGCACCGGCCAGGCCGGTGAGCGCGGCGCACATCAGCCAAAGCGCGAGCTTGGTGCGCCGCACCGGTACCCCGCTGGCTCGCGCAGCCTCCTCGCTGTCGCGGATGCTGGCCAGCGCCAGGCCGAGCGGGCTCTTGAGCAGACCTCTGGCCCAGAACAGGGCCAGCGCCGCCACCGCCAGCGCGGCCCAGTAGGTGCCCATGTTGCGCTCGGCGCGGTTGAAGTCGCCCAGGGTGCTCAGGGGCATGCCGCCGCCCGCGCCCAGTGTGTCGGTGTTGAGCACCAGGATGCGCATCAGCTCGGCCAGCACCCAGGTGCCCACGGCAAAGTGGGCGCCGCTGAGGCGGAACATGGGCAGGGCCGTCAACGCTGCGAAGAGGGCCGTGACCACCATGGCCAGTGGCAGTGTGGCCCAGGGGTTCCAGCCCAGGGTGTTGGAGAGGAAGAACAGGGCGTAGGCGCCCACGCCCACGAACACATGCAGCCCCACCACCACCATGCCGCCGAAACCGGCGAGCAGGTTCCAGGCCATGGCGATGGCGAACACGGTGAACACCTCCACCAACAGGCGCTGGGTGCCAAAGCCGGTGAACCAGGGCAGGGCGGCCAGCAGGGCCAGACCGGCCAGGGTCAAGGCCAGGCCGCGCCAGGAAGACAGCAGAGAGTGAATGGCTGCTCGCATGGGGATGTCCTTGTCAGTGCTTGCGGGTCATGGGACTGAACAGACCCTGCGGGCGCACGAGCAGGACCACGAAGAAGGTGAGGTGCCCGAAGAAGGCGCCCAGACCGGGGTTGACCTGCGCCCCCAGCACCTGGGCCAGCCCGATCAGCAGGCCACCAAAGAAGCTGCCCCACAGGCTGCCCAGACCGCCCAGCACCACCGCCTCGAAGGCGAACAGCAACCGCTCCGGGCCGGCCATGGGAGCGAACGGCGTGCGCATGCCGTAGAGCACCGCGGCCAGACCGGTGACCACCATCACGAAGCCCGCCATCAGGGCGAAGAAGCGCTTGTCGTTCACGCCCACCAGCCGCGCGGTGGGGGCGTCGTCGGACACGGCGCGCGCCTGGCGGCCCCAGTGGGTGTGGGCCACCAGCAGGTGGGTGCCGGCGTACATCAGCACGCTGATGGCGGCGATCAGCAGCGGGAACACGCCCACCGACACGCCGCCGAAGTTCAGGCCTTGCAGGGTCAGGTCGCCGGACGGCAGGCTGCGCGTGTCGGCGCTGAACACCTCCTGCAGCAGGTTCTGGATCACCACCGACAGACCGAAGGTCACCAGCAGCGGGGACAGCTCGTGGGCGCCCACCACGCGGTTGAGCAGCGTGGTCTGCAGCAGCCAACCGACGCAGAACATGGCCGGCAGCACCAGCGCCAGGCTGGCCAGCGCGGACCAGCCGGTGCTGGACATCACCACCATGGACAGGTAGGCGCCGAGCACGATCAGGTCGCCATGGGCCAGGTTGATCATCTTCATCACGCCCAGGCTCAGGCTCAGCCCCAGCGCGAACATGGCGTAGAGAGAGCCCAGCAGGATGCCGTTGAGCAGCACTTCAATCAGGGTGTTCATGCCGTTTCGACTCCGAAGTACGCAGCGGCCACCTCGTGGTGGCTGGCTTGCAAGGAAACGCCTTCCAGCACCACGCGGCCCTTCTGCAGGCAGACGTAGCGGTCGGAATCGTTGAGGGCACGGCGGACGTTCTGCTCCACCAGCACCAGCGCCATGCCGGACGCACTGGCCTGGCGCAGCAGACGGTAGACCTCTTCCACGGCCAGCGGGGACAGGCCCAGCGACACCTCGTCGCACAGCAGGAATCGCGGGTTGCACAGCAGCGCGCGGGCGATGGCCACCAGCTGCTGCTGCCCGCCGGACATGGCGGTGGCGGGGCGCGCCAGCAGATCGCGCAGCACCGGCATCTCGTCGAGCACGCGTTCGGTCGTCCAGGCACCGGGCCGGCCGTTACGCTGCGCCAGGGCCAGGTGTTCGCGCACCGTGAGGCTGGGAAACAGCCGGCGTCCTTCGGGCACCAGGGCAATGCCCTGGCGCAGGCGATCGAGCTCGTGTCCCGCGCTGATGCATTGGCCGTCAAGGCGGATGCTGTCCGGGCGGGCACGCAGCGCCCCGGCCAGGGTGCGCAGCAGCGTGGTCTTGCCGGCGCCGTTGGAGCCGATCAGGGCGAGCGTCTGGCCCGGCTCCACCCGCAGGCTCACACCGAACAGCGCCTGGAACAGGCCGTATTGCGCATCGAGTTGTTCAACCTGCAGCATGTTCCACCTCCGCTTCCATCTCCAGCTCGGAGCCCAGGTAGGTTTCGCGCACCAGCCGGCTGGCGATCACCTCGGCCGGGGGGCCGTCGGCCAGCAAGGCGCCGTCGGTCAGCACCACCAGACGGCGGGCCACCTTCACCAGTGCGTGGACCAGGTGCTCGATCCACAGCACGGTCACACCCTGGGCGTGGATCTCGCTGACCAGTTCGAGCAATTCATTCACCTCGGCATCGGTCAGACCACCGCCGACCTCGTCGAGCAGCAGCAGCCGGGGCGAGGTGGCCAGGGCGCGCGCCACCTCCAGCCGCTTGCGCTGCAGCAGCGTCAAGCCGCCGGCCGGCTGGTTGCCCTGGGCCGAGAGTCCGCAACGGCGCAGGGCATCACAGGCCGCATCGGCCGCCGGTTCCGGGGCCAGGCCGGCGCCGTAGGTCGCCGCCACCAGCGCGTTCTCGTACACGCTCAGGCCGGCAAAGGGTTGCGGGATCTGAAAGGTGCGGCCGATGCCTGCGCGGCAGCGCTGATCAGCGCTCAGCGCGGTGATGTCGCGCCCCTGCAGCTGGATGGTTCCGCTGTCGCAGCGCAGGTGGCCGGCAATGAGGCCGAATGCGGTCGTCTTGCCCGCGCCGTTGGGACCGATGACGCCGACGAACTCGCCTTCGGCGACCGTCAGGTCCAGGCCGCGGATCACGGGCGTGCGGCCATAGGCCTTGTGCACACCGGTCAGTGTGAGAAGGGAGGTCATGTGGGTCTCTGGTGGTGGACCGAAGGAGGGGTGCCGATCGGCCAGTTCACGGCGGCCGTGATCGCCGACGCGGATGTGCCTGAACAGGGCACCTGGGTGACCTGGCCCGAGCGAATGGCCAACAGGGTCGGGTAGCTGCTGATGCCCAGGGCACGCGCCATCTCGAAATCCTGGAGGGCCCATTCGCGCGCCCGGCCACTCTCCAGGTCCTGTCCAACCCGCTCGGCATCCAGGCCTTCCTGGCGGGCGATGTCGATCACGGTTGCCGGCTCGGACAGGCTGCGCCCGTGCACGTAGAAGGCTTCCTGAAGGCGATGGGCCAGCACCACTGCGCGCGAAGGCGCCTGGACGCGCAGCGCTGCAAACGCAATCGCCGCGCCCAGGGAGTCGAGCACGAAGCTGCCATCGCGCAGCAGCGCTTCGTAACGGTCGCCGAAGCGGACGCCGGTCAGCTCCGCGATGCGCCGGTTGGCGCCGGGAATGTGCGGGTAGGTGTCGATGCGCGCCGAGCGTGGCCCCACGAAGAGGCCTCCGCTGATCACGATGACCGGCACGCCCGGCGCCCATGCCGACGCCAGCTCCTGAATGAGGGGCGACGCGCCCCAGCACCAGCCGCAATAGGCGTCGAACACATACAGCGCACACGGCTCGGGCAGGCCAAGTCCGTTGGCCCGCCCATGTGCCGTGTCACCACCGTGTGTTGCGAACTGCATGGCCGTCAGCTTCCCAGCAGCACGAACTTGCGCTGCACCGGAATCTCCGGGGCGGTGCCGTTGTGTGTGACAACGATGTCGAGCTTGCCCTTCTCATCGACGATCCACTGCCCACCGACGACGCGCATCTTCGAGACGTTCTTGATGCCGCTGCCCGCAAAGTCCAGGCGGCCGATCACCGTGTCCTGCTTCATGTTGCGGATGGCGTCGGCCACCTTCTGCGGGTTCTTCGGGTCGCCGCTGGCCTTGAGCGCCGCGATGCCGGCTTCCACCAGGGCGTGCATCACGCCGATGGGCTGGGTCCATTCCTTCTTCGTCGCGGCCATGTAGGCGTCGGCCAGTTGGCGTGCGGTCTGGCCGGTCAGGCTGCTCTTGAACGGGTAGGCCGGCGACCACCATATCTCGGTGGACATGCCGTGAGCACTCTTGCCCAGGGCCTGCACGCCACCGGGGAAGAGCAGGGCCTTGGCGATGGTCATCACCTTGGGTTTGAAGCCCATCTGCGCGCTCTGCTTGACGAAGCTGGCCCACTCGGGCGGCGCGAACAGTCCGGTGACGACCTCGGCGCCTTCTTTCTTGAACGCCTGGATCTGCGCCGAGAAGTCGTTGCTGCCGGGGGCGAACTTGCCGATGTCGACGATCTTGTAGCCGGCCTTGGCGAACATGGCGGGCATGCCCATCTTCATGTCGCCCATGGCGTTGCCGGGCAGCGTGTTCTCGAAGGCCGAGCCGATCACCTTGGGCAGCTTGAGGTCCTTCCAGATGTCCAGGTACACGTTGGCGATGTCGTCGATGCCCCAGAAGAAGTGGAAGACGTTCTTGAAGCCCTTGGCCGGGTCGCCCTTCATGGGGAACATCCAGGCCTGCCACGGGCTCATGGTGGTGATGCAGGGCACGCCGTTGATCTCGCACTGCTGGGCAATGCCGGGGCCGATGGTGGCCTGACCCAGCATCAGATCCACCTCGTCCTTGTTGATCAGTTCGGCGGCCAGGTTGGACTGGCGGTCGGGGTTGCTCTGGTCGTCCTTGGCGATGAACTCGATGCGGTACTTCTTGCCGCCGATGTTCAACCCACCGGCCAGGGCCTTGGTGGCGTTGTCCAGGATGAAGCTGTCGGCTTCGGCGAACGGGGCGAACGGGCCGGTGCGGTGCGTCAGATAGCCGATCTTGATCACGTCGTCGGCCGCGAACACCTGGGGTGCGGCGACGCTGGCGGCCGCCAGCGCGGAGCCTTGGACCAGGAACTGTCGGCGGGTGCTTTGTGCGGTGGAAGAGGGCTGCTCGTCTTGCATGTGGGGCCTCGTGGAGGTGGGTTGGAACGAGGCTTGAGCTTAGGTTTGGCAGGCGCTTCGAGCTTGCACGGGCACGGCGCAGCGCTTGGTTCAGTCCGACCGGAGCAAGGGCGTTGCAGCCCGGGCGGACGGGACTTGTCTGGATCCGGCCTGGGTCTTGTCCGGGGCCTGCGGCGCGCGCGGCGAGCGCCTGCCAGGCGCCGTGGTGAGGGTTGAACCCGATGCAGCGCAGCCGCCTGCTGGCGTAAGTTCTGTTGCCCGGTGCAGGTCTTGCTTGCCAGGTCCGCATCCCTGAGGAGAACGCCGTGGAAAACCAGTCCCCATCAATGAACGCCCATCAAACGGCCCCCGTGTGCCCGCCGCGCAGCCGCATGGCCACCGGTGAGGTGCCCGAGAACCAACGGTTCGAATACTGGCTGGACATGATCTGCTCCACTTATGTGCAGCTGGAGTGCGACAGGCCCCAGGAAAGGGCGCTGTTCGGCGAGATCGAGTTTTCCCGCATCGGCGGACTGGACCTGACCGAGCTGCGAGCCAACGTGCCACGGGTGCGTCGCACGCCGCTTCATGTGTCCCGTTCGGGTGAGGACTACTGCCTGGTGCAGTTGCAGCAAGCCGGCAAAGGCGTGGTGTGTCAGGACGGGCGGATCGCCGTGGTCAACCCGGGTGACTTCGTGCTCTACGACTGCACCCGGCCCTACGAACTGATGTTCGACGACGAGGAACACCACGTCATGGTGTTGAGGCTGCCGCGCGCGCACCTGGAGCAGCATGTGACGGGGCTGGAAGAACTCACCGCGACCACGGTGTCGGGCGACGGCGCCGCCGGGCACCTCCTGCTCTCTATGGTGAGCACCTTGCGAAATCAGGCCGATCGCCTGCACCCGGCGTCTGCGCAAGGGGTGTCCGATGCCATCACCCAGATGATCGCGGCCGGCCTGCGCAGCCTGCCGCAGGCCAACTCCCGCCGCCCCTCCAACCTCCATGCGTACCACCTCGCCCGCATCAAGGCGTACGTCAAGGAGCGGCTGCGGGACCCCGTTCTGTCTGTCGCCAGCGTGGCCCAGGCGGCCGGCCTGTCGCCTGACCACCTTTCGCGTCTGTTCCGGGGCGAGCCCTTGCCTCTGTCGCGCCTGATCTGGCAATGGCGGCTGGAGGCCTGCCACCGCGACCTCGTCGATCCGCGCCTGGCCAGCCGCAGCGTCAGCGACATCGCGTTCTCGTGGGGCTTCAACGAAGCCGCCCACTTCAGCCGCTCCTTCAAGGAGCTGTATGGCCTCACGCCTCGCGAGTGGCGGCAGCAGGCCTTGGCTGTCCAGCCGTTGGCCTGACGCTCCCCCATGCCCGGGCGGCTTGGCCACCGCCCGTCACCCGCAGCACGCAAGGTTTCCAGCGCGGAGTCTCGCGACCCTGGTGGGCACCGCTGCGCTGGACATGACCGCCGGTCCGCTGCTCAACAGCCGCATGAAGGCGGCACAGATCGCAGCCATCCCGGAACGGGGGATGTCGTGTTTTCTCACAGCCAAAGATTCTTTGTTTCCAGTGCTCACAAACACAAACTGTGCTGTTTGACGCCCTCATTACGAGGCGTGAAATTTGTTCGGTGGTGCTTCAATGATCCGGCCCCAATTGGATGTTCCAAAGGGGTGACCAGCGTGGTGGCCGACATGCCACCCGCCGGTCCAGAAGCAACCATCTGAGGAATAAATGAAACTCTCCACAAGCATTCGGTACCTGCTCTCGACGGGACTCGTTCTCGGCGGCGGTGCTGCCATGGCCCAGTCCAACGTCACCATCAGTGGCAGCCTCGACGTCGGCGTGTTCCGGGACAAAGCGTCGGTGACCAATCTCGGGACCATCAAGCGCAGCCATCTGCAGTTCGATGGCTCGGAGGACCTGGGCGGCGGCCTGGCGGCCACGTTCAAGCTGCGTCAGCGCCTGGATGTGGACACCGGTGCGCTGGAAGGTGCGGGCACCAAGCCGGCATGGCATGGCGAAACCACGGTGGGCCTCAAGGGCGGGTTCGGCGCACTGCGCCTGGGCCGCGCGGTCGATGCGATCCAGAGCCACGACTGGGCCTTTGACGCCTGGGACAACTTCAGCCGGGTGGCTTCGCCGGCCTGGGACCTGTGGCACTGGAACTACTCGGCCGATCCGGTCGGTGGTGGCTCGGGCCGCGTGGCCAACGCCGTGTTCTTTGACTCAGCCAAGTTCTCCAACTTCTCCGCGCACCTGAGCTACTCGCCGGAAAAGCCCGCCGACGCCGTGGGAACCACGCGCGCGGCTTCGGTGGTCTACAACGACGGCACCACACGAGCCATGCTCGGCGCCGGCAAAAACAGCGCCGGAGCCAAAGAGACCTCCATCGGTCTGCGCAGCCGCTTTGCCGACCTGACACTGATGGGCATGTACAACGTCAGCGAGTCCGCCGCCGGGTCCGAAGCCAAAGTGTCCACGCTGGGCGCGACGTATGCGCTGGGCGCCACGACCCTGAAGGCCGGCTGGGGCAGTGCGGATGTGGACGGCATCAAGAAGCAGCGAGTCGTGTCCCTCGGCGCGAACTACGCGCTGTCCAAGCGCACCGGTGTCTACGTCGATCTGGCGTCCAAGCGCTACATCGCCGATGGCACGAAACGGGTCTACGGCGTGGGCCTGACCCACTCGTTCTGAAGCACTCTCATTGCGCAGCAGGACTGCGCTGACTTGAAAGCGGGTCCCGGGTTCGTGCGCGGTGCGCGAACCCGGGACCCCACACCAGACAGGTAGAACCATGGCCCTCTTGCCCAACGATGTCTCCCCGGTCCGGGACTTGCTGCCGGACCTGATCACCTTGCGCCGGGATCTGCACGCCCACCCGGAACTGGCCTACGAGGAGCGGCGCACGGCCGGCATCGTGGCCAACGCCCTGCGCCTGCTGGGCCTGGAGGTGTGTGAGGGCGTGGGCGGCACGGGGGTCGTCGGGACCTTGCGTTGCGGCGACCAGGCGGCAGGGTGGGACGACGGCCAGCGCCCGCGCAGTGTCGGCCTGCGGGCCGACATGGACGCCTTGCCGATGGTGGAATTGGGGCAGCGGCCTTACGCCAGCCAACATGCCGGCAAACACCACGGATGCGGCCACGACGGCCACACCGCGATGCTCATCGGCGCAGCGCGCCAACTGGCACGGACGCACCAGGCGCTGGGCCTGACCGGCACGGTGCATTTCATCTTTCAACCGGCCGAAGAGGGCCAGGCCGGCGCGGCCCGCATGATTGAAGAGGGGCTGTTCGAGCGCTTTCCCTGCGACAGTGTGTATGCCCTTCACAACTGGCCCGACCTGCCCTTGGGCCATGCGCAAACCCGGGCCGGCCCCATCATGGCGGCGGCCGACCGGTTTGACCTCACCGTGCGCGGCAAAGGGGGGCATGCCGCGCAACCCCATCACACGCCCGATGCCCTGTTGGCCGCGAGTCAACTCGTGGTGCAGCTCAACACCATCGTCTCCCGGCGGATCGATCCGAACGAGTCGGCCGTGCTCTCCGTCACCCGCATGGAGGGCGGACACAGCCACAACGTGCTGCCCGCGGAAGTGTCGATCACGGGCACCGTGCGCAGCTTTGACCCGGACACGCAAGACCGCATCGAAGCAGCCCTGCGTGACACCGCTCAAGGCATCGCGCTGGCAACCGGCACCACGGTGGAAGTGAATTACCAGCGCTATTACCCCGCCACCGTCAACACCGCCGTCGAAGCCACGCTGGCCCTCGAAGCGGCCATGGCCGTGGGGCTGCAGGCCCAGATGGCGCCCCGCGCCGCGTTCACCTCGGAAGACTTCGCCTTCATGTTGCAGCGCAAGCCGGGCGCCTACCTCTGGCTGGGGCAGGGCAGGGAGGGGCCAGATGCCAACGGGTCTTTCGCGCTGCACCACCCTTGCTACGACTTCAACGACGACGCCTTGCCCCTGGGCGTGCGCTGGTTCTGCGAAGTGGTGATTCGGGCTCTTGCAAGCGAGACGGCCTGCTGCCCCGCCACCTGATACGGCGTTGCCTTCAAACGTATAACTGCGTTGCTTCGCCTTGCCGTGCTTTCGCACTGTCTGCGGCTTCGCGCCTTGTTCTACGCTTGAATGCAAAGCCGTATGAAAAGGTCGGCGGGCTTGTTCTTTTCGGGACGGCGTTTCTGGGACAGCGTTTTCTTTAGGGCAATAGCCCACGCGACGCCTGTGCGTTGCACCGCGCCACGACAATGCGCCGATGTCCCGACCCACACCCTCCACGCTGTCTGGCGCCGCCTTCGCCACCCTGTTGCTCATTGCTTTCATGATGGGCGCCAACCACGTGGCGGCGCGGCTGGCGTTCAACGACGGCGTGGGCGTGACCACGGCGGTGCTGTTTCGCAGCGGCATCACTGCGCTGGTGGTGCTGGCCTTGCTGCGGAGCACGCGCACCTCGCTGCGGCTTGATGCGCGCCAGCGCCGGGCGCTGCCCGCCATCGGGTTGTTGATTGGTGTGCAAAGCCTGTGCCTGTATGCCGCGGTGGCCCGGTTGCCGGTGGCGCTGGCCTTGCTGGCTTTCAACGCCTATCCGTTGTGGACCGCGTTGTGGGCGCGGGTGGTGTACGGCGAGCGGCCCGAGCCCCGTGTGCTGGCGGCGATGCCGGTGATGCTGGTCGGGCTGGCGCTGGCGCTCGATGTGGCCGGCGCTGCGTCAGGGCTGGGTGCGGCTGGGCACTGGGCGCAGATCGGCGCCGGGGTGGCCTTTGCCCTGTCGGCTGCGGCCACCTTTGGTTTGGCACTGGTGCTCACGCAGCACGAAACGGTTGGCCTGGATGGCCGCCTGCGCACCGCCGCGACCATGGGCCTGGTGGCCTTGCTCGCGTTGGTGGGGGTGGTGTTCCAGGGTGGGCCGAGTTTGCCGGCCACCCCGACCGGCTGGTGGGGTCTGTTGGGTTTGACGGTGCTGTATGGCACGGCCTTCACGCTCATGTTCACCCTGCTGCCGCGCCTGGGCGTGGTGGGCAACTCGGCCATCATGAATGTGGAGCCGATCTTCGCGCTGATGCTGGCCTGGGCCATCCTGGGGCAGAGCATCGCGCCGGTGCAAGTGGCAGGCGGGCTGTTGGTGGTGGCCACGGTGATGTGGCTGGGGCTGCGGCGCCGCTGATTGGGGCCTAGTCGTCCAGCGAGGCGCTCCAGCGTTGGTTCCATTCGCCCGGTGCGGCCCGGCCGCGCAGGGTGTCCATGTCGCGGCGGTCGCGTTTGCTGGGGCGACCCTGGGTGAGGCTCTGAGCAGGCTCGGGCGCGAGACGCCGTTGCTCGGCGTTGGCCAGCCTCAGGGCCACCGAGGCTTCGGTTTCCTGGTACAGCAGCGCCGCCGTCGGGGCTGGCCCGCGCACGCCGCTCAGTGCGCGAACCGTTACCGTGCGCACGACCGGGCCTGAACGCATCTCCACGGTGTCGCCCACCCGCAGCTCCTTGGCCGGTTTGACCGTGGCGCCGTTCACGTGAACGCGCCCCTTGTCAACTTCTTCGGCGCTCAGTGAGCGCGTCTTGTAGAAGCGCGCGGCCCACAGCCATTTGTCCAGACGGACCTTGCCGCCGCTTTGGAGTTCATTGTGGTTCATGGGGTGCATGGCGTTCGGTGGGTGCCAGGGGCAGTCGCACGGTGGCATCAAGTCCTTGCACCACGCCGTGTTCGACGCGGTTGTCCAGCTCGATGCTGCCACCCAGCGACTGGACGATGCCGTGGCAGATCGCCAGGCCGAGGCCCGAACCCGCACCCGACGGGCGCGCGCCGTGGTCGGTGGCAAAGGGCTGGAAGAGGCGCTCCCTCAGCGTTGCCGAGATGCCAGGCCCGCTGTCGCGGATGGAGAGCGCCACCGCCCGCGAGTCCTTCACCATCTCGACGGCCAGGCGCGATCCGGGTGACGTGTTCTTGATGGCGTTGTGCAGCAGATTGCGCCCGAGCTCGCGCAAGGCCCATTCGTGTGAACGAACGCGGGCGGGGACCACATCCAGAGAGAAATCCAGCTCGCGTTCGGCGATCAGTGGCGCGAGGTCGAGCGCCACCGAGCGCACCACCTCGGCCCAGTCGATCACGGGTGCGTCCTTGTCTTCGCGCAGTTGCTCCACCTTGGCGAGCGCGAGCATCTGGTTGGCCAGCTCGGTGGCGCGTTCCACCGTGTGGCCGATTTCATCCAGGGCTTGCAGGGGCGGCACGTCGCCGCGGCGGGCCGATTGCACCTGGGTCTTCAACACGGCGAGCGGCGTGCGCAGCTGGTGCGAGGTATCGCGCACAAAGCGCTTCTGGTGCTCCAGCAGGTGCGAGAGGCGCTGCATGTGCTGGTTCGCCGCTTCCAGCAGTGGCAGCAGTTCGCGGGGCGCGCTCAGCGTGGGCAAGGGCGACAGATTGTTCTCGCTGCGGTGGGCCAGCGCGTGGCTGAGCGCGCGCACCGGGCGCGTGGCGCGCTGCACGACGTAGACCACCACCAACACCATCACGATCACCAGGGCCGCCTGGCGCCAGAGCGTGTCGATCAGGATCTGCCGTGCCAGCGTCTGGCGCAGCTCCAGCGTTTCGGCCACCTGAATGATGGCCATGCCCTGACCCGCCACGCCCGCGACCGGTTGCAGCAGCACCGCCATGCGCACCGGGTCGCCGCGGTACGCCTCGTCGTAGAAATGCACCAGGGCGGCGTAAATTTTCTGGTCGGGCAGCTGGGTGCGCGGCGGGGGGAGGTCTTCGAAACCCGAAACCATCTCGCCTTTGAAGCCATTCACGCGGTAGAAAAGGCGGCTGCGGTTGTCGGCCTCGAAGGCCTCCAGCGCGGAATACAGCAGCGAAGACCGCACCACCGCTTGTTCGCCGTTGCCGACCACCTCCAGTTGTTCACCGAGCGATTTGGCGGTGGCCAGCAGGGTGCGGTCATAGGCCGTGTCGGCCGCCGCGAGGGCCTGGCGGTAGAGCACCACGGTGTTGATGATCATGAAGCCAAACAGCGGCAGCAGGATGCCCAGCAGCAGGGTGCGGCGCAGCGACAGCGGCGTGTTCATTGGGTGAGCGTCCGTGCTGCGCACTGCGGGGCGGAGCGCCTTCGGAGCGGCCGGGCGGCGCTCACGCCATGGCTTTCAGCAGGTAGCCCAGGCCGCGCAACGTGACCAGTTGTGCGCCGGTGTGGGCGATCTTTTTGCGCAGTCGGTAGGCCACGACCTCGATGGCCTCGGGTTGCACGTGACTTTCACCGGGGAACACGAGCTCGAACAGCCGCTCTTTGGTGATGGCCTGGCCGGGGTTGGCGAGCACGGCGCGCAGCAGGGCGAGTTCGCGGGGCGCCAGCTCCAATGGCGAGCCGTCGTGGTACACGGCCCCGCTGTCGCGGTCGGTCTGCATGCCGCACCAGCTCGCGCTGCGAGAGGGCAGGGGGCCGGCATGGTCGTTGTTGTTGGCCGAGCGGCGCACCAGCGCGCGCACACGGGCTTCCAGTTCGTCCAGGTCGAAGGGTTTGGGCAGGTAGTCGTCGGCACCGGTGTTCAGGCCGATGATGCGGTCGCCCACGGTGCCGCGCGCGGTGAGGATGATCACCGGCGTCTGCAGCCCGGCGGCGCGCGCATCGCCCAGCACCTGCAGGCCATCGCGCCCGGGCAGGCTCAGGTCGAGCAGCACGGCGTCGGGCAGACTGGCCTGCCAGAGCGCCAGCGCGCGGTCACCGTCGCCACAGGTCAGCACCTGCATGCCCCGGCGTTCCAGGGTGCGCTGCAGCGTCGCCTGCATGGTGGGGTTGTCTTCGATCAGGAGCAGTTTCATGCAAGGGAGATTATCGGCAGGTCTGGCGCGGCAGGTTTGGGTGTTCGACCACCATCCGATGGCGGCGAGCTGGTGGTCCTCTCCCCCTTCGAGGTGAATGTGCGCTGGCTCAGGATCGACCGGAATTGATGAGTGCCTGACGCGTCACCTCGTCGAGTGCGTCGTCGACCAGCCCGTGTTCGGCGACCACCCGCAAGCGCCCCGTGCTGCGCAACCGATCCAACCCGCGCAGGGTCAGCGAAACGCTGCGTCCATTGGCGGCATTGAACAGGAACATGGAGCCGCTTGGACTGGCCCAGGTCAGCTGGCATCGCAAGTCCTGCGCCCCGTCGCGCAGATCGACCCAGGTGCCCACGGCCAGCGGACGTGATGCCGCCATCTCGGTCTCCCGCAGGCTGCGCCAGTCGGTGCCCAGCGGCTCGGTGTCCTGAAAGGCCGGCTGACTCTCGATGAACATGTCGTCCATGAACCCGGAATCGCGAGCCTCCGCCGGATGCACCCAGGTGTCAGGCAAGTCAGGTTCAAGCTGGCCGCCCAGCCGATCCGGCGTGTCCACTGGCTCGTTGCGCTTCGGCTTGTAAGTGACCTCGTGCAGTTCCATCAACGCCTGAAAAAAGGAGTCGGCCTGGGCACGCGGAAAGTCGATGGAATCCAGCCCGTCGCGCAGCGTGCGCAACAAGCCGGGGATGACCTTGATCAGCCTGGGCCGGTTGAGGCTGGCCAACTCAAACCGGCTTGACCACAGCAGGTCCGGCAGGATGTCCATGTAGCGCAGCGCTGGGGCATCACCCGGTGCCAGGCCCTCGATGGCCTGCGCCTGGATGCGCGCCTGCGCCACCACCTGCGCCCAGGGCCCTGCCAAGAAACGGCGGACCACACCGGGCGCGCGGGCGAAGTCGTTTCGCGCCTGAATTTCCGCCGCCACCCGTTGGGCCAGAAGGTTGCGCTGCTCCACTTTCACCAGCGTCTGCATCGCCAGACCCCGTGCGGGCGCCTGCGTCACTGGATCGCTGCGCCCCAGGGACGTGAGCAGTTTGGCGATGCGCTGCGACAGCTGGCTGGCGGGTACCTGCAGATCCTGCAAGACCTTCCGCAATTGCTGGGCGTAGGCCTCGAATCCGGCGTCGTGCTCACTCTTGAAAGCCAGTGCGCGCTCGGTCAAGACATCCAGCAGGCGTCGCGCCGGATTGCTGCGGTCGGCGAAGAAACGGGGATCGTTGCGCGCCAGCTCCAGCAGCACGGGCTTGAGACGCAACAACATCTCACGCACGGGCTCCAGCAACCGGACGTCATCGGCGATGCGGCGCAACATCAGTGTCACCACCTCCACCGCCAGGGAGCGCACCATGGAGCCGGCCTCCAGCGCCTGCGACGAATCAGCGAGACCACTCCCACCGCCCATGTTGCCCACCAGCAGCTGGTGCAGGTGATCCAGCGTCAACAATTCGTTCTTGCCGGTCAGCGCCGCCATGGGAACGCTGTCTTCCCGGCTTCTGGAGGTGCCGCCGTCCAGGGGTTTTCCCACCGGTGTCTGCACCACCTTGTAGCCAGCAGGCTGCACGCCCCAACGGTCCAGCAGATCGATCATCTGCTGGTAAAAACCTTGCAGCTCTTGTCCGAGGGGGAGCGCTCCGATGTGCAGCCACTGCACACGCACCGCGTCCTCGATGTGCAGGATGGACAGCGCGCGGATCAGCGCACCGATGATGGCCTCGGGATGCAAGGGATTGGCCTTGCTGCGCACCACCGTCAGGCCCCTGGCACTGCTCAGGCGCGCGTCGAGCATCACCAGCTCGTCGTCTACCGCCATGTGCACCACTTGCTGGATGCGCGCCAACTCCACCGTGTCCTGCACCTGCTGGTGGTCCATCAGCTCCAGCTCGTCGAAACTGAGCATGTCTAGGCGGCGGGGTGGTGCCTTTCCGCTGACGGGATCAAGATCGCCGTCCCCAGAGGCGGCAGTCCCAAGGGACTGCCCCAGTGCAGCCAGAAAATGCTCGGTCACAAGCTTGTGGTGCGTCGCCAGGGTGGAGCGCGCCTTACCGA
This sequence comes from Hydrogenophaga sp. A37, assembly GCF_002001205.1. Lineage (GTDB taxonomy): Bacteria > Pseudomonadota > Gammaproteobacteria > Burkholderiales > Burkholderiaceae_C > Hydrogenophaga. Next base: position 61,599 of record NZ_MUNZ01000101.1, read on the forward strand.
CGCTGTGCTTCTCCGACATTCCGACAGCGGCGGCTTCGCGCTGCTGCAAAGCACTGCCGAGCGCCGCCAGCCAGCGCGGAACCCACTCGGCCGACAACACCAGCCCTTCCTTGAGGCAGGCATCAAAGAGGGAATCGGCACGTGCAACCATGTGTGTGAGCGCGCGAATCAGACCTGGGTGGTGTTAGGCATGCTGACGCGATTATCTGCCTAAGCCCTGAAGGCCGAAAAGCGGAAGTTGTTCCCGAAACACCGCCCATTCACTCGTTCGGACGTTACAGCGGCGCCAGGTAGCGGTTCTGCCGCATCGCTCAAGTCGACGGCTTGTTCAGCCTCGCCCTAGGGTTTGTCCGTAGTGATGCGACAGCCGATTGACAGCGGCCGGCAGGAAGATCTCTACTGTCGATCAACCTCCAACGGAGACCACACATGCGTCGCGATACCTTCCTCAAATCCCTGGCCGCTCTGGCCGCTGCTGGTGCCTTGCCCAACGCTGCCTGGGCCGCTGCCAACGTCAAGATGATGATTCCTGCCAACCCGGGTGGTGGTTGGGACGGCACGGGCCGCGCCCTGGGCGAAGCCCTGCGCGACGCCAAGGTGGCCGACTCCGTGACCTTTGAAAACAAGGGCGGCGCGGCCGGTGCCATCGGTCTCGCCCAGTTCTACAACTCGGCCAAGGGCGACCCGAACGCCATGATGGTCATGGGTGCCGTCATGCTCGGCGGCATCATCACCGGCAAGCCGCCGGTCTCGATCACCCAACTGACCCCCATCGCCCGTCTGACGACCGAATACAACGTGTTCGTGCTGCCCGCCAGCTCGCCGTTCAATTCCATGAAAGATGTGGTCGAAGCGCTCAAGAAAGACCCCGGCAGCGTCAAGTGGGGCGGTGGTTCGCGCGGTTCCACCGAGCACATTGCCGCATCGCAGATCGCCCAGGCCGTGGGCGTGCCCGCTTCCAAGATCAACTACGTGCCGTTCCGTGGGGGCGGTGAGGCCGTCGCCGCCATCCTGGGTGGCAACGTCACCGTGGGCGGCAGCGGCTACAGCGAGTTCCAGCAGTACATCGAGAGCGGCAAGATGAAGGCGATTGCCGTCACCGCCGGCCAGCGCGTCAAGGGCATCGACAAGATCCCCACGCTCAAGGAGCAGGGCATCGACGTGGAGATCGGCAACTGGCGCGGTGTCTACGGTGCGCCCGGCATCACCCCGGCCGAGCGCGATGCCCTGACCGACATGATTGTCAAGGCCACCAAGAGCAAGGCTTGGCAGGATGCCCTGGTCAAGAACAACTGGACCCCGGCCCTGCTGACCGGCAAGGCCTTCGACGAGTTTGTTGACAAGGATTTCTCCGGCCTGCGCGCGACCATGGTTCGCGCCGGCATGGTCTGACCACCGCCCCGGTTCCCATGTGACACAGCGGCCGCGGCGTTTGCGTCGCGGCCGCATTTTTTTCACGCAGGAGAGCGCCCATGCAAACCCCCAACCCAGCGGCCAACGAGCCGCGTCCCGATCACCGCCCCGGCCAGCTGGCGCTGGGCATTGCCGCCGTGCTGCTGGCCGCAGGGCTCGCCTACGGCGCGGCGAACATCCCGTCGGACGCGGGCTACGCGGGCGTGGGCCCCGACTTCCTGCCCTGGGTGGTGTCGGCCGCGATGGGGCTGTGTGGCGTATTGCTCATCTGGGAGGTGCGCACCGGCGGCTACCGCAACATGGAAGAGCCTTCGGGTGCGGCCCGTGGTGACTGGCACGCCATGGCCTGGGTGTCGGCCGGTATTTTGGGCAATGCGGCGCTCATCACCACCATCGGCTTCGTGCTGAGCTGCGCGCTGTGTTTCACGCTGGCGGTGCGCGGCCTGCGCATCAGCGAAGGCAAGCCCTCGGGCAGTGGCATGCAGACGGTGAAAGACGTGGTGATCGGCATGCTGATCTCGGCGCCCACCTTCTGGCTGTTCACCAAATTCCTCGCCGTCAACCTGCCGGGCCTGACAGGCACCGGCTGGATCTGATTCGCACGACGGACCTGAAAGGAATTCACCATGCTTGACACCTGGAACAATTTGCTCGGTGGTTTCATGACCGCCGGCACCCCCATCAACCTGCTATGGGCGCTGGCCGGCTGCGCGCTGGGCACGGCCATTGGCGTGTTGCCCGGCCTGGGCCCGGCCGTGACCGTGGCCATGCTGCTGCCGATCACCGGCCAGGTGGAACCCACCGCCTCGATGATCTTCTTCGCGGGCATCTACTACGGCGCGATGTACGGCGGATCGACCACCTCGATCCTGCTCAACACCCCGGGTGAAACCGGCACCATGGTGACCGCGCTCGAAGGTTTCAAGATGGCCAAGAACGGGCGCGCCGGCGCGGCCCTCGCCACCTCGGCCATCGGTTCTTTTGTGGCCGGCACGATCGCCACGATTCTGGTGACGCTGTTCGCGCCCTTCCTGGCCGAGTTCGCCGTGAAGCTCGGGCCGCCCGAGTATTTCTGCCTGATGCTGCTGGCCTTCACCACCGTGAGCGCGGTGCTGGGCCAGAGCACGTTGCGCGGCATCACGGCGCTGTTCTTCGGCCTGGCGCTGGGCCTGGTGGGCATGGACCAGATCACCGGCCAGGTGCGGTACACCGGCGGCATCATCGAATTCATGGACGGTGTGGAGGTGGTACTGGTGGCGGTGGGTCTGTTTGCCGTGACCGAGGCGCTCTACAACGCCCTGTACGAAGGCAAGAGCGACGCCAGCCTGAACAAGATGAACAAGGCGCACATGACCAAGACGGAGTGGAAGCGCTCCTGGCCCGCCTGGTTGCGCGGCACCTTCATCGGTTTTCCCTTCGGCACCATCCCCGCCGGTGGCTCCGAGATTCCCACCTTCCTGAGCTACGCCACCGAGCGCAAGCTGGCCGACCCTGAATACAAGAAGGAATTCGGTACCACCGGCGCCATCGAAGGCGTGGCCGGTCCCGAAGCCGCCAACAACGCGGCCGTGACGGCCACCCTGGTGCCGCTGCTCACGCTGGGCATCCCGACATCGGTGACGGCCGCCATCCTGCTGAGCGCACTGCAGAACTACGGCATCAACGCCGGCCCGCAGCTGTTCCAGACCTCTTCTGCCCTGGTGTGGGCGCTGATCGCCTCGCTCTACATTGGCAACGTGATGTTGCTGGTGCTCAACCTGCCGATGGTGGGCCTGTGGGTCAAGCTGTTGAAGATTCCGAAGGCGCCGCTCTACGCCGGCATCCTGATCTTTGCCACGGTGGGTGTGTACGGCATGCGCCAGAGCTCGTTCGACCTGTTCCTGATGTTCGGTCTGGCGCTGGTGGGTGTGGCATTGCGCCGGTTTGATTTCCCGACCGCCCCGGTGATCGTGGGCTTGATCCTGGGCCCATTGGCCGAGGCACAGTTCCGCAACGCCATGTCGATCGGCGAAGGCAATCTTTCGGTGTTCTTCCAGCGCCCCATGTCGGCCACGTTGCTGACGGTGGTGGTGTTGGTTCTGGTGACGCCGCGTCTGTTGGCCTGGCACCGGCGTTCCTGATCGATACGGCACCGGGCCGCCCCAAGCCGGATCAGCCCCTTGGGGCAGCGACCCGCGCAGCGGCGGAGCGTGGGGGTGATGATCGCTTGGCGATACCATGCCCAGCATGACTGCCGACAACCGACTTCCCCGCGACGCCCAAAGCATCCTGGAGCTGGCCGCCCGGTCGATGTTCGACCTGTTCGCCACCGCCAGCGAAGGCATGATGCTGGTGGACCGCAAGGCGCGGGTGGTCTGGATCAACGACCAGTACCGCCGCTTCCTGCCCGCCTTGGGTTTCGAGCGCGAGGAAGACTTCGTCGGCCACCCGGTTTCCAGCGTGGTGCAGAACACGCAGATGCACCAGGTGCTGGCCACCGGCAAGCCCATCCTGATCGACCTGCTGACCAACAAGGCCGGTACCTTCGTGGTCAGCCGCATCCCGCTGCGCGACGACGCGGGCGAGGTGATCGGTGTGCTCGGCATCGTGCTGTTCGACCACCCTGAAACCACGCTGCAGCCGCTGATCGCCAAGTTCGCGCGGCTGGAGCAGGACCTGAGCGACGCCCGCCGCGAGCTGGCCAGTCAGCGCCGCACCAAATACACCTTCGCCAGCTTCGTCGGCACCAGCCCGGTGGCGCTGGAGGTGAAGCGCCAGGCGCGGCGAGCGGCGTCCTCCCACAGCCCGGTGCTGCTGCTGGGCGAAACCGGCACCGGCAAGGAGTTGCTGGCGCACGCCATCCACGCATCGTCGCCGCGCGCGGGGCGGCCGTTCGTGAGCGTGAACATGGCGGCCGTGCCCGAGGCGCTGCTGGAGGCCGAGTTCTTCGGTGTGGCGCCCGGCGCCTACACCGGTGCCGACAAAAAGGGCCGCGACGGCAAGTTCAAGCTGGCCGATGGGGGCACACTGTTTCTCGACGAGTTGGGCGACATGCCGATGGCCGTGCAGGTCAAGCTGTTGCGCGCGCTGCAGGAGGGTGAGATCGAGCCGCTGGGTTCCAACAAGTTGGTCAGGTTCGATGTGCGCGTGGTGGCTGCCACCTCGCGCGACCTGCAGCAGATGGTGCGCAACGGCCAGTTCCGTGAAGACTTGTACTACCGCCTGAACGTGTTGCCCATCCGCGTGCCGCCGCTGCGCGAGAGGCGCGACGACCTGGCGCTGCTGGTGGAGGCGCTGTGCGAAGACATCGCCGCGCGCGGCGCCACCGCCCACTTGGATCTGGCACCGGCCGCGCTCGATCTGCTGGCTGCCCAGCCTTGGCGCGGCAACATCCGCGAGCTGCGCAACGTGCTGGAACAACTGGCCCTGCGCAGCGACTCGCCGCAGATCGATGCGCCGCAGGTGGAGCAGGTGCTGCGCGAATCAGGGCAGGAGCGCATCGAGCCACCGCTGGCACCGGCCGTGCGGGCTGCCCATGGTCTGCCCCAGTCACCGACCGTGGACGAACGGCCCTTGCCCGAGCAGATCGCTGAGCTGGAGCAGCGGGCCATCGCAGCGGCCCTGGCCCGCACCGGCGGCAACCGGGCGGCGGCGGCGCGGCTGCTGGGCATCTCGCGCGCCAGCCTGTACGACAAGCTGGGTGGTATGTCTGAATTAAAGACGACTGTCTGAAAATTAGACAATTTCAACGGTGCTTGAATGTCTGAAGTTCAGACGTTTTGAGTGATGGTGGATCGCAAGTCATTGATTTCATTGCCCTGACCTCGCTGGCACGCTCCGTGCAAACAGGGTGCACGGGCACCGCCCGGGTGCGCCGGAAACACCTCAGGAGACACACATGATCACAACGACCCGCCGCCTTGCGGTGATGGCCTTGGCCTGCAGCGCCACCCTCGGTTTCGCCCAATCCGGCGGTGAAATCCGCATCGCCCACGTCTACAGCAAGACCGGCCCGCTGGAGGCCTACGGCAAGCAGACCCAGACCGGGCTGCTGATGGGCCTTCAGTACGCCACGGGCGGCACCATGATGGTGGGTGGCAAGAAAATCGTGTTGATCGAGAAGGACGACCAGGGCAAGCCCGATCTGGGCAAGAGCCTACTGGCCGCGGCCTACGCCGACGACAAGGCCAACCTCGCCATTGGCCCGACCAGCTCGGGTGTCGCGCTGGCCATGCTGCCGGTGGCCGAGGAATACCAGAAGATCCTGCTGGTCGAGCCCGCTGTGGCCGATTCGATCACCGGCGACAAATGGAACAAGTACATCTTCCGCACCGGCCGCAACAGCAGCCAGGACGCGATCTCCAACGCCGTGGCGCTGGATAAGGCCGGCGTGACCATCGCCACCCTGGCGCAGGACTACGCCTTCGGTCGCGACGGTGTGAAGGCCTTCAAGGACGCGATCAAGACCGCCAAGATTGCCCATGAGGAATACCTCCCCACCAGCACCACCGACTTCACCGCCGGTGCGCAGCGCATCATTGACAAACTGAAGGACGCGCCCGGCCGCAAGGTGATCTTCATCATCTGGGCCGGTGCCGGCAACCCGTTCAAGATCGCCGATCTGGACCTGAAACGCTACAACATCGAGATCGCCACGGGTGGCAACATCCTGCCGGCCATGGCCGCCTACAAGAACTTCCCCGGCATGGAAGGCGCGACGTACTACTACTTCGGCATCCCCAAGAACCCGGTGAACGAGGCGATGGTGGCCCAGCACTACACCCAGTTCAAGAGCCCACCCGACTTCTTCACCGCCGGCGGCTTCAGTTCGGCCATGGCCGTGGTCACCGCGCTCAAGAAGACCAACGGTGACGCGAAGGCCGCCACGCTGATCAAGACCATGGAAGGCATGAGCTTCGAGACGCCCAAGGGCACGATGACCTTCCGCAAGGAAGACCACCAGGCCATGCAGAGCATGTACCACTTCAAGATCAAGGTGGACCCGGCGTTCCCGTGGGGTGTGCCTGAACTCGTGCGGGAAATCAAACCCGCAGACATGCAGGTTCCGATCCGGAACAAGAAGTGAAGGGTTGACCCCCTGCGCCGCTGACACGGCCTCCCCCTGAAAAAGGGGGACAACACGAGCGGCCCGGCAAAGCCGGTTCCGCTGTGTTTCTGGAAGGTGCTGCACTTGCTGCCTTCCATTTCTGCTCGTTCCATGAGGAACTCCCGGACACACGGGGGCCGGCGATGTTTTGCCCAAAACTCACCTGGAGACAAGCCAATGAGGTTCGATTCGATGCGTGCGCTCGCCGCCATCGCGGCGCTTTCCTCTGGCACGGCACTGGCCGCCATCAACCTGCCTGCCTACAACGTGGACACCAGCCAGACCACGGTGTCGGGCCTCTCCGCGGGCGGCTTCATGGCCAACCAGCTGGGCATCGCCTACTCGGCGCTGTTCAAGGGCGTGGGCGTGTTCGCGGCCGGCCCCTACCTGTGCGCGGGCCTGAGCAACTACACGGCCTGCATGTACAACGCCAGCATTTCGAGCACGGCGCTGGCCAACATGCAGAACCGCATCGACAGCTACAGCGCCAGCGGCGTGATCGACAACCAGTCGGCCATCGCCGGCCAGAAGGTGTACCTGTTCATCGGCGCCAGCGACACCACGGTGGGGCAGAACCCCGTCAACGCACTGAAGACGCAGTACACCAGCAACGGCGTGACGGCTGCGAACATGGAACACATGGTGCGCGGCGGCGCGGCCCACACCTTTCCCACCGACTTCGACAGCACCGGCAACAACGGCTGCGGCAGCGCCGCCTCGCCCTACATCAGCAACTGCGGATACGACGGCGCCAAAGCCGTTCTGCAGAAGTTTTACGGCACGCTGAACCCGCGCAACAACGCGCCCGCGGCCGGCAACTACATCGAGTTCAACCAGGGTGAGTTCGTCAGCAACCCCGGCATGGCCGCGACGGGCTGGGCCTATGTGCCGGCCAACTGCGCCAGCGGCAGCCAGTGCAAGTTGCACGTGGCGCTGCACGGCTGCCAGCAGAGCACCGACAAGATCGGCGACAGGTTCATCAAGAACACGGGCTACAGCCGCTGGGCCGACACCAACAGCATCATCGTGCTGTTCCCCCAGACGAAGATCGACAACACCAGCCGAAGCACGACGGCCAGCGGCTCGCTGGCCAACCCCAATGCCTGCTGGGACTGGATCGGCTGGTATGGCGGCAACTTCGGCCAGAAGGCCGGCACGCAGATGGCCGCCATCAAGGCCATGGTGGACCGCGTGTCCTCGGGCGGGGGTGGTGGCACCCCGACCCTGCCAGCGCCCACGGGCGTGGTGGCGTCCAGCCCGACCGACACCACCATGACGATCAGCTGGAGCGCCGTGAGCGGCGCCGACAGCTACAACGTGTACCGCAACGCCAACAAGACCAACGCGCTGCCGGTCACAGCCACCAGGTTCACCGACACGGGCCTCGCCGCCGCCACGCGGTACAGCTGGACGGTGCGCGCGGCGGACGAAGAGGGCGTGGAGGGCGCGGCGTCCGCGGCGGCCTTGGGCACCACCACGGGCAGCCCGCCGCCGCCCGCCACCTGCTACACGGCCAGCAACTACGCCCACACCACGGCGGGCCGTGCTTACCAGTCGGGCGGCTACACCTACGCCAACGGGTCCCACCAGAACATGGGCCTGTGGAATGTCTTCGTCACCCGGACGCTGAAGATGACCGGCAGCAACCATTACGTCATCGGCACCTGCCCCTGATGCAACGGACCACCCCAAGGAGATCATGAGCCAGCTATCCACCCAGGACCTGACCGTCCGCTTCGGCGGCCACGTGGCGGTCAACCGCGTGACCTGCACTTTTCAGCCGGGCACGCTGACCGCCATCGTCGGCCCCAACGGGGCGGGCAAGACGACCTACTTCAACCTCATCTCGGGGCAGATCAAGGCCTCGGCGGGCAGCGTCCGCCTGAATGGCGTGGACATGTCGGGCCTGAGCGCACCGGCTCGGGCGCAGGCCGGGCTGGGTCGGGCGTTCCAGCTGACCAACCTGTTTCCCAACCTGAGCGTGCGCGAGAACGTGCGGCTGGCGGTGCAGGCGAGGGCGGGCGCGGGCTTGAACCTCTGGCGCATCTGGAGCGACCGCAAGGACCTGATGGTGCGCGCAGACGAGGTGCTCGAAGCCGTGGCGCTGGCCGACAAGGGCGACGCGCTGGCGTCGAGCTTGCCGCATGGCGATCAGCGCAAGCTGGAGGTCGGCATCCTGATGGCGCTGGAGCCGCAGGTGTTCATGTTCGACGAACCCACCGCAGGCATGAGCGTGGACGAGGTGCCGGTGATCCTGAACCTGATCCGCCAGCTCAAGGCCGACAAGACCAAGACCATCCTGCTGGTCGAACACAAGATGGACGTGGTGCGCGAACTCTCGGACCGCATCATCGTGCTGCACAACGGCGAGCTGGTGGCCGACGGCGACCCGGCCACCGTGATCGCCTCGCCGGTGGTGCAGCAGGCCTACCTCGGCATCAATCCCACCGAAGAGGTGACCTCATGAGCAATCTGCTGACCCTTCAAGGGGTGCACACCCACATCGGCGCGTACCACATCCTGCACGGCGTGGACCTCACTGTGCCCCAGGGCCAGCTCACCATGCTGCTGGGCCGCAACGGCGCGGGCAAGACCACGACGTTGCGCACCATCATGGGCCTGTGGCACGCGAGCCAGGGCCGCGTCACGCTGGCGGGACAGGACATCACGGCGCGCCAGACACCCGAGATCGCGCAGAGCGGCGTGGCCTACGTGCCTGAGAGCATGGGCATCTTCTCGGACCTCTCGGTGCGCGAAAACATGCTGCTGGCGGCGCGCGGCGCGCGCACGCTGGACGACATCGACACCACGCGGCTCGAATGGATCTTCGGCCTGTTCCCGGCCATGAAGAAGTTCTGGAACCACCCGGCGGGCAAGCTCTCGGGCGGACAGAAACAGATGCTCGCAGTGTCGCGCGCCATCGTCGAGCCGCGCCAGCTGCTGCTGATCGACGAGCCCAGCAAGGGCCTGGCGCCCGCGATCATCCAGAACATGATCGAGGCCTTCCGCCAACTCAAGGCGGCGCAGACCACGATCCTGCTGGTCGAGCAGAACTTCAACTTCGCGCGCCAGCTGGGCGACACGGTGGCGGTGATGGACGACGGGCGCGTGGTGCACAGCGGCTCCATGGCCGAGCTGGCCGCCGATGAATCGATGCAGTCGAGATTGCTCGGCCTATCTCTGGGAGCCCATCAGTGACACCCCACGTTCATCACTTCGTGTATTCACTGCCCCTCCAAGAGGGGCTGGCCTCCCTTGGGGCGGCCCGGCGGGAGGCCGTTCTATGACCACATTCAAAGACATGGACTGGAAGCCCATGGCCCTGGTGCCGGTGCTGGCGCTGGCCGCCTTGCCCGCCATCGGCAGCCCCTCGACCTGGCTCACGCTCACCGTGGCCGGCCTGGCCATGGGCATGATCGTCTTCATCATCGCCTCGGGCCTCACGCTCGTGTTCGGCCTGATGGACGTGCTCAACTTCGGCCACGGCGTGTTCATCGCGCTCGGCGCCTTTGTGGCCACCACCGTGCTGGCGAGCATGGGCAGCTACACGACCTCGCCGAGCCTGTGGATGAACCTGCTGGCGCTGCTGCCGGCCATGCTGGTGGCGATGGCGGTGGCCGGCGCGCTGGGCCTGGTGTTCGAGCGCTTCATCATCCGCCCGGTGTATGGCATGCACCTCAAACAGATCCTCATCACCATGGGCGGCATGATCATCGGCGAGGAGATGATCAAGGTCATCTGGGGCCCCGAGCAGATTCCGCTGCCGCTGCCCGAGGGCCTGCGCGGCTCGCTGCTGCTGGGCGACGCGGCGGTCGAGAAGTACCGCATCGTCGCGGTGCTGGTCGGCGCGGCCGTGTTCGCCGCCATGGTCTGGACGCTCAACCGCACCAAGGTCGGCCTGCTGATCCGCGCCGGCGTGCAAGACCGCGAGATGGTCGAGTCGCTGGGCTACCGCATCAAGCGCCTGTTTGTCGGCGTGTTCGTCGCGGGCAGTGCGCTGGCCGGCTTGGGCGGTGTGATGTGGGGGCTGTACCAGCAGACGGTGACGCCGCAGATGGGCGCGCAGGTCAATGTGCTGATCTTCATCGTCATCATCATCGGCGGCCTGGGCTCGACGCTGGGTGCGCTGATCGGCGCGCTGCTGGTGGGGCTGATGGCCAACTACACCGGCTTCCTGGTGCCCAAGGTGGCGCTGTTTTCGAACATCGCGTTGATGGTCGCCATCCTGCTCTGGCGGCCGCAAGGCGTCTACCCGGTGACCAGCCGTTGAAGGCCTGACCATGCTGCAAAGACTTCTCTCCAAAGACCTGCCCCGCAGCCGCTGGCTCGCCGCGCTGCTGGTGGTCCTGTTCCTGGGCCTGGCGTTCGCGCCGTTCCTGTTCCCGGGCGTCAAGGCGCTCAACGTCGCGGCCAAGATCCTGATCTTTGTCGCGCTGGTCACCAGCTTCGACCTGCTGTTGGGCTACACCGGCATCGTGAGTTTTGCACACACCATGTTCTTCGGCATCGGCGCCTACGGCGTGGCGATCGGGCTGAGTTCGGTGGAGGAGGCCTCGTGGGGCGCGCTGTTGCTGGGCGTGCTGGGCGCGCTGGTGGTGTCGTCGGTGCTGTCGCTGCTGATCGGGCTGTTCTCGTTGCGGGTTCGGGCGATCTTCTTCGCCATGATCACGCTGGCCGTGGCTTCGGCCTTTCTCACGCTGGCCTCGCAGCTGTCGGACTTCACGGGTGGTGAAGACGGGTTGACCTTCAGCGTGCCCGAGCTGCTGGCGCCCGGGTTCGAGCTGAGCGAAACACCGCTGGTCACGCCGTTCGGCGAGGTGAACCTCAACGGCAAACTCATCACCTACTACCTGGTGTTCTTGAGTGTCTGCGCCATCTTCCTCACCATCCTGCGCATCGTGAACTCGCCCTTCGGCCGGGTGCTTCAAGCCATCCGCGAAAACGATTTCCGGGCCGAGGCACTGGGCTACCGCACAGTGATCTACCGCACGCTGTCCAACGTGCTCTCGGCCCTGTTTGCCACGCTGGCCGGCTGCCTGCTCGCGATCTGGCTGCGCTACAACGGGCCGGACACCTCGCTGTCGTTCGAGATCATGCTGGACATCCTGCTGATCGTCGTGATCGGTGGCATGGGCACGCTGTATGGGGCGCTGATCGGCAGCGTGTTGTTCGTGCTGGCACAGAGCTACCTGCAGGACCTGCTGCGTTTGGCCGGCGAAGCGACCGCAGGCATTCCGGTGTTGCCCGCGCTGCTCACGCCCGACCGCTGGCTGCTCTGGCTGGGGGTGCTGTTCGTGCTGTCCGTTTACTACTTCCCCACCGGCATCGTCGGCAAGCTGCGCGAGCGCGCGGTGCTCGGAAAACTCAAGGGGCTGAAATGAACGCCGTTGCCGCCCACACGCCCCGGTCGCGCTACCTCACATGCGAAGGCCGCGAGATCCACTTCATGGACTGGGTGCCGGCCCCCGGCGCGGCGGACCACGGCACGGTGATCGCCTGGCACGGCCTCGCTCGCACCGGCCGCGACATGGATGCCCTGGCCGCGCACCTGAGTGCCCTGGGCTACCGCGTGATCTGTCCCGACACCATCGGGCGCGGCCTTTCGCAATGGAGCCCCGAGCCCAAGACCGAGTACTGCCTTGCCTTCTACGCGAAGCTGGCGCGCTCGCTGGTGAACCAGCTCGGGCTGGAGCGCTTCCACTGGGTCGGCACCTCCATGGGTGGCGCCATCGGTATGGTCTGCGCCGACGGGCCGCTGCGCGGGCGCATTCAGCGCCTGGTGCTCAATGACATCGGTCCCCAACTGGCGCAGGCGGCCATCGAACGCATCCGAAGCTACGCCGGCAACCCGGCGTCTTTTGCCACGGTCGGCGAGCTGGAGTCGTACTTCCGAGCCATCTACAAGCCCTATGGCTTCATGAGCGATGCGCAGTGGACGCTGCTGACCGAGAGCTCCACACGCCGCCTGCCCGACGGTCGCGTGACGCCGCACTACGACCCGGCCATGGTGATGCAGTTCACCGAGCACCCGGCCGACTACGACCGCTGGGCCGAGTACGACCGCATCGACGTGCCGGTGCTGTGCCTGCGTGGAGCGGAGTCCGACCTGCTGCTGGCCGACACAGCCGAAGCCATGCGCGACCGTGGCCCGCGCGCGCTGGTGGTCACCATCGTGGGCTGCGGCCACGCACCGGCGCTGAACGTGCCGGAGCAACTGCTGTTGGTAAGCCGGTTTTTTGCGGGGCTGTGAGGTTGGGTGATGCTATTGACGACGGACAAGTAGCGCCTCGTTCGTATTCGCTGCAGCGCAATAGTCCACTTCGGCACTCAGTGGTAGCTGAAATCGGCCGCAGCCCCAAAATGGGGCGGCCGAATTTCTAGCCGAGGAGACCAATTGCACCACCGACCGCGGCAGCTACGAGGGGGTGCTGAAGAAACTTTCGCAGCAGACCGTTTGCCTCCTCTTTCTGCTCCTGAGTTCCTGAAGACGACTCAACGGCAGCGATGAGATCTCGGACGGATTGCGTCACAACATTGTTGTCGCCGATTACCACATTCGTGGAGCCGGTGATGTTGATTGTCTTGCTTTGCACGAACTCAACCTTTAGCTCGGATTTCGCTCCGCCTTCGACTACGTCGATGCCAAAGGCGTTGATTTTTCCTATGCCGGCGTGAATATTACCGTGCGATCCTTGTCGTCTCCATTCCAGGAGGTTGTGCTCGGCCAGTTGGTCCGCCACGTGAAGTATGTCCTGCTCTGAGAGTCCTCCTCCCAAGTCTTCCGGTTTTGGCAGCGACCACCCCTCTCGCCGCCGCGCGTAGTAGTACTCCAGAATGAATCCGCGAATTTCTGAGTCTTTCATTTTTGCCTTCTCGCGAAGTGAAATCGATGCTGCCCAAAGCCTGCGTTAGGAGCTTTTCATGGCACGTCGGCACTGGATGCCCACGAGCTATTAATTTGCTTGAGCAAAGCTATGCAATTTTCTGAATCCTCGATTTTGCTCAGCATAAACACCTTGTTTCCAGCATCCTTGATTGAACAGCCAATGTGCCAGCAAGCCGTGTCGTCTATGACCACGAATCGATCATGAAACTCGCGATTGGTGCGAACTGCAAGGGTAGCATTCTTATATTGGGCGCGCCAAGCCTTCATCTCGTTTGGAAAGTCTGGTGGAACTTTGGCCGTCAATACTTTGATTGACATGCCGATCTTAAGCGCAGAGGCGAAGAGTTGGAGAACTGATTGATCGACATATGGGTCCACCACCGTGATGGATTTTTTTGAGGTCTGTAGGACAGCGCGGATCTCCAAGTAAGCATCATATTGGCTCCCCTTCGGGAAGAAAAGTTCCTTCACATTTGCGGAGTCGGGCGCCAATCGACCTTCATCAAGCCGCCAGCCGATCGCGCGAAGTGCACTTTCAAGATGCTCCGATTTACCTCGCTTCACAAGCTCGTCGGTGACGACGTAAGCGGCTCTAAGGCCTGCTTCTTCATTCAGTTCGTTGAATGCGGCGTCTATTCTCGGCCTGTAAGCTGCGATTCGCATCTTGTTCGAGTAATCCTTCTGTGTTGTGAGAGTCCAATCAACAGGAATCCCAGCTCGATCGATGACCATGGGGACTTCGTAGCTATCGAGTTCGAGAACGATGCTGCGTAGAACACGCCATGGATGTAATTCGGATGTATGCATGAGATAGTGTTTTTTTTGGGGGTCCAACGTGCGTGTTAGTAGCGATATCCTGGAGCTGAGCAGTGCGAGACATCCTAAATGTGCGATTCGTACCCGAATCCAATTACATCAACGACATTCGCGCGAAGGGCCGATTCATGCATGGGTTCGAAGCAAGTGAGAGACTGCGGCGACGGTTACCTCGAATACCTCAATCCCTCGCGCCCCGCGCCAGCGCGCGCTCGCGGCTGGCCTGGAGCTGCATGGGGTCGTCGGCCTGTTTCGTGGGCCAGCCCTGCAGGTGCTGCTCGGTCAGGTGGGTCAATGCGCGGATCCAGTCGGGGCTGTCGTTGAGGCAGTCGATGTAGTTGAACTGCAGTCCACCCGCGTGCAGAAAGGCCTCGCGGGCTTCCATGTTGATTTCTTCCAGCGTTTCCAGGCAGTCGCTGGTGAAGCCCGGGCAGACCACGTCCACGCTCCTGACCCCTTTTTTTGCCAAGGTGATCAGCGTCGGCTCGGTGTAGGGCTCCAGCCATTTGGCCTTGCCAAAGCGCGACTGGAAGGTCACGGTGTAGCGGTCTTTGCTGAGGCCCAGTTTTTCGGCCAGCAAACGCGCCGTTTTCAGGCACTCGCAGTGGTAGGGGTCGCCCAGGTGCAGGGTGCGTTCGGGCACGCCGTGAAAGCTCATCACGAGGTGGTCCGCCTGGCCGCTGTGCATCCAGTGTGTGCGCACCTTGCGGTGCAAAGCGTCGATGTAGCCCAGATCGTCGTGGTAGCGGTTGATGAAGCGCAGCTCGGGCAGGTGGCGCACCTTCAGGCCCCAGTTCGCCACCGCGTCGAACACGCTGGCGGTGGTGGTGCCGCTGTACTGAGGGTAGGCGGGCAGGATGAGCACGCGGGTCACGCCCTGCGCCTTGAGTTCGTCGAGCACGGCAGGGATCGAGGGGTTGCCGTAGCGCATGGCGTAGCGCACCGTGAGCTGGTGTCCGCGTTCGCCGAGGTAACCGCGCAGCAGCGTGGCCTGCTTGTCGGTCCAGACCTTGAGCGGTGAACCTTCGGGTGTCCAGACGCTGGCGTACTTGGCGGCCGACTTGGCCGGGCGGGTGCGCAGGATGATGCCGTGCAGGATCAGCATCCACACCGCCTTGGGGATCTCGACCACGCGGTGGTCGCTCAGGAACTCGGCCAGGTATCGGCGCAGCGCGGGGGCGGTGGGTTCGTCGGGGGTGCCCAGGTTGCACAGGATCACGGCCGTGCGTGGGCCCTGGCCGTGGGAATGGGCGGGTTCTGGTTGGAATGGCATGCGCTATTCTCCTGCAGACAGTGAGCGCAACGCAGGGCCGTCCCAAGCAAGCTCGCACCGCAGCCGACAACGCGGAGACATTCCGATGAACGCACCCGAACCCCAACCTCTCGCGCCGCCGGTGAACGACATCGGCCTGGACGTGTCGCGCATCCGCGCCATCACGCTCGACCTGGACGACACGCTGTGGCCGATCTGGCCCACCATCGCCCGCGCTGAAAATGTGCTGCAGGCCTGGTTGGACCAACACGCGCCCGCCACCGCCGCGCTCTGCGCCGCGCCGGGTGCCTTGCGCGAGCTGCGCAACCAGATGCACCTCACCCGGCCCGATCTGGCGCACGACATGAGCGGCCTGCGCCGCGAGTCGATCCGCCTGGTGCTGCAGCGAGCGGGCGAGGACCCGGCGCTGGCTGAGCCGGCGTTCGAGGTGTTCTTTGCCGAACGGCACCGTGTTGAGCTGTTTGACGACGCGCTGCCGGCGCTCGAATGGCTCAGCGGCCGCTACCCGGTGGTGGCGGTGTCCAACGGCAATGCGGACGTGCACCGCGTGGGGATTGGCGCGCACTTCCGTGCTTCGCTCAACGCCCACGGGTTTGGCGCCGCCAAGCCCGATCCGAGCATCTTCCATGCCGCAGCGCAGGCCGCCGGCGTCGATGCATCGCAGGTGCTGCACGTCGGCGACGACGCCCACCTCGACGGTGTGGGCGCGCTCAACGCCGGCATGCAACTGGCCTGGGTGAACCGCGCGGATCACGCCTGGGATCACGCGCCGCTGGCGCCCCACATCACCGTGAGCGAGTTGCTCGCGTTGTGCCGCGCGCTGGGCTGAGTTTCTTTTTTGCCATGCCACTCACGATCCACGGCATTCCAGCCTCGCGCGCCATCCGCCCGCTGTGGGCGGCCACCGAGCTGGGGCTGGCTTTCAACCACGTGCCCACGCCCTACCTGGGCGGCGCCACGCGCACCCCCGGGTTTCTGGCGCTCAACCCCAATGGCCACATTCCGGTGGTGGTGGACGCGCGACCGGACGGTGACGTGGTGGTGTGGGAGAGCATGGCCTGCGCGCTGTACATCGCGCGCCACCACGGGCAGCCCGATGGCGCCAGCATCACGCCAGCGAATCCGCGCGAAGACGCCGAAGCACTGCGCTGGAGTTTCTGGGCCGTGACCGAGTGCGAAGCGGACGCACTGACCGTGCTCATGCACCGCCTGGCCATGCCCGCCGAGCGGCGCAAACCCGAGCTGGCACAGGCCGCCGAGAAGCGGTTGGCGGTGCGACTGAGGGTCATGGAGCAACACCTGACAGCGCAACAGGCGGCGGGGTGTCTGTACCTGGCCGCCGAGCGCTTCACCGTGGCCGACCTGTGTGTGGCCAGCGTGCTGAACTGGGCGCGACCGGCGCGTGAGCTGATGAAGGGCCACCCGTTGACGCACGACTGGATCGTCCGTTGCACCGAGCGACCGGCCCACGACGTGGCCAGGGCGCTGGGCTGAAATTCACCCGCCCACGATGCCTTGCGGGGGCCGTGAGTGCGCCACCGCCGCCAGACCGCTGCGCACCGCGCCTTCCAGTGTGGCCGGGTACGGTCCCTCCACGTAGTCACCCGCTGCCCAGAGGCCCGGTGCAATGGCCTGCGCGGGGCGCCGCAGGCCGGGGGTGCAGGCGAAGGTGGCGCGTTTTTCCACCACGGTCTGGATCGGCCGCAGCCCGCTCAGGCCGAGCTGGCGCGCCGCCTGCTGCAACACGCGCGCCTGCAGCTCGTCACGGTCGCCCTCGCTGGCGCTGATCACGAACGCCAGCACGCCTTGCATCGACGGGTCGTCCGGGCGGAGCTGTCCGCGGTCGAAGGCGAACTGCGCGGGTGCGGTCTTCGCATCAGGCTCGGTGCGCAGGGCGAGCATCGGCGCGCTCAAGCGCGCGCCCGGCGCCCAGGCATAGACGGTGGTGATGGCGGTGAACGCCAGCGAGGCGGCGGTGTGTGCCCAACCCGACAGGGCATGCTCGAGTGCGGTGTCGCCCGCTTCGCGTGCGGCGTTCGCGGCAGCGGCCATGGCCTGTGCCGCCGGGCTGGGCGCTGTGGCCCAGATCACCTGGTCGAAGTCTTCGTGCCAGCCGTCACCTGCCAGGCGCCAGCCCTGGGGCAGCGCGTGGATCGACTGCACCCGCGTGGCCCTGCGCACTTGTGCGCGGGCGCTGTGTTCGCCCGCCAGCCAGCCGGCCGCAGCTTCGGGTAGCAGCGCGCCCAGGTCGTCGCGCGGCAGCAGCAGGCTGGACGCGCTCCAGCGCCCGAAACCCCGGCCGAACAGCGCGTCCCGCATCACGCGCAGGAACACTTGCGCGCTCGCTGCCGCCGCCGGCAGGTTTAGCGCCGACACGCACAGCGGCTCGATCAACTCGTCCATGACGCGGGCGGGCAGGGCGCGGCACAGCGCGCCCACGGTCAGCGCCGGGTCACAAGCGAAGCCGCCGCGCTGCCAGCCCAGCGACGCGCGGACCAGCGCCAGCCGCTCGCTCCAACGCCAGCCGCGCGCGGTGGCGATGGCGGCGACGGCGTTCAGCGGCGCAGGCCAGCGCGCGGCCCAGGCGGGCGTCTGCAGGCCAAGCCCGTCGGGGTAGGGCATGGCCAGAGGCAGGCCGAGCAACAGGCGCTCGGGGCTCAGCCCCACGCGCTGCATGAGCGCGAGCGATTCGATGTAGGCACCGATCAGGATGTGCTGCCCGTTGTCCAGGGTCAGTGGCACGCCGTCGGGGCGCTGCGCGGTCAGGGCGCGGGCTCGACCCCCCAGCGCGCGGGTGGCTTCGAACACCGTCACGTTGGCGCCGGCCTCCGCCGCCGTCACGGCGGCCGCCATGCCTGCCCAGCCGCCGCCGACAACGGCCAGTTTCATGACGGACTCCCATGCTCCGCAGCGGCGCGGGTCATGGCCATCCGGGAGGTGTGTGGGGCTTTGAACGGAGGAACGCCGCTCACAGTCGCCCCAGCGCTTGCACCTTCCACGCCAGCCAGAACTTGCGCAGCGGGGTGAGGCTCACGCGCTGGGTGAGCACGGGCAGCGGGTCGGCGGCAATCTCCTGCAGCAGGGTGCGGTAGATGCTCGCCATCATCAAACCCGGTTTTTGCGCTCGGCGGTCGGCCTCAGGCAAGAGGGCCAGGGCCTCGTCGTAGGTGTTCAGGGCGCGTTCACACTGGAAACGCATCAGGGCCAGGAAGCGCTGGTGGAAATCGGCGGTGTCCATGCCCGGCGCCGCGCCGCGTTTGATCAGCTCGTGCGCCTTCACGTCAAAGCGCTGCAGCTCGTTGACCGGCAGGTAGATGCGGCCGCGCGCGGCGTCCTCGCCCACATCGCGGACGATGTTGGTGAGCTGGAACGCCAAACCCAGCTGGTGCGCGAACGCGGTGGTCTGCGCCTGGGTCTGGCCGAAGATGCGCGCGGCCACCTCGCCCACCACGCCGGCCACCAGGTGGCAGTACCGCTGGAGGTTCGCAAAGTCCAGGTAGCGGTTCTGGTCCAGGTCCATCTGGCAACCGTCGATCACGGCCAGCAGGTGCCGGGCCTCAATGCCGTAGGTGTCTGTGTGGGGCATCAGCGCCTGCAGCGCCGGATGGCTGGATCGGCCCTCGAAGGCCTGGCCGACTTCCTGGCGCCACCAGCCGAGCTTGGTCTGCGCCACCCCCAGGTCATGCACCTCGTCGACCACATCGTCCACCTCGCGGCAGAAGGCGTAGAAGGCGGTGATGGCGGCACGTTTGGGCGGCGGCAGGAACAGAAAGGCGTAGTAGAAGCTGCTGCCGGAGGCGGCGGCTTTCTGCTGGGCGTAGTCTTGGGGCGTCATGAGGGCGGGCGAGGGTTGCCCGAGTGTAATCAGGCGCCCGTGGGCGAAGCTTGGGCTGTCTCTGCCCGTTCAATTACTCCACCACACCTTGACAAAGATTAAGGCGCCCTTCAGCCCCCGCGTGTAAGTTGCGCAGGCAATTTTGCATATTCCCCACGAGGTTTTCATGAAGTCTTCCAGCCGCCGCATTTTCATGCTGCAAGTCGCCGCCGGCTCGGCCGTCCTGGCCGCAGGTGCCGCCCAGGCTCAGAGCGCACCCATGGTCAATGAAAAGGATGCCCAGCCCATGGCGCTGGGCTATGTGGCCGACACGACCAAGGCCGATGGCAAGAAGTACCCGAAGCACGCTGCCACACAGAAGTGCAACAACTGCTCTCTTTACACCGGCAAGGCCGATGCGGCGTCCGGCCCCTGCGGCATTTTTCCCGGCAAGTCGGTCGCGTCCGCCGGCTGGTGCAGCGCCTACGTCAAAAAGGCCTGAGACTGAAGGGTCGTGGTCTTCGCTGGCGTCCGCTCAACCCTTGAGCGCGGCGTCGTCGAAGACCACCCGGTGGCTGCCGCTGAGCGCTGCGTGCCAGCGATCGATGCGCCGGATGAAGCCGTCGGTTTCAAGCTGGCGCAGCGTGCGCGCCACCGATTCGCGCGTGGTGTTCAACACGGCGGCCAGGGCCGCATGGCTGGGCAGGCGCACCGCGCCTGCGCCCTGTTCCTCTTCCAGCAGCATCAGCGTGGCCACCAGTTGCCGCGGCAGACCGCGCAGACGCATGATTTGGGCCCAGTCCGCCAGCCGCGAGTAGCTGTGGGCCATGCCGCTGTGCAGCGCCGCCAGGAACACGGGGTCCTGCAGCCACGGGCCGCCCAGCGCCGAAGCGGGCAATTCACAGACCCTGCCACTGGACAAAGCCATCGCGCCGACCCCTGTGGGCAGATCGAGCAGGCGCCACTGGCCGAGCAGATGCCCCCGACCCACAATGCCCACCGGGCGCGCCACGCCGTCAGGCCCTTGGCGGGTGAGCATCACGGTGCCGAGTTTGACGGGGCGAACCACCTCGGTGGACACGCCTTCGACCTGTAGGGTATCGCCTTTGTGGAACTCGACCTCGCCGATCCAAGGGTCGATGCGAACCTGCCGTGCGCGTGGCAAACGGCCGATCAGGCAGTTTTGGCGGGCCGCGCAGACCTGGCAGCGGGTGGAGGGCGAGGGGCTCGGAGCCGTGGTGCGGGTCATGAGAACGTGGTGGTTAGCATCGCGAAGTGATGGCTGGAGACTCACTCGGGCCGAGGGGGCGCTGGTGAGGACTCGGCGCCCAGCGGTATCTGGCCGCTCTTGTTTTATCGGCCGCAGCGGGCGTTATTGAAGGCCTGGTGGCGTGCCGTGCGTCACGGGCACAGGCACTGAGGTGCGGGCCAGACCGGTTTCGTCGCCTGCGCTTGGCGGCAACCGCTGGTGCAAAAGTGCGATGGCCGTCACATTGGGAGTTGAAAAAGGCGTGGGCAGCGACGGACCCTGATGTACACCAAGGTTTAAATCCCAGTAAGGCGTTAGTGTGGCGTCTTTGGGTGACTACCCTGTGCTTGGCCCCTTCTTTGCAACATATGACTTCCAGTCGCGATTCCGCCCATCCACTCGCTTTGCGTTCCGTTTCGATGGACCCCGATTCGGGTTCGGGACCATCACATGCCTTGTCGGATGCCTCGTTGGCAGCGCGCCTGGATTCGGCCGAGCAGACGCTGCGCGACATCGCACATGCCCTGGCCCACGACCTGCGGACCTCCTTGCGCCATGTGGTGAGCTACGCGCAGTTGCTGGGCGACCCCGCCTACGCCGACCAGCCCGAGGCGACCACGCGCATCTCGCACAAGGTGCTCGACTCCAGTCGCCGGCTCCAGCGGCTGATGGAGTCCATGGCCGCGCTGGCTCGGCTGCAGGTGGCCGACGTGCAGCTTGAAGCGGTGGACACCACCGAGCTGTTGCGCCATTTGATCCGGGAGCTGGACGAGCGCGCCCACGGTCACCGTGTGGCGTGTGTGCTGGCACCCGATCTGCCGCCCGCTGTGGCCGACGCCGGTTTGCTGCGGCGTGTCTGGCAGGAGCTGCTGGACAACGCCTGGCGCCACGCGCGCAGCCATGTGTCGCCGCGCATTGAGGTGAGTTACGAGGCGGTGCCCGGCGGACACGCCTACTTTGTGCACGACAACGGGCTGGGCTTTGAGCCGGAGAAAGCGGCCGAGCTGTTCGGCCTGTTCCAGCGCGCACAGGGCGCGCCCGATCCAGGTCTGGGGCTGGGCCTGGCCATGGTTCGGCGCATCGTCGAATGCCACGGCGGCCGCGTCTGGGCCACGGCCCGCCCGGGCGAAGGCGCCCGCTTCGGGTTCAGCCTGCCCGAGCGAGCCGCCTGAGGCCCATCCCGAACGCGGCACGCCACAGCAGCAGCGGCACGTCCGTCTTGCTCAGCGTGGGGCGCGTTTGCCAGCTGCGGTGGTGGAGGGCATCGATCTTGTCGAGGATGCGCAGTCCGCCTTGCACCACCAGCCGCAGTTCCCAGCCCGCGCGTCCGGGGATGCGCAGCGCCAGCGGGGCACCCTGGTTCATGAGCGTGCGGGCTCGGTCACACAGTTCGGCCACCAGCGCCTGGCATGGCGCTGTGCGATTTGCGTCGGCACCGCTGGCGAAGTCCACCAGGCTCAGTCCGTGGTGGCTCAGCGCGTCGGCCGGCAGGTAGTTCCGCCGGCGCGGCAGGTCCACGCTGATGTCTTGCCAGAAGTTGATGAGTTGCAAGGCGCTGCAAATGGCGTCGCTCTGCTGGAGCGAGACCTCGTCGCGGATGTCATACAGGTGCAGCAGCAAGCGCCCCACCGGGTTGGCGGAGAGACGGCAATAAGCGAGCAGCTCGGCGTCGTCGGCGTAGCGGTGGCCGACGGCGGTGTGGCGCACGTCTTGTTCAAAGGCACTGATCAGGTCGTGCAGCAGCGGGCCTGGCAACTGGTGTTGCTCAATGGCCCGGGTCAGCGGGCCGAACACATGTCCCCACGGCGTGTCCTGACTGGCAGGGCGGCTGTCGCTCAGCGAGTACGTCAGGGCGAGCCGGTAGCTGGCCAGCTCCGTCAGGCGCTGTCCGGGCGAGGCGTCGCCTTCGTCGGCGATGTCGTCTGCCGTTCGGGCGAAGTGGTAGATCGCCATGACCGCCGGACGCAAGGCCGGTGGGCAGAGCAGCGAGGCCACGGGGAAGTTTTCATAGTGGCGCACGCCCCCCGACAGGGGCGCTGGAGCGGCCGCGGGGGCTGAAGAGAGCGGAGCAGGCGGGATCATGTGGCGGGATTTCGGCGGTTGCAGGGTTTGTCAGTGAATGGCTCTGGGCGTCGTCGGCATCGGGCAGAGTGGCGCGCCATTGAACGGGTGCACTCCAGCTTGGATTGCACTACAATTTTGGTTACTAACCGGTCAGTCATTAATTTTGCTGACCGGCTTCCTTCCGATTTTCGGCGCAAACCAGGGTGGTGGGCGCCACCATCAGCCGACCGACACCATGAACATCCGCCCGCTCATCCTTGTTTCGACGGCCGCTCTGTTGCTGACCGCGTGTTCCAAGCCCGAGGCGCCGCAGGAGCCGATCCGGGCGGTCAAGCTGCTCAAGGTGAGCAGTGGCACGGTGCGCGGGCAGAGCGAGTACGCGGGCGAGGTCAAGGCGCGCACCGAGTCGCGCCTGGGGTTCCGGCTGGGCGGCAAAGTGACGCAGCGTCCGGTTGAGGTGGGGCAGCGTGTGGTCGCGGGCCAGTTGCTGGCGCAGCTGGATGCGCAGGACTTCGTGTTGTCCAGCCAGGCGGCGCAGGCGCAAGTGAGCGCAACTCAAACGCAGCGCGATCTGGCTGCCGCCGACCTGAAGCGGTACATGGATCTGAAGAACCAGGGTTTCGTGAGCGGCGCCGAGATCGAGCGCCGCCAGGCCACCTTGCAAGCGGCCGACGCCAGCTTGAGGCAGGCCCGCGCCCAAGGTTCGGTGCAGGGCAACCAGGCCGCCTACGCGCGGCTGCTGGCCGATGGTGCCGGCGTGGTGCTGTCGGTGGATGCCGAGGTGGGGCAGGTGGTCGCCGCCGGCACGCCGGTCGTGCGCCTGGCCAGGGACGGTGCACGCGATGTGGTCATCGCCGTGCCGGAGGACAAGCTGGCCCAGGTGCGCATCGGGCAGGTGGCCCAGGTGCGGCTGTGGGGCAACGGGATGCCCGGGCAGGCGCCGCTGGGGGCCACGGTTCGCGAGGTCGCGGCCAGCGCCGACCCGGTCACCCGCACCTTCCAGGTCAAGCTGGCCCTGCCAGCGGACGCGAGCGCGGCGCTCGGCGCGACCGCCACGGTGTCGTTGTCGGCGACCGGCGGCGTGGCGGTGTCGGCCATCAAGCTGCCCACCAGCGCACTGATGCGCGCGCCTGGTGGCGCCCCAGGCAAGACCGCCGTGTGGGTCTTTGACTCCGCCAGCCACGCGGTGGTGCTGCGTCCGGTGGTTGTCGGTGGCGCCGATGGCAATGACCTGTTGATCGCGGAGGGCCTGAAAGACGGTGAGGAGGTGGTAGCGGCGGGCGTGCATGTGTTGTCGCCGGGCCAGAAGGTCACGCGCTTCGCCGCTCCCGCCACCGAGTGAGGCCACACATGCATCCGCAAACCAACAGCGCCCATCCCGAAGAGACGTCCTGGGTGTCGCGCTTCAACCTCTCGCAGTGGGCCCTGGACCACCAGGCCTTCACGCGCTATTTGATGATCGTGCTGATGCTGCTGGGCGTGGCGGCCTACTTCCAGCTTGGCCAGGACGAAGACCCTCCATTCACCTTCCGCGCCATGGTCGTTCGCGCCTACTGGCCGGGCGCCACCGCGCAGGAAGTGGCCGAGCAGGTGGCTGATCGCCTGGAGAAGACGCTGCAGGAAGTGCCTTACGCCGACAAGATCCGCAGCTACTCCAAACCGGGTGAGACCCTGATCCTGTTCCAGGTCAAGGACAACGCGCCCGCGGCCGAGGTGCCGCAGACCTGGTACGCCGTGCGCAAGAAGATCGGCGACATGCGCTCCACCCTGCCTCAGGGCGTGATCGGCCCCTTTTTCAACGACGAGTTCGGCGATGTGTACGGCGTCATCTACGCGCTGCAGGGCGACGGTTTCTCCCCGGCGGACAAGAAGCAGGTGGCCGACACGGTGCGCCAGCGGCTGCTGCGGGTGAAAGACGTGAACAAGGTCGAGCTGTTCGGCGTGCAGGACGAGAAGCTCTACATCGAGATTTCCCATCAGCGCCTGGCCACGCTGGGTCTGGACATGCAGCAGGTGCTGGCCGCGCTGGGCCAGCAGAACGTGCTGGAGCCGGCCGGCGCGGTGCAGACGCCGCACGACGTGGTGCAGGTGCGCGTGGGCGGGGCGTTCAACTCGGTCGAGCAACTGCGTGCGATGCCGGTGCGGGCCGCCAACGGCACCCAGCTGCGCCTCGGCGACTTCGCCGACATCCGCCTGGGCTATGTCGATCCCGAGCAGGTCAAGGTGCGTCACAACGGCAAGGGCAGCGTGGCACTGGGCATTTCCATGGCCAAGGGCGGCGACATCATCGCCCTGGGCGAGGCGCTGAAGACGGCGGTGGCCGACATCGAACGGCAGTTGCCGGCCGGCATGCAGCTGGTGCAGGTGCAGGACCAGCCCAGCGCGGTGACCCGGTCGGTGAATGAGTTCGTGAAGGTGCTGATCGAGGCCGTGCTGATCGTGCTGGCGGTCAGCTTCCTGAGCCTCGGCCTGCACAGGCGAGAGGGCGGGACCGGGTGGCGCCGCTACCGGCTTGATGCGCGTCCGGGCCTGGTCGTGCTCATCACGATTCCTCTGGTGCTCTCGATCACGTTTCTGGCCATGCAGTACTGGGGCATCGGGCTGCACAAGATTTCGCTCGGCTCGCTGATCATCGCGCTGGGCCTGCTGGTGGACGACGCGATCATTGCGGTGGAGATGATGGTGCGCAAGCTGGAGGAAGGCTACTCGATGATGAAGGCCGCGACCTTCACCTGGGACGCCACCGCCATGCCCATGCTCACCGGCACCCTGATCACTGCCGCGGGTTTCCTGCCCATCGGCATGGCGAACTCGACGGTGGGGGAATACACGTTCGCGATCTTTGCGGTGACCGTGATCGCGCTGGTGCTGTCATGGATCGTCGCCGTGATGTTCGTGCCCTACCTGGGTGTGCGGCTGCTCAAGGTCAAGCCACACGTCGGCCCTGCCCACGAGGTGTTCGACGGGCCTTTCTATGTGCGCTTTCGTGCGCTGGTGAACTGGTGCGTGCAACACCGCTGGATCACCATCGGCCTCACCATCGCCACCTTCGTGCTGGGCATCGTCGGCATGGGCCAGGTGCAGCAGCAGTTCTTTCCTGATTCAAGCCGCCCCGAGATCATGGTCGATCTCTGGCTGCCCGAAGGCGCGAGCCTGTCGGCCAACGACGCGATCACGCGCCGCGTCGAGGCGCGCATGACGAAGGAGCCGGGGGTGAGCAGCGTGAGCACCTGGGTGGGCTCGGGCGTGCCGCGTTTCTATCTGCCCCTGGACCAGGTGTTCCCGCAGAGCAACGTGTCGCAGCTGATCGTGTTGCCCAAAGACCTTGAGGCGCGTGAACGCATCCGCAAGGCCCTGCCGGCCCTGCTGGCGACGGAGTTTCCCGAGATCCGGGGCCGTGTGAAGCTGCTGCCCAACGGGCCGCCGGTGCCGTACCCGGTGCAGTTCCGCGTGGTCGGCACGGACCCTGCGGTGTTGCGCGGCCTGGCCGACGAGGTGAAGGCGGTTCTGCGCGAGAACCCGAACATGCGCGGTGTGAACGACAACTGGAACGAGTCGGTCAAGGTGCTTCGCCTGGACGTGGATCAGACCAAGGCGCGTGCGCTGGGGGTGTCCAGCCAGTCGATTGCACAGGCCGCCCGTACCATCCTGAGCGGCAGCACCGTCGGGCAGTACCGCGACGGCGACAAGCTGATCGACATCGTGCTGCGCCAGCCGCTGTCCGAGCGCGACGCCATCACCAGCCTGGCCAACGCCTACCTGCCCACGGCAAGCGGCAAGAGCATTCCGCTGTCTCAGATCGCACGACCGGTGTTCGATTGGGAGCCGGGCGTGATCTGGCGAGAAAATCGCGACTTCGCCATCACCGTGCAAGGCGATGTGGTCGAGGGCCTGCAGGGCGCGACCGTCACGGCCGAGTTGCTGCCGGCGCTGCACAAAATCGAGGCCGGCTGGGCCGAACGCGGGCTCGGCGCTTACCGGGTGCAGGTGGCGGGTGCGGTGGAAGAGAGCAGCAAAGGCTCGTCGTCGATCGCGGCAGGTGTCCCCCTGATGCTGTTCATCACCTTCACGCTGCTGATGCTGCAGTTGCAGAGCTTCAGCCGTTCGCTGCTGGTGTTCCTGACCGGTCCGCTCGGTTTGGCTGGGGTTGCCGGTGCGTTGTTGCTGCTGAACAGGCCGTTCGGGTTCGTGGCGCTGCTCGGCGTGATTGCGCTCATGGGCATGATCCAGCGCAACTCGGTGATCCTGATCGACCAGATCGAGCAGGACCGCGCGCGAGGCGTGCCTGCCTGGGACGCGGTCGTCGAAGCGGCGGTGCGCCGCATGCGCCCCATCGTGCTGACCGCTGCCGCCGCCGTGCTGGCCATGATCCCGCTTTCGCGCAGTGTGTTCTGGGGGCCGATGGCCGTTGCCATCATGGGCGGACTGATCGTCGCGACCGTGCTCACGCTGCTGGCCCTGCCCGCCATGTACGCCGCCTGGTTCCGGGTGAAGCGGGAGGCTTGAGCCCCAGGCTCCGCCGCTGCGCGGGTCGCTGCCCCAAGGAGCAGATTCAGCCTTGGGGCGGCCAGGCGGCGAATCGTTGAACCCAGCGGCTACAATCAAAGGTTGCCGAAAAGCGGAAAGCAGGCTTTGCAGTGTCAGTGCTGCGGGGCTTGATCACCGTGCAGGCGCGCGGGTGGCGAAATTGGTAGACGCACCAGGTTTAGGTCCTGACGCCAGCAATGGTGTGGGGGTTCGAGTCCCCCCCCGCGCACCACATCAGATACAGCGATTTCATGCGGCAGGCAGCACCTTCTGACCCGCCGTCCCTACTTGGAGAAAACCATGACCGTGACCGTAGAAACCCTGGAAAAACTGGAACGCAAGATCACGCTCACGCTGCCGGCCGACGTGATCCAGATCGAGGTCGCCAAGCGTCTCAAACGCTTGGCCCGTGAAGTCAAGATGGACGGTTTCCGTCCCGGCAAAGTGCCGATGAACGTGGTGGCCCAGCGTTACGGTTATTCCGTGCACTACGAGGTGATGAACGACAAGGTGGGCGAGGCTTTTGCCACCGCCGCCGACGAAGCCAAGTTGCGCGTGGCCGGTCAGCCCACGATCACCGAAAAGAACGAGTCACCCGAAGGCCAGTTGGCTTTCGATGCTGTCTTCGAGGTGTACCCGGAAGTCAAGATCGCCGATCTGAGCACCGCTGAAGTCGAGAAGGTGTCGTCCGATGTGACCGACGCAGCCATCGACCGCACGCTGGACATCCTGCGCAAGCAGCGCCGCACCTTCGCGCAACGCGCGCAGGACCAGGTGGCCACCGATGGCGACCGCGTCACCATCGACTTCGCCGGCAAGATCGACGGCGAAGCCTTTGATGGTGGCAAGGCCGAAGCCTTCCAGTTCATCGTGGGCGATGGCCAGATGCTCAAGGAATTCGAAGATGCGGTGCGCGGTATGAAGTCGGGTGAGTCCAAGACCTTCCCGCTGCCATTCCCGGCCGATTACCACGGCAAGGATGTGGCCGGCAAGACCGCCGACTTCCTGGTCACGGTCAACAAGATCGAAGCAGCCCACCTGCCCGAAGTGGATGAGGCTTTGGCCAAGTCCCTCGGCATCGCCGAAGGCACGGTGGAAGGTCTGCGCGCCGACATCAAGAAAAACCTGGAGCGCGAGGTCAAGCACCGGCTGCAGGCTCGCAACAAACAAGCTGCCATGGATGCACTGGCCGCCAAGGCCGAGTTGGACCTGCCGAAGTCGGTGGTGCAGTCCGAACTCGACCGCTTGGTGGAAGGTGCTCGCGCCGACCTGAAGCAGCGCGGCGTCAAGGATGCCGACAAGGCTCCAATCCCTGACGACCTGTTCCGTCCGCAAGCCGAGCGCCGCGTGCGCCTGGGCTTGGTGGTGGCCGAGCTGGTGCGCGCCAACGAGCTGCACGCCAAGCCCGAGCAGATCAAGTCCCACATCGAAGATCTGGCTGCGTCCTACGAAAAGCCGGCCGACGTCGTGCGCTGGTACACCAGTGACAACCGCCGCATGGCCGAAGTGGAAGCGATCGTGATCGAAAACAACGTCACCGAGTTCGTGTTTGCCAAGGCGAAGGTCACCGACAAAGTGATTGGTTTTGACGAGTTGATGGGCCAAGCGTGATTGGCAAGGCCTGATGCAGGCAGTCGACGCGGGCGACGAGGGCGGAGGAATCCGCCCTTTTTTTTGCGGTGTCGCTTGTCTTTTGTGGTGGGCACGCCATATGCAAGTCTCGGACAAAGCCGCTGTGGAATCGCGGCTTTGTCGGGTTGGTTACAGTAGTGACATGGTCTCAAACACACACCGGAGAAACGCATGAGCGCAATGGACATTCAGGGACTGGGCATGGTGCCCATGGTCATCGAAACCTCGGGCCGCGGTGAGCGTGCCTACGATATCTATTCCCGGCTGCTCCGAGAGCGGGTGATCTTCCTGGTCGGTGAAGTCAATGACCATTCGGCCAACTTGGTGGTGGCCCAGTTGTTGTTTCTGGAGAGTGAAAATCCCGACAAGGACATTTCGTTCTACATCAACTCGCCCGGCGGTTCAGTGAGCGCAGGCATGGCCATTTTCGACACGATGAATTTCATCAAACCCGACGTGTCCACCCTGTGCTGTGGCTTCGCCGCCAGCATGGGCGCGTTCCTCCTGGCGGCCGGCGCCAAGGGCAAACGGTTTTCACTGCCTAACTCGAAAGTCATGATTCACCAGCCTTCGGGTGGCAGCCGTGGTCAGGCGACAGAGATCGAGATCCAGGCCCGCGAGATTCTCAAAACCCGCGAACAACTCAACAAGATTCTGGCCGAACGCACAGGGCAACCCTTGGATCGCATCGCACGAGACACCGAGCGCGACTACTACATGTCCGCCGCCGAGTCTGCCGAGTACGGCCTGATCGACAAGGTGATTGAAAGACGCCCCACCGCAGCCTGACCGCGGAAACCTTGGCTGTCGCCAGAAAGGGCCCGTTCTGGCAGCGGAATGGGCCTGATTGGCCCTCTTTTCCTTCGTTTGAGCCTGTGTAGGCTTGAACTATCATTGATTCCACCGCTCCCAACAGGCATTCCGGACCTCCAGACCTATGGCCGACAAAAAATCCGCCTCCAGTGAAAAAGCGCTCTACTGCTCGTTTTGTGGCAAGAGCCAGCACGAGGTGAAGAAACTGATCGCCGGTCCGTCGGTGTTCATCTGCGACGAGTGCATTGATTTGTGCAACGACATCATTCGTGATGAGTTGCCTGGTCTGGAGTCGGTCAAGGCGTCCAGCGACGACGTGCCGACACCGGCCGATCTCAAGGGCAATCTAGACAACTATGTCATTGGGCAGGAAGCCGCCAAGCGCGCCCTGGCCGTGGCGGTCTACAACCACTACAAGCGCCTGCGCCACAAGCAAAATGCCCGCAAGGATGATGTCGAGCTGGCCAAGAGCAACATCTTGCTGATCGGTCCTACGGGGTCAGGCAAGACGCTACTGGCTCAGACCATGGCTCGAATGCTCAACGTTCCATTCGTGATGGCCGATGCCACCACACTGACCGAAGCGGGTTACGTGGGCGAAGACGTCGAAAATATCGTGGCCAAGCTGCTGCAGAGCTGCAATTACGACGTCGAGCGCGCGCAGCAGGGCATCGTCTACATTGACGAAATCGACAAGATCACGCGCAAGTCCGACAACCCCTCGATCACCCGCGACGTGTCGGGCGAGGGCGTGCAGCAGGCTTTGCTCAAGTTGGTTGAAGGCACGATGGCGAGCGTGCCGCCCCAGGGCGGTCGTAAACACCCCAACCAAGACTTTTTGCAGGTTGACACGACCAACATCCTGTTCATTTGCGGTGGCGCGTTTGCCGGTCTGGAAAAGATCATCGAGAACCGCACCGAGGCCTCTGGTATGGGGTTCAGCGCGGTGGTCAAGAGCAAGCAACAGCGCAGCCTGACCGATGCTTTTAAGGAAATCGAACCCGAAGACCTGATCAAGTTCGGGTTGATTCCAGAGTTGGTCGGCCGTGTGCCCGTGATTGCTGCATTGTCGGAACTTAGCGAGGATGCGCTCGTGGAGATCCTCACCGAGCCGAAGAACGCGGTGGTCAAGCAGTTTTCGCGTTTGCTGGCCATGGAGGGGGCGGAGCTGGAAGTGCGTCCGGCGGCGCTGAAAGCGATCGCGCGCAAGGCGTTGGCTCGCAAGACCGGCGCGCGCGGACTGCGCTCTATCCTGGAAAACGCGCTGATCGACACCATGTTCGATCTGCCCGGCATGAGCAATGTCGAAAAAGTGGTGGTCGATGAGTC
Organism: Hydrogenophaga sp. A37; assembly: GCF_002001205.1. Classification (GTDB taxonomy): domain Bacteria; phylum Pseudomonadota; class Gammaproteobacteria; order Burkholderiales; family Burkholderiaceae_C; genus Hydrogenophaga. Next base: position 92,501 of record NZ_MUNZ01000101.1, read on the forward strand.
CACGATTGAAGAGAACAAACCCCCCCTGCTGGTGTACCGAGAGGCGGCCAAGCAGGCTTGAGCGCGTGCGCTGTGTGGTGTGTGCAACGTAGAGGGCCGATGCGAGGTCTTACGCGTTGTTCCACCGAAACCTTTTAGAGGTTAAGTATGTCCGGACAAATTCCCTTGCCCAGCACGCCCGTTGATCTGCCCCTGTTGCCCCTGCGCGATGTGGTGGTCTTTCCGCACATGGTGATCCCGTTGTTTGTGGGACGCCCCAAGAGCATCAAGGCTCTGGAAGCGGCCATGGAGGCCGAACGGCGCATCATGCTGGTGGCGCAAAAGGCCGCCGCCAAAGACGAACCTGCGGTGGATGACATGTTCGAGATGGGCTGTGTCGCCACCATCTTGCAAATGCTGAAGCTGCCTGACGGTACGGTGAAGGTACTGGTCGAGGGCGTGCAGCGTGCGAAGGTGCTGTCGATTCAGGACGGTGAAAGCCATTTTGTGGCGAACGTCGCGCCTGTCGATCCCGCTCAGGAAAAACTGGCCGCTCAGTCGAACGAGCTGGAAGCGCTGCGCCGTGCGGTGATGCAGCAATTCGATCAGTACGTCAAACTGAACAAGAAGATCCCGTCAGAGATCCTGACCTCGATTTCCAGCATTGACGATCCGGGCCGCTTGGCCGACACCATTGCCGCCCACCTGCCGCTCAAGCTTGAGTCCAAGCAGGTTGTGCTCGACCTCGACCCGGTCAACAAGCGCCTGGAAAACCTGTTCGAGCAATTGGAACGCGAAGTTGACATTCTCAACGTTGACAAAAAGATCCGGGGTCGCGTCAAGCGCCAGATGGAGAAGAACCAGCGCGACTTCTACCTGAACGAACAGGTCAAGGCGATCCAGAAGGAGCTCGGCGAAGGCGAAGAGGGCGCCGACATCGAAGAGATCGAGAAGAAAATCAAGGCCGCCAAGATGCCCGCTGAAGCGCGCAAGAAAGCCGATGCAGAGTTCAAGAAGCTCAAGTTGATGTCGCCCATGTCGGCCGAAGCCACCGTGGTGCGGAACTACATCGACGCGCTCGTCGCCTTGCCTTGGAGCAAGAAGACCAAGATCAAGCACAACTTGGCGCACGCGGAAGAAGTGCTCAACGAGGATCATTACGGGCTGGACAAGGTCAAAGACCGCATCCTTGAATACCTTGCGGTGCAGCAGCGCGTGGACAAGGTCAAGGCGCCCATCCTGTGTTTGGTGGGTCCTCCGGGTGTGGGAAAGACCTCGCTGGGTCAGTCGGTGGCCAAGGCCACGGGCCGCAAATACGTGCGCATGGCACTGGGTGGTATGCGCGACGAAGCCGAAATCCGAGGCCACCGCCGCACCTACATCGGCGCCATGCCGGGCAAGGTGCTGCAGAGTCTGAGCAAGGTGGGCACGCGCAACCCGCTGTTCCTGTTGGATGAGATCGACAAGCTGGGTACCGACTTCCGCGGTGATCCGTCCAGTGCTCTGCTTGAGGTCCTTGATCCTGAGCAGAACCACACCTTTGGCGATCACTACGTCGAAGTGGATTTCGACCTGTCGGACGTGATGTTCGTGGCCACCTCGAACTCGATGAACATCCCGCCGGCCCTGTTGGATCGCATGGAAGTGATTCGCTTGTCGGGCTACACAGAAGACGAAAAAACCAACATCGCGATCCGCTACTTGCTGCCCAAGCAGTTGAAGAACAACGGTATCCGCGAGGGCGAGTTGAACGTCAAGGACGAAGCGGTGCGCGACATTGTTCGCTACTACACCCGCGAGGCGGGCGTGCGTTCGCTGGAACGCGAACTCGGCAAGATCTGTCGCAAGGTGGTGAAGGGCTTGCTGCTCAAGAAATACACGCCCACGGTGGTGGTGGACGCGGACAACCTCAACGATTTCCTGGGTGTGCGAAAGTACAGCTACGGCCGCGCCGAAGCGCAGAACCAGGTGGGTCAGGTGGTGGGTCTGGCGTGGACCGAAGTGGGTGGCGATCTGCTGACCATTGAGGTGGCGATCATGCCGGGCAAGGGTGTGATCACGCGCACCGGGTCACTGGGTGATGTCATGAAGGAATCGGTGGAAGCGGCAAGGACGGTGGTGCGAAGCCGCGCTCGCTCGCTCGGCATCAAGGATGAACAGTTCGACAAGCGTGACATCCACATTCACGTGCCCGATGGTGCGACGCCGAAAGACGGACCGAGTGCGGGTGCCGCCATGACCACGGCGCTGGTGTCTTCGCTCACGGGCATTCCTGTGCGGGCCGATGTCGCGATGACCGGTGAAATCACGCTGCGCGGGGAAGTGACGGCGATCGGTGGATTGAAAGAGAAGCTTCTGGCCGCGCTGCGTGGCGGTATCAAAACCGTGATCATTCCGGAAGAGAACGTGAAAGACCTGGCAGAGATTCCTGACAACGTGAAGCAGGGGTTGGAGATCGTGCCGGTGAAGTGGATTGACAAGGTGTTGTCCATCGCGCTCGAGCGCATGCCCGTTCCGTTGACCGATGAAGAAGTGGCTGCGCAACTGGCCGCCGCCGCTGTGCGCACGCCCGCAGCGGCACCAGATGCCGTGAAGCACTGACCCAAAAAAGTTGAGTGGGCTTGAAAAGAGTGCATTTTCTGAGCTAGAATTCTAGCTTCCGACGAACATCACCAAACGTCGGAAGTTTGCGGGAATAGCTCAGTTGGTAGAGCGCAACCTTGCCAAGGTTGAGGTCGCGAGTTCGAGTCTCGTTTCCCGCTCCAGTTTCAGAAAAAGGGAAGCCCGGCTTCCCTTTTTTGTCGATGGCGGTGGATGGGGTTTCCCGATCCGGCGTTTTGGGCGCGATAGCAAATCGGTTATGCAACGGATTGCAAATCCGTCTAGCCCGGTTCGACTCCGGGTCGCGCCTCCATTCAGCAACTGGTTTTTGACCATGCGGGAATAGCTCAGTTGGTAGAGCGCAACCTTGCCAAGGTTGAGGTCGCGAGTTCGAGTCTCGTTTCCCGCTCCAATCTCCAAAAAATGGGAAGCGCTGCTTCCCATTTTTGTTTCTGCGCAGGCGTCCCTTCGTCTCTTCAAGCGTCCTTCGTGACACCAGTGATCACCGACTCGACCATAGGCGATGCGGGTGAACCTGCGACAATCACCTGCGGCCTCGATGGTGAAATTGGTAGACACAGCGGACTTAAAATCCGCCGGCTTTAAACGGCCGTACCGGTTCGACCCCGGTTCGAGGCACCACCCCCTAGGCTTTTGCGGTTTTCGTCGCTACAGTGAGTTTCCATGACCCGATACAACGCGCCTTTTGAAATCCATGTGCATGGGGACGTGCCCCTGCGCGAGGATGTGGCCTACAGCCAGATTCAGGATGCGCTCAAGCCGCTTTGGCAGTACGCTGGCGCGCGTTCGCTTGCCGCTGCCGCCGAAAGCGCCTACGAAGACGAACCCGGCATCCGGTTCGATGCCGAGGCCCACGTGCTGCAGATGTGCTGGACCGTGCCCGGTGACGAAGACTTCCGTCAAGTGATCGAAGAGGCCTGCATGGGGTTGAATGACATTGCGGCTGCTGGCGCACCTCTGGAAGTGTCGTTCTACGACACCGAGTTCGATGAAGAGGACGAGTCATCGGAAGAAGAGGCTCGTGACGACTTCATGATGTGTTTTGTCGGTCCGACGCCAGCGGCCATCATGCAGGCTCAGCGCGACCTGCTGGTAGAAGATGTGGTGCACGTCATGGAACGGCATTTCGACGCCTCTGAGCTGGGCAGCGTGGTGGCCGCCATCGACAGGTTGTTCACGGAGCGCTTCGATGCGCTTGTGAGTTCCATGCAGTTGGGGAAACCACCCCGCGGGCATGGAGGATCGTCCGGCCATGGTGGCGGGCGCAAGCCTCGGCACCTCCATTGACGCCCGAGCCTCGTTTGTTCCCGGCGTGCCTCCATCAAGGCGGGCGCGTTCCAGCAATCTCCGAATAGGATCTGGATGAAGGTGTTTTCTACCGACGCCCTCAACCCGGGCGTTCGCAAGCGTGAGCTGTTGGGGTGGGCGATGTACGACTTCGCCAACTCGGGTTACACCACGGTTGTTCTCACGGCCGTTTTTGCCGCCTATTTCGTTGGTGCTGTGGCGGGCGGTGCTCCTTGGGCAACGTTTGCTTGGACAGCTGCGCTCAGTGCCTCGCACGTGATCGTCATGCTGAGCATGCCGGCCATCGGTGCCTGGGCTGACCGGCATGGTGCCAAGAAGCGACTGTTGGTCTTCATCACCGCGGGTTGCGTAACAACCACTGCGGCGCTCTCGCTGGTGTCGCCGGGCGGCGTGGCACTCGCCATCGGGTTGGTCATCGCGTCCAACGTCTTCTTCTCATGGGGTGAGTCATTGATCGCGGCGTTTCTGCCCGAGCTGGCTCGGCCCGAGTCCATGGGCCGTGTCAGTGGCTGGGGCTGGAGTTTTGGCTATCTGGGCGGCATGTTGGCGTTGGGCTTGAGCTTGGTGATCGTGCTGCAGTCTCAGGCCGCAGGAAGGACCGCTGAGCAATTTGTGCCGCTGACCATGTTGGTCACTGCGACGCTGTTCGCGGTGGCTTCCTTGTTCACGTTCGGCCTGCTGCGAGAGCGCACGATGCCCAGCCAAAGTCAGGCGTTGGGCAGCTTGTGGTCTTCCTGGCGGAACCTGCTCGGTACCTACCGACGTGCCAAACGATACAAGGACTACATGTGGCTGTTGGCTTGCGCGGTCGCCTATCAAGGCGGGGTAGCGGTCACGATCGCTCTCGCGGCCATCTACGCCGAACAGGTGATTGGCTTCGCGCAGCAGGAGACGATGGTGCTGATCTTTGTGCTGAACATCGCCGCTGCGCTGGGGGCCTTTGCGTTTGGCTACTGGCAGGACCGCATCGGTCACAAGCTGGCCCTGGGCATCACGCTGGTCGGGTGGATGGCGACTTGCGCCATTGCGGCGCTCACCACCACCAAAGGCGGTTTCTGGTACGCCGCCGTCATTGCCGGGTTGTGCATGGGATCCAGCCAGTCGTCCGGCCGCGCCATGGCCGGTCTCTTCGCGCCGCCAGCCCAACTGGCCGAGTTCTATGGTCTCTGGACATTTGCGACGCGCCTGGCCAGCATCATCGGACCCTTGACCTACGGTGCCATTACTTGGGCCACCGACGGCAATCAACGCCTGGCCATCGCATCAACCGCGGTGTTGTTTGCCGTGGGGCTGGTGTTGCTCCAGCCGGTGAACATGGCGCGTGGCCGCCAGGCCGCCCTGGCCATCGATTGAGGGGCGCGCCAGTCAGCAAGCCAGGTGCTGGCCCCGAACCTGCAAACCCAGCCAACGTTGGGCGGCCCGTTCCAGTGGTTCCGGATCACCCGTGGACAGCAATGTGACCCCCGGAACGACGACCCGCTGGGTTTCAGGAAGGGGCAATGCTTCCAGCACCTGGCGCGTGCGTCGCGCCACCGGTGCACCGGTTTCCACCATCGTGACGTTCGGACCGCAGAGCGCCTGCAAAATCTCTGAAGCGAAAGGGTAGTGGGTGCAGCCGAGCACCAAGGTGTCCATCGGGGCTGAAGTGCCCGCATGAGACCGAAGTGCTTCGATGTAGCGCTGACTCAGCGTGTGAATGTCGGACTGGTCGTCCCGCTCGATGGCGTCAGCCAGGCCATCACAGGCCTGGAAGCTGAAGTGCAGTGGCTTGCTGGCCTCGCTCTCGAGCCGGTCACGCAGTCTCGCGAAGCGTGCGCTCTCCACGGTGCCGCGCGTGGCGAGCACGCCCACATGACCGCTGCGCGTGAGGGCTGCTGCCGGCTTGAGCGCCGGCTCGACCCCGACGATGGGCCACCCCAGATGCTGCTCGCGCAGGCCTTCGATGGCCAGCGCGGTGGCGGTATTGCAGGCCACCACCAGCGCGTCGATGTGAAATGTTTCGCGCAGGCGCTGGGTGATGCGGTGCGCTCGCTCGGCCACTTGCTCCGCACTGCGTTCGCCATAGGGAGCGTGAGAGCCGTCGGCGAGGTAGACAAAGTGCGCCTGCGGCATTTCGCCGAGCAGGGCCTTGAGCACGCTCAGGCCGCCGACCCCGCTGTCGAATACCCCGACCGTGAAGCCACTGGAATTCAAGCGCTGGCGACTGAGATGCCCTTGAACTCGCCCGAGGCGATGCGCTTGCTCCACTCGGCCGGGCCGGTGATGTGGGCGCTGGTGCCGCCCGCGTCCACCGCGACGGTGACCGGCATGTCTACCACGTCGAATTCGTAGATGGCTTCCATGCCGAGGTCGGCAAAGCCCACCACCTGGGCGGTCCTGATGGCCTTGGAGACCAGGTAGGCCGCGCCGCCCACGGCCATCAAGTAAGCCGACTTGTGCTTCTTGATCGCCTCGATGGCGACGGGGCCACGTTCGGCCTTGCCGACCATGGCGATCAGTCCGGTCTGGGCCAGCATCATTTCGGTGAAGCCATCCATGCGCGTGGCGGTGGTGGGGCCGGCGGGGCCGACCGCTTCGCCCTTGACAGGATCAACGGGGCCGACGTAGTAGATGACGCGGTTGGTGAAGTCCACCGGCAGCGTCTCGCCCTTGGCCAGCATGTCCTGGATGCGCTTGTGCGCAGCGTCGCGGCCGGTGAGCATCTTGCCGTTGAGCAGCAGGGTGTCGCCCGGCTTCCAGCTCGCCACTTCGGCGGCCGTGAGGGCGTTGAGGTCCACCTTTTTGCTTTTCACATAGTCGGGTGTCCAGGCCACGTCGGGCCACAAATCCAGGCTCGGCGGGTCGATGTAGACCGGGCCGCTGCCGTCGAGCACGAAGTGGGCGTGGCGCGTGGCGGCGCAGTTGGGGATCATGGCCACGGGCTTGCTGGCCGCGTGCGTGGGGTACATCTTGATCTTGATGTCGAGCACGGTGGTCAGGCCGCCCAGGCCCTGCGCGCCAATGCCGAGTGCGTTGACCTTCTCGAACAGCTCCAGGCGCATTTCTTCGACCTTGCTGAGCTTCTCGCCCTTGGACGCCTTGGCCTGCAGCTCGTACATGTCCAGGTCGTCCATCAGGCTTTCCTTTGCCATGAGCACGGCCTTCTCGGCGGTGCCACCGATGCCGATGCCCAGCATGCCCGGCGGGCACCAGCCTGCGCCCATGGTCGGCACGGTTTTGAGCACCCAGTCGACCACGTTGTCGCCGGGGTTGAGCATGACCATCTTGGACTTGTTCTCCGAGCCGCCGCCCTTGGCCGCCACGGTCACTTCCACCGTGTTGCCGGGCACGATCTCGGTGAAGATCACGGCGGGGGTGTTGTCCTTGGTGTTCTTGCGGTCGAATTGCGGGTCGGCCACGACGCTGGCGCGCAGCGTGTTGTCGGGGTGGTTGTAGCCGCGGCGAACGCCTTCGTTGATGGCGTCGTCCAGGCTGCCCGTGAAGCCTTCCCAGCGCACGTCCATGCCTACCTTGAGGAACACGTTGACGATGCCGGTGTCTTGGCAGATCGGGCGGTGGCCGGTGGCGCTCATCTTGCTGTTGGTCAAGATCTGCGCGATCGCGTCCTTGGCGGCGGCGCTCTGCTCGCGCTCATAGGCGCGGGCCAGGTGGGCGATGTAGTCGGCCGGGTGGTAGTAGCTGATGTACTGCAGGGCGGCGGCAACGGATTCGATCAGGTCGTTCTGGCGGATGCTCGTGGTCATGGTGGGGCAATGGTGGGGACGTGGACAAGGCGTGCCTTGCTGGTGGCGCGGCGCAAGGTCTGCTACGGTGGGATCAGCCCGTTATTTTGACAGGCCCAGCCTTTCACCGGCTGACGACTGGAGCCAAGCCATGAACACCCGGACCGAACGCGACAGCATGGGGCAGATCGATGTGCCCGCAGACCGACTGTGGGGCGCGCAAACCCAGCGCTCACTCGAACACTTCGACATTTCCGGTGAGCACCTGCCGGTGGAGTTGATCCGCGCGCTGGCGCAGGTGAAGCGGGCCTGCGCGGTGGTGAACCCGTCGCTGGCCGGGTTGGATGCGGGAATGGCGCAGGCCATCGTGGCGGCGACCGACGAGGTGATCGCTGGGCGGCACAGGGCCGAATTTCCGCTGGTGGTCTGGCAGACCGGCTCCGGCACCCAGAGCAACATGAACCTGAACGAGGTGCTGGCCAACCGCGCCAGCGAATTGCTGGGCGGCGCGAGGGGAGAAGACCGGCGGGTGCACCCGAACGACGACGTGAACCGCAGCCAGTCGTCCAACGACGTGTTCCCCACCGCCATGCACCTGGCGGCGGTGGAGGGGTTGACGCAGCGCCTGCTGCCGGCCTTGGCGGGTTTGCGCGAAACCCTGGCCGCGAAGGCCGTGGCCTTTGACGACATCGTGAAGATCGGCCGCACCCACTTGCAGGACGCCACCCCCCTCACGCTGGGGCAGGAGATCTCGGGCTGGGTGGCGCAGCTGTCGCACGCCGAACGTCATGTGCGCGCCGCGCTGCCGCACCTGAGCGAGCTGGCGCTGGGCGGCACTGCGGTGGGGACCGGGCTCAACGCGCCGCCGGGCTTTGCTGACGAGGTGGCGGCTGAGCTGGCCCGCCACACCGGGTTGCCGCTGGTCAGTGCGCCCAACAAGTTTGAAGCACTCGCCAGCTGCGACGCGCTGGTGCACGCCCACGGTGCGCTCAAGGGCCTGGCGGCGAGCCTGATGAAGATCGCCAACGACGTGCGATGGCTCGCCAGCGGGCCGCGCAGCGGGCTGGGTGAGCTGTCGATTCCCGAGAACGAGCCGGGTTCGTCCATCATGCCGGGCAAGGTGAACCCCACGCAGTGCGAGGCTCTCACCATGCTCTGCTGCCAGGTGATGGGCAACGACGTGGCCATCAACATGGGTGGTGCGTCGGGCAACTTTGAGCTCAATGTGTTCCGCCCGATGGTGGCTCACAACTTTCTGCAGAGCGTGCGCCTGCTGGCCGATGGCATGCGAAGCTTTGATCACCACTGCGCCGTGGGCATCGAGCCGAACCGTGAGCGCATCAACGAACTGCTGGCGCGCTCGCTGATGCTGGTGACCGCGCTCAACCCGCACATCGGCTACGACCGGGCGGCACAGATCGCAAAGGTGGCGCACCAGAAAGGCATCACCCTGCGCGAGGCGGCGCTGGCTTTGGGTTTTGTCTCGGGCGAAGACTTTGACCGCTGGGTGGTGCCCGACCGGATGGTGGGTCGCTGAGGCGTCGGGCGAAAAAAAGCGGCCACACGGGCCGCATTCGTGAAGGAATTGAGTGGCTCTCAGTGAGCGTCACCTGCAGGCTTGCTCATCAGCCGGTCGGTGAACGCGATCGCCATGGCGCTGAGCAGGAACACCACGTGAATGATGGTCTGCCACTGGAGCACCTGCTCAGAGTAGTTGGCGGCGTTGATGAAGGTCTTCAGCAGGTGGATGGAGCTGATGCCGATGATGGCCGTGGCCAGCTTCACCTTAAGCACCGAGGCGTTGACGTGGCTGAGCCACTCAGGCTGGTCCGGGTGGCTCTCCAGGTTCATGCGGCTCACGAAGGTCTCGTAACCTCCCACGATCACCATGATCAGCAGGTTGGAGATCATCACCACGTCGATCAGTGCCAGAACCACCAGCATGATGATGGTTTCGTTGAGCGCCGTGACATCGAACGACTCCTTGTAGCCGATGCTCTTGACCAGGGCGGCCAGTGCGTCCTTGTTGCCAAAGGCGGCTTCGATCAGGTGCACCAACTCCACCCAGAAATGGAACACATAGATGCCCTGGGCCAGGATCAGCCCGAGATACAGGGGCAGTTGCAGCCAGCGGCTGGCGAAAATCAGGTTGGGCAGAGCCTGCAGATTGCCGTTGGTTTTGGGTGGGTGACTCATTGAATGGCTGACAAAATGGGGTGGGCCGCTGGCGCGGGAAAACTTGAGCGCGATTGTAGGTCTCCATCACAATACCCTTGCGCTTGCACCATTCATCCTGATCCCCGATGACGGGTCCTGAATGCCCAAGTAAGCGGCTCGTAAGAGCCTTTGCGCACATTCGCCAGGTTCACTGTTCCACACCCCAAGAGGAGACTTGCCCATGTCAACGCCGTCATCGTCCATTGAATCGACCTTGGTTGAAAACCGTGTCTTCGAGCCCAGCGAAGCCTTCCGCAAGGGGGCTTGCATTTCCGGTATGGACGCGTACGACGCGCTGTGCGCCGAGGCAGAGAGCGACTTTGAAGGCTTCTGGGCCAAGCGCGCCCGTGAAACCCTGACCTGGAGCAAACCTTTCACCAAGGTGCTCGACGAATCCAACAAGCCTTTCTACAAGTGGTTCGAAGATGGTGAGTTGAACGCCTCGTACAACTGCCTGGATCGCCACATGGGCACGCCGGTCGAAAACAAGACCGCAATCATTTTCGAGGCCGATGGTGGTGAAGTGACCAAGGTCACCTACAAAGAGTTGCTGGCCAAGGTGTCGCAATTTGCGAATGCTTTGAAGGTGCGTGGTGTGAAGAAGGGTGATCGCGTCGTCATCTACATGCCCATGACGATTGAAGGTGTGGTGGCCATGCAGGCCTGTGCCCGCATCGGCGCCACCCACAGTGTGGTGTTTGGTGGCTTCTCGGCCAAGGCGTTGCAGGAGCGCATCCAGAACGCCAGCGCCGTGGCGGTCATCACCGCCAACTACCAGCTGCGCGGTGGCAAGGAACTGCCGCTCAAGTCCATCGTGGACGAAGGCATTGCGATGGGCGGTTGTGAGTGCGTGAAGGACGTGATCGTGTTCCAGCGCACGCCCACCGCCGTCAACATGGTGGCCGGCCGCGACAGCTTCATGCACGAAGTCATGGACGCTGCCTCCAACGATTGCCCCGCCGAAATGGTGAGCGCCGAGCACCCGCTGTTTGTCCTTTACACCTCAGGCTCCACCGGTACCCCCAAGGGTGTGCAGCACAGCACCGGCGGCTACCTGCTGTGGGCCAACCTCACGATGAACTGGACCTTCGACCTGAAGGATTCCGACGTCTTCTGGTGCACGGCCGACATCGGCTGGATCACCGGCCACACTTACGTGGCCTACGGCCCGCTGGCCGCTGGGGCCACGCAGATCGTGTTTGAAGGCGTGCCCACCTACCCGAACGCAGGTCGCTTCTGGCAGATGATCGAGAAGCACAAATGCACGATCTTCTACACGGCGCCGACCGCGATCCGCTCGCTGATCAAGGCCGCCGAAGGCGACGAGAAGGTGCACCCGGCGCGCTCGGACCTGAGCAGCCTGCGCCTCCTGGGCTCGGTGGGCGAGCCCATCAACCCCGAAGCCTGGATGTGGTACTACAAACACGTGGGTGGAGAGCGTTGCCCCATCGTGGACACCTTCTGGCAGACCGAGACCGGTGGCCACATGATCACCCCGCTGCCGGGCGCCACGCCGCTGGTGCCGGGTTCCTGCACGCTGCCGCTGCCGGGCATCACCACCGCCATCGTCGACGAGACGGGCAACGATGTGCCCAATGGCGCGGGCGGCATTCTGGTCGTCAAGAAACCTTGGCCGTCAATGATCCGCACCATCTGGGGCGACCCCGAGCGTTTCAAGAAGAGCTACTTCCCTGACGAGCTCAAAGGCTACTACTTGGCCGGTGACGGTGCGGTGCGCAGCGTGGATCGCGGCTATTTCCGCATCACGGGCCGCATCGACGACGTGCTGAACGTCTCGGGGCACCGAATGGGCACGATGGAGATCGAGTCGGCGCTGGTGGGCAAGACCGACCTGGTGGCTGAAGCCGCTGTGGTGGGCCGCCCTGATGACCTGACCGGCGAGGCCATCGTGGCCTTCGTGGTGCTCAAGCGCTCGCGCCCCACGGGTGACGAAGCCAAAGCGATTGCCAAGGTGCTGCGCGACTGGGTGGGCAAGGAGATCGGCCCCATCGCCAAGCCGAAAGACATCCGCTTCGGTGACAACCTGCCCAAGACCCGGTCCGGCAAGATCATGCGCCGCCTGCTGCGCTCGATTGCCAAGGGCGAGGCCATCACACAGGACACATCCACCCTGGAGAACCCGGCCATCCTTGATCAGTTGTCCGAAAACAATTGACGTTCTGGCCCCATGCCTGACATTTGAAAAGTGCCAGGCAACAAAAAACCCGCTGGTATCCAGCGGGTTTTTTGTTTTGAGCGCAATCGTTGATTACTTCAGGCTCAACACCCAGGCCGCGAGCTTCTTGGCGTCCGCGTCATTGACCTGGGCATTGGCTGGCATGGGGATCGCACCCCAAACGCCAACGCCACCTTTCATGATCTTCGCGGCCAGCATGTCGGCGGCTTTGGCATCGCCAGCGTATTTTTTGGCGACGTCTTTGTAGGCAGGACCCACCAGCTTTTTGTCTGTCGCGTGGCAAGCCATGCAGTTCTTGGCGGTGGCCAGTGCCTGGTCGGCCATGGCAGGGGCAGAAATGGCGGCCATCGCAGCCATAATCATCAGAGCGCGTTTCATGGTGTCGTCCTTTTGTGTGGAAGTGAACATCTCACAGAGCGCGATTTTAGCGAGTTGGCCTGGGTGTCTCGCGGGGGCTTACAGGAACTTGCCGAGCTTCATCGGACCTTTACCGGAGAGTGTGATGTATTTGCTGATTCTGGGCGTCGCCCTGATGTTGTTGAAGTACCTGGAGATCGGTTCCGTTGCCGGGCTGTCTTGGTGGTGGGTGCTGTCACCGTTTGCGTTGGCGGTGGCCTGGTGGGCATGGGCAGATGCCACGGGTTACACCAAGCGCAAGGAAATGGAAAAGATGGACCAGAAAAAACAGGATCGTATCGACAAGCAGCGCGAGGCTTTGGGCATCAAACCCAGGCGCCGCTGACCGCCTCCTCCATGCGGCGGGCAGTGTCCACGCCAGTGCCGTGGCTGCTGCCGCCAACCCCGGGTCGCACAGGCCCTTGCGGGATAATTGAGGGCTGCGCTCCAAGTCCCAGTCCCACACGTCACTGAAGAAGCTTCATCATGCCCGTTTACCGCTCCAAGACCTCCACCGCCGGCCGCAACATGGCGGGTGCCCGTTCCCTGTGGCGTGCCACTGGCATGAAGGATGGCGATTTCAGCAAACCCATCATCGCCATCGCCAACTCCTTCACCCAGTTCGTGCCCGGCCATGTGCACCTGAAGGACCTGGGCCAGCTGGTGGCACGCGAGGTCGAAGCCGCAGGCGGCGTGGCCAAGGAATTCAACACCATCGCGGTGGACGATGGCATTGCCATGGGCCACGACGGCATGCTGTATTCGCTGCCTAGCCGCGACCTGATCGCCGACTCGGTGGAGTACATGGTCAATGCGCACTGTGCCGACGCGCTGGTGTGCATCTCCAACTGCGACAAGATCACACCCGGCATGTTGATGGCCGCGATGCGCCTGAACATCCCGGTGGTGTTCGTGTCGGGTGGTCCGATGGAGGCCGGCAAGGTGCGCCTGGCCAACCCGCAGACCCATGTCATGGAGTTCAAGAAGCTCGACCTGGTGGACGCGATGGTGATGGCTGTGGACGACAAGGTGAGCGACGCCGACCTCGCCGAAGTGGAGCGTTCGGCCTGCCCGACCTGCGGCTCGTGCTCGGGCATGTTCACCGCCAACTCCATGAATTGCCTGGCCGAGGCGCTGGGGCTGGCGCTGCCAGGCAACGGGACCGTGGTGGCCACGCACGCTGACCGCGAGCAACTCTTCAAGCGCGCCGGTCGCACGGCGGTGGCGCTGTGCGAGCGTTACTACGAACAGGGCGACGAGTCGGTGCTGCCGCGCTCCATGGGCTTCAAGGCCTTCGAGAATGCGATCACGCTCGACATCGCCATGGGCGGTTCGACCAACACCATCCTGCACATCCTGGCGATCGCTCAGGAGGCTGGCATCGACTTCACCATGCAGGACATCGATCGTCTCTCGCGCGTGGTGCCTCAGCTGTGCAAGGTGGCGCCCAACACCAACAAGTACCACATCGAAGACGTGCACCGCGCGGGCGGCATCATGGCCATCCTGGGCGAGCTCGACCGCGCCGGCAAGCTGCACACCGACGTGCCCACCATCCACGCGAAGACCATGAAGGACGCGCTGGACCAGTGGGACATTGCCCGCAACCCGTCCGAAGACGTCAAGACCTTTTACATGGCCGGCCCGGCAGGCATTCCCACACAAGTGGCGTTCAGCCAGGCCACGCGCTGGCCCAGCCTGGATGTGGACCGCGCTGAAGGTTGCATCCGCTCGGGCGAACACGCCTTCTCGCAAGAGGGTGGGCTGGCCGTGCTGCATGGCAACATCGCGCTCGATGGCTGCGTGGTGAAAACAGCAGGGGTGGACGAGTCCATCCTGGTGTTCGAAGGATCGGCCTACGTGACCGAATCGCAGGACGAAGCCGTGGCTGAGATCCTGGCCGACAAGGTGAAGGCCGGCGACGTGGTGGTCGTGCGCTACGAGGGTCCCAAAGGCGGCCCTGGCATGCAGGAAATGCTTTACCCGACCAGCTACATCAAGTCCAAGGGCCTGGGCAAGGCCTGCGCGCTGCTGACCGATGGGCGCTTCTCTGGTGGCACCTCGGGCCTGTCCATCGGCCACTGTTCGCCCGAAGCAGCAGCGGGTGGTGCGATCGGCCTGGTGCGCCATGGCGACAAGATCCGCATCGACATTCCCAACCGCAGCATCAACCTGTTGGTGAGCGACGAAGAACTGGCGCAACGCCGAGCCGAACAAGACGCCAAAGGCTGGAAGCCCGTGCTGCCGCGCCCGCGCAAGGTATCGACGGCACTCAAGGCCTACGCCTTGCTGGCGACCTCGGCGGACAAAGGCGCCGTGCGCGACCTGTCGTTGCTGGGCGACTGAGCCCAATGGCCCGGCAACCAGGCAGCCCCTTCGGGGGCTGTTTGGTTTCTGGCCCTCTGAATGCGCTTTCAGCGCGGAGCCTTTTTGCCACGTGCACAATCCACAGCCATGTTGATCCATCCCTCCATCGACCCTGTCGCCCTGCAACTCGGCCCCATCGCCATTCACTGGTATGGGCTGACCTACCTCGCAGCCTTTGGCCTCTTCGTGCTGCTGGGTCGGGCACGCCTGAAGCACCAACCGTTCGCTTCGATCACCACGCCGAGCCCCTGGACCGCGCGCGATGTGGAAGACATCCTGTTTCTCGGGGTCATGGGCGTGGTGGTCGGCGGTCGTATCGGCTACTGCCTGTTCTACAAACCGGCCTACTACCTGAGTCACCCATTGGAGGTGTTTGCGGTTTGGCAAGGCGGCATGAGTTTTCACGGCGGCATGCTGGGCGTGCTGGTGGCCATGGTCTGGTACGCGCGCAGCCGCCAGCGGCCTTGGCTGCAGGTGATGGATTTTGTGGCGCCCTGTGTGCCCACCGGGCTGGCTGCTGGCCGCGTCGGCAATTTCATCAACGGTGAGCTCTGGGGCCGTGTGGCCGACCCGTCACTGCCCTGGGGCACGGTGTTCAGGGGGGCGGGTGACCTGCCGCGCCATCCCTCGCAGGTCTATCAGTTCCTGATGGAGGGGCTGCTGCTCTTTGTGCTGCTGTGGCTGTACGCGCGCAAGCCGCGCGCCACTGGGCGGGTGAGCGCGGCGTTCTTGTTCGGCTACGGCGTGTTCCGCTTCATCGCCGAGTTCTTCCGCGAGCCCGATGCCCACTTGGGCCTGCTCACGTTGGGCATGAGCATGGGGCAGTGGCTCTGCGTGCCCATGATCCTGGGCGGGGTTGTGATGTGGGTGTGGTGCGGTCGCCGTCCCTGAGTCACCGCACCCGGTGACGTGACGGCGATGCCGGCTCGGGCACGCATCGGATGATCAGTCGACCGTTCATCTGACCAAGCGGGGCCTGCGGGTAAATACCCGTTTCCAGATGCGAGTGGCGCTTTAATATTATCTGTAATTACAGGTAATCACAGATGCGACTGGTGCTCAACTCCCTGCACGATGAAGTGGCCTCGAAGCTTCGAGAGCGCATCTTCACGGGTGAGCTGGCGCCAGGCAGCTTCGTTGATGAGCCAGGGTTGTGCAGCGAGTGGTCGATCTCGCGCACGCCGCTGCGTGAGGCGCTCAAGGTGCTGACGGCGGAGGGCTTGTTGCGCCACGAGCCTCGTCGAGGCTGCTTCGTGAGCGAGATCACCGAACGCGATCTGGACGAAATCTTCCCGGTGATCGCCTTGCTCGAGGGGCGTTGCGCGTTCGAGGCGGCGAACAACGCGACCGATGCCGACCTCGGCGCGTTGGAACAACTGCATGACCGCCTCCAGCGCAGTGCCAAGGCCAAGCGCATCACCGAGTACTACGAGACCAACTTCGCGATCCACGAGGCCATCATCCTGCTGGCCAACAACCGCTGGCTGGCCCAGGTGATCGGCGACCTGCGCAAGATCGTCAAGCTCGCCCGCCTGCAGCAGTTGCACGCACCGGGACGCCTGGAGCAAAGCCTGTCGGAACACATGGCGGTCTACGCCGCCCTCAAGGCGCACGACGCCGAGGGTGCGGAGGCGGCCATGCGCACCCATCTGACGCGCCAGCGCGTGGCGCTGCGTGAGCTCGCGCGCAACCAGAAGTCAAGGATCACGGCATGAACACCCGCGAATGGCTGACCGAACGCGTCTCCCGTCTGCGCAAACCGGCACCGACGGCGCGATCCACTCAAGACCGTCTCAGAGCCCGACTGCGCCAGGGAGAGGAGGCGATGTCGCCGAGCGCCTTGCGCCACAAGCTCGGCGAGCTCAAGGCCATTGTTGACCCGCTGGTGAGCGAGGTCGAAGGGGGGCGCCGCGCCGGGGCCTTGATGGATTGGTGTGCCAGTGCACCGCCTGCCCACCGGCGCGATCTTTGGCTGCTCATGAGCGAACGCTTTGTGGCCGATCCGGCGCAGGTGAAGGCGGCGCAGCTGAAGTACGCGGCAGCGGTGGGAACGCCCGACGAAGCCGCTGCCGAAGTGCTGTACCGGCGCGCCACGGTGTCGCCGCGCCGGCGCCTGCTGCAGCGCTTCAGCGCCCACCCGGACGGCATTCCGTTTCTGGTGAACCTGCGGGCGGAGATGCAGCCGCAACTCAAGGCCGACAAACGCCTGCTCGCGCTGGACGTGGAGATGGAGTACATGTTCTCCACGTGGTTCGATGTGGGCTTTCTGGAGCTGCGCCGCATCAGTTGGGACTCGCCCGCCTCACTGGTGGAAAAGCTCATCAAGTACGAAGCGGTGCACGACATCCGCAGCTGGGACGATGTGAAAAACCGGCTGGACAGCGACCGGCGTTGTTACGGCTTCTTTCACCCGCGCCTGCCGGGTGAGCCGTTGATCTTCGTCGAGGTGGCGCTGATCAATGAGATCGCCGCCAGCATCACGCCGCTGCTGGATGAATCTGCCGCGCCGGCCGATCTGGGCCGCGCCACCACCGCCATCTTCTACTCCATCAGCAACACCCAGGCTGGGTTGCGTGGCGTGAGCTTTGGCGACTCGCTGATCAAGCGCGTGGTGGAAAGCCTGCACGAGGAGTTTCCGCGCCTCAAGACGTTTGCGACGCTCTCTCCGATTCCTGGTTTGCGTGGCTGGCTGACCAAGAACGCGCCAGCAGAATTGCTGCAGGCTTGGGAAGCGGCTCCAGAGCTGGTCGAAAAATCGCCGCCGCGTGTGGCCCTCAAGCAATGGGCCGCGCGCTACCTGGCCCAGGAGCTCAAGGAGGGCAAGCCGCTGGACGCGGTGGCACGGTTTCACCTGGGCAACGGCGCACGGGTCGAGCGCCTGAATTGGGCTGCCGATCCTTCGGTCAAGGGCTTCAAGCAGTCCTACGGGCTGATGGTGAACTACCTCTACGACCTCAAGAAGCTCGATAAAAATCGGGCAGCGCTCGCGCTGGGCAAGGTCCCGGTCGCGTCATCGATCAAGGACCTGCTGCCCTGACGCTCTTCCACCAAAATAACAGAGACAAACCATGCAACAAATCAATTTCAATCGGCGCGACGTGCTGCTTGCCGCTGCGGCTGGCCTGGTGGTGTACAGCGGCGCCGGCCATGCGCAGGGTACCTGGCCCAGCAAGCCGGTGACCATGATCGTGCCATTCCCGGCCGGTGGCGGCACCGACGCTTTCGCCCGTCCAATGGCCGCGCAGTTCACCAAAAACACCGGCAAGGCCTTGGTGATCGACAACCGGGGAGGTGCCGGCGGCACGCTGGGCGCCGGTATCGCGGCCAAAGCCGCGCCCGACGGCTACACCTTGTTCATGGGTGCGGTGCATCACACCATCGCGCCCAGCATGTACCCGAGGTTGGAATACGACCTGGAGCGTGATCTGGTGCCGCTGATCCAGGTGGCCAGCGTGCCGCAGGTTCTGGTGGTCAACGCCAAGAAGTTCGGCAACCTGGATTTCAAAGCCTTCCTTGAGCAAGTCAAGGCCAACCCTGGCAAGCTCAACTACGGTTCGGCCGGCGGCGGCACCTCGCACCATCTGGCTGGCGAGTTGTTCAAACTGCAGAGCAAAACCTTCATCACGCACATCCCCTACCGAGGCGCGGGTCCGGCGCTCAATGACCTGATCGCTGGCAACGTGGACATGATGTTTGATGGGCTCGGTTCATCGGCTGCCCACATCAAGGGCGGGCGCATCAAGGCGCTGATGGTCTCGGGCAACAAGCGCAGTCCGGCTTTTCCGGAGGTCCCCAGTGCAGCGGAAATGGGCCTGCCCGACTACAACGTGACCACCTGGTACGGCGTCTGGGCCCCCAAGGGCACGCCGGCCGATGCACAGGCGCGCGCCATCGAAGAGATTCGCAAGGCAGTGCAAGCCGACGACGCCAAGCTGGTCTGGGCTTCGCAAGGGGCCGAGTTTCCCAACCTCACTGGCGCGCAGTTCGACGGGTTCATCAAGACCGAGCTGAAGAAGTGGGCACAGGTGGTCAAGGCCTCCGGTGCCAAGCTTGACTGAGCCTCGCGCCAGAGAGGACCGTGTGTCAGGGCAAGTCTGTTTTCTGATGGATGGCGCGGTGGCGCTGGTGACGCTGTCGAACCCGGCCAAGTTCAACGCCATGTCGCGAGCGATGTGGCGCGAACTGAGGCAGGTGTTTGCCGAGCTGCAACAGCGCGCCGACGTGCGTGCTGTGGTGGTGGCGGGCGAGGGTGGACATTTCTGTGCGGGCGGTGACATCGCTGAGTACACCGACTTCCGTTTCCACCCCGAAGGCCTGCGAGACTTTCACGAGAACGATGTCTGGGGCGGCCTCTCGGCCATGCTGGCCTGCGACCTGCCCATCGTGGCGCAGATCGAGGGCAACTGCATGGGGGCGGGCGTGGAGATCGCCAGCTGTTGCGACATCCGTGTGGCGGGGCAGGGTGCGCGTTTCGGTGCGCCGATCGCCAAGCTCGGCTTTCCCATGGCGCCGCGAGAGGCCGAACTGGTGGCGCGCGAGGTGGGTTTGGCCACGGCGCGCCAGATGCTGCTGGAAGCTGCGGTGCTGGACGCACCCACCATGCTGGTGCGTGGTTTTCTGCAGACGGTTCTGCCCGATGCAGACGTTCCGGCCGCGGCCTTCCAGCGCGCTCGGCACATGGCGCGCCTGGCCCCGCAGGCGGCCCGCCTGAACAAGCAGACGCTGCGCGCCCTGGCGGGCGGACTGGACGCGGCGGCTTTGCTGCCCACTGCCTACGACTACGCCGACCATGCCGAACATCGCGAAGGCATCGCGGCCTTCCTGGCCAAACGTCCGCCGAATTTCTGAACGTTTCTTTCGGACTCACATGAGCAATAAAAACCTGTTCGTCGCCCTGCGCGCTGCCTTTCCTGCCCAACTGGACAGCACCGCTGTCGAGACCGATGAAGGGCTGATCTATAGCTGGCGCGACCTCGACCGCGCCACGGCCATGGTGGCCAACCTGCTCGATTCGCTGGAGCTGCCTCCCGCGTCGCGCATCGCGGTGCAGGTCGAGAAGTCGGTCGAGGCCATGGTGCTGTACCTGGCGACGCTGCGCACGGGCCATGTGTTTCTACCGCTCAACACCGCGTACCAGAGCGCCGAGATCGAGTACTTCGTCGGCAACGCCGAGCCGGCGGTGATGGTCTGCAGTCCGAAGAACCACGGCTGGGTGAGCAAGATCGCCTTCACGGCGGGGACGAAATTCGTGTTCACGCTGGGCGACGACCGCAGGGGCAGCCTGCTGGACCGCGCGGCCCACATGAGCGACGGCCACACACCTGCCACGCTGCAAGACGACGACCTCGCCGCCATCCTCTACACCAGTGGCACCACCGGTCGCAGCAAGGGCGCCATGCTCACGCACGGCAACATGCGCAGCAACGCCGTGATGCTGCGCGACTACTGGCAGTGGCAACCCGATGACGTGCTGATCCACGCGCTGCCCATTTTTCACGTGCACGGCCTGTTCGTCGCCATCCATGGGGCGCTGATCAACGGCAGCAAGATGATCTGGTTCTCGAAGTTCGACCCGAAGCGGGTGATCGCCAGGTTCGCCGAGGCCACGGTGTTCATGGGCGTGCCCACGCTGTATGTGCGCATGCTGGCCGAGCCCACGCTCACGCCGGCGCAGGCCAGCCACATGCGTCTCTTCATTGCGGGCTCGGCGCCGCTGCTGATCGAGACCTTCACCGAGTGGCAGGGCCGCACCGGGCACACCATCCTGGAGCGTTACGGCATGAGCGAAACGGTCATGCTCACCTCCAACCCCTGCGGCGAAGACCCGCGTTACCCGGGGCAGACCGAGCGGCGTGGTGGCACCGTGGGTTTCCCGCTGCCGGGGGTGGAGCTGAGGGTGATGGGGGATGGCGATCAGCCGGTGCCACAGGGCGAGATCGGGGGCATCCAGGTGCGTGGGCCCAACGTGTTCAAGGGCTACTGGCGCATGCCGGAGAAAACGGCCGAAGAGTTCACCGCCGACGGCTTCTTCAAGACCGGCGATGTAGGCCGCGTGGACGAACGGGGCTACGTCACCATCGTTGGCCGCAGCAAAGACCTGATCATCTCCGGCGGCTACAACGTCTACCCGGCCGAGATCGAGGGCTACATCAACGACATGCCTGGCGTGGCCGAGAGCGCGCTGGTGGGAGTGCCGCACCCGGACTTCGGCGAGGTTGGCATCGCGGTGATCATCGCCAAACCCGGCGCCGCCGTGGACCCGGACCAAGTGATCGCCGCACTCAAGTCCCAACTCGCCAACTTCAAGATCCCCAAGCGCTGCTTCGTGGTGAGCGCGTTGCCGCGCAACACCATGGGCAAGGTCCAAAAGAACCTGCTGCGCGAGCAGTACAAGACGTCTTTCGCATGAAAGAAAAAAAACGCGCTGCGGAGTGACATCCGGAGCGCGTGCACAAAACCCAGAACGTGGCGGAACCGGCTTCGCCGGGCCGCTCGCGTTGCCCCTTGGGGGGTGACGCCGAAGGCGGCGCGGGGGGAGCCCAGTACCTGCGGCGCAGGGGGTTACCTGAGTACGAGCACCGGAATGTGCGAGTGCGTGAGAACCTGTTGCGTCTCACTGCCCAGCAGCAGGCGCTTGATGCCTTTGCGACCGTGCGAGGCCATCACGATCAGGTCCACCTTGTTGCGCTTGGCCGCCGCGATGATGGCCTCTGCGATCAGGTCGGACTTCACCGTCACCGGCTTGACCTTCACCTCCAGCTTCTGGCCTGCGGCCTTCACCGCATTGACGGCTTCCATGGCATCGTCGTTCCATTGCTTCTCGATGCGGGCCACTTCAGCTGCCGCCAAAGCCACGCCACCTTCAAAGTAAGTCTGTGGGTAGCGGGGCACCACTTTCAGAGCGATCACTTCGGCACCAGTGATGTCGGCCAGGGCAATGGCGTGTTCGACCGCCATGCTAGAGAGTTTGGAGCCGTCAGTGGCCACCAGAATGCGCTTGTACATGGTTTTCTCCTGTTGGTTGTTGCTGAACAAGTATTAGGCTACGCAATGACCGCCTTTGGGTGATTGACTTAAATCAACCGCATGGACTCCGACCTGAATTACCCTCGCGACATGAATGAGGCTGTCATCGCGCCCCCTGTGGGAACAATGCTGGGGCGCTCCCTGCCTGAGCCTGTTGCGGTCGGCGGGGCGGGTGCCGTGGCCGATCTGTTCGGCGCCCATCGGGGCCCGCTGACGGTGACCGACGATTTCCTGGTGCTGGACGATCCTTTGGAGCAGCAGGAGTTCACCGAATTTTCAGAAAATGAAGGTCGGAGGGTCGCGGAATCGGTGCTCATGGTGCAGGGCATGTACTGCGCCGCCTGCGCCGACACGGTGGAATGCGCCTTGCAGAACCTGCCAGGCGTGCAGTTCGCCCAGGTGCATGCCGCCACCCGCCGCCTCACCCTGCGCTGGGACCCTTCGCAGACCCGCATCTCCAGCCTGGCGCAGGTTGTGGGGCAAACCGGATACCGGTTGCTGCCCTTGCAGCAGGCCCTTTCGATCAGTGAGCGGTTGAAGGAAACCCGGCAGGCACTGTGGCGCTTGTTTGTGGCGGGCTTCTGCGCGATGCAGGTGATGATGTATGCGTTTCCGGCCTACGTGACCGTGCCGGGCGAGATCCCCGCCGATATCCATCAACTGCTCCGCTGGGCGAGCTGGATTCTGAGCGTGCCGGTGGTCTTCTTCGCCAGCGGGCCATTCTTCCGGGGCGCCTGGCGCGATCTTCGGCTGGGCCGCGTGGGCATGGACACGCCGGTGTCCATCGGCATCCTTGTGGCTTTTCTGGCGAGTTCCGCGGCCACGTTCGATCCGACCGGTCCCTGGGGGGAAGAGGTCTGGTTTGACTCGCTCACGATGTTCGTGTTTTTCCTGCTGGGTGGCCGCTACCTGGAGCTCAAGGCGCGCGACCGCACCGCCGGGGCGCTGGACGCGCTGATGAACCGCCTGCCTGAGGTGTGTGATCGGCAGAAGAGCGCGGACGCCTTCGAGACCGTGTCGGTGCGACGGCTGGTCGTGGGCGACGTGGTCCGCGTGCAGGCCGGTCAGGCTTTCCCCGGCGATGGTGATTTGTTGAGCGCGTCGGCCACGGTCGATGAAGCCCTGCTCACGGGCGAATCCCGTCCCGTGACCCGCCACGCGGGTGACCCGGTGGTGGCCGGCAGCTTCAACCTGGCCGGACCGGTCTTGCTGAAAGTGAACCGGCTGGGCCGCGACACGCGGTTTGCGCAGATCGTGGCGCTCATGGAGAAGGCATCAACCGAAAGGCCCCGGCTGGCCGTGTTGGCCGACCGCATCGCTGCGCCGTTCCTCGCGCTGGTGCTGGCGGCGGCAGCCCTGGCGTTCTGGTACTGGTGGCAGATCGATCACACCAAGGCCTTGGCGGTCGCGGTGGCGGTGTTGATCGTGACCTGCCCGTGCGCCTTGTCGCTGGCCACGCCCGCGGCCATGCTGAGCGCCGCCGGCGCGCTGGCGCGGCGCGGCATCCTGGTGCGACGCCTGCAGGCGTTCGAGAACCTGGCGGGCATCAATGCCGTGGTGTTTGACAAGACCGGCACGCTGACCCACGACCGCCTCGAGCTGCGCGGCATGACCCTACTTGATGGCAGCGACCGCGATCAGGCCTTGGCACTGGCGGCGGCGCTGGCGGCGGGTTCATTGCACCCGGTGTCGCGCGCCATCGCCGAAGCGGCGCGCAATGCCGGGCTCCAGCTGCCTGCGACGGCCGATGTGATCGAAGTGGCCGGGCAGGGCATGCGTGGCAGGGTGGGCGGTGGCGATGCGCGGCTGGGGTCTGCTGTGTTTTGCGGTCTGGATGCCGGCCATGGGTCGCAGGCCACCACGGGCGGTTCGAGGGTTCACCTGACCGATGCCCATGGCTGGCTGGCGAGCTTCGATTTGCAAGAGGGCTTGAGGGACGACGCACAGGCCGCCGTGGCCGCGTTGCGCAGCATGGGCCTGGCCACTTGGCTGTTGTCCGGCGACCGCGAGAGCGCGGCATGGGAGGTGGCACGGGCGGTGGGCGTGGAGCATGTGATCGCTGGCGCTTCGCCCGAGCAGAAGCTGGCCGAGGTGGTGGCCTTGCAGGCGCGCGGCGTTCGCCTGGCGATGGTGGGAGACGGTCTGAACGATGGCCCGGTGCTGGCCCGGGCCGACACCTCGTTCGCGTTGGGACATGCCGCACCGCTGGCCCAGGCGCAGTCGGACTATGTCATTCAAGGAGGCAAGGTCATGGACGTGGTGTTGACGCTCAGGCAAGCGCGCTCCACGATGCGCATCGTGCGGCAGAACCTCGCCTGGGCCGCCATTTACAACCTGATCAGTGTGCCGATGGCGCTGGTCGGCTGGATGCCTCCCTGGCTGGCGGGCCTGGGCATGGCAGGAAGCTCGCTGCTGGTGATTGCCAATGCCCTTCGACTGACCCGCGACGCGGGGTCGGTGCCCGAAGCCCTTTCACGCGATGAGGTGGCTGCAACCACCTGATCGGATCAGGCCGCCGATTGTTTTTCTGAGGTATTTCCCATGGACGTTCTGTATTTGCTGATACCCGTGTCGGTGGTGCTGGTTTTCATCATCATCGGCATCTTCTGGTGGGCACTCAACGCAGGCCAGTTTGACAACATCGAGCGAGAGGGCGAGCGTGTTCTGAGAGGTGATTGACTTAAGTCAAGGCGCCCGCCGGGTTGCATGAAGACACTTGACCAGTGGCATTAATGAGGAGTTCTGTATGTCCGTGACATCAAAGACCAGCCAGCCGGCGGTCTACAACGACAGTGTGATTCGATGGTTTTCTGTCGCGTCCGTAATTTACGGCGTGGTGGGCATGTTGGTGGGCGTGATCATCGCGGCCCAACTGACGTGGCCCGAGCTCAATATGGGTATTGAGTTTCTGACCTACGGGCGCTTGCGTCCGCTGCACACCAACGCGGTGATCTTTGCGTTTGGTGGGTCGGTCCTTTTCGCCACCAGCTATTACGTGGTGCAAAGAACCTGTCACACGCCCTTGTTCTCGAACAAGCTGGCCTGGTTCACGTTCATTGGTTACAACTTGGTCCTGGTGCTGGCCGTGATCACCTTGCCGCTGGGCTTGACCAGTGGCAAGGAGTACGCCGAGCTGGAGTGGCCGATCGATCTGTTGCTGACCGTGGTGTGGGTGGCCTATGCCATCAACTTCTTCGGCACCGTCGGCATCCGCAAGGTCAAGCACATCTATGTCGCCAACTGGTTCTTCGGCGCCTACATCATCGCCGTGGCCCTGCTGCACATCGTCAACAGCGCTGCGATTCCGGTGAGCCTGACCAAGTCGTACTCGGCGTACGCGGGTGTTCAGGACGCCATGGTGCAGTGGTGGTACGGCCACAACGCCGTGGGCTTCTTCCTGACGGCCGCCTTCCTGGGCATGATGTATTACTTCATCCCCAAGCAGGCCGAGCGTCCGGTTTACTCCTACCGCCTGTCCATCGTCCATTTCTGGGCGCTGATCTTCACCTACATGTGGGCGGGTCCTCACCACCTGCACTACACCGCGCTGCCTGACTGGACCCAGTCCGTTGGCATGGTGTTCTCGCTGATCCTTCTGGCGCCCAGCTGGGGCGGCATGATCAACGGCATCATGACCCTCTCGGGTGCCTGGCACAAACTGCGTGACGACCCCATCCTGCGCTTCCTGATCGTGTCCCTGTCGTTCTACGGCATGTCCACGTTCGAAGGTCCGATGATGTCCATCAAGACCGTCAATGCCCTGTCTCACTACACCGACTGGACCGTGGGCCACGTGCACTCGGGTGCCCTGGGCTGGGTGGGTCTGGTGTCCATGGGTTCGCTGTACTACCTGATTCCTCGCCTGTTCGGCCAGAAGAAGATGTACTCGGTGCCCGCCATTGAGATGCACTTCTGGTTGGCCACCATCGGCATCGTGTTGTACATCGCCGCGATGTGGATTGCCGGTGTGATGCAGGGTCTGATGTGGCGTTCGGTCAACCCCGACGGCAGCCTGACCTACACCTTCGTCGAGTCCGTCAAGGCGACCTTCCCCTTCTACGTGATCCGCTTGTTGGGTGGCTTGCTGTACCTCAGTGGCATGTTGATCATGCTTTGGAACACCATCAAGACAGCGCTGCAAGGTCGCATCGTGAATGTGCCTGTGCTCGCGGTCAACCCAGCCCACGCCTGAGGAACCACAAAAATGTCAACCGAACACAAACTCGAAGGCCACGCCCGGATCGAGACCAACAACTTTCTCATGATCGTGTTGATCACGCTCGTGCTGACGGTGGGCGGCTTGGTGGAAATCGTTCCCTTGTTTTTCCAGAAGTCCACAACCCAGCCGATTGAAGGTCTGAAGCCCTATACACCGCTTCAAATTGCCGGGCGTGACGTCTACGTGAAAGAAGGTTGCTACAACTGCCACTCGCAGATGATCCGCCCCTTCCAGGCGGAAACCCTGCGCTACGGTCCTTACTCGGTGGCCGGTGAATACGTGTACGACCATCCCTTCCAGTGGGGTTCCAAGCGCACGGGTCCTGACCTTCATCGCGTCGGCGGCCGCTACAGCGACGAATGGCACCGCATCCACCTGAACAACCCGCGTGATCTGGTGCCCGAGTCCAACATGCCGGCCTACCCGTGGTTGTCGCAGAAAGCCGTGGACGAGAACGGTCTGCCCAAGCGCATGGAAGTGCTTCGCACTCTGGGCGCTCCTTACTCGGACGCAGAGATCGCCAAATCGGTCGAAGACGTCAAGGGCAAGACCGAGTTGGATGCGCTGGTGGCTTACCTGCAGGTTCTGGGGACCGCACGCGCTGCGGCCAAGCCAGCTGCGGCTCCTGCCGCGTCCGCTGCAGCAGCACCGGTGGCTGCCGTGGAAGCTGCTCCTGCGGCTCCCGTCGCTGTGGCTCCCGCCGCAGATGCCAAGACCGCAGCCCCTGCGACCGACGGCAAGACCCAATAAAGGAGGCGTCCATGGACATCAACGACATGCGCAGCATCGTCACCGTGGTCAGCTTCCTGGCCTTCGTGGGGATCG
Source organism: Hydrogenophaga sp. A37 (assembly GCF_002001205.1). Classification (GTDB taxonomy): domain Bacteria; phylum Pseudomonadota; class Gammaproteobacteria; order Burkholderiales; family Burkholderiaceae_C; genus Hydrogenophaga. The sequence goes on from NZ_MUNZ01000101.1 coordinate 119,379, forward strand.
TGGTCTGGGCCTGGTCCAAACGGAATCAAGCCAGTTTTGACGAAGCGGCCCGGCTGCCTCTCCAAGACGACTGATTCGCAGAACCAACAAGAGAAACATCATGAGCGACTTTACAAGCGATTTCTGGCATCTTTGGGTGGGTGGGCTGACGTTGGTCAGCATCATTGCCTGCCTGATCCTGCTCTGGATCAGCGGCACCACCAAAGCCGCGACCCATGGCGACAACACCACCGGCCATGTGTGGGACGGTGACCTCAGAGAGATGAACAACCCATTGCCGAAATGGTGGGTGTACCTGTTCATCATCACGGTGATCTTCGCGTTGGCGTATGGCGCCCTGTACCCCATGTTTGGCAAGTTCCAAGGCGTGCTCGGGTGGTCTTCACAAGGGCAGCATCAAACCGAAGTCGACAAGGTTGAAGCGGCGATTGCGCCAATCTACGCCAAGTTCAACGGCATGAAGCCTGAGGATCTCGCGGGCGATGCCGCTGCGATGGCCATTGGCGAGCGCTTGTTCATGAACAACTGCGCCCAGTGCCATGGGTCTGACGCACGCGGCGCGAAGGGTTTCCCCAACCTGACCGACGGCGACTGGCTGCACGGCGGCGCTCCAGACGTCATCAAGACCACGCTCACCGACGGCCGCATCGGCGTGATGCCCCCCATGGCCGCGGCAGTCGGCACGCCCGAAGAAGTGCGCGACGTGGCTCATTACGTGCTCAGCCTCTCTGGCAGCCCGAACGATGCGGTGCGCGCTTCTCAAGGCAAGGCCAAGTTCGCTGCCTGTGCGGCCTGTCACGGACAAGACGGCAAAGGTACCCAGGCGCTGGGTGCGCCCAACCTGACCGATGGCATCTGGCTGCACGGCTGGGGCGAAGAGGCCATCGTGCGCGCCGTGAACAATGGCTTTACCAACCAGATGCCTGCTCAGGCCGGCAAGCTGAACGAGAGTCAGATCACGGTGCTGGCCTCGTACGTCTGGGGCATGTCCAACAAGCCAGCGAAGTGATTCGCGCTTGATCGAGAAGGGGGCGCCGAAAGGCGGCCCCTTCTGGCGTTTCTTACCTATATAGGCATCTCGTGAGCTCCGCTTCTACCGACGCCAACAAACCCATGGTCCCAGTGTCTGCTGCCAGCCCCCAAGGAGGTGTAGCAGAAGACGAGGAGATGGTGTCCCTTTATGCCTCGCGGCAGAAGATCTATCCCCGATCGGTTTCGGGGCTGTTCTCCAAGTGGCGCTGGCTCACCGTCTGGATCACCCAGATCGTGTTTTACGGTCTTCCGTGGCTGGAGTGGAACGCACGACAGGCGGTGCTCTTCGATCTCGAAGCGCGCCGTTTTTACATATTTGGACTGGTGCTCTACCCGCAGGACTTCATCTACCTGACGGGTTTGCTGGTCATCTCGGCGCTGGCCCTGTTCCTGTTCACGGCCGTGGCTGGCCGCCTGTGGTGCGGCTATGCGTGCCCCCAGACGGTGTACACCGAGGTGTTCCTCTGGATAGAAAAAAGGGTTGAGGGCGACCGGTCCGCACGCATGCGACTGGACCAGGCCGATCTGTCCGCGCAGAAGTTCGGCAAAAAATGGCTCAAACACGCGCTCTGGATTCTGTTTGCCCTCTGGACGGGTTTTACGTTCGTCGGGTACTTCACGCCCATTCGTGAGCTGGCAGCCGTTTCCCTGGCTGCATCCCTCGGGCCGTGGCAGACCTTCTGGATCTTCTTCTACGGCTTCGCGACCTATGGCAATGCGGGCTTCATGCGCGAGCAGGTGTGCAAGTACATGTGTCCCTACGCGCGCTTCCAGAGCGCGATGTTCGACAAGGACACGATGATCGTCACCTACGACGAAAAGCGGGGCGAACCGAGGGGTCCACGTTCCAGGAAAGCCGACCCCAAGGCGCTGGGCCTGGGCGCCTGTGTGGATTGCACGCTGTGCGTTCAGGTCTGCCCGACCGGCATCGACATTCGCAAGGGCCTTCAATACGAGTGCATCGGGTGCGGTGCCTGTATTGATGTGTGTGATGAGGTGATGGACAAGGTGGGCTATCCGCGTGGGCTGGTGAAGTACGCGACACAGAATGGCATGGCCAACGGCTGGACGACGGCAGAAATGGTCAAGCGGGGACTGCGCCCGCGCGTGCTCATTTACACCGGCATCCTGATGGCGATCACGACCGCCGTCATGGTGAGTCTGTACTTGCGCACCCCGCTCAAGGTGGACGTGATCCGGGACCGGGGCGCGCTGGCCCGCATGGTGGAGCAAGGGCGCATCGAGAACGTGTTCAGGCTGCAGGTGATGAACGCGACCGAGTCCAAACAGCGCTACGTGATCAGTGTCTCTGGTCTACCGGGCATCACCATCGCCTCTGAGACCGAGGTGGAGGTGTTGCCCACCGAGGTGAGGTCTGCCGTGATTCGGGTGCAGGTGCCCCCAGACGCTGCGTCCTCTGGTTCGCACCCCATTCAATTTGACATTCGGTCAACAGGGGAAGATGTGTCGCAGGTGGAAGAAAAAGCCGCGTTCCTCATTCCTCGATAAAGTGAACCCCTCCATTCGAAACCGACCATCAACATGAACACCAGCACCGCCCACCCTTCGCAGCCGTCTCAGCCCGTCCCCTGGTGGAAAGTGCCTCACATGTGGATGGTGGTGGGCGGCCCTCTTGTGGTGGTCGTGGCGGCCATCGTTACAGCAGTGATCGCGATCAAAGGCGCTGATCCCGTGCTCAACAAGGCCGATTTCGAACGTGATCTGAAGGCGGCGCATGCCCTGGAAGGACAGGCCAAAGCCAAGGTGCTGGAAACCTTGCAGCCTGCTCAGCAGGCGCGCAATCATGTGGCCTCACCTCTGGTGGCGGAGCCCCCGGTCAAATAACGGAATCAGGTCGGGGCGTTGTTTGCTCCGACACCCTTGACCTGACTGTCACACAACCCACGAGGAGACAAGAACATGTGGTCACAACGCTGGATGTGGATTGCCTGGCCAGCTTTTCTGTTGGCTGGCATTTTGGAAATGATCGTTTTCGCGATGGTGGATCCGGGTGACCTGCACTGGTTTGGCAACCCATTGGGCCTTTCCCGTCAAGCCATTTACACCCTGGCGTTCTTTGTGTTCTGGGGCGTCACCATGGCGTCCAGTGCGCTGACTACGCTGTTGGCGATGTCCCCCTTCGAGGTCAACCGATGCCCCGTTCCTGAGGCAGAGCGACCCAAGGACTGCGCACAAAACGGCGCCTGTCGCTGACATCGAAAAGCTCAAAAGAAAACCCCGCCGGACAACTCCGGCGGGGTTTTCTTTTGAACGGCGGAATCAGCGGCAGGTTTGCGGGTTCACGATCAACTTGAGCGCTTCGGTGTCTTTGATGTGCACGTAGCGCTGTTTGACTTCAATGATGCCTTCCTCGACGAACTTGGAGAAAGTGCGGCTCACGGTTTCCAGCTTCATGCCGAGGTAGCTGCCAATCTCTTCGCGCGTCATGCGCAGGACCAACTCGGATTGAGAGAATCCACGGGCATGCAGACGCTGCACCAGATTGAGCAGGAACGCAGCCAGGCGTTCTTCTGCGCGCATGCTGCCCAGCAACAGCATCACGCTGTGATCGCGAACGATTTCGCGGCTCATGATCTTGTGCACATGGTGCTGCAGGGTCGTGAACTCCCGGGAGAGCTCCTCAACCTGATCAAACGGCATGATGCAGACTTCGGCATCTTCCAGCGCGACGGCGTCACAGGAGTGGCGGTCACTCACGATGCCGTCAAGGCCGATGATTTCGCCCGTCATCTGGAAGCCGGTGACCTGGTCCCGGCCATCGGCGGTGGTCACGCAGGTTTTGAAGAAACCCGATCGGACGGCGTAGAGGGAGGTGAATTTGTCCCCGGTGTTGAACAAGGCGGAGCCCCGTTTGACACGCCGGCGGGCCGAAATGACGTTGTCAAGCTTGTCCATCTCGTCGGGGTTCAAGCCCATGGGTAGGCACAACTCCCGCAAATTGCAGCTGGAACAGGCGACTTTGATGCTTTGAATGTCCATAAATATCCCGCAATTGGGGCGAAGCTTAACGCATGGGTGGCGCCGGTGTCGATGTAAACCATTCGTGTCGCTGGTTGTCAGTCAGCAGAAACCCTAGGCTGTCATGCCCCCTTGATCTTGATCAAGGGCTCGGGACAGCGCTTGGGGCACATTCCCCATCTGCATTGGAGAATTGCCTGTGAGTCACGCCATTTCCGACGAATTGCTCAAGCGGTTCGATATCCCTGGACCGCGCTATACCTCGTACCCGACGGCTGATCGGTTTGTTGAGGCATTCACCGAGTCCGACTACGTGCAGGCCCTGGAGCAGCGTCGAGCGGGTTCGATGGCTTTGCCGCTGTCGCTTTATGTGCATGTGCCGTTTTGCGAGTCGGTGTGTTACTACTGCGCCTGCAACAAGGTGATCACCAAGCACCACGAGAAGGCGGCTGAGTACCTGCGTTACCTGTCCCGTGAAGTGGAGCTGCAGGTGGCCCATTTTGGCAAGGGGCACAGCGTGTCGCAACTGCACCTGGGTGGCGGCACGCCCACATTCCTGTCGGATGGCGAGCTCGAAGACCTGATGGCGATGATTCGCCGCAACTTCACGCTGGTGCCCGGCGGAGAGTATTCGATTGAAGTGGACCCCCGCACAGTGACAGGCCAGCGCTTGCAGACCTTGGCGCGCCTGGGTTTCAATCGTTTGAGCTTTGGCGTGCAGGACTTCGATCCCGCGGTGCAGAAGGCCGTGCACCGTGTCCAGCCAGCCGAACAGGTGTTTGAACTGGTGGAGACCGCCCGCAAAATCGGCTTCGAGTCGGTGAATGTGGACCTGATCTACGGCCTGCCGCTGCAAACCCCTGAGTCGTTTGCTCGCACGCTGGCGCAGGTCAACCAACTGCGCCCGGACCGCATTGCACTGTACGCCTATGCCCATCTTCCTTCGCGCTTCAAACCGCAGCGCCGAATCGTCGCGGCGGAATTGCCCAGCCCCGGGGACAAGCTGTCCATGCTCTCAGCTTCGCTGGATGCGTTGAGCGAAGCAGGCTATGTGTATGTCGGAATGGACCACTTTGCGCTTCCGACCGATGCGCTGGCGGTGGCCAAGCGGCAGGGGCGCCTGCACCGCAACTTCCAGGGCTACAGCACGCAGCCCGACTGCGACCTCATTGCTTTGGGTGTGTCGGCCATCGGACGCATTGGCGCCACCTACAGCCAGAACGCCAAGACACTCGAAGAGTATTACGACGCCCTGGACCAGGGTCGTTTGCCGATCATTCGTGGCCTCGCTCTCACGCGTGACGACCTGTTGCGCAGGTCCGTCATCATGTCCTTGATGTGTCAGGGGCAGTTGCAGTATGAGTCGATCAACCTGGGTCATCTCATCGACTGCAGGACGTACTTTGTGCGAGAACTTGAGTTGTTGGCCAGCTTCGCCGAGCAAGGGCTGGTGAGCATTGATGAATCGGGTGTGCAGGTGACGGCCACGGGCTGGTACCTGGTGCGCGCCATTGCGATGGTGTTTGATAAAAACCTGCAAGTGGATCAGGACCGGGCTCGGTTCTCCAAGATCATCTGAGGTGAAATGGTCGTCTGGTGCAGACGTTCATGCAGGCAAGAACTGCCAGGCGCAGGGCATGGGTGAGGCTTGTGGGGGCATCCGATGTCTCGTTCCACCTGCCTGCTAGAGTTCTCTAATGCAGACTTCCATGGCGATCACTGCCCTGTTCATGGGGCTGGCCGGTGGCCCGCACTGTGTGGCCATGTGCGGGGCTGCGTGCGCGGGTATCAGCCGCGCCGCTGGCGAGCACAGCACGCAGGCGCTTTGGTCGTTTCAGGTCAGTCGCATGCTGGGCTACGCGCTCTTTGGTGCGTTCGCCGCTGGGTCGGTGCAAGGGCTGGCTTGGTTGGGCACCAACACCGCCGTCATTCGTCCGGTCTGGACGATGTTCCATGTGGCGGCGCTGTTCCTGGGTGCCGTGCTGATCTGGCAAGCAAGGCAACCCGCTTGGCTGGAAGGTCTGGGGCAAAGCGTCTGGCGCAAAGCGCGCCCCGTGCTCGGCCAACTGGGCAACAAGGCCCCGGTGGTGCTGGGTGTGGCTTGGGCCTTGATGCCTTGCGGCTTGCTGTACTCGGCGTTGCTGGTTGCCTCGCTCTCGGCCAACGCGATGGAAGGCGCGCTCATCATGGCGCTGTTTTCGGCGGGCACTTCAATCTCCTTGACCGCCGGGCCCTGGCTCTTGCTGCGTTTGCGCGGCGGCCGTTCTGGCGCCTGGGGCATTCGCCTGGCGGGAATGGCGCTGGCGGCCACTTCGGGCTGGGCGCTCTGGATGGGCATCACCAACCCCACCGGGCTGTGGTGTGCCTGATCAGGGTTTTCGGCTGGGAAGGGTGGCAAGCACCAGGCCCAGAAGGGCGATGCCAAACGCCAAAAGCTGTATGGGCGCGAGCTGTTCGCCCATGAACAACACGCCGATGGTTGCGGCGCTGACGGGCAGCATGATGGAGAACACCCCGGCCCTCGATGCGGGGACGCTCTTCAGCCCGGTCATCCACAGCCACACCGTCCAGACGCTGGCGGCCAGAGCGTAAAACACCAGCAATCCCCCACGGCGCCGAAATCGAAGCGCCACGCGGCCCAGATGCCCAGCGGCGTGACGAGCACAAAGCCCCACAGATTGATGATGGCCGAGATGCGTTTCGGGCCGAGGCCTTCTGTGAGTCGTTTGCCGATCACCACATAGGCCGCTTCGCACACGACGGCGGCAAACACCAACAGGTTGCCCCACACCTGCAGATCCAGACCCAGCGGTCCCGGTGACCCTGCGGCATGGATGTGGGCGTCTTTTTGCAATGAGAACAGCCCAATACCGATGGCTGCACAGGCGATGCCACCCCAGGTGCGTTTACCGATGCGCTCATTGAGGAACACCCGGCTCAACACCGCGACCACAGCAGGTATGGACGACATCACCACACCTGCCGCCACCGCAGTCGTCAGACTGACGCCGAACAACATGCAAATGGAAAAGAGGAAGTTACCCAGGAAGGATTCGAGAAAGAGCAGGCGCCGGGTGTGCGGGCTCCAGGTGGGTTCGTTGGACGGCTTGCGCAGCCAGCTGACCATGGCCAAGCCACCAATCCCAAAACGAAGCCAGGCCAGTAAAAACACAGGTAGGACCGCGACCAGCGGTTTTGACAGTGCAATGTAGCTGCCGACCAGTGACATGCTCATGGCCAAACTTACATAGGCCAGCCACCGCGAGCCAAGCAGGGGCGCGTTGTTCGAATCAATTATGGGTGGGCATCATGCCTGACGAGATTGAACTGAATCCTGGCACCGTGTAGGTGAGTCTTCGGGTGGTTTCGAACGCTGGAAGGTCGTGTCACAAGGACTGGCCAATCTCGCTGAATGCATTCTTTCGTTATGAGAGAGCAAGTTTTCATAATATAAAAATGCATAATGTTGCATCGCAAGATATTTTCTCAATATAAGAATTTAAATTTCATGTGGAGAAATTAATTGAAAATAACATTGATATTAAACAGTTTATTTTTTGTCTTGTATAAGACATAAGAGATTTTAAAAGTCTTCTATAAGACTTAAAGTAGACACATCAGCATCCCGTTCGCATGCGGGCGCTGCCGACCCCTTCCTTCAACCTCATGGAGAGTTCAAATGCCCCAGTCCCTCACCGAACAACTCAGCCGCCAACAACAGATCGACGCCCTGGAAAAAGACTGGGCCACCAACCCACGCTGGAAAGGTGTGAAGCGCGGCTACTCCGCCGCCGACGTCGTGCGCCTGCGTGGCAGCATGCAGATCGAGCACACGCTGGCCAAGCGCGGTGCCGAAAAGCTGTGGGACAAGGTCAACGGCGGCGCCAAAAAGGGTTATGTCAACGCTTTCGGCGCCATCACTGCTGGCCAAGCCATGCAGCAGGCCAAGGCCGGTCTGGAGGCGGTGTATCTGTCGGGCTGGCAAGTCGCCGCCGACGGCAACACCAGCGAGACCATGTACCCCGACCAGTCGCTGTACGCATATGACTCGGTGCCCACCATGGTGCGCCGCATCAACAACACGTTCAAGCGCGCTGACGAGATCCAGTGGGGCCGTGGCATCGAGCCAGGTTCCAAGGACTTTGTGGACTACTTCCTGCCCATCGTGGCCGATGCTGAAGCCGGTTTCGGTGGCGTTCTGAACGCCTTCGAGCTGATGAAAAACATGATCGCCTCCGGTGCGGCGGGCGTTCACTTCGAAGACCAACTGGCCGCTGTGAAGAAATGTGGGCACATGGGTGGCAAGGTGCTCGTGCCTACCCAGGAAGCCTGCGAGAAGTTGATCGCGGCTCGCTTTGCCGCTGACGTGATGGGCGTTTCAACCATTGTGCTGGCCCGCACCGATGCCGAAGCCGCCAATCTGATCACCAGCGATCACGATGCCAACGACAAACCTTTCCTGACCGGCGAGCGCACGCAGGAAGGCTTCTACCGCGTCAAGAACGGTTTGGAACAAGCCATCAGCCGCGGTGTTGCCTACGCGCCCTACGCCGACCTGGTGTGGTGCGAGACCGGTGTGCCCGACATCGGCTTCGCCCGTGAATTCGCGCAAGCCGTGCAAGCAGCCTGCCCGGGCAAGCTGCTGTCCTACAACTGCTCGCCTTCCTTCAACTGGAAGAAAAACCTGGACGACAAGCAGATCGCTTCCTTCCAGGAAGACCTGGCCGCGCTGGGCTACCGCTACCAGTTCATCACGCTGGCTGGCATCCACATCAACTGGTTCAATACCTTCCAGTTTGCCCACGCTTACGCCCGTGGCGAAGGCATGAAGCACTACACGGAAATGGTCCAAGAGCAGGAATTTGCCGCTCGCGATAAGGGCTACACCTTCGTGTCGCACCAGCAGGAGGTGGGCGCCGGTTACTTCGACGACGTGACCACCGTGATCCAGGGCGGTTCTTCCAGCGTGAAGGCGCTGACCGGCTCAACCGAAGAAGAGCAGTTCCACTGAGACAGTGAGGCTTTGCTGCATGGGTTGCGCTGATCGTCTGGCGCGCCTCGATGCAGCAGCTCGCGATAAAGCCCCTGAGCGCTTCGACGCTTCAGGGGCTTTCCAGTTTTGTGGACTCCGGATAGCGCGTTGGGTGCCACGCACTTGTCGCCAATTTCATACAGGCACCGATGTTGGCCGGCGATAGACTAGATGCCGTTGGCGTATTTGCCGATCCGGGCTGGCGTGCCTGCCCATCACAAACAGGAGAGATTCACGTGTTGATCAATTGGAAATGGGTGTCTGCGCTGTCCGTCGCTTCGGCTTTGGCGGCTTGTGGTGGCGGTGGTGACACGACTGCGAGGGGCGCCATTGCCGTCAACATGTCGAACGGCTATGGGGCTATCGTGGTCAACTACACATCCCAGCCCGAAGCCAACAGCGATGTCGTCGACAAATGTGCGGACGACAGTGGTGCCGGCTGTGCGGTGATCCTGGAGTTTTCCGGCAATGGAACCTGTGGTTCGGCGGCTTGGGCTGCTGGTAACGGCGTTTGGGGTGTGGGCAGCGCTGGCTCGAAAGAGGTCGCAGATTCCCGCGCCCTGTCTCAGTGTATTGCCAAGGGTGGTGTCTCGTGTGAAATCCCGGGATGGCTGGAAACGCAGTGCAATTGAGCCTGCGTCGCAAGAAGTTGCCTGACAGAAATTGTGGGAAAATCCGAGTGATTTTAATCTTTTGAAGAGCAGGAAAGGCAGTTTGGTTATGACACCGCGAACTACGGAGATGTTCTCTCTGGCCTTGTGAGGTCTGCAGTTCGCGCCTGCCCGATTCCTTCTCATTCACATCCAGCGCGGCCTTTGCCGCGCTTTTTTTGTTTCTGGACTTCCCATGCTTCACATCACGCTCCCCGACGGTTCACAACGCGAATTTCCCGGCCCGGTCACGGTGGCCGAGGTGGCCGCCTCCATCGGCACTGGGCTGGCCAAGGCCGCTCTGGCCGGCAAGATCAATGGAAGGGTGGTGGACACCAGTTTCCAGATCGTCACCGACAGCCCGCTCGCCATCGTCACCGCCAAGGATGCCGATGGACTGGAGGTCATTCGCCACTCCACCGCCCACTTGCTTGCATATGCAGTGAAAGAACTGTTCCCGGACGCACAGGTGACCATTGGCCCTGTGATCGAGCACGGTTTCTTCTATGACTTCTCATACAAACGGCCATTCACACCGGACGACCTGGTGGCCATCGAGAAGAAGATGATCGAGCTGTCCAACAAGGACGAACCAGTCGTACGTCGCGTGCTGCCGCGCGACGAGGCCGTGGCCTACTTCAAAGGTCTGGGGGAACACTACAAAGCGGAAATTATCGCCAGCATCCCGAGCAACGAGGATGTGTCGCTGTACCGCGAAGGCCAGTTCGAAGATCTGTGCCGCGGCCCGCACGTGCCCAGCACGGGCAAGCTCAAGCATTTCAAGCTCATGAAGGTGGCGGGCGCCTACTGGCGCGGCGATCACCGCAACGAGATGCTGCAGCGCATTTACGGTACGGCCTGGGCAACCAAGGACGAATTGCAGCAGTACCTGACAATGCTGGAAGAGGCGGAGAAGCGCGACCACCGCAAGCTGGGGCGTGAACTCGATCTGTTTCACATCGACGAGCATTCTCCTGGCACCGTGTTCTGGCACCCCAAGGGCTGGACGGTGTGGCAGGAGGTGGAGCAGTACATGCGCCGCGTGTACCGCGACAACGACTACCAGGAAGTCAAAGGCCCACAGATCCTGGACAAAGGCTTGTGGGAAAAAACGGGCCACTGGGACAAGTATCGCGACAACATGTTCACCACCGAGAGTGAAAAACGCGACTACGCCTTGAAGCCGATGAATTGCCCGGGCCACATCCTGATCTTCAAGCAGGGCATCAAGAGCTACCGCGACCTGCCGCTGCGCTACGGCGAATTTGGCCAATGCCACCGCAACGAGCCCACCGGCGGTCTGCACGGCATCATGCGGGTGCGCGCTTTCACGCAGGACGATGGCCACATTTTCTGCACCGAGGACATGATCCTGTCCGAGTGCGTGGCCTACACAGCCCTACTGCAAAAAGTCTACAAAGATTTTGGCTTCAGCAACATCATTTACAAGGTGGCGACGCGACCCGAAGCCCGTATCGGCAGCGACGAAAGCTGGAACAAAGCCGAGCACGCTTTGATCGAGAGCCTGCGTGCTTCAGGTTGTGACTTTGAGCTTTCGCCCGGCGAGGGCGCTTTCTACGGCCCGAAGATCGAATACACGCTCAAGGATGCGATCGGTCGCCAGTGGCAGTGCGGCACCATGCAGGTGGACTTCTTCATGACCGAGCGCCTCGATGCTGAGTACGTGGGGGAAGACGGTGCCCGCCATCGCCCTGTGATGTTGCACAGAGCCATCGTCGGCAGCTTGGAGCGTTTCATCGGTATTCTGATTGAGCAACACGCCGGCGCCTTGCCCGTGTGGCTCGCACCCGTACAGGTTGCGGTGCTCAATATCACCGACTCGCAGGCCGAGTACTGTCGCGAAATCGTCAAATCTCTGCAAAATCAAGGGCTTAGGGTCATGGCGGACCTGCGCAACGAGAAAATCACGTATAAAATACGGGAGCACGCGTTGCAAAAGCTGCCTTACATCCTTGTCGTGGGCGACAAAGAGAAAGAAGCTGGTGCGGTGGCTGTGCGGGCGCGAGGTAACAAAGACCTCGGTGTTATGCCGCTGGAAGACTTTTCCAGACTGATTGCGGCAGACGTTTCATCCAAGGTTTGAATTCAAACATTCGGTTGGTGATCCCCGTGCGGCTGTTGCACACATCGCAGATGCGAAGTGGCGGCCAAGGGGTCGCCCGCCTGTCATTTCTGCCCACACAAAGGAACTCACCATAGCTACCAACTTTCGCGACCGCCGCCAACGCGAAGAGCGCGCACACCGACTGAACCGTGAAATCATGGCCCCCGAGGTTCGTCTGAATGGACCTGAAAATGAGCCGCTTGGCATCGTCAGTCTGATGGACGCGTTGCGCATGGCCGGTGAGTTGGATGTGGATCTGGTTGAAATTGCCGCCACCGCTGTGCCACCCGTGTGTCGCCTGATGGACTACGGCAAGTTCAAATACCAGGAGCAGAAAAAGGCAGCGGAAGCCAAGGCCAAGCAGACGGTCATCGAGATCAAGGAAATCAAGTTCCGCCCGGGCACCGATGACGGTGACTACAACATCAAGATGCGCAATATCCGGCGCTTTCTGGATGACGGCGACAAATGCAAGATCACGCTGCGCTTTCGTGGCCGCGAGATCACGCACCAGGAACTGGGTTTGGCCTTGCTCAATCGCATCCGCGATGAGTTGGCCGATTCGATCGTGATAGAGCAGTTTCCCAAGCTAGAAGGGCGCCAGATGATCATGATGATCGCGCCCGGACGCAAAAAAGCTGGTGGCGGCGCACCCAAGGCAGAGCCTGCGGTGCAAAGCACTGAGCAGTCGGCGTCTTGAGCGCAGTCTGAATCAACAAGATTGAACGGGCAGGGTAGTCTCCTGCCGGTTCGAGGTCGGTGGTGAAGTCCGCTGTGCCGAATTGAAAGGCTGAAAAGCCTTTCACCAAAAGTGGCTCGGGGCCAACAAGTCCGCGGAAGGTTCGCGGCGCCTCACGAGCACAAATGAAAAGGAGCATTCACATGCCCAAAATGAAGACCAAGAGCAGCGCGAAGAAGCGATTCCGCGTGCGTCCCGGTGGCACCGTCAAACGCGGCCAAGCCTTCAAACGTCACATCCTGACCAAGAAGACCACCAAGAACAAGCGCCATCTGCGTGGTGCGGTGACTGTGCATGAGACCAATATGGGTCACATGGCACAGATGCTGCCCGGCATGGGCATTTGATCAACGACGAACAAGGAGTCACACATGCCTCGCGTCAAACGTGGTGTAACGGCACGCGCCCGTCACAAAAAAGTTCTCGCCCTTGCCAAAGGTTTCCGCGGTCGCCGCGGCAATGTCTTCCGCATCGCCAAACAGGCGGTGATGAAGGCCGGTCAGTATGCTTACCGTGACCGCCGCACCAAGAAGCGCGTTTTCCGTCAGCTGTGGATCGCGCGTATCAACGCCGGTGCACGTGCTTGCGGCCTGACGTACAGCCAGTTCGCCAACGGCCTGAAGAAGGCCCAGATCGAAATCGACCGCAAGGTCCTGGCCGATCTGGCCGTGAACGACGTTGCTGCTTTCAACAGCATCGTGGAGCAAGTCAAAGCCAAGCTGGCCGCTTGATTCACGGCGGAGAACGTCATTGCCCGCAAGGGTGATGGCGGTTTCCCGTCGCTCAAAGGGGTTGAGGCTTGAGGGGTTCCCTCGCTGCTCTCAGCCCCTTTTTTCATTTCTCTGCACAAAACACACATGAACGAGTTGGACGCACTGGTTGACAGCGCCCGCGCTGGCTTCGCGCAAGCTGCTACCCCGGCCGATCTTGAAAACGCCAAAGCCCAGTACTTAGGCAAATCGGGTCGCATCACCGAGCTGATGAAGGGCATGGCGGCGCTCCCGGTCGAGGAGAAAAAGACCCGTGGAGCCGCGATCAATGTGGCCAAGCAGGCCATCGAAGCCACCCTCAATGCGAGGCGTCAGGCTCTGGCCGATGCGGAGCTCGAAACCCAACTCAAAGCCGAGGCGCTCGACGTGAGTCTGCCAGGCCGTCAGCGCGGCCAGGGTGGTTTGCATCCTGTGAGCCTGACATTGGAACGCATCGAAGCGATCTTCAGCTCGCAAGGCTTTGAAGTTGCCGAAGGCCCCGAGATCGAGTCTGACTGGTTCAACTTCACCGCGCTGAACACCCCCGAAGACCACCCTGCGCGTTCCATGCACGACACCTTCTATGTGGAAGGTGGCAGCGCCAAAGCACCGAACCTGCTGCGCACACACACCAGCCCAATGCAGATCCGCCATGCGGTGCAGCACGTCAAGCGCCACCGCGCTGCGCTCGACGCCGGTCTGCCGATGCCCGAGATACGCGTGATCGCGCCGGGGCGCACGTACCGCGTGGACAGCGACGCCACCCATTCGCCCATGTTTCACCAGTGCGAAGGCCTGTGGATTGGCGAGAACGTGAGCTTCAAGGACCTCAAGGTCGTGTTCACCGATTTCTGCCGCACCTTCTTCGAATCCGATGATCTGGTGCTGCGTTTCCGTCCCAGCTTTTTCCCTTTTACGGAGCCGAGCGCCGAGATCGACATCCAGTTCCAAAGCGGCCCGCTGGCCGGCCGCTGGCTGGAGGTGGCGGGTTCCGGTGAGGTGCACCCGAACGTGGTGCGCAACATGGGCCTGGACCCCGAGCGCTACATCGGATTTGCCTTCGGCATGGGGCCTGACCGCTTGACCATGCTGCGTTACGGCTTGAACGACCTGCGCCTGTTCTTCGATGGCGACATTCGTTTTCTTTCGCAGTTTCGCTGATCCATTCGGTACGACACGATGCAATTCCCTGAGTCCTGGCTGCGTGCCTTTTGCAATCCATCCCTGACCAGCCAGCAACTGGCCGACACCCTGACCATGGCTGGTCTGGAGGTCGAAGAACTGCGCCCGTTTGCTCCTGCCTTCTCCGGCGTGGTGGTGGGCCAGATCCTGAGCGCCGAGCAACATCCCAACGCCGATCGCCTGCGCGTGTGCCAAGTGGATGTGGGGCAGGGCGTTCCGTTGAACATCGTTTGTGGCGCGCCCAACGCGCGTGTCGGCATCAAGATCCCTTGTGCCACCGTGGGTGCTTTTCTACCGCCGGGTGAGGATGGCAAGCCCTTTGCCATCAAGCTCGGCAAGCTGCGTGGCGTCGAGAGCCAAGGCATGCTGTGCTCGGCCAAGGAGCTGCATATTTCCGAAGAGGGCAATGGCCTGCTGGAGCTCGGTGATGATGCCGTCATTGGCCGCAACATCCGCGAGCAGCTGAGCTTGGATGACATGCTGTTCACGCTCAAACTCACGCCCAATCTGGCGCACTGCCTGAGCGTGTACGGCATTGCGCGCGAGGTGTCGGCGCTTACCGGAGCACCGTTGCTGCAACCTGAGTTCCCCGTGGTCGCGGTGCAGATACAAGACCGCCTGCCGGTAAGCATTCAGGCGTCAGATTTGTGTGGCCGCTTCAGCGGTCGCATCGTGCTCGGTGTGAACACGCGTGCAGCCACACCTGCCTGGATGGTCGAGCGCCTGGCGCGCTGCGGTCAGCGCAGCATTTCCCCGCTGGTGGATATTTCCAACTACGTGATGTACGAGTTGGGTCGACCCTCGCACATCTTCGATCTCGACAAAATCCACGGCGGTTTGCAAGTGCGCTGGGGCCGCGAGGGCGAACAGCTCAAGCTGCTCAACGGAAATACCATCTTGGTGGACGACGAGGTTGGTGTGATCGCCGACGCCCAGCAGGTCGAGTCGTTGGCGGGCATCATGGGCGGCGACGCCACCGCCGTGTCCGAAAACACGCAAAACATCTTCATCGAGGCCGCCTTCTGGTGGCCCAAAGCGATTGCTGGCCGCTCGCGTCGCTACAACTTCAGTACCGACGCAGGTCACCGCTTTGAGCGCGGCGTGGACCCGTCCACGACTGTTGAGCACGTCGAGCGCATCACGCAACTGGTCCAGGAGATCTGCGGTGGCCAGGCCGGTCCGCTGGATGACCAGACACTGGTGCTGCCCGAAGGCAAGCCGGTCACGCTCCGCGTGGCACGCGCTGCCAAGGTGATTGGCATGCCGGTCACACAAGAACAATGCGTGGGCGCGCTGCGTCGCCTGGGTTTGCAAGTCACGGAAAGTGAGGGCGCGGTGACGGTTGCACCGCCGGCCTTCCGTTTTGACCTGCAGATCGAGGAAGATCTGATCGAAGAGGTGGTGCGGATCATCGGCTACGAACAGTTGCCGACCCATCCACCGCTCGCACCAATTACCGCCAAGTTGCGCGCTGAATCCAAGCGCGGTCCGTTCGCAGTGCGCCGCCTGTTGGCTCAGCTGGGCTACCAGGAAACCATTAACTTCAGCTTCGTGGAGGAACGCTGGGAGCGTGAGCTGGCCGGCAATGCCGACCCAATCAAGTTGCTGAACCCGATCGCCAGCCAGATGAGCGTGATGCGGTCGTCGCTGTTGGGCAGCCTGATCGCGGTGCTGAAGTTCAACCTGGATCGCAAGGCGCAACGCGTGCGCCTGTTCGAGGTGGGCCGCGTGTTCCGCAAGGACGCTTCCGTGAAGGACAGTGACGCCAGCGTGGCTGGCTTCGATCAGCCCATGCATGTGGCTGGCTTGGCATACGGAAATGTCGACAGCCTTCAGTGGGGTAGCTCCGAGCGTAGCGCCGATTTTTTCGACGTGAAAGGGGATGTGCAAGCATTGCTGGCGCCGCTGCAACCCTTGTTCCAACCCGCAGAGCACCCAGCCATGCACCCCGGTCGCTGCGCTAGCGTGTGGCTGGATGCTCGCTGCATCGGCCATGTGGGCGAGCTGCACCCAAAGTGGCGCCAGGCCTACGATCTGCCGCAAGCGCCGGTGATGTTTGAACTGGCGCTCGACGCGGTGCTCGCGCGAGATGTGCCGATGTTCCAGGCCGTGAGCCGCCATCAGCCGGTGGAGCGCGACCTGGCCATCGTGGTCAAGGAGTCGGTGACGCACGCCACCGTGGTGGACGCGATCCGCTCGGGCGGCGGCAGCTTGCTGCGCAACGCGGTGCTGTTCGACGTATACCGCCCCAAGCGGTTGGCCGATGGCGCCGTATCTGGTGGTCTTGCTGCGGACGAGAAGAGTCTGGCGGTTCGACTGACGCTCAACCGTGACGACGCTACACTGACTGAAGAAGAAATCGATACGGTGGTCAAAAACGCACTCGTTGCGTTGTCCAAAGGGGTTGGTGCTCGGCTGCGTTGAATCCGTATCGAAACTTAAAACAACTGAGGAGAATTTTCATGGAACTCGCCGTCGAAAGCCTGGAAACCCCGGCCCTGACCAAGGCGCAGCTGGCGGAGTTGCTGTTCGACCAGATCGGTTTGAACAAACGCGAATCGAAGGACATGATCGACGCGTTTTTTGATCTCGTCACTGACAGCCTGGTGGAGGGCGCAGACGTGAAAATTTCAGGTTTCGGCAATTTCCAGATTCGCACGAAGGCACCCCGTCCGGGCCGAAACCCCCGTACGGGCGAGCCTGTGGCCATTGAGGCCCGTCGCGTGGTCACGTTCCACGCCAGCCCCAAGCTCAAGGAGCAGGTGCAGATGGCAGTGATTGGAGGCTGAAGGCAATCCCCTTCAAGCGTGGATACTAAAAAACGGTGACTTTTGTCACCGTTTTTTCTTTGGCTGTTCAAGTTGGCGGCGAGGTGTTTGTTTACTTCTCGACACAATCACAACAGTGCTTACAGAAATTTCTGCTGCGCTGCGCGGACCAGCCATTGTTAGAGTAGATTTCAAGGTTCGGTTTGTACCGCTTTGATTTTCATGGAAAAAACCCTTCCTCCCATACCAGCCAAGCGCTACTTCACCATCGGCGAAGTGGGCGAACTGTGTGGTGTCAAGCCCCATGTGCTGCGGTATTGGGAGCAGGAATTTACCCAGTTGCGGCCCATGAAGCGCCGGGGCAACCGCCGCTACTACCAGCACCATGAAGTACTCATGATTCGGCGCATCCGTGAACTTCTGTACGACCAGGGTTTCACCATCAGCGGTGCCCGCAACAAACTGCAGGAAATGGTGCAGTCAGAACGCGAGAGACGCCGCAACGACGACGGTGACGCAGTCGATTTGGTTGACTTCAGTGAAGCTGCGGGCGTGGACGATGTGGTTGCTGACGGGTCTCCTGCTGAGATTCCTTTTTCCATTCCCGCGTCTTCGTTGATCGGTATGCGACGCGAGCTCTTGGAAATTCGCGAGCTTCTGAGCCTGCAGGTCTGAAACCTGCCAATTGCTGGCTATAATGAGAGGCTTGTCGGCGTGTAGCGCAGCCTGGTAGCGCACTTGCATGGGGTGCAAGGGGTCGCGAGTTCGAATCCCGCCACGCCGACCATTATTGAAAAGCCCGCAATCGAAAGGTTGCGGGCTTTTTCGTTCGGCTGGGGCTGGAATCCCGTGCTGCCAGGTCGGCCGAGGCGCGCTCGGCGGTTTCACGCAATGTCGATTGCGTGAAATCTGAAACGTCCGAGGCGACGGTCGGCGAAATAGCACTCCAGCGTTTCGCGAACCGTGCGGAACGCGATCTCGTCCCAAGGAATCTGGTCTTCGGTGAAGAGCCTGGCTTCGATGGTTTCAAAACCGGGATCAAACTGGTCGCTGAGCAAACGCGCCCGGTAGTACATGTGCAACTGGCCGACGCGTGCCACGTTCATCAGGGTGAACAGCTCGCCGAGTTCGATCTGCGCCCCCGCTTCTTCGATGGTCTCGCGGTGAGCGCCCTCGGCGGTGGTTTCGCCCAGCTCCATGAAGCCGGCCGGCAAGGTCCATTTGCCCTTGCGCGGCTCGATGTTGCGCAGGCAGAGCAGCACCTGTTCGCCGGTCTCGCCCCACACCGGCACCGTGCCCACCACATTGAGCGGGTTCTCGTAGTGCACGGTGTGGCACACGGTGCAGATCGCGCGGGGTTTGGTGTCGCCGTCGTCGGGAAGCCGGTAGGTGACGCTCGCGCCGCATTGGCGGCAGTGCTGAATGGGGCTGCGTTGCATGCGGCAAAGTGTAGGGGGAAATGACCAAGGGCTCCGTGAGGAGCCCTTGGTCTGTGGGGGTGGAGACAGGGTCTCCGGTGATCAGCCCTTCTTGGCCGGCGCCGCCGCTTTGGCGGGCGCCGCAGGCGCTGCGGCCACCTTGCCGTGCTTCTCGATCAGGCCCTTGGCGGTCTCCAGCAGCTGCTTGCCGTTGAAGCCGCGCTTGTCCATGTCCTGCATCCACTCCACCTCCACCAGGCGGGCCTTGCGCTTGAATTCCTGCGCTTCGGCGGCGGGGATGGTGTAGATCGAGTTGCCCTGTTTGACGGCCGATTCGCGACCGGCGATGTCGCCGGTCTGCTGCACCTTGCCCAGCCAGGCCGAGGTCTCCAGGCCGGAGTTCTTGTCGATGATGGCCTTCAGGTCGGGCGGCAGCGAAGCGTATTTGGCCTTGTTCATCGCCATCACGAACGTGGTCGTGTAGAGCGCGCCGCCGGCGGGGTCGAACTCGCTGTGGAACTTGGTCAGCTCGTGCACCTTGACCGAGGGCACCACTTCCCAGGGGATCACGCAGCCGTCGATCACGCCTTTGGAGAGCGCGTCGGGAATCTGCGGCAGGGGCATGCCCACTGGCGACGCGCCCAGGTAGCTCAGCATCTTCGTGATCTGGCGCGTGGGGCCACGCACCTTGGAACCGGCGAGGTCAGCGGCGGTTTTGACCTGCTTGTTGCGCATGTGGAACATGCCCGGGCCATGCACCTGGAGCGCCAGCACCTGCACGTCCTTGAACTCGTCCTTGGCGGCGCTCTGGGTGTATTCCCAGAAGGCTTTTGAGGTGGCTTCGGCGTTGTTCATCATGAACGGCAGCTCGAACACCTCGATGCGCGGGAAGCGGCCGGGCGTGTTGCCGGGCAGGGTCCAGACGATGTCCACCACGCCGTCGCGGGCCTGGTCAAACAGCTGCACGGGCGTGCCGCCCAGCTGCATGGCGGGGTAGGCCTCGAACTTGATGCGGCCGTCCGAGTCCTTGGTGACCTTGTCCATCCAGGCCTTGTGCATGTTCAGCCACACGTTGGACTGCGGCGCCATGAAGGTATGGAACTTGAGCGTGACGCTTTGCTGCGCCAAGCCCACCAGGGCGGGCGCACCGAAGGCCACGGCGGCGCCGGACTGTAGCAAGGTTCTGCGTTGGATCATGGGAAGGGTCTCCTGGGTTCAGTCAATCAAAAGAGGAAAGCGAGGGAGTCAGCCCGACGAAGTTAAGGCCTGAAGCGGTGGGGCGCTTCAGGTCAAACCCGCGAGGGGCAAATGGGAATGTCCATTTCGTGATTTATTTTTATGAAATGCATTCACCTATGCGAAATTATAAGTGGGCACTGATGGTGGTCAGGCCCGGGTTCATGCCACCTTGACCGTGATGCCGCTCAACCCGTCGACGCCACCGGTCATGGTGTCGCCCTTGACCACCGCCGCCACGCCTTCGGGCGTGCCGGTGTAGATCAGGTCGCCGGGCCGCAGTTCCCAGGCGTTGGACAGGTGTTCGATGGTTTCGGCGATGTTCCAGATCAGCTTGGCGACGGTGCTGCGCTGGCGGTCGCTGCCGTTGACCTGCACCCAGATCGCCGCGTTGGCGATGTCGCCGACCTCGGCCTCTGGCGTGATCGGGCCGATGGGGGCCGATTGGTCGTAGGCTTTGCCGATGCACCAGGGGCGACCCTGCTTCTTCATCTCGCTCTGCAGGTCGCGGCGCGTCATGTCCAGGCCCACGGCGTACCCAAAGATGTGGCTGGCGGCGTCTTCGGCCTTGATGCCACGACCGCCTTTGCCAATCGCCACGACCAGCTCGATCTCGTGGTGCAGGTTGGAGGTGAGGCTGGGGTAGGGGATGACGGCGGTCTTGCCGGCGTCGGCGACCACGATGGCGTCGGCCGGCTTGAGAAAGAAAAACGGTGGCTCGCGGCCGGTGAAACCCATCTCCTTGGCGTGCTCCTCGTAGTTGCGGCCGACACAATAGATGCGGTGCACGGGAAAACGTTCAGCGCGTCCGACCACGGGCACGGAGACGACGGGCGGTGGGGTGAAAACGAAGCTCATAAGGTCCTTTCTGGCGCGGGATGAAGGGGCAAGGCAGTCAGTACTGGCTGGCGGGCAGCCGCACCACCAGCCCGTCGAGCGCGGGCGTGAGCTGAACCTGGCAGCTCAGGCGGCTGCCGGGCTCCACCGGGCTGGTGGCGAAGTCCAGCATGTCGCGCTCATCAGGAATGGGCGCCGACAAGAGCCGGGCCCAGGGCGGGTCGATCATCACGTGGCAGGTCGCGCAGGTGAGCGTGCCGCCGCAATCGGCGTCGATGCCCTTGACATCGGCGTCCACGGCCGCTTTCATGAGGCTTTGACCCGGTGGGGCCTGGATGGTTTGTTCCGTGCCGTCGGCGCGGATGAATCGGATCTGGATCATGGTCTCGTGGGAGTGGGTAATCAGGTGCGGCTGAAGTACTCGCGGCGCTCGAAATCGGTGGTGTCTTTGGCGTCGGCGTGGCGGTGAATTTCAGACTGTTTGACGCGGAAAAAATGGCGCACCACGTCTTCGCCCAAGCCCTCGTTGAGCGCCGCATCGGCGCGAAGCGCGGCCAGCGCTTCGCCCAGCGTGGTGGGTATTCTGGGGTGTTCGCTGGCATAGGGCGTGTCCGACGCGGCGGGGGGCTCCAGTCCGCGCAGAAGGCCGTCGAGCCCCGCGTGGATCTGCGAGGCGATGTACAGGTAGGGGTTGGCGGCGGGTTCGCCGATGCGGTTTTCGATGCGCGTGGCGCCATCGCCCGGCCCGCCGACCACACGCAGCATGGCGCCCCGGTTGTCCTGGCCCCAGATCACGCTCTGGGGCGCGAGGGCGTTCGGGCGGAAGCGGCCGTAGCCATTGACCGTGGGCGTGCACAGCGCGGTCATGCCCCCGGCGTGTGCCAGCAGCCCGGCCAGCCAGTGGGCACCGGCGTCTGACAGCAGGTGGCGCGCGTCCGCCCGCGTGCTGCCGGGATCGGCGCTGGCGCGCGCGAACGCATTGAACCCCGTGTCTCGCTCCACCAACGACTGGTGCAAGTGCCAGCCGCTGGACATGATGTTCGGAAACGGCGGGCGGCACATGAACGTGGCGTGGTAACCCGCGCGGCGCAGCGCCTGGCGCACGCCGTTGCGGAACAGCACCATCTGGTCGGCGGCGGTCATCGCGTCGGTGGCGTCGAACACCGCCTCCACCTGGCTGGGGCCCAGTTCGATTTCGATCGACTGCAGGGGCAGGCCGAGCGCCTGCGCGGTGCGCATCACGATGCGCATCGGCTCGTCGGCCAGGTCCATCATGGCCTCTGACTGCAGGTTGTAGCCCGGGTGAATCATCTCCACACTCGGCGGCAGGCCAGGCCAGCCGGCGAGCTCGGGGTCGAGCTGCGGCGTGGTGTCGGTGATGCGGTAGATGTGGAATTCGACCTCCAGGCCGGTCTTGAGACCGAAGCCGGTCTTGCCCAGTTTGGCCAGCGCCTGCTGCAACACACGGCGGCTGTCGATGGACACGGGCGTGGCGTCCTGGAACCAGGGCTGGCAGCGCAGCCAGGCCGTGCCGGCGCTCCAGGGCAGCAGCGTGAGGCTGGCCGGGTCGGGCAGCAGCATCAGGTTGGCGGCGCCTTCAAATCCGGGCAGATCGGCCGCGCCCCCGGACTCGAACACCTTCCAGGCTGTGCGGTCGGCGCTGTCCTTGAGCATCATCGTGCCCACCATGCCCACGCCGTTGCGCAGCGCGTGGATCGCCGCCGGCGCCATGAGCGTCTTGCCGCGCAGCATGCCGTGCACGTCGCACCAGCCCATGCGCACGCGCTGGATGTCGCTGGCTTCGATCAGCCGGGCCGCTCGTTGGCAGGCCGCTTCGCGTGTGATGTCGTGCAGGCCGCAGCGTTCGGCGAAGTGGGTCATTTGGCGCTGGCCGTTTCGGTCGCGGCTTGCGCGGCGGCGTTCTGCCAGGGCGCGCCTGCGCGTTTGGCGCGCACCGCGTCTTGCCACCAAGTCTGCCAGCCATCGGCGGGGGCGATGCCGTCCACGGTGTCGGGGCCGGTGATCAACGGCGCCTGTGCGGGGTCGGCGATGCCGGGTGCTGTGCCGCCTTGCTCCACGGTGTCCATGGCCTGCAACAACATGCGCCGGTTCGCCATGATCACCTTGTCTGTGGTGCCCAGGTGTTCGCGCGTGCGGTCCTGGATGGCGCCCATGCTCTCGCAGGCCCACTGGTCGTGCACGTTGATGTCGTCCTCGCCCATGCCGAGGTAGGTGCGGTTCTGCTGCTCTTCGGAGCTGAAGCCCCACTGGTTGTGGCGGCCGGACTTTGGGATGTAGTCGGGCAGGGTGACGGCTTGCAGGCGCTGGTTGCGCATGGTGTCCTTGTCCACGGGATCAGCGAAGCTGGTGAAGAAGGCAAACCAGTGGTTGTGCGTGTCGTCCACCGGCACGTGCATCTGCGTGATGGTCATGGTTTCGGACAGCGGGATCACGAAGGTCTGCGGGAACACCGCGTTGGTGATGCGCACGTGGGTGAGCGCGTCGGTCATCTTGCGCAGTGCGGTCAGCTGCAGGCCATACGGCTGTTGAGTGAAGCTGATCTCCGGCTGGGCGAACTCGCGCATCACCTTGGTCATGGGCCAGCGCTCGCCGCCCACCTCGCCCACGCTCGCGCCGCGGAACTGTTTGCCGTAGCTGCCTTCGAGCGAAGCGTCGTTGAAGAAGCGGTGCAGGTACGAAGCGTGGGCCGGGTCGATGCCGACCTCAAACGCCTGCAGCCAGTTGCAGTGCCACAGGCCCTTGAACACGAAGCTGTGCGTGGCCGGCGCTTCAAAACAATCGAGCGCGGGGAAGGGCGGCGGCGTGCTGCCTTCGGGGCCGAACCAGCCGAACAGCGCGCCCGCCTTTTCCACCAGCGGGTAGCTGCGCTGTCGGATGCGGGTGCACAAAGTGCTGCCGGCGGGCTCGGCCGGGGTTTCGGTGCATTGGCCGCTCACGTCGAACTTCCAGCCGTGGAAGGGGCAGCGCAGGCCGTCGCCTTCGTTGCGGCCAAAGGCCAGGTCGGCGCCGCGGTGCGGGCAGTCGCGGTCGAGCAGGCCGAAGGCGCCTTGGGCGTTCCGGAACAGCACGAAGTCCTGCCCCAGCAACCGCACCGCCTTGACCGGGCGCACGGTCATGGCCGGGTCCAGCGCAGGGTTGAACTCGTCGAGCAGCGCCACCGGTTGCCAGTAGCGACGCAGCAACTCGCCGCCCGGTGTGCCTGGCCCGATCTGGGTGATGCGCTGGTTCAGTTCGGCTTTCATGCGGGTCTCCTGCAGAACATGGCTGAAACGGTGCCGCGGGGCGGCCGCAGCCCGACAGTTTGCACCAGCTGGCGGCCAGGCTCTGTCTCGCGTGTGGGAGCCGGGCCGGTGTATCGTCGAATCATGGAGACACCCATCGACAACGCCCCGACCACCGACCGCAGCGGCCTGACGCTCAAGCGTGTGGCCATCGACACCTACCACGAGAACGTGGCCTATCTGCACCGCGACTGCGCGGTCTACCGCGCCGAAGGCTTTCAGGCCCTGTCCAAGGTGGAGGTCCGTGCCAACGGCAAGCGCATCCTGGCCACGCTCAACGTGGTGGACGATGCGTCCATCGTGGGCGGCAACCAGCTCGGCGTGTCGGAAGACGCTTTTGCCCAGTTGGCCGTGCCGGACGGCCACCCGGCGTCGGTGTCCCAGGCCGAGCCGGCCGAATCCATCCCGGCGCTGTTCCGCAAGATCAACGGCGAGCGCCTCACGCGCGACGACTTCCACGCCATCGTCCACGACATCGCCGAGCACCGCTATTCCAAGATCGAGTTGACCGCTTTTGTGGTCGCCAGCAACCGCAGCGAGCTCGACCGCGAAGAGGTGTTTTTCCTCACCGAAGCCATGGTCGCCAGCGGCCGCAAGCTGGACTGGCACGAGCCGCTGGTCGTGGACAAACACTGCATCGGCGGCATTCCCGGCAACCGCACTTCCATGCTGGTGGTGCCCATCGTCGCCGCCTATGGCCTGGTGTTTCCCAAAACCTCGTCGCGCGCGATCACCTCGCCCGCGGGCACGGCCGACACCATGGAGGTGCTGGCCAATGTGGAGCTGCCGTTCGAGCAACTCACCGGCATCGTGCACTCGCTCAAAGGCTGCCTGGCCTGGGGCGGCACGGCCAACCTGTCGCCGGCCGACGACGTGCTGATCTCGGTCGAGCGGCCGCTGAACATCGACTCGCCCGGGCAGATGGTGGCGTCCATCCTGTCGAAGAAGATCGCCGCCGGCGCCACCCACCTGGTGCTCGACATTCCCATCGGTCCCACGGCCAAGGTGCGGTCCATGCCCGAGGCTCAGCGCCTGCGCCGGCTGTTCGAGTACGTGGCGCAGCGCCTGCACCTGTCGCTGGACGTGGTCATCACCGACGGCCGCCAGCCCATTGGCCGAGGCGTCGGCCCGGTGCTGGAGGCTCGCGACGTGATGCGGGTGCTGGAGAACCATCCGGACGCGCCCGACGATCTGCGCCAGAAGTCGCTGCGGCTGGCGGGCCGCCTGATTGAATGCAGCCCCGACGTGCGCGGTGGCGACGGGTTCGGCATCGCCCGCGACATCCTCGATTCGGGTCGTGCACTGGCGCAGATGCAGGCCATCATTGCGGCGCAAGGGGCGCGCGAGTTTGACCACCACCACCCGGCGCTGGGCGCGCTCACGCTTGAAGTGATTGCGGCGCAGGCGGGCACGGTCACCGGTATCGACAACCTGCAGATCGCGCAGATCGCTCGGCTGGCAGGGGCGCCCAAGGTGAAGGTGGCGGGCGTGGACTTGCGCGCCAAGCTGGGTGACAGCGTGCAAGCCGGTGAGCTGCTGTACCGGGTGCACGCCAGCTACCCGGCCGATCTGGAGTTCGCCCGCCAGGCAGTGGCCCGCGCCAGTGGCTATAGCATCGGCGAAGCGGGGCAACTGCCCCATGTTTTTGTGGAGTCCTGATGAGTGCCAGCCCCGAATCCGCCAGCGGCATGCTGCTGTGTTTTGACGATGAACAGACCATCGCCCAGGCAGCGGCCGCTGCAGCGGGCCTTGCGTTCGGCGTGATTCAGCGCCACCGTTTTCCCGACGGCGAGTTGCGCCTGCGCCTGCCCGAGTCACTGCCGCCGCGCGTGGTGATCTGGCGTGGGCTGCACCAGCCCAACGAAAAGCTCGTGGAGCTGCTGCTCGTGGCGCCCGCTGCGCGGCAGCTCGGCGCGGAGCACCTCACACTGGTGGCGCCGTACCTGGCCTACATGCGGCAGGACATTGCCTTCAACCCCGGCGAGGTGGTGAGTCAGCGCGTGCTGGGCGCCTGGCTGGCCACGTTGTTTGACGCCGTGATCACCGTGGACCCGCACCTGCACCGTGTGGCGACACTGGAAGAAGCGGTGCCGGTGAAAGACGCCATCGTGCTCAGTGGTGCGCCGCTGCTGGCGGATTTCATCGCCAGCCAGCGTCAGGATGTGCTGCTGATCGGCCCAGACGAAGAGTCTCAGCAGTGGGTGGCGCGGGCCGCACAGCGCCACGGCTGGCAGAGTGGCGTGTGCCGCAAGCTGCGCCACGGCGACCGCCATGTGGACATCGACCTGCCCGATCTGTCCGTGGCTGGCCGCGCGGTGGTGCTGCTGGACGACGTGGCCAGCTCGGGTCACACGGTGGCCCAGGCTGCGCGTTTGCTGAAGGCGGCGGGCGCGGCTTCGGTGGATGCGGCGGTGACGCACGCGCTGTTCGCCGCCGGGGCGGTGCAACTGGTCCATGAAGCCGGTGTTGGCCAGATCTGGAGCACCGACTGCATTCCGCATGCGAGCAACGCCGTGAGCATCGTGCCCGCGGTGGCGGCGGCGCTTCGTGAGCTCGTCGCGACCGGCCGATTCACTGCCTGAACGCCTCGCGCCGTGGCGTCCGCCTGGCGCGGTATTGCAGCGCCCAGGCCACCGTGCGACCTTTCGTTGCGGGCTATGCGCGTCAGCGCACCGACCACAGGGCGTTGCCTGCCTAAGCTGGTTGAAGACGGACGCGCAGCTCACACGCTGCACCACCGCCCAAACCATGCGCTGGCCTGATCTGCCGACGCCCAAAGCCCGTGCCAGAAGCTGATCAACTCTGCAGGGCCTCTCTTTTCGTGGGGGCGGTCCTTGTAAGCGACCAAGGAACCATCATGAACTCCATCAAACTCATCGCCATTGCCGCCGCCACCCTGGCGTTGACCGCCTGCTTCTCTCTGCCAGCGGGCCCAGCCGGGGCCACCGGTGCGACCGGTGCGACCGGTGCCACAGGCGACACGGGTGGAACGGGCGCCACCGGTGCCAAGGGAACCACCGGCTACACCGGAGCCACAGGCGGCGCTGGCGCCACCGGTGCCACAGGCGACACGGGTGCTACCGGCTACACCGGCGCCACGGGTGACACAGGGGCGACCGGGTACACCGGTGCCACGGGCGCCACAGGCAGCACCGGTGCTCGCGGCGCTACCACAAAGGGCGATACGCTGGTCATTGTTCCGGCGCGCTGAAGCCCTCACGGCCGGGCACGTCAGCTGCCCTGAAAGGGGTGGCTGACGTGCCAGGACAGGGTGCGCCAACCGGTTTATCCTCGGCGTCCATGAAGCTTTACAACTACTTCCGCTCCTCGGCCTCGTTCCGCGTGCGCATTGCGCTGGCACTCAAAGGCCTGCCCTACGAATACCTGCCGGTGCACCTGGCCAAGGGCGAACACAAACAGGCGGCTTATGGCGACATCGCGGCCGACCAGCTGGTGCCGGTACTGGAACTGGACGATGGCACGCGGCTGTCGCAATCCATGGCCATCATCGAGTACCTGGACGAAATCCTTCCTGAACCCGCCCTGGTGCCGCGCGACGTGCTGGCCCGTGCCCGTGTGCGGGCGCTGGCCCAGTCGATCGCCTGCGAGATCCACCCGATCAACAACCTGCGCGTGCTGAAGTACCTGTCCAAGGAACTGAAGGTGGACGAAGACGCCAAGAACACCTGGTACCGCCACTGGGTGCGCACCGGGCTGGAGTCTTTTGAGCGTCAACTGGCCCAACAACCGGTTTCACGCTTCTGCTACGGCGACATGCCCACGCTGGCCGATTGTTGTCTTGTTCCCCAGATATTCAACGGCCAGCGCTTCAACACGCCGCTGGACGGGTTGCCGCGCACCATGGCCGCGTTCGACGCCTGCATGGCGTTGCCGGCCTTTCAGCAGGCCCAACCCTCCGCCAGCCCGGACTTCGAAGCCTGATGCCCATGCCGCAAGACTGGCTGGTGCCCGACTGGCCGTCGCCGGTCCGGGTGCGGGCCGTGTTCACCACCCGCTCGGGCGGTGTCTCGGCCGTGCCGTTCAACAGTTTCAACCTGGGTGACCATGTGCGCGACAACCCGGCGGCGGTCGCTACCAACCGGGTGCGTCTGGCCGATGCCATGGGTGCGCGGCCGGTGTTCCTGAAGCAGGTGCACGGCACGGCGGTGGCGACGCTGGCTGCTGACACGCCCGATGAAATCGAAGCCGATGCCTGCATCAGCACGCAACCCGGCGTGGCCTGCACCATCATGGTGGCGGATTGTCTGCCGGTGCTGTTCACAAACATGCTGGGCACGGTGGTGGCCGCTGCCCATGCCGGCTGGCGCGGTCTCGCAGGCGAGGGCGCCGAGCTCGCCGGGCAGGGCGTGCTGGAGGCAACGTTCAAAGCGTTCGTGAAGGCCGTGCAAGGCGAGGACCCGACGGCGAGTCGAGGCAGCGTGGCCGCCCATACCCTGGTCTGGCTCGGGCCCTGCATTGGTCCGGAAGCGTTTGAAGTGGGGCCGGAAGTGCTCCAGGCGTTCGTTGCGCAGCGCGCCAGCGCCGCCGCCTGTTTTTCGCCGTCATCTGCGCCAGGCAAATACCGCGCGAACCTTCAGGCTTTGGCCCGCCAACGCTTGCTGGCATTGGGCATCACCAAGGTGTCTGGCAACGATGGCACACCCGCGTGGTGCACCGTGTCGCAGGACTCAAGGTTCTTTTCTCACCGTCGCGACGCTGTCCAGCTGGGCAGCACAGGCCGCATGGCCGCCTGCATCTGGCTGAACTGAATGGGGTGGCACTGCCGTTTCGCTTGCGGCGGCACGGCGAGCCTGGTCTTCAGCCGCTTCACGCGCTTTGATTTCTTTGCGGCGTTGTGGCGTGCGCATCAGGTAAACCACCAATGCGACCGGAAGCAAACCGTACAAAAAGAAGGTCACAATGGCCCCGAGAACGGTCCCCGTCGTGTTCGACGCTTCGGCCACCGCCATCATCAGCACCACGTACAGCCAACCGATTACGACCAGATACACAGCGTTCCTTGCACAGCGGGAAAGAAGTTGTCAGCTTGCTGGAAGCAGCCAGACAGACACTAGGGAAAACCCGGAATCTCTCCCCAGAGAACCCGATAATAAGCCGCTGGTCAAAACCATTGGAGACATGCATGACATCTGGGAAAAACGCCCCTCAGCCTTGGCTGGAGGCTGCGCAGCAGTTTCAGCAAAACCTCATCAATCAGTGGACGCAGGCCGCCCAGGCCTTTCCGGGTGCTGCGGCGCAAGCGCCACAAGGCACCGTCGATCCGTTCGCCGCGTTCAAGTCCTTCATGCCGCAAGCCGGTGCGGGCAACCCGTTTGGCATGGCCATGCCCCAGGTGGGTGGGCCGATGGGCATGCCGGGCATGAGCGAGCTGTTCAACACCGCAGCGGGCCAGAAGGTCAGCTTTGATCCGGCCAAGCTGCTCGACATCCAAAACACCTACCTTCAGGACGTGGCGGGTCTCTGGAACCACGGTCTGGACGCCAAGGCACAGGGCGACCGCCGTTTCGCAGGAGAAGCGTGGTCGAGCAATCCGGTGGCCGCTTTTTCGGCCGCGGCCTACCTGCTCAACGCTCGCACCCTGATGGCTCTGGCCGATGCGGTAGAGGGCGATGCCAAGACCAAGACGCGCGTGCGTTTTGCCGTGCAGCAGTGGATCGATGCCAGCGCGCCGAGCAACTTTCTGGCCTTCAACGCAGAAGCTCAGAAAAAAGCCATCGAAACCCAGGGCGAGAGCATCGCCAAGGGCGTGGCCAACCTGCTGCACGACATGAAGCAGGGCCACGTGTCCATGACGGACGAGAGCGTGTTCGAGGTCGGCAAGAACGTCGCCACCACCGAAGGTGCCGTGGTGTTTGAAAACGAGCTGTTCCAGCTCATCGAATACAAGCCGCTCACCGCCAAGGTGTACGAGCGTCCGTTCCTGCTGGTACCACCCTGCATCAACAAGTTTTACATCCTCGATCTGCAGCCTGCCAACTCGCTGATCCGCTATTGCGTCGAGCAGGGCCACCGCACCTTTGTTGTGAGCTGGCGCAACCCGGACGAGTCGATGTCCGGCAAG
Organism: Hydrogenophaga sp. A37; assembly: GCF_002001205.1. Taxonomy (GTDB): domain Bacteria; phylum Pseudomonadota; class Gammaproteobacteria; order Burkholderiales; family Burkholderiaceae_C; genus Hydrogenophaga. Next base: position 149,510 of record NZ_MUNZ01000101.1, read on the forward strand.
AGCTGGGACAACTACATCGAAGACGCGGTGATCAAGGCCATTGGCGTCACTCAAGACATCACCGGTGCCGAAACCATCAACGCGCTGGGTTTCTGTGTCGGCGGGACCATGCTCAGCAACGCCCTGGCCGTGTTGGCCGCACGCGGCGAAGAGCCAGTGAACAGCGCGACCTTCCTCACCACGCTGATCGACTTCACCGACACCGGCATCCTCGACGTGTTCATCGACGAGCCCTTCGTGAAGATGCGCGAGATGCAGTTCGCCCAGGGCGGCCTCATGCCCGGGCGTGATCTGGCCACGACCTTCAGCTTCCTGCGCCCGAACGACCTGGTGTGGAACTACGTGGTTGGCAATTACCTGAAAGGTGAGTCGCCGCCGCCGTTCGACCTGCTGTACTGGAACTCGGACGCGACCAACCTGCCCGGCCCTTACTATGCTTGGTACCTGCGCCAGACCTACCTGGAAAACAACCTCGTCAAGCCCTGCAAGACCACCGTCTGCGGGGAGAAGATCGATTTCCGTCAGGTCAAGCTGCCGGTCTATATCTACGGCTCGCGCGAAGACCACATCGTGCCCATCGGCGGTGCTTACGCCAGCACTCAGGTGTTCCCGGGCAAGAAGCGTTTCGTCATGGGCGCTTCCGGCCACATCGCCGGTGTGATCAACCCGCCTGCAGCCGGCAAGCGCAGCCACTGGGTGAGCAGCGCCGCCAAATTCCCGGCCGACGTGAACGAGTGGATTGCGGGCGCCACTGAACACAAAGGCAGCTGGTGGACCGACTGGGCCGCTTGGCTCAAGCCATTGGCTGGCAAGCAAATTGCTGCCCCCAAAACCTATGGCAAAGGCAAGGCCTATGCCGCCATCGAACCCGCACCCGGCCGCTACGTCAAGGCCAGGGCATGAATTTTTCACAACCGATTTTTTGACCTCTGAGGAGACAACCCATGGAAGACATCGTCATCGTTTCAGCCGCCCGCACCGGCGTGGGCAAGTTCGGCGGCTCGCTCGCCAAGACCCCGGCCACCGAGCTGGGCAGCATCGTGATCAAGGCGCTGCTGGAACGCACTGGCCTGCCGGTCGATGCCATTGGTGAGGTGATCATGGGCCAGGTTTTGGCCGCAGGCGCGGGCCAGAACCCGGCCCGCCAGGCCATGATGAAGGCCGGTGTGGCCAAGGAAACGCCGGCACTGACGATCAATGCCGTTTGCGGCTCGGGCCTGAAGGCCGTGATGTTGGCCGCGCAGGCCGTGGCCTGGGGCGACAGCGAGATCGTGATCGCCGGCGGCCAGGAAAACATGAGCGCCAGTCCGCACGTCTTGAACGGCAGCCGCGACGGCCAGCGCATGGGTGACTGGAAGATGACTGACACCATGATCGTGGACGGCCTGTGGGACGTCTACAACCAGTACCACATGGGCATCACCGCCGAGAACGTGGCCAAGGCCCATGGCATCACTCGCGAAATGCAGGACGCCCTGGCCGCCGGCAGCCAATCGAAGGCCGCCGCCGCACAGGCCGCCGGCAAGTTCAAGGACGAGATCGTTGGCGTGAGCATTCCGCAGCGCAAGGGCGACCCGGTGGTGTTCAACAGCGACGAGTTCATCAACGCCAAGACCACCGCCGAGGTGTTGGCCGGTCTGCGTCCTGCCTTCGACAAGGCCGGTTCGGTGACTGCTGGCAACGCATCGGGTATCAACGACGGTGCCGCCGCTGTGATGGTGATGACGGCCAAGAAGGCCGCTGCCCTGGGCCTCACGCCGCTGGCCCGCATCGCCGCCTTCGGCACCAGTGGTCTGGACCCGGCCACCATGGGCATGGGCCCGGTGCCAGCCTCGCAGAAAGCCCTGGCCCGCGCGGGCTGGAAGGCGTCTGACGTCGACGTATTCGAACTCAACGAAGCTTTTGCTGCGCAGGCTTGTGCGGTCAACATGGCGCTGGATATCGACCCGGCCAAGGTGAACGTCAACGGCGGCGCCATCGCCATCGGTCACCCGATCGGCGCGTCCGGTTGCCGCATCCTGGTGACGCTGTTGCACGAAATGCAGCGCAGCGGCGCCAAGAAGGGTTTGGCGGCGTTGTGCATCGGCGGCGGCATGGGCGTTTCTTTGGCGGTGGAGAGATGATCCACCCCCGCGCCGCCTGCGGCGTCACCCCCTCAGGGGGGCGCCAGCAGCGGCCTGGCAAACCCGGTTTCGCGCTGGCCTGAGCTGGCGCGTTCCCGATCCACATTGTTTTTTAAATGCCACACGGCACCACCTAGAGGAGCACACAACATGAATCAAAAAGTAGCGTACGTCACCGGCGGCATGGGCGGCATCGGTACCGCTATCTGCCAGCGCCTGCACGCAGAGGGCTTCAAGGTCATCGCCGGCTGCGGCCCGACGCGTGACCACCAGAAATGGATTGACGAGCAGAAAGCCCTGGGCTACACCTTCTATGCGTCGGTGGGCAACGTGGGTGACTGGGACTCCACCGTGGAGGCCTTCACCAAGACCAAGGCCGAGCACGGCAGCATCGACGTGCTGGTCAACAACGCTGGCATCACCAAGGACCGCATGTTCCTGAAGATGTCTCGCGAAGACTGGTCCGCAGTGATCGAGACCAACCTGAACTCCATGTTCAACGTGACCAAACAGGTGGTGCCTGACATGGTGGAAAAAGGTTGGGGTCGCATCGTCAATATCTCGTCGGTGAACGGCGAGAAGGGCCAAGCAGGTCAAACCAACTACTCGGCCGCCAAGGCTGGCATGCACGGCTTCTCGATGGCGCTGGCTCAGGAACTGGCCACCAAGGGCGTGACGGTCAACACCGTGAGCCCGGGCTACATCGGCACCGACATGGTCAATGCCATCCGTCCGGACGTGCTGGAGAAGATCGTCGCCACGGTGCCGGTCAAGCGCCTGGGCAAGCCCAGCGAAATCGCGTCCATCATTGCCTGGCTGGCGAGCGAAGAGGGCGGCTATGCCACCGGTGCCGATTTCTCTGTCAACGGCGGTCTGCACATGGGCTAGGACGCATGGCCTCACAAAAGCCCCGCCCAGGCGGGGCTTTTTACTTTTTGATTCCTGTTGATGTTGCAAATCGGTGGTTGTAGGTGAATATCCTGATTTGACAGCGGGGTTGGTGTGTAATACGTGATCGTGCAAAAGGACTCGTGTCACACCGATGTGTGATTTGTCCCTGAACGTAGGGTGAAGAAAAGGTTTTTTCATTTCTTCACACGGGTCGGACGAGTGGGTCCGCAATACTTGACCAAGAGCCATTCACTGGTTCTGTTGAGTGTTCATGCACTTGTCCGATGGCCATTTTTTGTTTTTTTGGAGTTTTTTTACATGACTTTCAACCTTCGAAGCGTCGCATTCGCCACGATGTGGGCCGCTGTTGCAACCACCGCCGCAGCACAAACCAACGCCATCAAGGATGCCGACGGCAATGTGGGCTACGCCACGGCTGAAGCCTGTGACGCGGCCGTGCTCGACGGTTCCGCCAAGTTTTACACCCCATCCACCCGCATGGCGCCCAAGCGCCGCGCTGGCGAAGCCACGGTGACCGGCATGACCCTCAAGGATCTGGGCGCCGAATACAACCTGGGTGCCTGCGACAAGGGTGCTCCGCACGCCTTTGGCCGTGGTGGCGTGAGCAAGGCGTTGCAGGGTCGTTGGATCCCGTACAGCGCCTCCATGCCCATCAACGCCTACAAGGACAAGAGCGGCAAAATCGTGCGCGTGACCATGCGCGATTGCGACAACAACTTCTCTGGCATGTTCCCGCGTGGCGTGCCGGCTCCGGCACCCAAGGCCGCAGCGCCCGTGGCACCGGTCGCCGTTGCACCGGCACCTGTCGTGGTCGCTCCAGCTCCGATGGCAGCGCCTGCGCCAGCGCCCGTGGCACTCAAGCCTGCCGTTGTCGCGTTCCCGTACGTGTTCGGTACCCTGGGTGCCCAGCGCGATCTGGTCGGCAACGACGCCATCAATGGCATTGCTCAGCACAATGACCACGACTCGAAGTTGGCCTTGCAGGCCGGCGCTGGCTACCAGTTCAACAAGCTGTGGGGTGCAGAAGCCTTTGTGCAAGCCGGTAAGCGCCTGAACTACGAAAACGGTTTCGAGTCCCAGGCCCGCACACTGGGTCTTCGCGCCACCGTGGGCCAGGACATCGGCGAGGCGACGCGTGTATTTGCCAAGCTGGGTGTCGCGCGCGTGGATCACCCGCAAGACACGGCCGGCGCGGCTCAGACCCGTCCGACCGTGGGTCTGGGTGTGACGTACAACCTGAACAACAACCTGGCGCTGCGCGGTGACTTCGACCACTACGTCAAGAAGAACACCAGCTCCGGTCAGGACTGGAAAGCACTGAACTACGTGGGCATCGGCCTGCAGTATTCGTTCAAGCCTTGAGCATTGACTGACGGTCTTCCCTGACCGAGCCGCCGAGCATGCCGCACACTGCGGGGTGCTCGGCGGTTTTTTTTTGCCAACACGGCCAGGGTCCCACCGTCGGCCTATGGTCAGCGGATTCCCGTTGAAGGCATCACACTCGTTGAAAGCCGGTGCTGGGATAATCCCGGCATGTTGTTTTCTGGTTCTCTGGTGTCCGATGCTCCGTCGGCACCTGCTTCCCCTTTCTGGCGCTTGTCGGTCGCTCCCATGATGGGCTGGACCGACCGCCATTGCCGCTATTTCCACCGCCTGCTGACCCGCCACACCTTGCTCTACACCGAGATGGTGACCACGGGTGCGCTGATCCATGGCAACGCTGCCCAACACCTGCATTTCAATGGCGAGGAACACCCGGTGGCTTTGCAGCTGGGTGGCAGCGAGCCCGCCGATCTGGCGCAGTGCGCGAAGCTGGGCCAGGACCGCGGTTACGACGAAATCAACCTCAACTGCGGCTGCCCGAGCGAGCGTGTGTTGCGTGGGGCCTTCGGCGCCTGCCTGATGGGGGAAGCCGAACTGGTGCGCGATGGTGTGAAGGCCATGGTTGACGTGGTGGGCATTCCGGTCACGGTCAAGCACCGCATCGGCATCGACAAGGTCGAAAGCTACGACTTTGTGCGCGACTTTGTGGGCACGGTGGCCGAGGGTGGCTGCACGACCTTCCTGGTGCATGCGCGCAACGCCTGGCTGCAGGGCCTCTCGCCGAAAGAGAACCGCGAAATACCGCCGCTCCGCTACGAACTGGCCTACCACCTCAAACGCGACTTCCCTCACCTCACCATCGCGGTCAATGGCGGCATCACCACCAACGCGCAGATCGCCGAGCACCTGGCGCAGGTGGACGGCGCCATGATCGGCCGAGAGGCGTACCACAACCCCTGGCTCATGGTCGATTGGGACGCCCGCTTTTACGGTGACGCAACCCGCGAAGCGCCCACGCGCGACGCGGTGGAGCTGGCCATGGTGGGCTACATGGAGCGTGCCCACGCCGAAGACGGCGTGAACTGGTATTCCATCGCCAGCCACATGCTGGGCTTGCGCCACGGTCTGCACGGCGCGCGCAAGTGGCGCCAGGTCTGGAGCGACCACCGTCTGAAACCGCTGCCACCGCGAGAGGTGTGGGCGATGGCCCAGGTCCACGTCAGCTCGCAGGCCGATGCGGTGATGGCCGAGGCCTGATTTCCGACCGTGGACTGAACTTTTCGGAGACAATTTCCTCACACGCACAGAGCTTGCCGAGACAAATGACATCAGATGCGGCAAGCCCTTGATCGGGCGGTGGTTGCGTGACGCCCGACACCGACGTCGGCGGGGAGCGGGCCTGGACGTTGGTGACCTTTCCGATTGGCGACCGCTCCGTCTTGGAGGTCGTATGGACGTTGTCCGTCATTTCCTGAACCGCTACGAACAGGCACGCGAGGAAGAGCTGTCGATCGAAGACTACCTCGACGCCTGCAAGCGGGATCCACTGGTCTACGCCACCGCGGCGGAGCGAATGCTGGTTGCGATCGGCGAGCCGGAGTTGTTCGACACCCGGCACGACCAGCGGCTGTCGCGCATTTTTGGCAACAAGGTCATCAAGATTTACCCGGCGTTCCGGGATTTCTATGGCCTGGAGGAGCCGATCGAACAGGTGGTTTCCTACTTCCGTCACGGCGCGCAGGGGCTGGAAGAACGCAAGCAGATCCTGTACCTGCTGGGCCCCGTGGGCGGTGGCAAATCCTCGATCGCCGAGCGCCTGAAACAGCTCATGGAACAGGTGCCGTTCTATGCGCTCAAGGACTCACCGGTCAACGAATCGCCGCTCGGTCTGTTCAACGCGGCCGAAGATGGTTCGTTGCTCGAATCGCAGTATGGGATTGCGCCGCGGTATCTGGGGCGGGTGATGTCGCCCTGGGCGGTCAAGCGGCTGGAAGAGTTCGGCGGTGATATCCGGCGCTTCCGTGTCGTCAAGCGTTTCCCGTCGGTGTTGCGCCAGATCGCGATCGCCAAGACCGAGCCGGGCGACGAAAACAACCAGGACATTTCTTCGCTGGTGGGCAAGATCGACATCCGCAAGCTGGAGACCTTTGCCCAGGACGACCCGGACGCCTACAGCTATTCGGGTGGCCTGTGCCTGGCCAACCAGGGGCTGCTGGAGTTCGTCGAAATGTTCAAGGCGCCGATCAAGGTGCTGCACCCCCTGCTGACCGCCACCCAGGAAGGCAACTTCAAGGGCACCGAAGGCTTTGGCGCGATACCGTTTGACGGCATCGTGATGGCGCACTCCAACGAAAGCGAGTGGAAGGCGTTTCGGAACAACAAGAACAACGAGGCCTTTCTGGACCGGATCTACATCGTCAAGGTGCCGTACTGTCTGAGGGTGTCGGAAGAGATCAAGATCTACGAGAAGCTGATCCGAAATTCATCGTTGGCACAGGCCATCTGCTCCCCCGGAACGCTGAAGATGCTGGCGCAATTCGCGGTGTACACCCGCCTGAAGGAGCCGGAAAACTCCAGCATTTTCAGCAAGCTGCTGGTGTACGACGGCGAGAACCTGAAAGACACCGACCCCAAGGCCAAGAGCTTCCAGGAGTACCGCGATTACGCCGGGGTGGACGAGGGCATGACCGGCATTTCCACCCGCTTCGCGTTCAAGATCCTGTCCAAGGTGTTCAACTTCGACAGCACCGAGGTGGCGGCCAACCCGGTGCACCTGATGTATGTGCTGGAGCAGCAGATTGAGCGCGAACAGTTCGCCGCCGAGACCGAGCAGAAGTACCTGGGCTTCATCAAGGAGACGCTGGCGGTGCGCTACGCCGAGTTCATCGGCAAGGAAATCCAGACCGCTTACCTGGAGTCGTACTCCGAATACGGCCAGAACATCTTCGACCGCTATGTGACCTACGCCGACTTCTGGATCCAGGACCAGGAATTCCGCGACACCGACACCGGTGAAATCTTCGACCGATCCTCGCTCAACGCCGAGTTGGAGAAGATCGAAAAGCCCGCCGGCATCAGCAACCCGAAGGACTTCCGCAACGAGATCGTCAATTTCGTGCTGCGTGCGCGGGCCAACAACGCAGGCAAGAACCCGCTGTGGACCAGCTACGAAAAGCTGCGCGCGGTGATCGAGAAAAAGATGTTCTCCAACACCGAAGACCTGCTGCCGGTGATTTCGTTCAATGCCAAGGCCAGCGCCGACGAGCAGAAGAAACACCAAGACTTTGTCAACCGCATGGTCGACAAGGGCTACACCACGCGGCAGGTCCGGCTGCTGTGTGACTGGTACCTGCGCGTGCGCAAGAGTTCTTGAGCCGCCGGTTCCTGATGTCCTGAAACACGGAAGGCAGGTCAGCATGCTCCAACAGATCGTCGACCGCCGACTCTCGGGCAAGAACAAGTCCATCGGCAACCGCGAGCGTTTTCTGCGTCGCTACCGCGAGCAGATCGGCGACGCGGTGCGCAAGGCCGTGTCGGGCCGCAGCATCCGGGACATCGAGCAGGGCGAAGACATCACCCTGCCGCGGCGCGACGTGTCCGAGCCTGTGTTTGGCCACGGGCGGGGCGGGATGCGCGAGTCGGTGCACCCGGGCAACCGCGAATACGTGCGGGGTGACCGCATCGACCGGCCGGCCCAGGGCGCCGGGGCTGGCGGCGCGGGCGGGCAAGGCGGCCAGGACGGCCTGGGCGAAGACGATTTTGTCTTTCGCATCACGCGCGATGAGTTCATGCAGGTGTTCTTCGACGACCTGGCGCTGCCGCATCTGGTGCGCACGCAACTGCTGCCCGATGCGCCCGAATGGAAGTCGCATCGCGCGGGCTTCATCTCGGAGGGCAATCCCGCCAGTCTGCACGTGGTGCGTTCCCTGCGCACAGCGCTGGGCCGCCGCATCGCGATGGGAGGCGATGTGCGGCGCCTGCTGAACGAGCTGCAGGTCGAATTGGCCGAAGCCGAGCGCAACAAAGCCACGCCGACCGCAGGGATCCGCTTGCTCAAGGAGCGCATAGAGGCCCTGCAGCGCCGGTTGCGGCAGATCCCGTTTCTGGACACGCTGGACCTGCGCTTTCGCAACCGGGTGCGGATTCCACTGCCTTCGGCCAAGGCGGTGATGTTCTGCCTGATGGACGTGTCGGGCTCGATGGATGAAGCCCGCAAGGACATTGCCAAGCGGTTCTTCATCTTGCTGTACCTGTTCCTGCAGCGGCACTACGAACGCACCGATGTGGTGTTCATCCGCCACCACACGCAGGCCGCCGAGGTGAACGAACCGGAGTTTTTCCAGGCCACCGAGAGCGGGGGCACCGTGGTGTCGAGCGCGCTCACGCTCATGCACGACATCATCCAGGCGCGTTACCCGCCGGGCGACTGGAACATCTACGGCGCCCAGGCTTCGGACGGCGAGAACTGGTACAACGATTCGGCCCGCTGCAGCGAGCTGCTGCAGCGCAAGCTGCTGCCTTTGGTGCGCTATTTCGCCTACGTGCAGGTGGCCGGTGACGAGCAGAACCTCTGGCAGGAATACACCCGGGTGCACGAGAAGGACCCCCGGTTGGCCATGCGCAAGATCACCGAGGCCGCCGACATCTACCCGGTCTTCCGGGAACTGTTCAGAAAGGCAGGCGCGGCATGAACGCCCGCTCCGAATCTGCGCCCGTTCCGCCAGCTTCGCCGGATGCCCCGGACGGCGCGTTGTCGGCCGCTCCGCGCCCGTCGCTGCCCTGTCCGTCGGACTGGACCTTCGAGCTGATCGAGACCTACCACGCCGAGATCGCGCGGGTGGCCCGGGAGCAAGGGCTGGACACCTACCCGGTGCAGTTGGAGGTGATCACGGCGGAGCAGATGATCGACGCCTACGCCTCGGTGGGCATGCCGGTGAACTACCGGCACTGGTCGTTCGGCAAGCAGTTCATCGCCACCGAGAAGAACTACCGGCGCGGCCACATGGGGCTGGCCTACGAGATCGTGATCAATTCCGATCCCTGCATTGCCTACCTCATGGAAGAAAACACCATGACCATGCAGGCGCTGGTGATCGCGCACGCCTGCTACGGCCACAACTCGTTCTTCAAGGGCAACTACCTGTTCCGCATGTGGACCGACGCGTCGTCGATCATCGATTACCTGGTCTACGCCCGGGGCTATGTGGCCGAATGCGAGGAGTTGCACGGCGTGGAGGCGGTCGAGCAATTGCTCGACGCCTGTCACGCCCTGATGAGCCACGGCGTGGACCGGTACCGTCGCTCCCAGAAGCCGTCACTGGCCGAAGAGGAGGCCCGACGCAAGGACCGCGAAGCCTATCTGCAGCAACAGGTCAACGACCTCTGGCGCACCCTGCCCAAGTCCTCGGTCAAACAGGTGGACAAGTCCAGCCGCCGGTTCCCGGTGGAGCCGGAGGAAAACCTGCTGTACTTCATTGAAAAGAACGCCCCACTGCTCGAACCCTGGCAGCGCGAGGTGGTGCGCATCGTGCGCAAGGTGGCGCAGTATTTCTACCCGCAGCGCCAGACCCAGGTCATGAACGAAGGTTGGGCCACGTTCTGGCACTACACCCTGCTCAACACCCTGTACGACGAAGGGCGCCTCACCGACGGTTTCATGATCGAGTTCCTGCGCTCCCACACCAATGTGGTGAACCAGCTGCCGGTCAAGCACCCGGGGTACAGCGGCATCAACCCCTACGCGCTGGGGTTTGCCATGTTCAGCGATCTCAAACGCATCTGCCAAGCGCCCACCGAGGAGGACCGGCGCTGGTTTCCCGACATCGCCGGTTCGGACTGGCACGCGACCCTGGACCACGCCATGCGGCACTACCGGGACGAGAGCTTCGTCGGCCAGTTCCTGTCGCCGCGGCTGATGCGCGAGATGCGCCTGTTCGCGGTCGTTGACGACGAGCACAGCCTCGACCTGGAGGTGTCTGCCATCCACGACGACGCCGGCTACCAGCGCGTGCGCGAAGCACTGGCGCGCCAGCACGATCTGAACGAACAGGAACCCAACATCCAAGTCTGGAACGTCGCTGTGCGGGGCGACCGCTCATTGACGCTGCGCCACATCCGCCAGCACGACCGCCCGCTCCCTGAGAGTTCCCGGGAGGTGCTCAAACACGTGGCGCGGCTCTGGGGCTTCGGGGTGCGGCTGGAGAGCGTTGACCATCACGGCAAGATGGTGCAGCACTGGGATGTGAACCCGCCGGTCACCGAGTTCCAGGCCACTACCGGCCCGTGATCTTGGCTTTGAGTTTGGTGATGCCGATGAAGTCCATGATGATCTTCTCGTAGATCGGCTCGGACGTGCCTTTCTCCATCTTGCGCATGAAGTACTTCTCGAAAGCCACCTTGGCCAGGTGCACCCACTTGCCTTCGGCGAACCAGCTCACGTTGCGCGGCGGGATCTGCGGCAGCGCCACGAAGGCCGCGCCGGTGTCGCCGAAGTCGGCCAGACACACCGTGTTCCAGGTGGCCTTCTGTGTGGGTTCCTGACCGTCCAGCAGTTCACGGATGTTGTGGGCCGTGGCCGTGACCATGGACTCGATCATGTAGCCGGTCTTGGGTGTGCCGCAGGGAATGGGCGTGACTTCCACGGGCGGAATCGCCACACAAACCCCGATGCTGAAGATGTTCTTGAACTTGGCGTTGCGCTGGTGTGCGTCGATGGTGATGAAGCCGCGCGGGTTGGTCAGGCCCTCGATGCCGAACACCGCGTCCACACCCTTGAAGGCTGGCAGCATCATGCTGTGCTTGAAGGGCAGCACGTGTTCCTTGATCGGCTGGCCCTGGTCGTTGTGCTCGGTCACGTACATGTTGCCGGCCTCGACCCTGGTGGTCTTGGCGTTGCAGATCCACTTGATGTGGCGCTGGCGCATGGCTGATTCGAGCATGCCCTTGGAGTCGCCCACGCCGCCCAGACCGAGGTGGCCGATATAGGGCTCGGGTGTCACATAGGTCATGGGCACTTGGTCGCGGATCTTGCGACGGCGCAGGTCGGTGTCCATGATCATGGCGAACTCGTAGGCCGGGCCGAAGCACGACGCACCTTGCACTGCTCCCACCACGATGGGGCCGGGTGCTTTCACAAACCCGTCCCAAGCGAGCTTGGTGGTTTCGGCGTGACTCACATGGCAGACCGATTGCGTGTGGCCGCCGTGCGGGCCCAGGCCTTCGACTTCGTCAAACGCGAGCTTGGGGCCGGTGGCGATGACCAGGTAGTCGTAGTCCACCCGGCTGCCGTCTTCCAGCTCGATCTGGTTGGCGTCAGGGTGCACGCGCTTGGCGCGCTGGATGATGGATTCGATGCCTTTGCGCTTGAGCGCCGGGGCAATGTCCACCTCAATGTCCTTGCGTTTGCGCCAGTCCACCGCCACCCAGGGGTTGGACGGGACAAAGTGGAACTTCGGCGCTTCACTGATCACGGTGACCGTGTCGCCTGCGCGGGCGAGCGCCTTCATTTCGTAGGCCATGGGCATGCCGCCGAGGCCGGCGCCCAAAATGACGATGTGAGCCATGGGTTTGTCTCCAAATGATCTGTGTTTCAGTCCTTTGGATGATGTATGCCCCTGGGGGTATATGGATTGATATTTGTCAACCCCGTGACCCGGACAAACCCTTGGCTGGTCAGAGCCCAATGGCGCGCAGATCGATCCCGCCGCTGGCCACTGGCGGGCACCAGAAATAAGCGCCCGTTTCGGGCTCGGTGAAACCAAACAGCGCGTCGACGATGCCGTCTTCGGCGCCGGACATGCGGCGCAACTGGGCCTCAAAAGCATCAAACGAGCAGCCAAAAGCGGCAAACACCAAGCCCCCTTCGTTGCCGTCTGCCCAGGGCATCGAGCGCCGCAGGACAAAGGCCTCTGGGTCGAAGTTCTCTTGTGCGGTGCGCTTCACATGGGACGATTCGGGCGCGTCGTCCAGTTCCTCGTTGCTGTCGCGTTCTCTGCCGATGGCGTGGTCCTGTTGCTGCCTGGACATGGCCTCGAAGCGACTCATGTGGTGGCGCCAGCGCTGCACCGCGACAAAGCTGCTGCCGGCCAGCAGCCCGGCGCTGCCTGGCAACACCGCGGCGGCCTCGGCGTTGGCGCCTTCGGGGTTTTCGGTGCCGTCCTGGTAGCCGGTCAGGTCTCTGCCATGGTTGTGGTTGAAGGCGTCGGTGATGTCCTGCACGTCGAACGCCGGTGCAATCAAGGCCTCCAGGTGGCGGCTGCGGATCAGCAGCTCTCCGCGGTCGGTACCGCGCAGCCAGATGAGCAGGTCGGCGGGCGTGGCCGGGAGTTTGACGCGCGCACCGTCAACACCCCGAAAGCTCCTGAGGCCCGGGACCGTCGCATCCAGCTCGCGCACCAGCGATGCGCCCAGCCCCACGAGGGTGTGTTGGCCGTCGGACTGACCGGCCAGTCGGTGAAGCACGGCGCGCGGGTCTGCGCCGACGCGCAACTGGCAGGTGAGGTAGCGGCCCTGGGCAGGAACGGGTTCGAAGATGCCCGGTTGGGCGGTGGGCTCGGTGCTCATGCAGGTTCCTGATGGGTTCGGTGAACGGCCTGGCCCGGTGTGGTCAAGCCTGCTTCACGCCGAATCTATCAGTCCGTGACCACCTGCCGTGGCCCTCGCCGATCATCAGGCCGCGGCTTCGAGCCCGTTCTGGAAATGCTCGTGCATGCGCTGCTGCGTGAGCGCGGCGTTGCGCGCAAGCAGGGCGGTCATGATGGCGCGGTGCTCGGCCAACGATTCTTCGATGCGACCTGTCTTGAACAGCGAGTTGTGGCGGTTGAGCTTCATGACCTTGCGCAGGTCGGCCACCATCTGTTCTCGCCAGCGGTTGTCGGCGATTTCGAGCACGCGCATGTGGAAGCGCTCGTTGATCGCGAAAAAGCGGTCGCGGTCGGGGAGGGCGGCTTCCAGTTCGGCGTGCAAGGCCTTGAGTTCAGCCAGTTCAGCGTCGCTGGCTCGCTGGGCCACCACGCCGGCGGCATCCGATTCGAGCAGAGCGAGCAGGTGGTAGACATCGGCCAGGTCCTTGTCGGACACTTCGGTCACGTAGGCGCCGCGGCGCACTTTCATGGTCACCAGGCCTTCGGCGGCCAGCACCTTGAGGGCTTCACGCAGGGGCGTGCGGCTGATGCCGTATTCCTCGGCAAGCTTGAGTTCGTCGATCCAGCTGCCGGGCTCCAACTCGCGCTTGAAGATGCGCTGGCGCAACAGTTCTGCGACTTCTTCGTACAGGGCGCGGGGGGCGAGCGACAAGGCAGACATGGGTTTACAGCGGACTCGATGGGCGTGTGACGGAGTGTGATTGTAAGCGGGTTGGAATATTTTGCATCAATAATTATGAATGATATAAAATCGCCAACGCGAATTTGTTGTCCATTTGTAGCCCCACGCACCCGCCCGCCATGAGCCAGAACACGCCTGAATTCACCTCCGCCACCCTCGAAGCCTGGACCAAGGCGGCCCAGAAGTCCGCCCCCGGCGGCGACGTGCAGGCGCTGAACTGGCTTACGCCCGATGGCATCAGCGTCAAGCCGCTGTACACCGCCGCCGACACGGCGAACCTGCCGTACACCGATACGCTGCCCGGGTTTGAGCCCTTCATCCGTGGCCCGCAGGCCACGATGTACGCCGTGCGCCCCTGGACGATCCGGCAGTACGCCGGTTTTTCCACCGCCGAAGAATCCAACGCCTTTTACCGCAAGGCGCTGGCCGCCGGCGGGCAAGGTGTTTCGGTGGCGTTTGATCTGGCCACGCACCGCGGCTATGACTCCGACCATCCGCGTGTGACCGGCGACGTGGGCAAGGCCGGCGTGGCGATTGACTCGGTGGAGGACATGAAGGTCCTGTTTGACCAGATCCCGCTCGACAAGGTGTCGGTCTCGATGACCATGAACGGCGCCGTGCTGCCGGTTCTGGCGGGTTACGTGGTGGCGGCGGAAGAGCAGGGCGTCTCGCAAGACCAGCTGAGCGGAACGATTCAGAACGACATTCTGAAAGAGTTCATGGTGCGCAACACCTACATCTACCCGCCTGAGCCGTCGATGAAGATCATCGGCGACATCATCGAGTACACGGCCCAGCACATGCCGAAGTTCAACTCGATCTCGATCTCGGGTTATCACATGCAGGAAGCCGGCGCCAACCAGGCGCTGGAGCTGGCCTTCACCCTGGCCGACGGCAAGGAGTACGTGAAGACCGCGATTGCCAAGGGCATGGACGTGGACGGGTTCGCCGGGCGCCTCTCGTTCTTCTGGGCGATCGGCATGAACTTCTACCTGGAGATCGCCAAGATGCGCGCGGCGCGGCTGCTGTGGACGCGCATCATGAAAGGCTTTGACGCCAAGAACCCCAAGAGTCTGATGCTGCGTACGCACTGCCAGACCTCGGGCTGGTCGCTCACCGAGCAAGACCCGTACAACAACGTCGTGCGCACCACCATCGAGGCCATGGCGGCCGTGTTCGGCGGCACCCAGAGCCTGCACACCAACGCCTTCGATGAAGCCATTGCGCTGCCCACCGACACCAGTTCGCGCATCGCCCGCAACACGCAGTTGGTGATCCAGGAAGAGACCCACATCACCAGCGTGGTCGATCCTTGGGCTGGCAGCTACATGATGGAAAGCCTGACGCAGGAAATGGCCGACAAGGCCTGGGCCATCATCGAAGAGGTCGAGGCCATGGGCGGCATGACCAAGGCCGTGGACAGCGGCTGGGCCAAGCTGAAGATTGAAGCGGCGGCGGCCGAGAAGCAGGCGCGCATCGACAGCGGCAAGGACGTGATCGTCGGCGTCAACAAATACAAGCTCAAGACCGAAGACGCCATCGAGGCGCGCGACATCGACAACGTGGCGGTGCGCGATGGGCAGATCGCTCGACTGAAGCAGATCAAGGCCAGCCGTGACGCCGCCAAAGTGGAAGCCGCGTTGAACGCGCTGACAGCGTCCGCCGAATCCGGCCAGGGCAACCTGCTGGACCTGTGCATCCAGGCCATGCGCCTGCGCGCCACCGTGGGCGAGGTGAGCGATGCGCTGGAAAAAGTTTTTGGGCGCCACCGCGCCGATACACAAAAGGTGACCGGTGTGTACGCTGCCGCATACGACTCCGCCGAAGGCTGGGACGCCCTGAAGGGTGAGATCAACGATTTCGCCGCCGCGCAGGGCCGACGCCCGCGCGTCATGGTCAGCAAGCTCGGGCAGGACGGCCACGACCGTGGCGCCAAGGTGGTGGCCACGGCCTTTGCCGACCTGGGCTTCGACGTGGACATGGGCCCCCTGTTCCAGACGCCCGAAGAATGCGCCCGCCAGGCGATTGAAAACGACGTGCACGCGGTCGGCGTGAGCACGCTCGCCGCAGGCCACAAGACCCTGGTGCCGGCCATCATTGCCGAGCTGAAGAAGCAGGGCGCCGACGACATCATCGTGTTCGTGGGTGGCGTCATTCCTCGCCAGGACTACGAGATGCTGTACGAGGCGGGTGTCAAGGGCATCTACGGCCCGGGTACCCCGATCCCGGCCAGCGCCAAGGACGTGCTGGAACAGATCAAGAAGGCGTTGGCGTGACGCCTGCCGAGTTGCAGGCCGGTGTGCTGACCGGCGCAGGTGCCGTGCAGCGCCGCGCCATGGCCAAGGCCATCACGCTGCTCGAATCGACCCGCGCCGACCACCGCGCGCAGGGCGACGAACTGCTGACCGCGCTGCTGCCGCATACCGGCCGCAGTTTCCGGCTCGGCATCAGCGGCGTGCCGGGTGTGGGCAAGAGCACCTTCATCGAAGCGCTGGGCCTGTACCTGATCGGACAAGGCCACCGCGTGGCGGTGCTCACCATCGACCCCTCGTCCACTGTGTCGGGCGGTTCCATCCTCGGTGACAAGACCCGCATGGAGCACCTGAGCGTTCACGAGAAGGCTTACATCCGCCCCAGCCCGAGCAGCGGCACGCTGGGTGGTGTGGCCGAGAAGACACGCGAAGCCATGCTGGTCTGCGAGGCTGCGGGCTATGACATCGTGATGGTGGAAACCGTGGGCGTGGGCCAGAGCGAAACCGCCGTGGCCAACATGACCGACATGTTCTGCCTGCTTCAACTGCCCAACGCGGGCGACGACCTGCAGGCGATCAAGAAGGGCGTGATGGAACTGGCCGATCTGGTGGTCATCAACAAAGCCGACATCGACCCCGACGCTGCCACGCGCGCCCGTGCGCAGATCACCTCTTCACTGCGCCTGCTTGGCTTGCACGGACATCCCGAGCATGCCCACCACGATCACAAGATCTGGCACCCGCAGGTGATCCAGATCAGCGCGCTGCACAACCAGGGCGTGGACAGCTTCTGGGCCGAGGTGTCGACCTTCCGCAATGTGCAGACCGCCAACGGCCGGCTCACGGCGCGCCGCCAGCACCAGGCCGGCGCCTGGATGTGGGAGCGCATCGACGCTGGCTTGAAACAACGCTTCCGTGATCACCCGCAGATTCGCGCGCGGCTCGATGACACCACCCGCCGGGTGCTGGCCGGCGAACTGCCGGCATCCACCGCAGCGCGCCAACTGCTCGAATTGTTTGACTGAAGACGTACCGATTTTTCTGGAGAAAACGCATGCAAGACATCCTGGAACAACTCGAAGAAAAGCGCGCCGCGGCGCGCCTGGGCGGCGGGCAAAAGCGCATCGACGCGCAGCACGCCAAGGGCAAGCTCACGGCGCGTGAGCGGCTGGAGGTGCTGCTCGACGAAGGCACATTTGAAGAGTGGGACATGTTTGTCGAGCACCGCTGCGTGGACTTCGGCATGCAGGACCAGAAAATTCCCGGCGATGGCGTGGTCACCGGCTACGGCATGATCAATGGCCGCCTGGTGTTCGTGTTCAGCCAGGACTTCACCGTGTTCGGCGGCGCGCTTTCCGAGGCGCATGCCGAGAAGATCTGCAAGATCATGGACCAGGCCATGAAGGTCGGCGCGCCGGTGATCGGCCTGAACGACTCGGGTGGCGCCCGCATCCAGGAAGGTGTGGCCTCGCTGGGTGGTTATGCCGACGTGTTTCAGCGCAACGTCATGGCCAGCGGCGTGGTGCCGCAGATCAGCATGATCATGGGCCCCTCGGCCGGTGGCGCGGTGTACTCACCCGCCATGACCGACTTCATCTTCATGGTCAAGGATTCGAGCTACATGTTCGTCACCGGCCCTGAGGTGGTGAAGACGGTGACGCACGAAGAAGTGACCGCCGAAGAACT
Organism: Hydrogenophaga sp. A37; assembly: GCF_002001205.1. Classification (GTDB taxonomy): domain Bacteria; phylum Pseudomonadota; class Gammaproteobacteria; order Burkholderiales; family Burkholderiaceae_C; genus Hydrogenophaga. The sequence goes on from NZ_MUNZ01000101.1 coordinate 167,130, forward strand.
GGGCGGCGCGATCACGCACACCACCAAGAGCGGCGTGGCCGACTTGGCGTTCGAGAACGACGTGGAGGCGCTGCTGATGCTGCGCCGGCTCTACAACTACCTGCCGCTGAACAACCGCGAAAAGGCGCCGGTTCGCCCCAGCGGCGACCCGATCGACCGCATGGACCTGAGCCTGGACACGCTGGTGCCCGAGAACCCGAACAAGCCCTACGACATGAAGGAACTGATCGTCAAGACGGTGGACGACGGCGACTTCTTCGAGCTGCAGCCCGAGTACGCGAAGAACATCCTGATCGGCTTCGCGCGCATGGACGGCCAGACGGTCGGCATCGTGGCCAACCAGCCGTTGGTGCTGGCCGGTTGCCTGGACATCAAGAGCTCCATCAAGGCCGCGCGCTTCGTGCGTTTCTGCGATGCCTTCAACATCCCGGTGATCACCTTCGTGGACGTGCCAGGCTTCATGCCCGGCACGAGCCAGGAGTACGGCGGGATCATCAAACACGGCGCCAAGCTGCTCTACGCCTACGCCGAGTGCACCGTGCCAAAGATCACCGTGATCACGCGCAAGGCCTACGGCGGCGCGTATGACGTGATGGCCTCCAAGCACCTGCGCGGCGACGTCAATTTCGCCTGGCCCAACGCCGAGATCGCGGTGATGGGCGCCAAGGGCGCGGTGGAGATCATCTTCCGCGAAGAGAAGAAAGACCCGGCCAAACTGGCGGGGCGCGAGGCCGAATACAAGGCCCGCTTCGCCAACCCCTTCGTGGCCGGCGCGCGCGGCTTCATCGACGACGTGATCCTGCCGCACGAGACGCGCAAGCGCATCTGCCGTTCGCTGGTGATGCTCAAGGACAAGAAACTGGAAAACCCTTGGCGCAAGCACGGGAACATTCCGCTGTGATGTTTCATTCGGCTGCCGTTGTTTGTCGCCGGGCCGGCTCGTGTTGCTCGGGCGTTTTGCTCCGTGTCCCCCGCGCTTCGCGCTCCTCCTTTACCTGCGCAAAACGCCCGAGCAACCCGATCCTCACGGACCTGTTTTCCCCAGCCCCTCATACCACCGACTTCGCAGCAAGGAGTGCGGCGTGTGTGTCGCAGCGAAGTAAAGGAGGAGCCGGCCGCAGGCCGGCGGGGGACATGAGCGGAGGCACACACGCCGCGCTCCTTGCGGGCACAGAAACAACAGCCAGCCACAACCACTGACTTTTGCACCGGAGAATTCCATGTTCACCAAAATCCTAATTGCCAACCGCGGCGAGATCGCCTGCCGCGTGATCGCTACCGCCAAAAAAATGGGCATCGCCACCGTGGCGGTGTATTCCGAGGCCGATAAGGAAGCGCGCCACGTGCAACTGGCCGACGAGGCCGTGCTGCTGGGCCCGGCGCCTTCGCGCGAGTCCTACCTGGTGGCGGACAAGATCATCGAGGCCGCCAAGAAAACAGGCGCACAAGCCATCCACCCCGGCTACGGCTTTCTGTCGGAAAACGAAGCCTTCGCCAAACGCTGTGAAGACGAAGGCATTGCCTTCATCGGCCCGCGCCATTTCTCCATCGCGGCCATGGGCGACAAGATCGCTTCCAAAAAGCTGGCCAACGAGGCCAAGGTCAACACCATCCCGGGCTGGAACGACGCCATCGAAACGGCCGAACGCGCCGTCGAGATCGCCAAGGACATCGGCTACCCCGTGATGATCAAGGCCTCGGCCGGCGGCGGCAAGGGCCTGCGCGTGGCTTTCAACGACAAGGAAGCCTTTGAAGGTTTCACGTCTTGCCGCAACGAAGCGCGCAACAGCTTCGGCGACGACCGCGTGTTCATCGAAAAGTACGTGCTGGAGCCGCGCCACATCGAGATCCAGGTGCTGGGTGATTCGCACGGCAACGTGATCTATTTGAACGAGCGCGAGTGCTCGATCCAGCGCCGCCATCAGAAGGTGATCGAAGAGGCGCCGTCGCCCTTCATCTCCGACGCCACCCGCAAGGCCATGGGCGAGCAGGCCGTGGCGCTGGCCAAGGCGGTGAAGTACCAGAGCGCCGGCACGGTGGAGTTCGTGGTCGGCAAGGACCAGGACTTCTACTTCCTGGAAATGAACACCCGCCTGCAGGTGGAGCACCCGGTGACGGAATGCATCACGGGCGTCGATCTGGTGGAGCTGATGATCCGCGTGGCGGCCGGCGAGCAGCTGCCGATCACGCAGGACCAGGTGCAGCGCAATGGCTGGGCCATGGAGTGCCGCATCAACGCCGAAGACCCTTTCCGCAACTTCCTGCCCAGCACCGGCCGCTTGGTGCGCTTCCAGCCGCCGGCGCAGAGCATGCACCAGTCCAACACCGCCGATCTGTTTGGCGTGCGCGTGGACACGGGCGTGGTCGATGGTGGCGAGATCCCGATGTACTACGACTCGATGATCGCCAAGCTCATCGTGCACGGCAAGGATCGCGATGAAGCCATTGCCAAGATGCGTGAGGCGCTCAATGGTTTCGTCATTCGCGGCATCAGCAGCAATATCCCTTTCCAGGCCGCGCTGCTGGCGCACCCGAAGTTCGTCAGTGGCGACTTCAACACCGGTTTCATCGCCGAACACTACGCCCACGGTTTCCGAGCGGAGGATGTGCCGCACGACGATGCCGACTTTCTGGTGGCGCTGGCCGCTTTTGTGCGCCGCAAGTCGCGCGAGCGGGCGGCCGGCCTCACCGGCCAGTTGCCGGGTTACGGCGTCAAGGTCGGACACGACTTCAGTGTGATCACGCTGGGTGCCGGCGGCCAGAACCGCTACACCGACGTGCATGTGGACGAGGTGCTGGGCCAGCTCGGCTCGGCGGTGGTCACCATCGACGGCAAGCGCTACGCCATCAGCAGCCCATCGCGCCTGAACGACATCTGCATCACCGGTGTCTGCAATGGTCAGCCTTTCACCGCTCAGGTGGAGCGCGGCACGCCGCGCAACCCGCTGGCGCTGGTGGTGCAACACAACGGCACACGCATCGAAACAGTGGTGGTGTCGCGCCGCATGGCCGAGCTGCACAAGTTGATGCCCTTCAAGGCCGCGCCCGACATGAGCAAATACGTGCTCTCGCCCATGCCTGGCCTGTTGGTCGACGTGGCGGTGCAGGTGGGCCAGAAGGTGCAGGCTGGCGAGCGCGTGGCGGTCATCGAAGCCATGAAGATGGAGAACGTGCTGTTTGCCGCGGCGGATGGCGTCGTGTCCAAGGTGCTGGCGTCCAAGGGCGAATCGCTCGTGGTCGATCAGCCCATCGTGGAGTTCGAGAAATGAAGGGAACGCCAAGACCATTCAAGGTGCTGGGTGTCCAGCAGATTGCCATCGGCGGCCCCGACAAGCTGCGCTTGCAGACGCTGTGGGTGGACATGCTGGGTCTGGAGAAGACCGGCACGTTCCAGAGTGAACGCGAGAACGTGGACGAAGACATCTGCGCCATCGGCAGCGGCCCGTTCAAGGTCGAGGTCGACCTGATGCAGCCGATGGACCCCGAAAAGAAGCCGGCCGTCCACGCCACACCGCTGAACCACATCGGCCTGTGGATCGACGACCTACCGACCGCCGTCGAATGGCTCACGGCCCAAGGGGTGCGTTTCGCGCCCGGTGGCATCCGCAAGGGCGCTGCGGGCTACGACATCACCTTCCTGCATCCCAAGGCGAATGAAGCGTTTCCGATTGCCGGCGAAGGGGTGCTGATTGAACTGGTGCAGGCGCCACCCGAGGTGGTGAGCGCGTTTGCGACGCTGGCAGGCAGTCCGGCCTGAAAAATTGACGGTGCCGAGGAGACAGGCCCTGCGGGTTCACGCTCGCAGGGCCATTTTTTCTGCCCGCTCGGTTTGCTTGCAGACCATTCAAGCCGGCGGGTTGGACGGCCCGGATGGTGCCCAAAGCCATGGCATGGGCCGAAGCAGGCCTGCTTTTACGGTGTTGTTCAACGGACTCCTCCGCTCGGGGCTGGGTACGCTGGTGCCATACCGTTCAACCACGCAGGACGCCAACATGGAAACGATGCCCAAGCCCACCAGCGCCATGCAGGGTCCCGACCCGTTGGTGTCTCAGATTGCCCAGGGTGACCGCCGGTGGGCGCAACGCCAGCGTGTTTGGCGCGAAACTGAACCCGCCTTGCCCTGGCCCTTGGAGATGCTGGATGCGTTCAGCCTGCGCATGGCCAGCCACGGCATGTCCATCAGCCGGCCGTTGATGCTGAGCGACAAGCGCTATGCCTTGGAGCAGCTCGTCCACGCACAGACCCTGTGCGACGAGACCCTGCGCCTGATGTCGGTGCAACTGTTTCGCCACTTCGTCGAGCGACAGGCCGGCATCCCTTCGCTGCACTGAGTCGCCCGGCTTTGCGCCGAGGGCTCAAGTGCGACCCCGTTCGCGTCGATAGACGTTTGTCGCCTTCCTTCTGGAGCCACTTGCTCATGTTCCGTTTTCAACCCATGTTGCTCGGTGTGTGGCTGATGCGCCGCCTGCGTCTGCCCGTCAAACTCGGTGTCCTGGCCAGTGTGCTGGTGGTGCCACTGGTGGTGGTGTGCGTGCTGCTGGTGCAGCGCATTGGCGCAGACATTGATTTCACCGAGCGGGAGACGCAAGGTTCCCGCAACATCGCGCGCCTGGCCGACCTCGTCGCGGTGGTTCAGACGCACCGCGGTCAGACCCACATGCTGTTGTCGGGCAACGCCACCGTTCGCCCGGGACTCGACAAGACCCGCGCCGAGTTGCAAAGCGCGCTGTCGGCGGTGAGCGCCGAATTCAATGTGCGTCCGGATTTTGAGGTCGCCACCGAATGGAAAACGCTGGTCGGCCGGCTGGAGCAGCTCCCGGCGACCGAACGGTCACCGGCCCCGGATGCCTTCCAAACCCACACGGCCGTGATCAACGACCTGCGCCGCCTCGTCTACACGATGGGCGAACGCTCCAGCCTCCTGTTTGATCCCGACCCCGCCAGCTACTTTCTGATGGACATGGTGGTCTCCCGCACGGTGCCCTGGAGCGAGTTGATCGGGCGTTTGCGGGGTCAGGGGGCCGGGCAACTGAGCTTGCCCCAGCCCGAACCCGAAGCGGTGGCCCGCTTGTGGTTGCAGCTGGACACCTTGCAGTCCGATGCACACGATTACCGCTTTGCGATGGGATTTTCGGAGCGGTACGGTCAGCACGGCCTGCAAGGCGAAGCCGCGTTGAAAGGCAGCGAGACGTTCGTTGAACAGGCACGTCGTGCGCTGGACCAGCCGGGCTCGGTGACGGGTCCCGCCTTTTTCGACGCCGGTACCGTCGCGATCAGCGCCGTGCGTGCCTACCAGACGGCGGTGCTGCAGCGGCTGGACAGCTTGCTGCTGAGCCGGTTGGAGGGATTGCGCACCCAGCGCCTGGTGGCTATGGGCGTGGCGCTGCTGGGCCTGGCCGTGTTGCTGTACCTGGTCCTGTCCTTCTACCTGAGCTTCGTGATCGACTTCCGGCATGTGAGCAGCGTGATGGCACAGACGGCCAAAGGCAATCTGCGGTCCCACGTGCAGGTCCGGGGCAGCGATGAGCTGGCCGACCTGGCGGCGCAGCTGGAGAACATGATCGGCAACCTGTCGGGCATGGTGGCCCAGGTTCGCAGCAATTCGGCGTTGGTGGCCCATGCAGGCAAGAGCCTGGCAGCGGGCAACCGCGACCTGGCCGACCGCACCGAGCAGCAGGCGGCCAACCTGGAGCAGACCGCGGCCAGCGTGCAGGAGCTGTCCAGTACCGTGCACCAGAACGCCGAGACCGCCGGCAATTCCGACGCCCAGGCAGCGCGGGTGCGCGACGTGGCGGAAGCGGGCGCACAGGCCATGGTGCGTGCTGTGGAATCGGTCGATGGCATCCAGAAGAGCGCGCAGCAGATGAACGAGATCATCGGCGTGATCGACAGCCTGGCTTTCCAGACCAACATCCTGGCGTTGAACGCGGCGGTGGAAGCGGCGCGTGCGGGCGAGCAGGGCCGGGGCTTTGCCGTGGTGGCGAGCGAGGTTCGCAATCTGGCGCAGCGCTCGGCCGCGTCGTCGCGTGAAATCCGCGAACTGATCCAGGCCTCCGGGGCGCAGGTGACTGCCAGCGTGGCGCAGATGCGCGCAGCCGGCACCAACATGACCGAGATCGTCAACGGTGTGCGCGGCGTGGCGGCCAACATGTCGCTGATCTCGGCCGCCAGCGCCGAGCAGAGCAGCGGGCTGAGGGAGATCTCGACCGCCGTGGGTCAGCTGGACGAGATCACCCAGCGCAACGCCCAGATGGTGGAGCGCGCCGTGCAGCAGGCCACGCAACTGGAAGGGCGAGCAGCCACCTTGGCGCAGGCGGTGTCGTCCTTCATGCTGCAGCAGGGGGCGGCCGAGGAAGCCATGCAACTGGTGCAGCAGGCGTTGGACCTGAGGACTCGATCAGGTCGCGAAGGCTTTCTGCGCTCTCTTACGGACCCGGCCCAGGCGTTTCACGACCGCGACATGTACGTGTTTGCGCTGGACCGCCAGGGCGGCTACCGTGCTTTCGGTGGCCGGCCCGACAAGGTGGGCACCCGCGTGCAGGACATCCCCGGTGTGGACGGTGCATCGCTGCTGGAGGCCATCGTCGAGCAGGCCGAGATGGAGCCGGGTTGGGTGGAGTACGACATCACCAACCCGCAGAGCGGGATCGTCCAGACCAAGATGTCTTACGTGACCAAGGTGGACGACCTGTACGTGGGATGCGGTGTGTACAAGTCACTGAGCGTGGCGGCCTGACGGCGCCCGGTCTCATACCGGTTTGCAATCAAAGCGATAACTGCGTTGCTTCGCCTTGCCGTGCTGTAGCACTGTCTGCGGCTTCGCGCCTTGTTCTCACTTTGATTGCAAACCCGTATCAGGCCGCGTCCCGCTTGGCGCGGGCCCGGGCCAACGCCGCCTCGATCACCGCCCGCTTCTTGTCGAGCACGGCAGGGTCGGTGTGTTGTGAGTGGGCCGCCAGATCGGCCAGCTTCATACGGGCCTTGGCTTCCTGGCGTTGATCGTGTTCGAGCTGCTCGCGCGCCAGGCGCGCGGTGCGCTGCTGGTAGCGTTCGCGGCCTTGTGCCGCCTGGGCTGTGGTCCAGGCCTGCCAGCCGGTGCGTTCACCGCTCACCACTTCCAGTGAAATGCAGTCCACCGGGCAGACCGGCAGGCACAGCTCGCAGCCGGTGCAATAGGGCTCGATGACGGTGTGCATGAGCTTGTTGCTGCCGACGATGGCGTCGGTCGGGCAGGCCTTGATGCACAGCGTGCAGCCGATGCACCAGTCTTCGTCGATCACCGCCAAGGTCAGCGGGCCTTCGATGCCATGGGCGGGATGGAGCGGGGTGACAGGCTGGCCGGTGAGGGCCGCGAGCCGCGCAATGCCTTCCGCTCCACCGGGCGGGCACTGGTTGATGCCGGCCTCGCCAGCGGCGACGGCCTCAGCGTAGCGGGCGCAGTCTGGATAGCCGCAGCGCGTGCATTGGGTTTGCGGCAGGGCGGCGTCGATGCGCCGGGCGAGTTCGTTCATGAAGGCCAATATACCGGGGAGCAGGGCGCTCCCCGTGGCCCGCTCCATCAGGCCGCAGATACCTTGCGCTTGGCGGCCGCCTTGGCCACGGGCTTGGGGGCAGTTTTGCTCGCGACCACGGCCTTGACCGCAGGTTTTGCGGCCACCTTGTTGCGTGCGGCTTTTTTGGCCACGGGCTTCACCACCACGGCGGGAGCAGGTGCCGCGACGGCAGCCACTTTGGGCTGGTGCGCCAGGATGAAGGTCTTGACCACGGGGTACACCATGTCGCGCCAGCGGCGGCCGCTGAAGATACCGTAGTGGCCCGCACCTTTGGCTTCGTAGTGCATCTGGTGCGTTTTGGGGACGCCGGTGCACAGGTCGTGCGCCGCAGCGGTCTGGCCCGAGCCGGAGATGTCGTCCAGCTCGCCTTCCACGGTCAGCAGGCCGGTGGCCTTGATGTCTTCGGGGCGCACGCGCTCGATCTTGCCTTCCTCGTTCTTCACGTCCCAGGTGCCGTTGACCAGCTTGAAGTCCTGGAACACGGTCTCGATGGTTTCGAGGTAGTAATCGGCGTCCATGTCGAGCACGGCGTTGTACTCGTCATAGAACTTGCGGTGGCTCTCGACGCTGGAGTTGTCGCCCTTGATCAGGTCCTTGAAGTAGTCGTAGTGGCTGGTGGCGTGGCGGTCGGGGTTCATGGCCACGAAGCCGGTGTGCTGCAGAAAACCGGGGTAGACGCGGCGGCCGGCACCAGGGAAGTTGCTCGGCACACGGTAGATCACGTTGTTTTCGAACCAGCTGTGGCTTCGCTGCGTGGCCAGGTTGTTCACCGCCGTGGGCGATTTGCTGGCATCGATGGGACCGCCCATCATCGTCATCGACAGCGGCGTGGTTTCTCCGCGGCTGGCCATCAGCGACACGGCGGCCAGCACCGGCACGGTGGGCTGGCACACGCTCATCACGTGGCAGTTGCCATAGCCCTTTTGCAGGTAGCGGATGAACTCTTGCACGTAGTTCACATAGTCGTCGAGGTGGAACTCGCCGTCGCTCAGCGGCACCAGGCGCGCGTTTTTCCAGTCGGTGATGTAGACCTTGTGGTCCTTCAGCATGGTGCGCACCGTGTCGCGCAGCAGGGTAGCGTAGTGGCCCGAGAGCGGCGCCACGATCAGCACCACTGGTTGGCCCTTGAGCTTGCCCAGGGTGGCCGAGTCGTCGGTGAAGCGCTTGAAGCGGCGCAGTTCGCAAAACGGCTTGTCGATTTCAATGCGCTCGAAGATCGCCACGTCCACACCGTCCACGTCGGCGGTGGTGATGCCGAACACCGGTTTCTCGTAGTCTTTGCCCAGGCGGTGCATGAGGTCGTAACCCGCCGCCACGCGCTGCGCCATCGGCATCTGCGCCATGGGCAGCGCAGGGTTGTTGTACAGCTTGGCGGCGACTTCGGCCAGGTCCGCGAACGGCTCCATCATGGAGCGTTGGGTTTCGTAAATCTGGTAGAGCATGGGGGAACCAATGGTTATGTTGCAGTGCAATATAACAGCATGTGGTGTCGCCCGTAACGGTGGAAACACCTAATTTCCCCGGGCATTTGTCACCTTCGTGAAAGAATGGTTGCCCCATTTTTCGAGCTTCACAAGCCGAATCGCAGGGCCTGACGCCACCATGCAAAAAGCCGCTCAGAGAGCGGCTTTTTGCATGGGTAGCGCAGTTCAGACCACTTTGGCAATCGCTTGGCAGACGTAGTCGATGTTCTTGCTGTTGAGCGCGGCCACGCACATGCGGCCGGTGTCGGTGCCATAGACGCCGAACTCGCTGCGCAGGCGCACCATCTGGTCTTTGGTGAGGCCCGAGTAGCTGAACATGCCGATCTGGGTGGTGATGAAGCTCATGTCCTGCTTTACACCGGCGGCCTTCAGACCGTCGACCAGCTTCTGGCGCATCGCTTTGATGCGCACGCGCATCTCGCCCAGTTCCTGTTCCCACAGGGCACGCAGCTCGGGGTTGTTCAGTACAGCGGCCACCACCGCGCCGCCGTGGATCGGCGGGTTTGAGTAGTTGGTGCGTATCACGATCTTCAGTTGCGACAGCACACGGCCACATTCTTCCTGGCTCTCGCACACCACCGACAGGGCGCCCACGCGCTCGCCATACAAACTGAAGCTCTTCGAGAAGCTGGTGGAGACAAAGAAAGTCAGGCCCGCCGCCACAAATTTGCCGATCACGGCGCCGTCTTCGGCGATGCCGTAGCCGAAACCCTGGTAGGCCATGTCGAGGAACGCGGTCAGGTTGCGCGCTTTCACCACGGCGATCACCTGATCCCACTGGGTGGCGGTGATGTCGTAGCCGGTGGGGTTGTGACAGCAGGCGTGCAGCAGCACGATGGTGCCGGCTGCGGCAGCGTTCAGGCTGGCCAGCATGCCGTCGAAGTCCACACCGCGCTTCTCGGGGTCGTAGTACACGTAGCTTTCAACGGCGAAGCCGGCGCTGGTGAACAGAGCGCGGTGGTTTTCCCAGCTGGGGTCGGAAATCAGCACGGTGGCGTTGGGGCTGACCTTTTTCAGGAAGTCGGCGCCGATCTTCAGACCGCCCGTGCCGCCAATGCCTTGCACCGTGGCCACGCGGCCGCTCTTGACGACGTCGCTGTCGGCGCCAAAGACGAGGCCTTTGACGGCCGCGTCGTAGGCGACGATGCCGTCGATGGGCAGGTACCCACGGGCCGTGGGCTTTTCCATCATGGTCTTTTCAGCGGCTTGCACGCACTGCAACAGCGGCAGTTTGCCGTTGTCGTCGAAATACACGCCAACGCCCAGGTTGACCTTGTTGGGGTTGGTGTCGGCAGCGAACTGTTCGTTCAGACCCAGGATGGGGTCGCGCGGGGCCATTTCGACGGCGGTGAACAAAGACATGAATATCCTTTGGAAGTTGTCAGTAGCGTGATTTACGGGGCTCGGTTAGCCTTGCAGGTTGCCCTAGATTTTACCTGTGCCCTATCCGGGCCAGCCGAGCGCTCCATGCCAAAAATTGCAGAAGTCATGCCGGAAATACCCAACGGGGAGTTCATCCGTTTTCCCGGTTCGCCGTTCGAGCTCTTCATGCCTTATCCGCCAGCGGGCGACCAGCCCACCGCCATCGAGCAACTGGTGGAGGGCATCAACGACGGCGAGGTGTTCCAGACCCTGCTGGGCGTGACCGGCTCGGGCAAGACCTTCACCATGGCCAATGTGATCTCCCGCATGGGCCGCCCGGCCATCGTGTTCGCGCCCAACAAGACGCTGGCCGCGCAGCTGTACAGCGAGTTCCGCGAGTTCTTTCCGAAGAACGCGGTCGAGTACTTCGTCAGCTACTACGATTACTACCAGCCCGAGGCCTATGTGCCGCAGCGCGACCTGTTCATTGAGAAGGACAGCGCGATCAACGAGCACATCGAGCAGATGCGCCTCTCGTGCACCAAGAGCATCCTGGAGCGGCGCGACGTGGTGATCGTGGCCACGGTCTCGGCCATCTATGGCATCGGCAAGCCCGAGAGCTACCACCAGATGGTGATGCTGCTGCGGGTGGGCGACAAGATGGGCCAGCGCGACCTGATCGCGCAGCTGGTGCGCATGCAGTACGCGCGCAATGAGGCCGATTTTTCGCGTGGCAAGTTCCGCGTGCGAGGCGACACCATCGACGTGTTTCCGGCCGAACACAGCGAGATGGCGATCCGCATTGAGCTGTTCGACGACGAGGTGGAAACCCTGCAACTCTTCGATCCGCTCACCGGCAAGGTGCGGCAGAAGATCCCGCGTTTCACCGTCTACCCCAGCAGCCACTACGTGACTCCGCGCGAGCAGGTGCTCAACGCGGTGGAGCTGATCAAGGAAGAGTTGCGCGTGCGCCTGGCGCAACTGGTGGGCATGGGCAAGCTGGTGGAGGCGCAGCGGCTGGAACAGCGCACCCGTTTTGATCTGGAAATGCTCAGCGAAGTGGGGCACTGCAAGGGCATCGAAAACTATTCGCGCCATCTGGCCGGCAGTGCTGAGGGCGAGCCGCCTTCCACGCTGACGGACTATTTGCCCAAAGACGCGCTGATGTTCCTGGACGAAAGCCACGTGCTCATGGGTCAGTTCGGTGGCATGTACAACGGCGACCGCGCCCGCAAGACCACGCTGGTGGAATACGGTTTCCGCCTGCCCAGCGCGCTGGACAACCGGCCGCTCAAGCTCGAAGAGTTCGAGCAGCGCATGCGCCAGGTGGTGTTCGTCTCGGCCACGCCGGCCGACTACGAAAAGACGCACGCCGGCCAGGTGGTGGAGCAGGTGGTGCGGCCCACCGGCCTGGTAGACCCTGAAGTGGAAGTGCGCCCCGCCACGCACCAGGTGGACGACGTGTTGCAGGAAATTCGCATCCGCGTGGAAAAGAACGAGCGGGTTCTCATCACCACGCTGACCAAGCGCATGGCCGAGCAACTGACCGACTATTTGACAGAAAACGGCGTCAAGGTGCGCTACCTGCACAGTGATGTGGACACGGTGGAGCGCGTGGAAATCTTGCGCGACCTCCGGTTGGGCGCGTTCGACGTGTTGGTGGGTATCAACCTGCTGCGCGAGGGGCTGGACATTCCCGAGGTGTCTCTGGTCGCCATTCTCGATGCCGACAAAGAGGGCTTTCTGCGCTCCGAACGCAGCCTGATCCAGACCATTGGCCGCGCCGCGCGCAACCTGAACGGCCGGGCCATCCTCTACGCGGACCGCACCACCGATTCGATGGCGCGGGCCATCGGCGAGACCGAGCGCCGCCGCACCAAACAGATCGCGCACAACCTGGCCATGGGCATCGAGCCGCGTAGCATCAACAAGCGCATCAAGGACCTGATCGACGGCGTGTACAGCGAAAAGGCCGGCAAGGAAGCCGACCGCCTGGCCGCCGAGAGCGCGCTGCGTGCCAGCGTGGAGGACATGAGCGAGAAGGACGTGGCGCGCGAGATCAAGCGGCTGGAGAAGCTGATGCTGGAGCACGCGCGCAACCTCGAATTCGAGAAGGCGGCCAGCGTGCGAGACCAGCTCTCAAGGCTCAAGGCTCAGCTGTTTGGTGCTTCTGGGCGGGAAAATATCGCCTGAGCTTCTGCCCCACAATGGAGGCTCAAGCGCCCACGCCGGGGCCGGCCAACAGTGTCGGGTCGTGGGCATCTCAAATAAGAAGACGCCATTTCACCTATGTCAGCTTTGCCTGCGCCGCGCGAGTCGGCCACCAAGGACGATGTCACGCGCATCTACCTGATTGAAGACGATCCCGCGATCCTGCAATTTGTCCAGCAAGCGCTGTTGTCCCGTCCCGCGTGGCGACTGGTGGGTCTTTCTGCCAGCCTGGATCATGCGCGACGGCATGCCTTGGCCGACGACGAGTCCAATGTGTTTCTGGTGGACCTCGGGCTGCCGGACGGGCGGGGGGAGGAACTGTTGCACTGGTTGTCCCAAGAGCGACCCGATGCCGAGTTGCTGGTGTTCACCGTGTTTGGCGGGGAGTCGAGGTTGGTGGCGGCCTTGCAGGCCGGCGCCACGGGGTACGTCCTCAAAGGTTGCCGGTCGGAGGAGCTGATTGCTGCGATTGAGCAAATCCGCGAGGGGGGCGCTCCCATTTCACCGTTGCTGGCTCGAATGCTGTTGAAGCAGTTCCGTGTGGCCCCAGACGCGCCTGCCTCCTCGTTGCCCCTCCACGAGGTGCTGCTGTCCGAGCGCGAAACCGAGGTGCTCAAGCTGGTGGCTCAGGGTTATGTGAACAAGGAGATCGCGCAGCGCTTGGTCATCTCGCCCGCCACGGTGGGCTCGCACATCAAGAACCTGTACCGCAAGCTTGCGGTCCACAGCCGTGTGCAGGTGGTCCGGGTGGCGCAGGAGCGCGGGTTGCTGTGATGCCCACCAACTCCGTGACCCGTCGGATACTGGCCACGCCAGCCTATCTGTCGGCCGGGCTGCTGGTGGTGACCCTCTTCGTCGGCCTGTTCTGGGTGTCCCGAACGGGGTCGCTCGACGGTGCGTATGCGATCCGTCAGGCGCTGGTCTCCCACGCCCAGCCAGGGGTCGATCAGCAGACCAGGGTGAGCCTGCCTCATGTGTGGGACGACCAGACGCCGCGATGGCATGGCGAGGCCCGCTATCGGCTGGACTGGCCTGCAGGTCTGACTGACGAACGCCCGCTCGCCTTGTTGTTGCCCCGCGTGGGTGCGCGCTACCGTGTGTGGCTCAACGGACAGGAAGTGAGTGACCGTTTCTGGACGCGGTCGGGCTTTGTCGACACCGCGCTGGTGCCGCACCTGGTGTCGCTGCCCAAGGCCTGGCTTGCGGTGAGTCCTGGTGCCAACCAGCTGGATATTGAGGTGCGGGGACAGCCTCTGCGCAAAAGCGGACTGTCCATCGTCTATCTCGGTGATGCAGATGCGCTGAACCAGCGCTACGAGCAGCTCATGTGGTGGCAGGTGTACGCGACATGGATGGTGGCCGCCTGCTCGCTCATGGTGGGTCTGATGTCGCTGCTGATGTGGCTGCAGACCCGCGAGCGCATGTTTGGCCTGCTCGTGGGCGCGACGTTCGCCTGGACCGTGCGCCTGGCGCTGACGCCCATGGAGACGCCGCCCATGACGTTCGAGGTCTGGTACTACCTCCACAAGCTGTCCTTCACCGTCTACTGCGGTTGTCTGTACCTTTTCATGTGGGACCTCTTCGACTACCGCCAGGGTTACATCCGGAGCTTCGTCCATGGCTTGCTGGTGGTGGGACCGGTGTGGCTGGCGATCACGGTCTATTACAACCAGTACGACATGTACCGCCTCTGGATGGGCATCATCACCGCCATTTCCGCGGTGGCGCTGGTGAAGCTCTTTCATCGCGCCCGGTGGGGGTTGGATTCCAACCAGCGCCTCATGATGCTGGTGGGCATGGCCACCATGGCCACCGGTGTGCGTGACTTTGCAGTGGTCAACATGGGTGCGCCCGGTGATGCCGACATCCGGTGGATGAACGTGGGCTCGCTGATGCTCTTGTATGCCCTGGGCTGGGTGCTGGTGCGCCGCACCGTTTCTTCGATGGAGCAGGTGGGTCGTCTGAACGCTGCACTGGCCCAGAAGGTGAGTGATCGCGAGAGCGAGTTGCATCGCCTGTTCGAGCGCCTGCGTGTGGTGGAGAGCCAGCGGGTGCTGGAAGGTGAGCGCCGGCGACTCACGCGGGACATGCACGACGGACTGGGCAGCCAACTGGTGCAGGCGCTGAACGTGGTTCGCAGCAGCGGTGAGCAGGTGGACAGTGCGGCGGTGGCCGCCATGCTGGATCATGCGCTGGAAGACCTGCGCATGACGCTGGACTCGCTGGAACCGATGGAGGGTGACCTGCCCACCATCTTGGGGACCCTTCGTCAGCGCATCGCGCCTGCGCTGCAGGCGGCGGGCATCGATCTCGACTGGCAGGTGCAGGACGTGCCCGCCATTCCCGGCTTGGAGGCGCGAGGCGTGCTCCATGTGTTCCGCTGTCTGCAAGAGGTGTTTGCCAACATCGTGAAGCATGCCCAGGCCAGCCGCGTGACGGTGCGGACACAGGAGATCAACGGACACGTGGAGCTCAGTGTCAGTGACGACGGCGTGGGGCTTGGCGCGCTGCAGGAGGGTGGTTTCAGGGATGGCGGTCGGGGAATCGGCCACATCCGCTTGCGAGCGGCTGAATTGGGGGTGCAGGTTCACTTTGGTGGAGCGAATCCGGGCACCTGTGTGCGCTTCCTGTTCCCACTGCAGTCCCCGCCTTTTGACCTTGTCTCATCGGAGCCGATGGAGCCTGGACAACCTGCCTTGCTCTGACCGCTGGCACGCCGCGAATGGCGGGAGAGGTGTATACTCGATCAAAATAGTCGGATAACAGTTTGACAATGCAACTGCTCTCGATGCAGTTGGGGTGGGTGGAGAAACCGCTGGTTGGAAACTGGGATTTCAGCCAGTCATTGAACGACGTCCAAGCCTCACGAACAGGAGCTTCACATGCGCCTCACGACCAAAGGCCGCTTTGCGGTCACTGCCATGATCGACCTGGCCTTGCGCCAGAACAACGGGCCCGTCACGCTCGCGGCCATCAGCCAGCGCCAGCAGATTTCGCTCTCTTATCTAGAGCAGTTGTTTGGCAAGCTGCGCCGCCACGAATTGGTGGAGTCCACCCGGGGACCCGGTGGGGGCTACACGCTCGGCCGCAAAGCGACCGACATCACCGTCGCAGACATCATTGTGTCGGTGGACGAGCCGATCGATGCAACACAATGCGGTGGCAAGGAAAACTGCTTGGGCGAGGGCAATCGCTGTATGACCCACGAACTGTGGGCCACCTTGAACGCCAAGATGGTGGATTTTCTCGACTCCGTGTCCTTGCAGTCGCTCGTGAACGAGCAGCTCGCCAAGGGCGTGGTGGTGGAAAACGCACCCATGATCAAGCGCGCCATTTCCAGCGCTCCGGTGGTCAAGCCGATCCGGGTCAATGCCCCGAATTCGGTGTTTGCTCTCGGCAACGCATTTTCCAAATAGTCGGTGAAGCGGTGGATGAGCGCCCTGTGGCGCCGATGAGCCGCGACCCCGGAAGCCCAGCCAGCCCTCTTCTTTGTCAGTCATGAGCACTCCTCACTTCCCCATCTACATGGACTACAGCGCCACCAACCCCTGCGACCCGCGGGTGGTGGATGCGATGATTCCCTGGTTGCGCGAACACTTCGGCAACCCGGCCTCACGCAGCCACGCCTGGGGTTGGGAAGCCGAGAAGGCCGTGGAAACGGCGCGTGAACAAGTGGCTGCGCTGATCAATGCCGACCCGCGTGAAATCGTCTGGACCAGCGGTGCGACCGAGTCCAATAACTTGGCTTTGAAGGGCGCTGCGCAGTTCTACAAGACCAAGGGCAAGCACCTGATCACGGTGAAAACCGAACACAAGGCCGTGCTGGACACCATGCGCGAGCTGGAGCGCCAGGGCTTTGAAGTCAGCTACCTCGATGTGCAGGCCGATGGTCTGCTGGACCTTGAGGTGTTCAAGGCCGCGATCCGACCGGACACCATCCTTGCCTCGGTCATGTTCGTGAACAACGAGATCGGTGTGATTCAGGACATCGCCGCCATCGGCGCGATCTGCCGCGAAAAGGGTGTGATCTTTCATGTGGACGCGGCGCAAGCCACCGGCCGTGTGGACATCGACCTGCAGACGCTGCCGGTTGACCTGATGAGCCTGACCAGCCACAAGACCTACGGCCCCAAGGGCATCGGTGCCTTGTACGTGCGCCGCAAGCCGCGTATCCGCATCGAGGCGCAGATGCACGGCGGCGGACACGAGCGCGGCATGCGTTCGGGCACGTTGCCCACCCACCAGTGCGTGGGCATGGGCGAGGCCTACCGCATTGCCAAAGAAGAGATGCACGCTGAGAACGTACGCATCAAGGCACTGCATGACCGCATGTTGGCGGGCCTGAAAGATGTGGAAGAGGTGTTCATCAACGGCCATGAGACTCAGCGCGTGCCGCACAACCTGAACATGAGTTTCAACTATGTCGAAGGCGAGTCGCTGATCATGGGCATCAAGGGGTTGGCCGTATCGTCTGGCTCGGCCTGTACGTCCGCCAGTCTGGAGCCCAGCTACGTGTTGCGCGCCCTGGGCCGCAGCGACGAACTGGCCCACAGCAGCCTGCGCATGACCATTGGCCGCTGGACCACTGAAGAAGAGATCGATTACGCGATCGGCACCATCAAGGAAAACGTGGCGAAGCTGCGTGAGTTGTCCCCCCTGTGGGAAATGTTCAAAGACGGCATTGATATCTCGACGATTCAATGGGCCGCACACTGAAGGAGAAAGACCATGGCTTATTCAGAAAAGGTCGTTGACCACTACGAGAATCCTCGCAATGTCGGTTCGTTCGACAAAGGCGACGAATCGGTCGGTACCGGCATGGTGGGTGCACCCGCCTGCGGCGACGTGATGAAGCTGCAGATCAAGGTGAACCCGACCACGGGCGTGATCGAAGACGCGCGCTTCAAGACCTACGGTTGCGGCTCGGCGATTGCTTCGTCGTCGCTGGTGACCGAATGGGTCAAAGGCAAGACGCTGGACCAGGCGGCCGCGCTGAAGAACAGCGAGATCGCTGAAGAGCTGGCGCTGCCGCCGGTGAAGATCCACTGCTCCATCTTGGCCGAAGACGCGATCAAGGCTGCGGTGGATGACTACCGCAAAAAGCACCTGAACTGATTTTTGTCCGGTCCCTCGAAACCATGTCCATCTCGATCTCAGAAGCCGCAGCCCGCCACGTCACCCGTTACATTGCCAAACGCGGCAAGGGTGTGGGTGTTCGGCTGGGCGTCAAAACCACTGGCTGCTCAGGTTTGGCCTACAAGCTGGAATATGCCGACGAGATTGCCCCCGAAGATGTGGTGTTCGAGGACAACGGCGTCAAGGTGCTGGTGGACCCCAAGAGCCTGGCCTACATCGACGGCACGCAGCTGGACTTTGTGCGCGAAGGTCTGAACGAAGGCTTTCGATTCAACAACCCCAACGAGCGTGATCGTTGCGGCTGTGGTGAGAGCTTCCGTATCTGATACTGTTGCCGGACCAACCACTTGCGGCCGCCAGTGCGTCACGTCCTGGCGGCTTTTTAACGCCATGAACCTGCTGTCCAACGATTTCGACATCTTCGGTATCACTCCAACGTTTGGATTGAACCGCGACGCCCTTGATCAACGCTGGAAAGACCTGCAGCGTGAAGCCCATCCGGACCGTTTCTCCACGGCCGACGCCCAGGCCCAGCGCCAGGCCATGCAGTGGTCGGTGCGCATCAATGAGGCCTATCAGCGCCTGAAGGACCCGCTCAAACGCGCGGCCTACCTGTGCGAACTCAACGGTGCGCCGATTCAGGCCGAGAACAACACCGCCATGCCCGCCGCGTTTCTGATGCAGCAGATGCAATGGCGAGAGGACCTGGAAGAAGCCCGAGACAGTGAGGCTCTGGAGCGCATGGCGGACGAGGTGGCCGCGTCACGCCAGACCATGCTGACCCAGCTGCAACAAACCGCCGACGAGCAGCGCGACTTCACCGCGCTGGCCCAGCAGGTCAGAGCCCTTATGTTTGTTGAGCGCTTTGCCCGTGACGTGGAAAACCGGCTCGATCAACTGGGACAATAGCAGGCTGTCTTTCGCAGCCCTCCGTTTTCCTGTTCCACCGACACCCGCGCCCATGGCACTCCTGCAGATTTCCGAACCCGGCCAGTCCCTCGATCCGCACCAGCGCCGCGTGGCGGTGGGTATCGACTTGGGCACCACGCATTCGTTGGTGGCTGCGGTGCGCCACGGCGTGTCCGAATGCCTGCCTTCAACCGACGGTCGGGTGATTTTGCCGAGCGTGGTGCGTTACCTTGATCCGGCACAAGGCGGCTCGGGTCGACAAATCGGCTTTGATGCATTGGCCGCGCAAGTCAGCGACCCCGCCAACACCGTGAGCTCGGTCAAGCGCCTGATGGGCCGCACACGCGCCCAGGTGGCCGACGTGGACAAGCTGCCCTACACGGTGGTGGACGAGAACGGCATGGCCGTGATCGAGACCGTGGCCGGGCGCAAGACGCCGATGGAAGTCAGCGCTGAAATTCTCGCCACGCTGCGCTTCCGGGCCGAGGACAGCTTTGACGACGAACTGTTTGGTGCGGTGGTCACTGTGCCTGCGTACTTCGATGACGCACAACGCCAGGCCACCAAAGACGCAGCGCAGCTCGCCGGCATCAACGTGCTGCGCCTGATCAACGAGCCCACGGCGGCAGCGATTGCCTACGGTCTGGACAATGGCTCCGAGGGCGTCTACGCCATCTACGATCTGGGCGGCGGCACCTTCGATATCTCCATCCTGTGCCTGACGCGCGGCGTCTTCGAGGTCATGGCCACGGGCGGCGATTCGGCCCTGGGCGGTGACGACTACGACCAGGCGCTGGCCGCTTGGGTGTTGGAGCAGCAGGGCGTGACCCTGTTGCCGAACGCCTCAGAGCGCGCTGGTTTGCACGCCGAAGCCCGCCGCTGCAAAGAGGCCCTGTCTGGTGTGGACGCTGCAACAGGCTCCGTCGTGTTTGAAGCCACCATCGCCGGTCAGGCACTGCGCCAGACCGTGACCCCAGCCGAGTTCGAAGCCTGCACCGCAGCGCTCACCGCACGCACCATGACCGCCGTGCGCAAGGTGCTGCGCGATGCCGGCCTCGGCAAAGACGAAGTCAAAGGCGTGGTGATGGTCGGCGGCTCGACCCGCATGCCGGTGATCCGCCGCACCGTGGGCGAGTTCTTCGGTCAGGAGCCGCTGACCAACCTGAACCCCGATGAGGTGGTGGCGCTGGGTGCGGCCATCCAGGCCAACGCGCTCGCCGGCAACAGCCGCGACGGCGACCTGCTGTTGCTCGACGTGATCCCGCTCTCACTCGGCATCGAAACCATGGGCGGCCTGGTCGAACGCATCGTGCCGCGCAACAGCCCCATCCCCACCGCCCTGGCGCAAGATTTCACGACCTACCAGGACGGCCAGACCGCACTGGCGTTGCACGTGGTGCAGGGCGAGCGCGATCTGGTGGCCGACTGCCGCAGCCTCGCGCGCTTCACGCTGCGCGGCATCCCTCCCATGGCGGCGGGTGCGGCGCGCATCCGCGTGAGCTTCACGGTCGATGCCGATGGCCTGCTGTCGGTGCATGCGAAAGAGCAGGGCAGTGGCGTGGAAACCCAGATCGACGTCAAGCCTTCTTACGGTTTGTCGGACGAGCAGATCGCGTCGATGTTGAAAGACAGCTTCGCCACCGCTCAGCAAGACATGGCCGCCCGTGCGCTGGGCGAGGCCCGGGTGGATGCCGACCGCATGATCGCCGCCACCCGCAGCGCCCTGGCCGCCGACGGGGACCTGCTGGACGCCGCCGAGCGCGAGGCTATCCATTTGCTGATGAACCAACTCACCGAGGTCGCGACTGGCGCCGAGGCCGCTGTGATCGAGGCCGCGACCACCGCCCTGGCCAAAGGCACCGAGGCGTTCGCCGCCATGCGCATGAACCGGGGCATCCAGCACGCCCTGGCTGGCAAGCGGCTGGAAGAAGTCTGACACGCACCCAAGGCCAAAGAACCCATGCCCATCATTAAGATATTGCCCCACCCCGAATACTGCCCACAAGGCACCGAGGTCAGCGCGCCCGCTGGCACCTCCATCTGTGAGGCCCTGCTGGACAATGACATTTCGATCGAGCACGCCTGCGACATGGTGTGCGCCTGCACCACCTGCCACGTCATCGTGCGCGAGGGCTACAACAGCCTCAGCGATCTCGACGAGAACGAAGAAGACATGCTTGATCGCGCCTGGGGCCTGGAGCCGCAGTCCCGCCTGTCGTGCCAGGCCATCCTGGCGCAGCAGGACGTGACGATCGAAATCCCGAAGTATTCGATCAACCACGCCAAAGAGAACCACTGATGCGTCAGATCGTCCTGGACACGGAAACCACCGGCCTGTCGGCTGAAAACGGCGACCGCATCATTGAGATTGGCTGCGTCGAGTTGTTCAACCGCAAGCTCACCGGCAACAACCTGCATTTCTATGTCAACCCGGAGCGCGACAGCCACGAAGACGCGCTCAAGGTGCACGGCATCAGCAACGAGTTTCTGCGCGACAAACCGAAGTTCGCCCAGATCGCAGACGAGGTGCTTGCGTACCTCAAAGATGCCGAACTCATCATCCACAACGCGCCGTTTGACATCAGCTTCCTGAACAAGGAACTGGAGCGATTGAAGCGACCGCCGATGAAAACCCATGTGGTGGGTGTGATCGACACGCTGGTGATGGCCAAAGAGATGTTCCCTGGCAAGCGCAATGGCCTTGATGCCTTGTGTGATCGCCTGGAGGTGGACAACTCCAGCCGCACCTTGCACGGCGCCTTGCTGGATGCTGAATTGCTGGCCGATGTGTACATCAACATGACGCGCGGTCAAGATGCGTTGTTGATGGAAGTGGGCGCCACCGAGGTGGCTGGTGAGGTGGCGGTGCTGGTGGATCTCAGTCAGGTGATGTTGCCGGTGCTGCGGGCCAACGAGCAAGAGGCGGCGGCCCACGAGAGTGCCTTGGCGGACATCGACAAGGCGTGCAAAGGCAAAACACTCTGGCGTCAACTGGAAATGGCATGAGTTGCACCACAATCCAAAAGATCAACAAAAACAGGCTATAATTTGAGGCTTCCGAATGATCGGGTCGAAAAAACAGAGATCATTTGGGCGGTTAGCTCAGGGGTAGAGCACGTCCTTCACACGGACGGGGTCGCAGGTTCGAAACCTGCACCGCCCACCAAGACAGTGTTATGAGACAACGGCCTGCGCCACCTTCGGGTGGCGTTGTCGTTTCTATCGATCACCGACCCTAGGCAAGGGGCGTATCACTTTGCATTCTCGGCCTCGGCTGCTGCTGCTTCCATCTGCTGCGGCGAGGTCGGTGGGGAGCTGATTGTTCAGCGCCACGCCGTAGAGCGCGACCAGCAAGACGACGAACACACCGCTCAAACCCCCGGAGCAGTTCAACCGGTCTTCAACGTCGATTCCATCAAACCCCTCGTGACCCGTGGCGGCTCGTCACCCAGATGGAACGCCAACTTGCGGTCGCGCAGCGCCACATCAGCGGCGGTGACGCGATCAAAGCGCCGCAGGTGATCGGTCCAGGACTCGTCGATGATGACTTCGACGAAGCGGCTGGGTTCGTGGATGTCGTGCAGCAGCTCCCAGGACAAGGCCCCGTGACGCAGACGGCTGCGACGGCCTTCGCCCAGCATCAGATTCCGGAACTCGGTCGCGCGCGCCGGGTCGACGCGGTATTCGATCATCACCATCACGTGACCTTGGGAAGGGGGTTCGTGGATCTGTGGTGCTGGAAAAATGCGCTTGGGCGTGAGGTCGTCTTCCATCCCTGCATCAGGCATCAGGCGGTTGGCGAGGAACATGGAGAAAAGCCCCGTCACGGACGCGATGCCCAGGCTGACCGGCACACTGGTCCAGGTGGCCACCTGGCCCCAGATCGCAGCCCCTGTGGCGCTGGCACCCATGATCGCCATCTGGTAGATCGACATGCCGCGCGCGCGCACCCAGTCGGGCAGGCCCATCTGGATCGAGACGCTGAGTGTGTTGGCTGTGGTGATCCAGGCCGCGCCACCCAGGAACATCGCCGGCACGGCCACCGAGACCTGGTCGGTCCACGCCATCGTCGCCATGGCACCCGCCTGCAGTGCTGCGCCGCGCAAGACGAGACCGTCGCGTGCGTACCGGCGGCGCAATCCGGGCAGGAAGGCTGTGGAAGCAATGGCGCCCGTTCCCATGGCCGCCAGCAGCAAGGTGAAGGTGCCCGCTCCGCCACCCTGCATGCCGCGCGCCAGCAGGGCCAGCAGCGCCATTAGCGCGGTTGAATGGAAGAAGAAGATCGAGATGCGCAGCAGCACGCCCTTCAGATGGTAGGACTGGGCCACGTACTGCAGGCCCACGCGCATCGCGCTGCCCAGGCGCTCACGCCCCAATGGGTTGGGTGTGTGTTCGCGCTTCCAGCGGCTGATGATGACCGCAGCCGCCACCGACAGCACCGCGTTGAGCAAGAACACCCAGGCGCTGCCAGCGCTGGCGATCAGCGCGCCAGCCACCAGCGGACCGATGATGCGCGAGGCGTTCATCGACACGCCGTTGAGCGCCAGCGCTGCCGGCAACTGGTGCCGGGGCACGAGCTCGGGCACGATGGCCGAGAACACCGGCCAGCGCATGGCCAGTCCGATGCCGTTGGCGAAGGTCAGCGCCAGCAGCAGGGCGGGCGACATCACGTCCAGGAAGACGAAGACGCTCAGGATCGCCGCCACCACCGCGATCCATAGCTGCGTGACGAGGAAATAGCGCTTGCGGTCCAGGCTGTCAGCCAGCGCGCCGCTGGGCAAGCCCAGCAGGAACACCGGCAGGGTGGAGGCCGTCTGCACCAGCGCGACCCAGAGCGGCGTGGTGGTGAGCGAGGTCATCATCCAGGCTGCCGCCACATCGCTCATCCACATGCACACGTTGGCCATGAGCCAGGTGGTCCACAACATGCGGAAGACGGGTAAGCGCAAAGGCGCTAACGGTGAAAGATCTTGGTCGGCCGTGGTCATGGTCGAACTGTACGGGACTGGCATATCCCCCGGCGGATTCAAGTTCGTCAGCCCGAACAGGACGCCACAACGATGGCGGGTGTTGCCTGCAAAATTCAATCTTCCGCATCCATCGCGGAATGGAAGATTCAGCTTCGAATGAGTCCAGAACCATCGATCATGCCAATGTCCACACAACGACTGCCTTCTTCCAGCGCCGCGCAAAGCCGTCGCCAAGCCGGTCGGCGATGGAGAAAGTGCATACAAATACACGATCAGGCCCTGCAGGCGTTCACTGATGCGCAGGGACTTTGGCAAAGACTTCGGTACGCAGCGCCTGGTCAACCGCCACCCACGCACGAGTTGCGCCAGCGAGGCAAATCCCATCCATGCGCCGACCCCCTCGCGAGGCAAGGGCAAGTCTTCATCGGCATGCGGCGCGATCAGCAGTCAGAAAACCCTGTACCTTCGACGCCTTGGTGGGTTTTCAGCTGGATGTTGTCCCGAGGAGCGCTGTATGGAACGGATGGATGTTGTGGTGATCGGTGCCGGAGTGGTGGGTCTGACGGTGGCTCGCGCCCTGGCCCTGGCGGGCCGCGAGGTCATGGTGTTGGAGCGCGAGGGTGCCATCGGGTCCGGGACCAGCTCCCGCAACAGCGAGGTGATCCACGCAGGCATCTACTATCCCGCCGGATCTCTCAAGGCGCGTCTGTGTGTGGAAGGGCGCGACCGGTTGTATGCGTACTGTGGGGAGCGCTCCGTCGCCCACCGCCGTTGCGGCAAGCTCATCGTGGCCCACACACCTTCACAAGTGGCGGCCTTACCGGCCATTCTGGAGAGGGCGCGGGCCAACGGCGTGCACGATCTGCGGCTGTTGCGCCGGGACGAAGCGAGGACGCTGGAGGCGCAGCTCGAATGTGAGGCGGCAGTGCTCTCTCCATCGACCGGTATTGTCGACAGCCACGGCCTGATGCTCAGCCTGCAGGGCGACTTGGAAAATGCAGGGGGACTGGTGGCCTGTCACACCGAGGTGACGGCCGTTCAGGCCCATGCCGACGGTCTGGACGTCGTCACACTGGACGGCACGGTGTTGAGGGCTCGCAGCGTGGTCAATGCTGCAGGCCTCCACGCCTGTGACCTCGCCCGGCGCACGAGAGGTCTGAACTCGGCCCATGTGCCTAAGCCCTGGTACGCCAAGGGCAGCTACTTCACCTTGAGTGGTCGCTCGCCGTTTCAGCACCTGATCTACCCTGCACCGGAGCCCGACAGGCACTTGGCCGGGCTGGGTGTGCATCTCACCATCGATCTGGGTGGTCAGGCGAAATTCGGTCCTGATGTGCAGTGGACCGACCGTCCTGACGATCTGGTGGTGGACCCTGCGCGTGGCACGTCTTTCTACGCCGAAGTGCGCCGCTACTGGCCCGCCTTGCCCGACGGTGCCTTGATGCCCGGTTACGCCGGCATGCGTCCCAAGATCAACGGCCCCGACGAGCCGGCCGCCGATTTCCGCATCGACGGACCCGAGCGCCATGGCGTGGCCGGGTTGGTGAATCTGTTCGGCATCGAGTCCCCGGGGCTGACCAGTTGTCTGGCGATCGGCGAACGCGTGGCGTTGCTGCTCTGAAGGGCCATGAAGCGCCTGAAGCCGGCGGCGTTCAGGCCGCCGCTTCGGCGCGAGCGTTCTTGAGGGTCTGCGCCGATGCCCACACCAGCGACGGCCCCTTGTAGATGAGGCCGGTGTAGATCTGGACCAGGTTGGCGCCCGCCTGAACCTTGCTCAGCGCGTCCTGGGCGCTCATCACGCCACCCACGCCAATGATGGGGAAGCTCTTGCCCAGACAGGCCCTCAGCTGGCGAATCACGCGGTTGCTGGCTTCGAGCACCGGAGCCCCCGAGAGGCCGCCCGCTTCTTCGGCGTGGGGCAAGCCCTTGACGGCGTCGCGGCTCAGCGTGGTGTTGGTCGCGATCACGCCCCAGGTGTTGTTGGCGCCACCGGTGCTGTCGGCGCCGTAGCGCATCAGCGTGGCAGCAATGACCTCCACCTGGGTGTCGTCAAGGTCGGGCGCGATCTTGAGGAAGACGGGGATGCGTTGCCCCGTTTGCTGCGCCAATTGCTCGCGACGCTCCGAGACCGCGCCGAGCAGGGCGTCCAGGGCCTCGTCGCTTTGCAGGCTGCGCAGGTTCTTGGTGTTGGGGCTGGAGATGTTGACGGTCACGTAGTCAGCGTGCGGGTAAACGCCGCTCAGGCAGGTGAGGTAGTCCTCGGTTGCCCTTTCGATCGGCGTGGCGGCGTTCTTGCCGATGTTCAGTCCCAGCAGCATCGGGCTCACGCCGCCCTGATCGCGGAACCGGGCCCGCTGCACATTGGCAATGAAGGACGCCAGCCCCTCGTTGTTGAAACCCAGGCGGTTGATCAAGGCATTGGCCTTCGGCAGGCGGAACATGCGCGGCTTGGGATTGCCCGGCTGCGGCAGGGGGGTGACCGTGCCGACCTCGATAAAGCCGAAGCCCATAGCGGCTAAGCCGTCGATGCAGCGGGCGTTCTTGTCAAGTCCGGCGGCCAGGCCGACGCGGTTGGGGAACTGCAGGCCGGCGAGCGTGAACGGGTCGTTGACCCGGGGCTCGCTGTAGAGGCAGGTCAGCGGGGAGTGCTGCAGTGTTGCCAGGCTGCCCAGCGTGAGTTCGTGGGCGGCTTCGGGATCGAGGCCGAACAGGAAGGGGCGGGCAACGGCGTAGGGCAGAAGTGACATTGGATAATCGTGGGATTCTTTGTTACCGCTGATTCTCTCAAATGACCCAAGATGAACTCAAAGCCCTGGTCGGGCAGGCCGCCCTTCAGTACGTGACCCCGGGCGAAGTGGTGGGGGTGGGCACGGGCTCCACCGTCAACAAGTTCATCGATGCGCTTGCCTCGATGAAAGACCAGATTCCGGGTGCAGTGTCAAGCTCTGAAGCCTCAACCGCCCGCATGCGCGCCCTGGGCATCCCGGTGCTGGACGCCGGCGAGGTCACCGAGCTGTCGGTGTACATCGATGGCGCCGACGAGATCGATGCGCGGGGATTCATGGTCAAGGGCGGTGGGGCCGCGCTGACCCGTGAAAAGATTGTTGCAGCCATGTCCAAGCGCTTTGTCTGCATTGCCGACGAGTCCAAGATGGTGTCGGTGCTGGGTGCTTTTCCGCTGCCAGTGGAGGTGATTCCCATGGCTGCGGCGCGCTTGGTGTGGCAGTTTCAACAACTGGGCGGCCAAGCCCATGTGCGGTTGAAAGACGGCCAACCTCTGGTGACCGACAACGGCCAGCACATTCTGGATGTCACGGGCCTGCAGATCACCGATCCGCTGGGGTTTGAAAGCCAGGTCAACCAATGGCCTGGCGTGGTCACGGTGGGGGTATTTGCCCACCAGAAAGCCCATGTCTGTCTGCTCGGCACGCCCGACGGCGTCAAGACCCTGAACTTCTGACGCCTGCCTCGGGGCTCAGAAGCGGATGCCGCCCGAGCCTTCCACGGTGGGCGCCGCAGGCGTGTCAACCGGTGCAGCCGGGCGTGTTCCCGTGGTCTCTTTGGGTGGCGGCGCCGCAGGAAGCGTCTTGGCCTCCACCAAAGCCGTGGCCGCGGGGCGCCGGTAGCTGGCGGGCAAGACCGACTGTTTGGGGTACCCGGCCGCGTCGAGGTACTGGTTCCACTCTGATTCTGAATAACCCTTGACCTGTTGGCTGCCGATGGTGAGCAAGGGCAGGCTGTTGGTGTTGCTCAGCCGCTTGAACGCCGTGCCGTCGTCGGCGGAGTTGACGGTTTTTTCCGTGTAGGGGATGCCGCGCGCGTTCAGCATGTTCCGGCCGTTGTTGCAGGGGGTGCAGTCGCTGCCGGTGTACAGGGTGACCGGGTACCGGCCCACCACTTGGCGCAGTTCGGATGGCAGCTGAGCGCCCCCGCTGGCACCAGCCGACACGCCGGCCACCGGCTTGGCGTTGGCGCTGGGTGGCGGGGGTTGGTCGGAGTAGCTCACCCGACCGTCGGGACCGACGATGCGGTAGACACCTTGGGCCAAGGCCCAAGGTGTGGCGAGTGCACCCAGCAACATGGCTGCGGCCATGATGCCGGCTGGTTTTGGGGTCTGAATCGCGATGTGCTTCATGTCATCTCCTGTCAACCATTTCAACGGGCGGTTCATGCCATGCCCTGGTGACGCAGCAGGGCGTCGATGCCAGGCTCACGGCCGCGGAAGGCCTTGAACGACTCCATGGCGGGACGGCTGCCGCCCGCTTCCAGAATGGCCGCACGGTACCGACGACCCGTGGCGACGTCCAGCGTGCTGTGACCGCCGGCTTTCGCCGCTTCTTCAAAGGCGGCGTAAGCGTCGGCCGACAGCACCTCGGCCCACTTGTAGCTGTAGTAGCCAGCGGAGTAGCCACCTGCAAAGATGTGGCTGAAGGTGTGTGGTGTACGGCTGTAGGCCGGGGGCTGAAGCACCGCGACTTCGTCGCGCACCTGTTGCTGCAGCGCGAGAATGGCCTCGCCACTGGTGGCAGGTGGGGTCTGGCTGTGCAGCAGCATGTCGAACAGCGAAAACTCCACCTGGCGCAGGGTCTGCAGGCCGCTCTGGTAGTTCTTGGCGGCGAGCATCTTGTCGAACAGCGCACGGGGCAGCGGCTCGCCCGTATCCACGTGGGCGGTCATGTGCTTGAGCACGTCCCATTCCCAGCAGAAATTTTCCATGAACTGGCTGGGCAATTCGACCGCGTCCCATTCCACACCGCTGATACCCGACACATCGCGCTCGTTCACCTGCGTCAGCATGTGGTGCAGGCCGTGCCCGAACTCATGGAAAAGGGTGATCACGTCGTCGTGCGTGAGCAGTGGGGGCTTGCCGTTCACGCCCTCGGCGAAATTGCAGACGAGGTGGGCCACGGGGGTTTGCAGCGTACCCGTGTCTGGTCGCAGCCAGCGGGCGCGCACATCGTCCATCCAGGCGCCACCCCGCTTGCCGGTGCGCGCGGCCGGGTCCAGGTAAAACTGGCCGACCAGCTGAGTGCCCGCGGGTGTGTGGCGCTCGATGCGGTAGAACTCAACACCGGCGTTCCAGACTGGCGCTGTGTCGCGACGAATGACCACCTCAAACAGGGTTTCGACGATCTGGAACAGGCCAGCCAGCACCTTGGGTGCGGTGAAGTAGGGTTTGACTTCCTGCTCACTGAAGGCGTATCGCGCTTCCTTGAGTTTTTCGCCGATGTAGGGCCAGTCCCAGGCTTGGGGATCGTTCAGCCCCGATTCGGTGCTGGCGAAGGCGCGCAGATCGGCCAGATCTTGCTCGGCGTAGGGGCGGGCTTTGTGGCCCAGATCGCGCAGGAAGCTGACCACCTGCTCGGGCGACTCGGCCATCTTGGGCACCAGCGACACATCCGCATAGTGACGATGGCCCAGAAGCAGGGCCTCTTCATGGCGCAGTGCCAGCAGCTCGGCCATGATGGTCGCGTTGTCGAAGCGCTTGGCGTCGTCGGGTGCCTGGTCGCTGGCACGCGTGACGTACGCCCGGTAGAGCTTTTCGCGCAATCCACTGCTGTGTGCAAACTGCATCACCGGCAGGTAGCAGGGCATCTTGAGAGTGAGCTTGTGGCCCGCCTGACCATCGGCCTGAGCCGCAGCCGAGGTGGCCTGCAGCACATCGGGCGGAACGCCCGCCATCTCTTCGGCTGACACCACAAGGCTGAAGGCATCGGTGGCATCCAGCGCGTTTTCGCTGAACTTCTGCCCCAATTCGGCCTGTCGTTCCTGCAGCCAGGCGAAACGTTCACGGGCCTCGCCCTGGAGTTCGGCGCCACCGAGCACGAAGCTGCGCATGGCGTTGCGGTGGGCCTGAGCCTGCTCGGCGTTCAGAAGGGTCAGGTCCATCGACCGGTATTTGGCGAACAGCCGTTCATCCGAGCCCAGGCGGGTCCAGAACTCCGTGACACGCGGCAGGGCCTCGTTGTGGGCCGCACGCAACTCTGGCGTGTCGGCCACGCTGTTGAGGTGTCCGACCGCTCCCCAAGCCCGCGAGAGGCGTTCCGTGGCAACGTCCAACACCCGGGAGATCGCTGTCCAGTCACTGGGGAAGTCGTTGGCGGTGACGGTATCAAGAGCGGTGTCGGCCTCTTTCAACAGTGCGTTCACCGCGGGAGCCACATGGCCGGGCGCGATGGCATCAAAGAGAGGCAGGCCTGAGAAATCCAGTAAAGGGTTGGCAGCGGAGATGTTCATGCGTTCTCAGTAGGGGCGCAGGGGTAAAACTTCAAGGCTCGCTGGTGGAGCTTCCACCCATATCGCGTCAGCGAGCGCTTTTCTTGATGCTCTTCTTCAGAACCTTGGCGCGCTTGACCTGCCCGCCGGGGGTCAGGCGCTGGTTGCCGAGCACACGCACCACCTTCACTTCGGGGCGCTGGCCGCCGCGGCTGCTGAATTTCAGCACCTTCACGTCGCGCGGGCCGGGCATGCGGTCTTCGTCCGTCGCTTTTTCCTTCTCGGGCACCGGGCGCCAGAGCACCAGCAGCTTGCCGATGTGCTGGATCGGCGCAGCGTCGAGTTCGTCGGCCAGGGTCTGCAGCATGGCTTCGCGAGCAGCGCGGTCGTCGCTGAAGACGCGGACCTTGATCAGGCCGTGGGCCTTGAGCGCGCCGTCGACTTCTTTCTTGACGGAGGGGCTCAAGCCGTCGCCGCCAACGAGGACGACGGGATCGAGGTGGTGGGCATCGGCGCGGTGGACTTTGCGCTGGGCGGGAGTGAGTGTGATCTGGGGCATGGGACAATTATCGTTTACACAGAAGCCGGGCGTCCCTTATGGGCATGAAAGTCAAAACCAAAAGCAAGAAGGTCAACAAGGCGTGGTTGAACGACCACGTGAATGACCCTTACGTCAAGCTCGCGAGCCGAGAAGGTTACCGGGCGCGAGCCGCCTACAAGCTCAAGGAGATTGACGAATCCCTTGGGCTGATCCGCCCCGGTGATTGCGTGGTGGACCTGGGGTCGACCCCCGGAGCCTGGAGCCAGTACATCCGCCGCCGACTGAGCCCGCAGGGCGCTGCTGTGGGGGCGCTGCATGGGCACATCCTGGCGCTGGACCTGTTGCCGATGGACGCTGTGGAGGGAGTGCACTTCATTCAGGGCGACTTTCGCGAACCAGCCGTGCTGGCTGAGCTGGAACAGGCCCTGATCGATCGTGGCATCCAGACGGTGGACGTGGTGGTGTCCGACATGGCCCCGAACCTGTCCGGTATCGGCACCGCTGATGCGGCTCGCATCATCGATTTGGTGGAGCTGGCGGTGGATTTTTCGGTCAAACATCTCAAGCCGAGCGGCGCGCTGGTGGTCAAGTTGTTCCACGGCGGGGCATACGACCCGATGGTTGCGCTGTTTCGGCAGACCTTCAAGGTGGTCAAACCGTTCAAGCCCAAGGCTTCGCGCGACAAGTCTTCTGAAACCTTTCTGGTGGGCATGGGTCTCAAGAATTGAGGTTTTCTCCACGTTTACGGGGGAAACACCGACCATTTCATTGACATTGCCACGTCAAAGATCAATTCAAGGTCATCTTGAAAGACCTAAAATGATCTCAACATGCCTTATTCCGACAATGTTCTAGCCAGGAGCCGCACTTGAACAACCAGTGGTTCTCGAAAATCGCCGTGTGGATGGTCATCGCCATGGTGCTTTTCACTGTTTTCAAGCAGTTTGATGGCCGCACCTCTGCGGGTGCCGGTACCGTTGGATATTCCGAGTTTCTCGACTTGGTCAAATCTGGCGGGCTCAAATCCGCCACCATCCAGGAAGGGCAAGGCGGTACCGAAATCGTGGCTGTCACGCAAGATGACCGCCGCGTGCGCACCACGGCCACCTACCTCGACCGCGGGTTGGTGGGTGACCTGATCAACAACAACGTGAAGTTCGACGTTCGCCCCCGAGAAGAGGGCTCGCTGCTGATGACCCTCTTGGTGAGTTGGGGCCCGATGCTGCTGCTGATCGGCGTCTGGGTGTATTTCATGCGGCAGATGCAGGGCGGCGGCAAGGGCGGAGCGTTCAGTTTCGGCAAGAGCAAAGCCCGCATGCTCGACGAGAACAACAACACCGTGACTTTCGCCGATGTGGCCGGTTGCGACGAGGCCAAGGAAGAGGTGAAGGAGGTCGTGGACTTTCTGAAAGATCCTGCCAAATTCCAAAAACTGGGCGGCCGCATTCCACGCGGGCTGTTGCTGGTCGGCCCTCCCGGTACTGGTAAAACCTTGCTCGCCAAGGGCATTGCCGGCGAAGCGAAGGTGCCGTTCTTCAGCATTTCGGGCTCCGACTTTGTGGAAATGTTCGTCGGCGTGGGCGCTGCCCGTGTGCGCGACATGTTCGAGAACGCCAAGAAGAATGCGCCCTGCATCATCTTCATCGACGAAATCGATGCCGTTGGCCGTCAACGCGGTGCGGGCCTGGGTGGTGGCAACGATGAACGCGAACAGACCTTGAACCAGATGCTGGTCGAGATGGATGGCTTCGAGACCAACCTGGGTGTGATTGTGGTGGCCGCCACCAACCGGCCGGACATTCTTGATGCCGCCTTGCTGCGCCCGGGTCGCTTCGACCGTCAGGTCTACGTGACGCTGCCGGACATCCGTGGGCGCGAGCAGATCCTGAACGTGCACATGCGCAAGGTGCCGCTGGGCGCCGACGTGAACCCAAGCGTGATCGCCCGTGGGACGCCTGGCATGAGCGGCGCCGATCTCGCCAACCTGTGCAACGAGGCCGCTTTGATGGCTGCGCGCCGCAACGCCCGTGTGGTCGAGATGCAGGACTTCGAAAAGGCCAAGGACAAGATCTTCATGGGTCCAGAGCGCAAGAGCATGGTGATGCCAGAGGAGGAGCGCCGCAACACGGCCTACCACGAGTCGGGCCACGCGCTGATCGGCAAACTGCTGCCGAAGTGCGATCCGGTGCACAAGGTCACCATCATCCCGCGCGGCCGTGCGCTGGGCGTGACCATGAGCCTGCCGGCGCAGGACCGCTACAGCTACGACAAGGATTACATGCTGAACCAGATCAGCATGCTCTTTGGTGGCCGCATCGCGGAAGAAGTGTTCATGAACCAGATGACCACCGGCGCTTCAAACGACTTCGAGCGCGCCACGTCGATTGCTCGTGACATGGTGATGCGCTACGGCATGACGGATGCGCTTGGCCCTATGGTGTACGCCGAGAATGAGGGTGAGGTGTTTCTGGGCCGTTCGGTGACCAAGACCACCAACATGAGCGAGCAAACCATGCAGAAGGTGGACGCCGAGGTGCGCCGCATCATTGACCAGCAGTACAAACTGGCGCGTGGCCTGATCGAAGAGCACAGTGACAAGATGCACGCCATGGCCAAGGCCTTGTTGGAATGGGAGACCATCGACGCTGAGCAGATCGACGACATCATGGCAGGTAAGCCACCACGTCCGCCGAAAGATTGGACGCCGCGCAACCCGTCTGTGGGTGGCGGGGGCAGTGGCGGTACACCGGCAGTGACAGCTGATCCGGCGCCTAGCGCGGCCTGATTCAGTTTTTTACTTGCACTCACGGGGCCTCATGGCCCCGTTTTCATTGGAGCCTGGATTCCCATGCACTGGACCACCACCCGTTTCGACATCGATCTGAACTCACCCAAGGTCATGGGCATTGTCAATGTCACGCCCGACTCATTTTCTGATGGCGGACAACATACTGGGGTCTCATCTGCTTTGCTTCATTGTGAGCAGCTGATCAAGGATGGCGCACACATTCTTGACATCGGTGGTGAGTCCACCCGTCCCGGTAGCCCTACAGTCCCGCTGGACGAAGAGTTGGCCCGGGTGCTGCCAGTGGTGCGCGAAGCGGTCAAGCTGGGTGTGCCCTTATCGGTCGATACCTACAAGCCGGAGGTGATGCGCGCTGTGCTGGACCTGGGCGTTGATATCGTCAACGACATCTGGGCACTGAGGCAAGGCAGCGCTGTGAGCGTGGTGTCTTCACATCCGCGCTGCGGTGTGTGCCTCATGCACATGCATCGAGAGCCCCAGACCATGCAAGTGGTGCCGATGGAGGGCGATGTGCCGTCACAGGTCGCTGAGTTTTTGATGGGGCGTGCCCAGGCATTGATTGACCTTGGCGTTGCGCACGAAAGGATCGTTCTGGATCCAGGCATTGGTTTTGGCAAGACGGTGGAGCAGAACTTCGCGCTGCTTGGGCGCCAGAACGAGTTGCTGGCGCTGGGGTATCCGGTTCTGGCGGGCTGGTCGCGTAAGTCTTCACTCGGAACAATCACTGGTCGGCCGGTTCCAGCCGAGCGCGTATCGGCCAGTATCGCAGCAGCCCTGCTGGCGGTGGGGCGCGGTGCACGCGTGGTCCGGGTGCACGACGTGCACGAGACAGTGGATGCGCTGAAGGTATGGTCAGCGGTTCAAGCTTCGGAGACGCCAGTAGTCTGAGAAACGTTTTGGCGTGCAAAGTTACATATTGTGTCAACTAAGGTATTCGGTGAATATTCACATCGCCGTTTTCGCTAGTACACAAGTTACAATGCGCCGCAATAAAACAGATTTTCAGGAGGAAGCGGCCGCATCTCAGCGATCGCTCTGGTCGTCATTGCCGACACCCGTTCGGCATGCATTGAACCAGGGCTTTGTGCGTTCGCCGCGTCATGGTTCTCATGCTGGAATGCCCCGACCTTTCGGTTCCCAAAGAAGTGATGCAGCACGTGGTTCACGTCGAGTCATCACGAAATCCATTCGCTATTGGTGTTGTGGGCGGGTATCTCGCGCGTCAGCCCAAAAGTCTTGACGAAGCGCTGGCCGCGGTTCGTCAGCTGAAAGAAGAGGGTTACAACTTCTCCGTCGGCATCGCTCAGGTCAATCGCTACAACCTGGCGAAATATGGCTTGAATACCTACGCCGATGCCTTCGACGTCTGCTCCAACCTCAGAGCGGGTTCTCGCATTCTTCGCGAGTGTTACGACCGGGCCCAAGACTGGGGCAAAGCCTTCAGCTGCTATTACTCGGGCAATTTCGCCACCGGTTTTAGACACGGGTATGTACAGAAGATCTTTGCATCGATCCAGAAATCGCAGACGATAGCGCAGGCGCCCGAAACTATTCGGATTATTCCCTATTCGAAGGCTCCTCGCAAGCAGGCGCGAGACGACACCCTGCCGTTGGGCACCGAACAATCGCGCGAATCACAAGCCCGAAATTACCCCGAACCACAATCGATTCGGCAGGCATTGTTGAATTCAGGCTTTTACTTGCCCACTGAAGCTGCCAAACTGCGATTGTCGAGCTCTTCAGTTATGGATACTGCCGAACATCGCGCAGCCATTCCGGTGCCCGGTCCAGGTGCTGTCATGTCGGGCGAAGAAAAAAACGCTCGGGAGCTGATCCCAACTGGCATTCAACATATTCCTACCCAGCTGGTGGGGGTGGACGGTAATCCATATCAAACACGCTTGCTGTCGGCATCTGCATCTAAACCAGGGAGCCAGCAAGGCCCATCTTTGCCTGACCACCAAGCATTGTCGCCTCGCGGCATTCAGGCAGCACTACCCGTCCGGTTCGATCCGCGTCGGATTGGTGCAGCGCCCAAAGGCGGGGCCATTGTGCAAGGCGGGATGGCAGAAATCAGTGGAGTCAGCTCCACCACCCAGTCTGACCCAGCGCATTCTGGCGATGGGTCGGTAAGTAAGAAGCCCGGTTCATCCGGGGATCAATCGTTTGTTTTTTAGATTTTGGGAGAAAGTATGCTTTTTACGGATCAGACGCAAAAGTTGAATGTTGGAAGACTTGCTTTTCTATTGGTATTTGGGTTGATGGTCTTCACCATAGCTCCGGTTGCTATGGCGGAGGGATTTTCGGATGCGTGCAACAAGGTGGTTGGCTTTTTTGCACGATTTGAAACTATTTTAAGAGTGGCATCTATTTCAATAGTTACGATCGCGGTCGTTTTTGCAGGTTACCAAATTGCGTTTGCCCACAAGCGACTTTCTGATGTTGCGCCTGTCTTGATCGGGGGACTTCTCATTGGTGGCGCAGCAACCATAGCAGGCTGGTTTGTGGGTGATCTTGAGGCGGATCGTGCCACTGCGGGAGGTGCTTCCTATGTTGCAGATTGTTCAGCTACGAATTAGGGTGGATGATTGTTGGTTAGCTCGAAAGTAGTTTGGAATGCATAAAGATACGCTTTTCCGAGGATGCACCCGTCCCCCGATGATTCTTGGGGTTCCGTACATCCCATTTATTGTGGGCGCTGGCCTGCCGTTGCTTTTGGCTATGTACCTTTCTCTGTACATCTTGTTGCTCATTCCACTGTCTATTTTTATCATGCGAATGATTGCCAAAAAGGACGAAATGATCTTTCGCCTAATTGGGTTGCATTTGGTGTTCCGGTTTCTACCGCGGAATGTGCGTCAGCACGACGGGGCGTGGGCATTTGCACCGGAAGGGCGGCGCGAGGGGCGCAAGAAGCCCATCAGGCCCTACCTCTGAGTTCACCTTCGTTGCCGCGACCAATCCTGAACCATGTCCTTGATCTCCCCCGACGCTGACTACAGCAATTTCATTCCGTTCAGTACCCATGTGGACACCCACGTGGTGAAGTCGCGGGAGGGTGACTATGTGATCACCTGGCTGCTGAGCGGTTTTCCGTTTGTGGGTAGAGAGGACTGGGAGCTGGAGCACCGGCACAAGGCGTTCAACAACCTGTTGCAAAGCCTTCGTGCGCCGGATTTCGAGAATCTGGCTTTCTGGGCTCACGACATCCGGCGGCGTCGCCCCATCAAGGCAGACGCCCGGTATCCGCACCAGTTCAGCCAGGATCTGCATGAAAAGTACATCGAGCGCTTGTCCAGCAAACGGCTGATGCAGAACGAGCTCTACCTGACCATGATTTATCGCCCCGTGGTCAGCGGCAAGAAGTTTGCCGCCATCTCGAGGGATGTCGAGGTGTTGCGTCGGGAAGAAAAGGCGTATCTCGAGAAGATCTATGAACTGGTGGGCAACGTCGAAGCGCTGCTGCAAGACTATTCACCCTATCGGCTGGGCTTGTACGAGAGCGTCAACAAGCAGGTGTTTTCCGAGAACCTCGAATTTTTCGGTTACCTCATTAACCATGTGGACGAGCCCGCGCCCGTGTTGCCGGCGCCGATTTACAACTACCTGCCCACCAGCAAACACATGTTTTCGACCGGCAGCGGGGATTTTGCGATCCGCACCGCCAACGGCGACAACTACTACGGCGCTATTCTGAACATCAAGGAATACGCCGACAACTCATGGCCGGGCATTCTCAATGGCCTGAAATACCTGGAGTTCGAGTACATCGTCACACATTCATTCACGCCCATGAGCCGTTACGACTCCATGAAGGCGTTGGAGCGCACCAAGGGCGCCATGCTGTCGTCCGAAGACAAGGCAGTCAGCCAGATCGTTGAACTCGACTACGCCATGGACCAGCTGGCGTCGGGCAACTTCGTGCTGGGCCAATACCACTTCAATATGGCGATCTTCGCCAACGGCCAGGAAGAGCTCTACAACCACATCGCGCAAGCCCGGGCGCAGCTCTCGGGGGCCAGTTTCGTCACCGTCAAGGAGGATGTGGCGGTTCCTGCTGCTTTCTACGCACAACTACCCTGTAACTGGCGCTTTCGTCCGCGCATTGCCAACCTGAGTTCACTGAATTTCCTGGGCTTGAGCCCGCTGCACAACTTTGCCACTGGTAAACCGCAGTTCAACCCGTGGGGGCCGTCGGTCAGCATTCTGCAGACCCTGAACAATCAGGCCTACCACTTCAACTTTCACGCCACCAAGCCGCACGAGTATTCGCTGGGTGAAAAGGCGATTGCCAACACCATGGTGATCGGCAAGTCGGGTACGGGCAAAACCGCGCTCATCAACTTCCTTCTGGCCCAGGTACAGAAGATCGACCCGGAGCCCACGATCTTTTTCTTCGACAAAGACCGCGGAGCAGAAATTTTCATCCGCGCCTGTGGCGGGCGCTACTTCACGCTGGAAAAAGGCAAGCCCACCGGCTTCAACCCGCTGCAGTGCGAGAACACCCCCGAAAACGAGCAGTTTCTGGTCGAGCTGATGCAGACCCTGTGCGGCAAAGACAAATACGCTGCCGGTGAGCTGGAAGACCTCATTCGCGCGGTGCGGGCCATTCTCGACACTCCCCTGCACCTGCGAACCATGACCAACCTGCAGAAGAGCTTGCCCAACATGGGTGAAAACAGCCTCTTCGAGTGCATTTCCGTCTGGTGCAAAGGGGGCCCCTACGCCTGGGTGTTTGACAACCCCAAAGACAACATCGACTTTTCAGGCTCCAACATCGTCGGATTCGACTACACCGAGGTCATTGAAGACGCCAAGACGCGCGAACCCATCATCCAGTACCTGCTGCACCGCATGGAGAGCCTGATCGACGGCCGTCCCTTCATCTATGTGATGGACGAGTTCTGGAAGGTGTTGGAAGGCAAGGGCGGTCTCAAAGACTTTGCCAAAAACAAGCAGAAAACCATCCGTAAACAAAATGGCCTGGGCATTTTTGCCACCCAGAGCCCGCAAGACGCCCTCAACAGCGACATTTCAGCCGCGCTGATCGAGCAGACCGCCACGCTGATCCTGCTGCCCAACCCCAACGCCGACGCCAGGGACTACCTCGAAGGGCTCAAGCTCACCCGGGCCGAGTTCGAACTGGTGGTCGGCTTGGACGAGCGCAGCCGCTGCTTTCTGGTGAAGCAGGGCCACAACGCGGTGCTGTGCCAGCTCAACCTCAATGGCATGGACGACGAACTCGCCGTCCTCTCGGGCTCCAGCGACAACGTGGAAATTCTCTCCGCCCTGCTGGCTGAACACCCCACGCCGCACCTGCCCGACAGCTGGCTGCCCGAATTCCATCTGCGCCGCAAAGGTATGCGCACCCAACGCAAGGCGCTGATGGCCAACACCAATGAATTCTTGCGCCACGCGCCGACCGACGAAGCAGAGGGAGTCTCCTGACATGCGTTTTCTTCACCCTGCCATTTCCATAGGCCTTTGCCGTCTGGCGCCCCTGGCTGTGCTTGCCGCAGCCGCCCTGGCCGCGCCTTCCGTCTGGGCCACGGCCGGGCAGTCCAAATGCGGTGGCCTGGCCCCCTCGGGCACCGCCAAGGCACCCGGAGCCTTCTTCGACGACGACCTGCCCGCCGACCAGGACGTGTTTTCGTTCTGTGCCTATGGGTATCCGCCGCACTGCTGGGTGGGCGTGAACCCGACCTCCGGCACCTGGAAGATCGTCAACCAATACTGCTTCAACCCGAAGTGGACCAACAAATACGAAACCGTCTGTCCCAAAGGCCTCAAGCCCGGCACCTGGAAGAGCCCAGGAAAAATGCCCTTTGACTACAAAGGCAAACCCGGCGCTCCCGACGGCCTGGAGGAGTGCCAGCACCTCATGGAGGGCCAGTAGTCAAACGGTTTCGAAGGTCAGTAACGGTGGGTTGCCGCGCTCGCCAAACAAAAAAACCACAGGGGGAACTCAATGAAAAACATCCAGCAACGGAGAACGGCCCGGGTCTCAGTGACCTTGACCTGCCTCGTGATCAGTGGCGCCGCACTGGCGCTTGGTCTGCCCAAGCCGCCCAAACCGGGCGAGCTGCCCGAAATCCCAGACACGCAGATTCTGGACAAGTTGC
The DNA here is from genome assembly GCF_002001205.1 of Hydrogenophaga sp. A37. Classification (GTDB taxonomy): domain Bacteria; phylum Pseudomonadota; class Gammaproteobacteria; order Burkholderiales; family Burkholderiaceae_C; genus Hydrogenophaga. Next base: position 206,440 of record NZ_MUNZ01000101.1, read on the forward strand.
CCAAGGGCACTGAGATGCCCGAGCCGAGCGAGGCGGGCCTGGGGGTGTCGTGCCTTCAAAAGGGCAAGATGGACATCACCCGCCCGAGTTTGCCGCTGCTCAGCTGCTGGGAAAGCATGCCTACCGGTGGCGACAGCTCCGAAGACCTGCAAAAAGCCTGCACCGTGCAGATGACACCCATGCAGATCGATTCCCAGCTGGTGCCCAAATGCCCACCCGCCGCGCTGGGCACCTGCATTGGTGCCCGCAGCGGTGGTGCAGGCGGCGAGGCATCGCTCTCCAACCACCACCACTACACCCCGCAAAGCTACTTCGAATGGAAGAAGAGCAAGAAGAACTGCGAGCGCTCGGGTGGCAAATGGTACGGCCTAGGCAACCGGTCGGGGTTTTTCTGACATGAAAAACATCTGGCTTCGTCGGCCAGGGCTCTGAGGCCCTGGTTGGTGGTCTGCGCGCTGCCTCTACGGCACCGGCCTGGTGCTTACACCCAGCGCGAGGTGGACAGCGGGCAAGCTCGGTGGGGCGAATGCGGGAAACAGGGGGGGCACATGCCGATTGGCGATTTCATCTATGTGAATGACGCGACAAAGCCGCTTGCAAGGAGCACGAAGACCGGGGACCTGCGCAAGCGCCTACCCCCATCGATACGCGGCCATCTGGGGGTGAGGGTGGGGCCATTGATCTTTGCGTTGCAGCACACACCAGAAATCTGGGCGTGCATTGCCAAGCACTCGCCTGAGTGTTTGGCAATTCATGGTTTGTTCCGTTCAGCTTCTTATTCTATTTCTGTCACCTCACAAGGAGTTACCTCATGACGCTGTCAACCAAAGAGATCAGCCCATCACACCGCCGCCGGGTGTTTCGCCTCGGAGCGGGTTTGGGCATGGGGGCCTTGCTGGCGGCTTGCGGGGGAGGAGGTGGAGGGGACGACAACAGAGATAAAGAGCGCAAGTTGCAGGAGGCTTATCAGAAGCTTGAGGATGGAATGATTTGGACTGATGTGGAGGCTCTAGTGGGGTTCCCGGCCAATAATGAGCGTAGCCCCAATCAACTTACCTGGGTAGTTGGAGATAGTCGTTTGAGTATTGGATTTCTTTCTTATATCGATAAGCCGGGTAGAATTTCTAGCGCCTCTTTGAAAGTTGGTGATAATCCCTCGGTCGATAAGTCTTTTTATGGATAAAAGTCATGGCATATCATTCGCTGTGTCTTTTTCTGGTACTTTTCTTCACTGTTGATGAAGCGACTGCGCAATGGGCTGTGTACGACGAGGAGGTTAAGCAGCAGCTAGTGCGAGTTAATAAAATTGATGTTCTCCAAGGTTTTGACAGACAAAACTCAACCTACGACCATTACGAAGCCACCCGAGAAGAATCCGGTGATGTCAAGCTGGGTACTGCTGAGAATGGTGTTACGTTGAAGAGTCTGGACACCAAATTTGAAGACTCAACCAAACTACCGGATCTGACACAGGAACAGATTGCCAAATACGTGGGCACCGAGGCCGACTGTGGGCAAAAGCAGGTGAGTGCCAAACATTGGGAAGCCTGCACCGGGTTGCGCAACTTGCGCTTGCAGACCATGTTTCAGAGCCATGCCCTGCTCAAGAACCTGTTCAAGCGACGTGAACAGATTGTCAAACTGATTCACACGGCAAGGAAGTTGCCGACAGGTGAGAAACTTGGTTCCCTCGGCCAACTCCAACGCGCCACCTTTGAAGTGCAAGGGCAACAGGCCCTGATGCAGGCCGATGCTTTGCAAATTCAGGTGCTGATGGATGGTTATCGTCAACGGGAAGCGCTTTACATTACGCAGCAGGCCGAGGCGCGCAAGTCCATGCTTGCCCAGGCCCAGGCCGAGAAGAACCCCCGTCCGCCGCGCTTTTTGCCTTTGATCCGGCCAAGGCCCAGCAACTGATTCTTTCGCTCTGGCACCTTGTGTCTACAGGCTCGTTATGTTCGATTTGATTGCCGCCAAACCTGATTGCACTCCCTTAGCATTGGCCGATTTTCTGGGCCAGATGTCGGTGGTCAGCGGGTTCTCGCAAGCGCTTGAAAATTCCGGCGTATTTCCCGCACGCTATCTCAATGCATTGTCGGACGCAGATTTTTACTGCCGATTGCGCAATTATGTGTTGTACGACAGCCTGTTGGACAATTGGATGATGTTTGTGGTCAACAATCTCGCCAGGGTCGTGATGGCCATGTCCACCGCATTCGTCACCTTGTGGGTGATCATGGCCGGGCTGAAAATGATGTCTGGTACCCAGCGCGAGCCTGTGATTGAATTGATGTTTCGCGGGGGGAAGATCGTTTTGGTGCTGTCGCTGATTTCGTCCATGCTGGCTGCCACCGACACGATTGTTCACACGGTGCTGGGTTTGCAAAATGCCATCACCACCCTCATCACCGGTTCTGATTTGAGTGTCGACCGCCTGATTGACATGAATCTGGCCATTGCGCAGGTGATGAATATGGTGGTGGAGGATGTGACGCTCACCAGCCTCGATCAGGCGAACCAGTCGGGTTCGAAATCGTTGTTGGGTGGCTTGCTGGGTCAAACAGGGCCGGCGGCGCTGACTTCCGTGCTGGTGCTGTTGTCGCAAATTGCCATTGTGTTTGCACTGATGCTGGCGCCGCTGTTTCTGTTTTTTCTGCTGTTCAAGGAAACGTCGAGCCTGTTCTGGAGCTGGGCCAAGTTTCTCTTGGGCACCTTTATTTCTCTGTGTTTTCTGGCCATTGTTTCTTCCGTGGCCATGTCGGCCAGCCTCAGTTATGGCATTACCGTGATGGTGTCGTATGTACTCAACTCGGTGGCCGATGCGGGAGACGCGCTGAATGCCACGCCTTTGCAAATCGGGTTGGGTGCGGTGGCCGAGGTGCTGATTGGCTTGCTGACCAGCGGTGGCGACCGGGTGGACATGTCGGGTGCGACCATGCGGATGGCCATGATGGGTGGTTTGTTTGCCACCTTGATCGTGGCGGTTCCACCCATGATCATGCAAATGTTCAATGCCTCGATTGGTTATGCCTCCAATTTGATGGGTTCCATGGGTCTGATTCGGCCTACCGCAC
>NZ_MUNZ01000116.1 GCF_002001205.1 Hydrogenophaga sp. A37
GGCAAGAGAAGGCCATTGAACGCATCACCCACGAAGACGCGCTCTCGCGCATCGACGAGGTGCGGATCGGCGGCCAGACGCGCAGCATCGCCGTTCAGCCCAAAAACGGCGCACCAGCCTACGAGGTGGCGCCGCTGCCCGCGGCAGACACCCCCACCGAAGGCCAGGGTGGCAGCAGCGGCCGCAGCCGCTGGCGCGTGTTGAGCTTCTGATTTTTCCTCCCTCATGGCCGTTTACACCGAAGTCCCGACGGACGAAGCCGCCGCGTTGATGCGCGCCCTCCACCTGGGTGAACTCACCGCGCTGCGCGGTATCCAGGGTGGCATTGAAAACACCAACTATTTCACCACCACCGAGCTGGATGGCATCGCAACGGAGCACGTGCTCACGGTGTTCGAGCGCCTGAATTTTGAGCAGTTGCCCTATTACCTGCGGCTGATGAAGCACCTCGCGGGCAAAGGCATTCCGGTGCCGGAGCCAGCGGCCAACGCCCGGGGCGAGCTGGTGCACACCGTGCAGGGCAAACCCGCCGCGGTGGTTGCCAAGCTGCGCGGCCACAGCGAGCTGGCCCCCGGGGTTGCGCATTGCCGGGCCGTGGGCGACATGCTCGCGCGCATGCACCTGGCCGGCCGCGATTTCGAGCTGACCCAACCCAACCTGCGCGGCATCGGCTGGTGGAACCAGACCGTGCCCGTGGTGCTGCCGCACCTGAGCGAGAGCCAGGCCGCGCTGATCCTCAGCGAGCTGGCCTACCAGAACCACGTGGCCGCGAGTCCCGCCTACAAGGCCCTGCCCGGTGGCCCGGTGCACGCCGACCTGTTCCGCGACAACGTGATGTTCGAGGGCGAGACCCTCTGCGGCTTCTTCGACTTCTATTTCGCCGGCAACGACAGCTTCCTGTTCGATCTGGCGGTGACGCTCAACGACTGGTGCATTTACCACGGCCGTGACGGCTTCGACGGGTTGCACGATGAGGCCCGCGCGCAAGCCATGTTGGAGGCATACCAGGCGGTGCGGCCGCTGAGCGCGGCCGAGCGCAGCCTGCTGCCCGCCATGCTGCGGGCCGGGGCGCTGCGCTTCTGGCTCTCGCGCCTGTGGGACTGGCACCTGCCGCGCGAGGCCTCGATGCTGAAACCCCACGACCCCACGCACTTCGAGCGCGTGCTGCGCGAGCGCGTGCGCCAGGCGCGCACGCTGTCGGTGGCGCTGGTGGAAGACGGCGGCGTGACCGCCTGATCCCCATGAAACTGCGTTCCGTTCCCGCCGCCACCGGCCTGCAATGGGTCCAGCTGGGCATGCGCACCTTCCTGCGCCAGCCGCTGGCCATGTCGGGGCTGTTTTTCCTGTTCATGGTCGTGATCTCGCTGCTGGCGCTGTTGCCCGTCGTCGGCGCGGCGCTCTCGGCCCTGCTCACCCCGGCGGTCAACCTGGGCCTGATGGCCGCCAGCAAGGAAGCCTCCGAGGGCCGCTTCCCCATGCCGTCGACCCTGCTCACCGCCTTCCGCTCCGGCCCAGGGAACACCCGGGGCATGATGGTGCTCGGCGGCCTCTACGGCTTCGCCCTGCTGTTGGTGCTGGGTCTGGCGACCCTGGTCGACAACAGTGCGCCGGTCCCGGCCGACGCAACGATGACCGCCGAAGCCATGGTGCAGGCCACGCTCGCCAGCCCCGCGCTGTGGATCACCATGGCGGTGATGGTGCCCCTGCAAATGCTGTTCTGGCACGCCCCCGCCCTGCTGCACTGGCACGGCGTACCGCCGGTCAAGAGCCTGTTCTTCAGCGCCATGGCCTGCTGGGCCAACAAGGGCGCGCTGGCGGTGTTCATGCTCGGCTGGATGGGCGTGTTCATGGTGCTGGGCCTGGTGATCTCCGTCGTGGGCGCGCTGCTGGGCGGCGCGGAGGTGCTCACCATCATCCTGTACCCCGTGGTGTTGTTCATGGCGTCGATGTTTTTCACCTCCATCTACTTCACCTTCCGCGACAGTTTCTACAGCGCCAACGACCCAGACGGCACCCTACCACCCACGGACGAAGGAGCATCCCCATGACCACCCACCACCTGCAAGGTCGCTCGGACAACGAGGTGCTCTGGTTTCAGCGCCGTGAAACCCTGTCGGCGGCCGCTGCCTGGGTGGCCATGGGCGGCATGCCGGTGGCCATGGCGCAGCAGCGCAGCAACGTGGTCGAGTTCGTCGGCGACGTCCTGCTCAACGGCCAGCGCATGTCGTCGGGCCACACCGTGCAGAGCGGCGACGACATCATCACCGGGCCCGCTTCGCGGCTGGTCTTCGTGATCGGCAACTCGGCGTTTCATGTGCGGCAGAACTCGCGACTCACGGTGTCCCGGGGGCGCACCCTGAACACGGTGAGCCTGCTGCGCCTGCTGACCGGTGCGGTGGTCAGCGTGTTCGGTCGCGGCGCCAACCGGGTCATCTCCACGCCCACCCTCACCGCTGGCATCCGCGGCACCGGTGTGTACACCGAGGTCCTGCCCGACCTGCGCACCTACTTCTGCAACTGCTATGGCATGGTGGATCTGGAAACCCGGGGCGAGCAGGTGGTGTCCGCTTCGAGCTACCACCAGTCGTACTGGGGCGAGGTGCAGCCCGACAAAGACGGCCGTGTTATCACCCCCGCTGGCGCGATCAACCACACCGACGAAGAGCTGGAGTTTCTGGCCGGTCTCATCGACCAGCGCACCACCTGGCAGATCGCGGGCAAGAAGGGCTTGAAAGACGGCCGCGGTTACCTGGACAGCGCGCCCGGCGTGCTCCACCCGGCGGCCGTGCCGCTGACCCCGAAGTCCGACGCCCGCTGAAGATGCGCACCCAGGCCCGGCGATTCAGAACGCGGGCAGCGGCCTCACACGGGGCACGTGCGCGGCGTGCCGCGCCATCACCTCCATGAACACCGCCTCCACCTGGGCGGCGATCTGCTGCCAGTCCAGCTGCACCACCCGCCCACGCGCGGGGGCGCGGGCCATGGCGATGCGCTCGGGATGCGCGGCCAGCTCTCGGGCGCAGGCCACATAGGCCTGCGCATCGCCCACGGGCGCCAGCCAGCCCGAGTGGTGGTGCACCAGCCATTCCGAGGCCGCAGCGGTGTCGAAGGCGAGAACCGGCAAGCCGCTGGAGAGCGCCTCCAGTGTCACGTTGCCAAAGGTCTCGGTCAGGCTCGGAAACAGGCACAGATCGGCCGACGCGTAGAACAGGGCCAGCTCATCCTGGCGGCGCTGCCCCACAAACGTGGCCTGCGGGCACCGCTGCCGAAGCGCCTCGCGCGCGGGGCCATCGCCCACAAACACCAGCTTCACCGAGGGGTGCTTCGCGCGCATGGCATCAAAGGCCTGGATCGCGACGTCGAGGTTCTTCTCCGGCGCCAGGCGCCCCACCACCAGCGCCACCAGACTGTCCTCGTCGGCGCCCCAGCTGGCGCGCAACGCCGCGTTGCGCAGGTCCGGGCGAAACATCTGCGTGTCCACGCCCCGCGCCACCACGCGTGTGTTCTCAAAGCCGCTGCTGATCAGCTCGGCACACAGCGCGCGCGTGGGCACCATGGTGCACTGCGTGAGGTTGTGGAACTTGCGCAGGTAAGCCACGATGGGCTTCTTCAGCCAGCCCAGGCCGTAATGCTGGCTGTAGCTGTGGAAGTTGGTGCGGAAGTCGGAGGTCACGGGCAGGCGCAGCTGGCGCGCGGCCTGCAACGCCGACCAGCCCAGCGGGCCTTCGGTCGCGATGTGCACGAGGTCTGGCCGCTGCAAGGCCCAGGCCGCGACCAGCGCCTTCTTACCCGGCAGGCCGAGCTTGAGCTGCGGGTAGCGGGGGATCGGCATGCCGCGCATCAGCACCTCTTCGAAACCGGCGTTGTCCGCCCCGCGCTCGCTCACGGTCTGGCGAGGCCGCACCAGTTGCACTTGGTGGTTGCGCTCGCACTGCCCCTGCACCAGACGCGACAGCGTCAGCGCCACACCGTTGACCTCGGGCGGCCAGGTCTCGGTGACCACGGCGAGGCGAAGCGAGGGCCGGGACGCAGGGAATTCCTGCATCAGGATGTTTTGGGAGACGACTGTTTCCATGTGCACATGATCTCCACGTGACAAAACAGATTGATGACAAGCGCGCACCACGTGTCGCTTGCATGCGATGACTATGACATTCAGGTGGTGTCACAGGCCTTTCATCGGCCGTTCACATCATTGGCTCGCCCGGGTCGTCAGACCTGTTCCTTTGAACCACCGGAGAGCCCTGTGAGCGAATTCTTCAAGCAACTCGAGATCCAGCGTTGGGACGATCACCGCTACTACCACCACAGCCGCGTCAACCAGGCCCTGCACTTCGTCAGCGCGCTCAGCTTTCTAGTGGCCTATGGCTGGCTGTTCGTCGACCCGGCCATCGCCGCGTTGATCGGCTGGCTGGTCTCGATGACGACGCGCCAGTCGGGCCACTTTTTCTTTGAGCCCAAGGGCTACGACCACGTCAACCAGGCCAGCCACGAACACAAAGAAGAGATCAAGGTCGGCTACAACCTGCAGCGCAAGGTGGTTCTGATGGCCCTGTGGGTGGCCGCCCCGCTGGCTTTGCTGGTGCAACCCGATCTGCTGGGCCTGGTGGAGCCGAACGACAGCTGGACAGGCTACCTGCGCCAGGTCGGCATGGCTTGGCTGGCGCTGGGGGTGGGCGGGCTGCTGTTCCGCACGGTGCACCTGTTTGTCATCAAGGATGTGCAGACCGGTCTGGTGTGGATGACCAAGATATTGACCGACCCCTTCCACGACATCGCGCTGTACCACAAGGCCCCGCTGCAGTTGCTGCGCGGCGAGTGGATCGACCCGGCCTACCACGGCCAGCGCGGCTGACCCGGCACCACTCGCGACCGCCCGCCTTGAACTCATCGCGCCAGCAGCGCGCCGAGCACCTCGCGCAGGATGCCGCGCCGGATGGCCCTGTTGCTCTGCCCGCCGCCCTGCCCCCACCAGCCTTGCGACTGCATGTCGCACCCGGCGAGCACAAAGCGCTGCAGCACCTGCTCAAAGTCGGCGTCGCTGAAGTTCAGGCTGAAGATCAGGCGCCCAGTGCCCACCCAGCTCAGTGCCAGACCGTGCCAGCGCAGGTAGTACTGGAGCAACCAGTTGTAGCGCGAGGGGTCGGTGTAGCCGATGGTCCAGATGCTGTGCATGTTCGTCGCGCGCATGGGCAGGCCCTCGGCGGCCATGGTGGCGTTGAAGCGCAGCGCGCGCGCATCCCAGCGCGCCTCCTGCCCGTCGTAGATGGCCTGCACCTCGGGCGTGTCCAGGCGGCGCAGGAAAGCGTTCATGCCGCCCATCACATACGGGTGGGCATTGAAGGTGCCGCGTGCGAAACACAGGTCGGCCGGGCGCTCGGGGCGGTAGCGCTGCATCAGCTCATGGCGCCCGCAGACCACACCCACCGGGTAACCGCCTGCCAGCGTCTTGCCGTAGGTGACCATGTCGGCCTTCACGCCGAAGTACTCCTGCGCACCGCCCGGCGCGAGCCGGAAACCGAGGAACACCTCGTCGAAGATCAGCACGATGCCGCGCTCGGTGCAGACCTCGCGCAGGCGCTGCAGCCAGGCGGTGTAGGCAGCCTTGTCGTAACCCGCCTGGCGGCTGCTGTCGACCAGCGCCGAGTCGGCCGGTGCGTTGCGGTTGGGGTGCAGGGCCTGCAGCGGGTTGACCAGCACGCAGGCGATGTCTTTGCGCGTGCGCAAGACCTGCAGGCTGCGCTCGCTCAGGTCGGCCAGGGTGTGGGTCTCGCGCGGGGGCAGCGGGTTGCCCGGGCCGGGCTGCACGTCTTCCCACCAGCCGTGGTACGCGCCGCAGAAACGCACCAGGTGTTGGCGACGGGTGTGGTAACGCGCCAGGCGCACGGCCTGCATCACCGCCTCGGTGCCCGACATGTGGAAGGACACCTCGTCCAGCCCGGAGAGGGCGCGCAGCCGCGCGATGTTGTCGGCCACGCAAGGGTGGTACGCGCCGAGCACTGGCCCGAAGTCCTGAGCCAGCGCCGCGCCCTCGGCCATGGTGGCCTTGTAGAAGTCCACGCCGAACACGTTGACGCCGTAGGAGCCGGTGAGGTCGATGAAGCGGTTACCGTCCAGATCGGTCAGGCTCACGCCCTCGGCCGATTGCACGAAGGCGCCCACCTTCAGCCGCTCGCTCACGATGGGGCTGAACTGGAAGGGCACGCGGTATTGGCCGGTGAACTGCAGATCGGCCAGTCCCTCGCGCGCCTGCGCGGTAAGCGCCAGGGTCTTGGCGTAGCGCTGCGCGAACCCGGCACACAGGGTCTCGAAGGCCGCGCGCCGCTGCCAGGCCACCTCATCGGACACGCCGTCGCAGTTGAAGAACTTTTCCTCGTCGTAGGCGTAACCCGGCAGCAGCCGCGCCAGCCGCTTGGCCAAACGCGAATGGCCGGCGAGCGAGCGGTGCTTGGCGCGCGAGAGGTCGAGGCGGCGCTTGAGCGCCGGCAGGCCCAGCGCGAGCGCGGCGACCGGGAGGGCGTATTCGAAGACGGGCATGAGCGATGACTTTCAGATGACTGCAATCCCGCGTTTCTATTTCACCCCCATGACACCCGTATGAACCTGCGAGCCGCCGCTCAGCGCCTGGCGCTGAACGAAGACCTGAATTTCCTGCTGACCAACCGCGTGCCGCGCATCGCGCTCACGCGCTTCATGGGCTGGTGGAGCCGCATCCGCCACCGCTGGGTTCGGGATGCGTCGATGGCGGTCTGGAAGACCTTCTCCGACCTCGACCTGAGCGAGGCCCGAAAGACGCACTTCGACAGCCTGCACGACTGTTTCACCCGCGAACTCAAGCCCGGCCTGCGCCCGCTCGACGGCCGGCCCGGCGTGCTGACCAGCCCGAGCGACGGCATCGTCGGCGCCTGCGGCCGCATCGAGCCCTTGCAGGACGGCGCGGACGCCCAGCTGTTCCAGGCCAAGGGCTTCCCCTACCGGCTGCTCGACCTGCTGGGCGACGATGCGCGCGGGCGCGATCTGGCGCGGCAGCTGCAGGGCGGAAGCTACGTGACGCTGCGGCTCACCTCCAGCATGTACCACCGCTTTCACGCGCCCTGCGACGCCATGCTGGAGCACGTGACCTACATCAGCGGCGACACCTGGAACGTGAACCCCATCGCGCTCCAGCGCGTGGAGCGGCTGTTTTGCCGCAACGAGCGCGCGGTGTTGAGGCTGCGCCGGGCCGACGGCGGCCTGCTGGTGGTGGTGCCCGTGGCCGCCATCCTGGTGGCCAGCATGCGCCTGCGCGCGCTCGACGTGCCGCTCAACCTGCGCTACCGCGGCCCGCATCAGCTGCCCTGCTCGGCGCGCTACCAGCAGGGCGACGAACTCGGCTGGTTCGAGCACGGATCGACCATCCTCGTGCTCGCGCCGCCGGGCCTGGCGCCCGATTCCTCGCTGCAGAGCGGCCACCGCATCCGCATGGGCGAAGCCCTGCTGCACACCGCCTCCCACAGCCACACACCATGACCACCGTTGACCTGATCTATTTCAACGCCGGCGGCGGGCACCGTTCTTCGGCGCTCGCGCTGCAAGCCGTGCTGCGCGAACAGGGCCGCCCCTGGGACGTTCGTTTGGTCAACCTGTTCGAGGTGCTGGACCCCACCGGCCGCTTCCAGCGCATCACCGGCAAGGCGCCGGAGGACTGGTACAACCAGCGCCTGGCGCGCGGCTGGACCCTGGGCATGGCGCAGGAGCTCAAGCTGCTGCAAAGCCTGATCCGAGTGGCGCACCCTGCCCTGCTGCGGCGCCTGCGACGGCACTGGCAGACCACGCGGCCCGACCTGGTGGTGTCGCTGATCCCGAACTTCAACCGCGCGCTCTGCGAGAGCCTGGACGCAGCCCTGCCCGGCGTGCCCTACGTGACCGTGCTGACCGATCTGGCCGACTTCCCGCCCCATTTTTGGATCGAGCGCCATCCCTTGCAACACCTGGTCTGCGGTACGCCCCGGGCGGTCGAGCAGGCTCGGGCGCAGGGCCACGACGCGCAGCACGTGCACGCCACCTCGGGCATGGTCCTGCGCCCCGAGTTCTACCGGCCGGGCACCGTGAACCGGGCCGACGAACAGCGCCGGCTGGGGCTCGACCCCGGGCGCCCGACCGGTCTGGTGCTGTTCGGCGGCCACGGCTCCAAGGCCATGCTGGGCATCGCCGAGCGGCTGATCGACACGCAGCTGATCCTGGTCTGCGGCCACAACACAAAGCTCGCTGACGCCTTGCGCGCGCTGCCCCAGGTGGCGCCGCGCCTCGTGGTCGGGTTCAGCACGGACATCCCGCGCTACATGCAGCTGGCGGACTTCCTGATCGGCAAGCCCGGGCCGGGCAGCGTGAGCGAGGCGGTGCAGCAGCAGCTACCGGTGATCGTGGTGAACAACGCCTGGACCATGCCGCAGGAGCGCTATAACGCGCAGTGGATTGAAGAGAACCGGGTCGGTCTGGTGCTGCGCAGCTTCCGCTCCATCGACCGGGGCGTGGCCCAGCTGCTGGGCGACCTCGACGCCTACCGCGCCAGCGTGCGCCAGGTCAACAACCGGGCGCTGTATGAGATCCCGGAGATCCTGGCCGGCCTGTTGCAAGGCGGGACGCCCGAGCGCCCCGCCGTCTCCATCTCAGATCAACGAAGGCCCGCGCAGTTGGCGTAGAAAGTCGTGGTGGCGGGCCAGTCGGAGAACACGCCCATCACACCCACGTCTTTGGCCAGCACGTCGAGCACGCGCAGCATCTCGCCCTCGCTGGTGAGCGCCGAGTCCACCGTCTGGTAATAGAAGCCGTTGTTGCCGTCGGCCAGGATGCCGGCGCGCTCCAGCGACCAGGTGATGAGGCCCAGCCCGGCCGCCTTGGCGTCGCGGGCGGCCTGCGAGGGCACGATTTTTCCCGCGGCGTCGGTGGCCATCAGTGCAAACAGCGGCGGTGCCCAGATGTTGATGCCCATCGACTTGTAGCCCGCCAGCTCGTTGTAGCTGGGCAGATCGGCCACGGTGTTGGCGTCGTCCAGGTAGACCGCCTGCTTGCCGAACGCGGCCTCGTTGCGCACCCAGTACACCACGTCGTTGATGTTGAACGACTGCGCGAACACGTTGCGCGGCGGCACGCCGGCGCGCTTGTACTCGTCGATCATCTTCTGCGCGTAGGCGTCCTGCGTGAAGCCGTCGAAGGGCATGGTCACGCTGGCGCTCTTCAGCTCGGGCGTCATCTTCACGCCCAACCGTTTGAAGAGCTCGATGCTCTCGGCGTGGGTCATCAGCGTGCCGCTGCTCGGGCCCGAGTACAGATCGGTGCGGAAGTTGGCCGTGCCGCCCAGGTACTCGGCGGGCGTGCGCGCGGCGTTGTTGGACGCGTCCATCTTGCCGCGCAGGGTCTTGAACTCGGCCAGCGTGATGTCGCTGGTGCGGCATTCGGCGGTGGCGGGCGTGATCACCTTGCCGGTGGCGTCGAGCGTGGCGGGCACGAAGGGTTTGGTGCACTTGGCCGCCAGCGGCGTGACCAGGATGTTGGTGGTGGTGTGCAGGTCGTTCTGCGCGTGGCGGCAGACGAGTTCCTTGTCTTTGGTGAAGGTCACGTCGCACTCGACGATGCCCGCGCCCATGCGCGCCGCCGCGGTGTAGGACTCCACCGTGTGCTCGGGGAATTGCAGGGCTGCACCACGGTGGCCGATGGACCAGTCACGCGGGGTGAAATGCCCGCGCTGAGCACACTGTTTCAACTGGTTCTTGAGCGGGCTGTCGGCCATGTCGTCCACCAGAAAGAAAGGGCGCGGCCCGAGCTGCACGTGGGAAGGCCGGTCGGTGTTCCGGCCGTGCTTGTCGCCCTGTGGGGCGGCCATGGCAGCGCCACTGACGAACCCGAGCAACATCAAACCAAGGAGGGGAAGTCGCATGAGATACCTCAAGAAGGATGGGAAAAGAAAGCCGGTGCGCCGGAAGGGGCGAGGCGCCTTCATCCTAGAAACGCTGTGTGGCAATGGTGTGGCAGTTGAATGCACTGTCGCATCAACAGGCCACCGATGGGCGCTTCACATGACGGTCACAGGGTTGTCACGGGAACAGGGCACCGCTCCGATATGCTGCTCGCACGCCGGGTCAGCGCAGGACAGGTCAGCCCCGTCGACCGACCGATGGCCACCCATCGTCCAGTGCACTGTGGTGCTGGCGTTGAAAGCGCGAGCGCTGCAAGGCGAGGAACTCCACCAGGCCGGTGGCCCAACCACAGGCCATCACGCCCAGGTGCACCCAGTGGCGGATCTCCAGGCGCTTTGCGCGCCGCTGCAACGGGCTCTGAACCAACATGCGATACCTTGGGCAAATGGGTGGTGGGTCTCACCACCGTAGTGCCCCCCTGTGACAACACCGTGACGACGATCCCATGACCCCCCACCACCGACCATTGCCCGAGCTGCAGGCGCTGGAGCAGCTCATCGAGCAGGGCGGCACCCACCTGCAGACCCGTGAGGTCCGGCGCGTCTCGGTGCCGGGCGGGCCGAGCTTCCCGATCCACGCCATCACGCTGGGCAACCCCGACCCCAGCCTGCCTGCCGTGGGTTACTTCGGCGGCGTGCACGGGCTGGAGCGCATCGGGGCCGAGGTGGTGATCGCCTTTCTGCAGAACATCGTCACCCGCCTGCGCTGGGACACCACGCTGCAGCGCCAGCTGGAGAGCGTGCGCCTGGTGTTCATGCCCATCGTCAACCCCGGCGGCATGTGGGCCGCCACCCGCGCCAACCCGCGCGGCGTGGACCTGATGCGCAACGCGCCGGTGGATTCCCTCGAAAAGGTGCCGCACCTGATGGGCGGACAGCGCCTGAGCGCGGGCTTGCCCTGGTACCGGGGGCGGCTGGGCGACCCGCTGGAGGTGGAGGCCGAGGCTTTGTGCGAGGTGGTGCGCACCGAGCTGCTGGGCCGCCCGTTCAGCCTGGCGCTCGACTGCCACTCGGGCTTCGGCGTCAGTGACCGCCTGTGGTTTCCGTATGCCCACACCCGGGCACCCATTCAGCACCTGGCGGAGCTGCACGCGCTGAAGGACATCTTCGTGCAGGCCCACAGCCAGCACCCCTACATCATCGAACCGCAGAGCGCGCAATATCTGACGCACGGCGACCTGTGGGACCACCTGTACCAGCAGGCCTGCGAGAATCATCCGACGACCACGTTTTTGCCACTGACGCTGGAGATGGGTTCCTGGTTGTGGATCAAGAAGAACCCACGCCAGCTGTTTTCTCGCAAGGGCATCTTCAACCCGCTGATCAACCACCGCCAGCAGCGCGTGCTGCGCCGCCACCAGGCGCTGCTGGATTTTCTGTCAAGGGCCGCGAGCAGCCACGCGCTCTGGACACCGGCCGCAGAACAGCGCGCACAGCGCCAAGCCGATGCACTGGCCGACTGGTATTGAAGACAAGGAAGGACCGCAGCATGAACACCTGGATCTTTCTCCGTGGCCTGACGCGCGAAGCCGCGCACTGGGGCCGCTTCACCGCCGACTTCAAACAAGCCCTGCCCCGCGCGCGCATCCACACGCTGGACCTGCCGGGCAATGGCGAACACCACCGACAGACGAGCCCACTCTCGGTGGCGGACATGGTGACCGCCTGCCGCATGGAGTGCGCCCGCCGCGACATCGAGACCCCGGTGTACCTGCTCGCCATGTCTCTCGGCGCCATGGTGGCGGCCGAGTGGGCGCGCGTGGCGCCCGAGGAGCTCAAAGGCTGCGTGCTGATCAACACCAGCATGCGGCCGTTCAGCCCCCTGCCCCAGCGGCTCCGGCCCGCCAACTACCCGGCCTTGCTGGGCCTGACCCTGCGCGGGGGCTCGCCCGAAGCCATCGAACAGACGGTGCTGCGGCTCACCAGCAACCAGCCGGGAGAACTGCGCGAGGTGATTCCCGACTGGTCGGCCGTGCGCCGCCTGCGCCCGGTGAGCGCCGGCAACGCCATGCGCCAGCTGCTCGCCGCCGCCCGCTACCGCGCACCCCGGCAAGCCCCTGGCGTACCCATGCTGCTGCTGTCCAGCGAGCACGACCAGCTGGTGGACAGCCGCTGCTCGCAGGCCATCGCCAGCGCCTGGCACTGCCCGTTGCGGACACACCCGGCCGCGGGCCACGACCTGCCGCTGGACGACCCACGCTGGGTGACGGGGCAGGTGTGCGCCTGGCTGCGCCGTGGCCACGGCTGACACGGTGCCTTCGCGCCCCTTTCACCGCCCGATCACACAAGCGTCACATTTCCGTCATCAAACCCGAGACCCTCGCCGGTATGCTTCTTTCAATGGCCCAACGAGGTCTTTCGCCTGCCCGTCCATTTGAAAAACCCCTGTGAGAACCCAAGTCATGAGAGCCTTGAAAAAAGCCCGAAAACTGATCGAAAACAAATCCGGAAAACCGGCCGCCGACATCGTGTCGCGCCTGGTGCTTGCACTCGAATCCGAGGTGCCGTTCCTGCTGTCGGACCTGTACAGCCTGGACTACGACGACTTCAACCTGGCCATGGAGGTCATGGCCGAATGGCGGCTTGACCGCTACTACACCAGCAAGGCCGTGTTGCTGGACCTGTCCATGCAGGAGACCCTTCACAAACCCCAGACCAGCGCCGAGGCCCCCAAGGCGGCGGTCGCGAAGGCCGACTGACCCAACGCCTCAGCCGCGCCCCATGGCGCGTGCCCCACAACCCCTGCCCCGCGCCCGCTGGCAGGGGTTTTTTTCGCCCAGCACACAGTGACCGTGTGTTTCAGCGGGCGACTTCATGGTGGTGACACATGGGAACCGTAGGCTGCTCGGTTTGTTCCCGGCTTCCCACCCTTCTCATGCACACACTCCGCCTCTGCACATTGACCGCGGCCCTCGCGGCCTCCCTTGCTTTCTCCTCGCTGGCTCGCTCGGCTCAGCCGGTCGCACCGGTTGGCTCGTTTGCCATGGTCCACCACCTGGCGGTGGACGGCGTGGCCGAGATCGTGGCCGCCACACCCGATGGCATGACGCTGGTCTACACCAGCGCCGATGCCGGGGTGCTGGGGCTGATCGACATCACGCGCCCTGAACAACCTGTGCTGCTGCCGCGCGTGGACGTGATGCGCATGGGCGTGGGCGAGCCCACGTCGGTCGCCATCAGTTCGGACGGCCGCTACGCCGTGGCGGCGGTGCGCATGGGCGACGACGAGAGCAATGCGCGCCAAGGATTTCTGCGCGTCTACGACATCCGCAACCCGCGTGCGGTGCAACACGTCAAGGACATCACCGTGGGCGTGGGGCCTGACTCGCTGGCCCTGGTGGGCCAGGGCCGCACGCTGCGCGCCGTGGTGGCGATCGAAGACGAAGAGACCGACGCCAAAGGCGACGCCACGCTGGGCGGACAACGCCCCGGCCGCATCGACGTGGTCGGCCTGCAAGACCTCTACGGCGGCGCCAGCACCGGCGTGCAGTCCATCGAACTGGTGAAGGCCCTGCAGGCCACGGCCGGGGTGGTCTACCCCAACGACCCGCAACCGGAGTTCGTGTCCATCGACGCCCGCACCCAGAAGGCCGTGGTGTCGCTGCAGGAAAACAACGCTGTCGCGATCCTCGACCTGAGCCAGCCGGCGCGCGCGCGGCTGGAGCGCGTGTTCTCCACGGGCAGCGTGGTCCGCAATGGCAACGCCGATTTGCAGAAAGACAAGGAAGTGCTGCTCAAGGACAGCTTCACCGGCCGACGCGAGGCCGACGCCGTGGCCTGGGTGGCACCGGGCGTTTTCGCCACCGCCAACGAAGGCGATGGCAAGAAGGACAAAGAAGGCGTATTGCCCGGTGCGCGGGGTTTCACGCTCATGAACATCCGCGGCGAGGTGGTCTACGAAGCCGGCGAGCGCACCGAGCTCAACGCGCTGCTGTATGGCCACTACCCCGATGGGCGCTCGGCGTCCAAAGGCGTGGAAATCGAAGGCGTGGCGGCGGGCACGTTCGGTGGCAAGCCGTATCTGTTTGCGGGTTCCGAGCGCGGCTCTTTTGTCGAGGTGCACCGCGTCGATGACCCGAAGCAACCGCGTTTCGTGCAGCTGCTGCCCACCGGCATGTCGCCCGAAGGCCTGACCACGGTCACGAAGCGGCGCGACGGCCAGCAGCTGCTGATCACGGCCAACGAGGGTGAAGGCTCGCTCAACCTGTACCGCTTTCACGCGCAGGGTGCGCCGGCCGCGCGCGAGCCCCAGTTGGTGGCGAAGGACCACAGCATGCCGTGGGGCGCCCTGTCGGGCCTGACCACCGACGGCACGCACCTGTATGCCGTGCCCGACAACGCCTTCGGCCAGTCGCGCATCTACCGGATCGACCCGTCGCAAGTGCCTCAGGGCCGCATGGTGATCGATCAGGTCACCATGCTAACCACCGCCGACGGCCAGGCGCTGAAGGTGGACCCCGAGGGCATCGCCCGGGTGGCCGACGGCTTCTGGATCGCCTCGGAGGGCGCAACGGTCGAGGGCAACGAGCTGATCAAGGTGAACGCCACAGGCGTGGTGCAGCAGCGGGTGAAGCTGCCCGCCAGCGTGCAGGCGCGCTTCGTCAGCCCCAAGACCGGCACGGGCTACGAGGGTGTGACCGCCAGCGCCGATGGACAGACGCTGTACATGGCCATTCAACGGGGTTTCGATGTCAAACGACCCCAGGCCGCGATCCTCAAGCTGCACCTGCCCACCGACACCTGGACCACCGCCTTCTACCCGTTGGACCAGCACAGCAAAGACCCCCAACAGTTCTGGATGGGTTTGTCGGAAATACAGCTCACCGACGACGGTCGCCTGCTGCTGCTCGAACGCGACAAGGGTGGCGGCGAAGGCCAGGCGATCAACGCCGAGGTCAAGCGCGTCTACAGCGTGAAGGCCACCGACATCACCGAGGGTGCGACGCTTCAAAAGACCCTGGTGAAGGACCTGCGCAAGGACTTCAACTACCTGCAGGAAAAGGCCGAGGGCATGGCGGTGTTCAAGGGTGATCTGTGGGTGGTGAACGACAACGACGGTGCGGGCTGGACACGCTGGGTCAACGCCGGAAAGCCTTGAAATGCTTTGTTGCTGCAATGCAACATTCATAGCAATGAAGTGAGAGTGTCACAGAGCTTTTGCGGTCGATCGGTGAAATACACCCACCTGCTTGCCCAAGGCAACGGGTGTGCAGACCGGTGAGTTTTCACCGCTGCCACATTCACCCAACTTCTGGAAAACATCCCATGAAAAAATCCCTCATCGCTCTGGCCGTGCTGGCCGCCTCGGGCGCCACCATGGCCCAATCCTCCGTCACCGTCTACGGCCGCGTGGACCTGTCGGTGGGCAGCCTCAAGGAACTCGACAAGGGCAGCCAGACCAAGCTGTTCAACGGCGGCGACGGCGGTCTGACGACCTCGCGCCTGGGCTTTCGCGGCACCGAAGACCTCGGTGGCGGTCTGAAGGCCAACTTCAAGCTGGAACACCGCCTGAACGCCGACGACGGCTCCTCGCAAGACCCGATGTGGAAGGGCGAGTCCACCGTCGGCCTCTCGGGTGGCTTCGGTGAAGTGAAGCTGGGCCGCAGCTCCACGATCTATGACGACGTGCGTGGCCTGGCCTTCAGCAGCAACGTGTTCGACTCGGCCTTCACGCCCGCCTCCAACGGCGTCTGGGGCTCGGGTGGCGACTACAGCAGCCGCTTCAACAACAAGATCACCTACGCCCTGCCCTCGATGGGCGGTGTGTACGGCGGCATCGAATACGCACTCGACGAAGACGCCACCACCAACGCCAACATGGTCGGCGCCAAGGTCGGCTACAAGAACGGCCCGCTGAACGTGGCCTTGGGCCTGCAGCAGGAAAAGGGCAAGGACAACGACTACATGCTGTTGGCCGGTTCGTACGACCTGGGCATGTTGAGCCTTTCCGCTGGCTACAACACGCGCAAGGGCGATGACGCCAAAGGCGACGACAACGAACTGACCGTGGGCGTCAACGTGCCCATGGGCAATGTCAACCTGTCTGTCGGCTACGCCACCAGCAAAACCGAAATCGGTGGCTCCACCGCTGGCAAATCGTCGGGCTTCGGCGTCGGCGCAACCTACGCCCTGTCCAAGCGCACCAAACTGTATGGCGGCCTGCGTTCGCACAACGTGAAAGACGGCTCGGGCGTGAAGACGGCCGACACCCGCCTGTTCGCCCTGGGCCTGCGCCACGACTTCTGATCGTTTTCTCCGGGTCTTGCGCGGGTAGCTCACAAAGCAATCAGGGTCTGCGCAGGTTTTGACAGCCACCGGTGCTTCGGCACCGGTGGCTTTTTTCATTCGTCCACCGGTGTGAGCTTGGCCACACTCAGCGCCAGCCACTTCACGCCGTGGCGCGAGAAGCTGACCTGCGCGCGCGCATCGGCGCCGGCCCCTTCGAGCGCGAGCACCTTGCCCTCGCCGAACTTGTTGTGAAACACCTTCATGCCAGCCTTGATGTCGGTGCCACGGTCGGGCTCAGGGTTGCTTTTGCCACCCAGGCCCTTGGGGTCGCTGCCCGAAGCCCAGCCCGGTGACCAGGCGGGCTGCAACACGGCGGGCGCCGCGCCCCGCGTGCCATAGCCACCTCGATTGCCCTGCCAGCCACCGCCACCGCCCGCCCCGGCCGCGCTGGGGTTCCAGGCCGGTTGTTGCGGCGTGAGCCACTTCAGACAGGCCTCGGGCAGTTCCTCGAAGAAGCGGCTCTTCATGTTGTAGCGAGTCTGGCCGTGCAGCATGCGCGTCTGCGAATGGCTCAGGTAGAGGCGTTTGCGCGCGCGCGTGATCGCCACGTACATCAGGCGCCGTTCTTCTTCCAGTCCGTCGCGGTCGCTCATCGAGTTCTCGTGCGGGAACAGGCCCTCTTCCATGCCGGTGATGAACACGCAGTCGAACTCCAGGCCCTTGGCGGCGTGCACCGTCATGAGCTGCACCGCGTCCTGCCCGGCCTGCGCCTGGTTGTCGCCGGACTCGAGCGCTGCGTGCGTGAGGAAGGCGGCGAGCGGGCTCATGGTTTCGCCGGTGTCGGCGTCGGGGGCGAGCGGCTCTTCCAGCACCGGGAGCGTCGGGTCCAGCCCCTGGCCGGCCGGGCTCTGCGTCAGCGCCACCCCGTCCGCCGTGCGCGCCACCGCGTCGCGGCCAAAGCCTTCGATGCCGACGAAGCTCTTCGCGGCGCTCACCAGCTCTTCCAGGTTCTCCACCCGGTCCTGCCCTTCGCGCTCGGCGCGGTAATGCTCGATCAATCCGCTGTGGTCCAGCACCAGCTCAATGATCTCAGACAGCGTCATGCCCACCGAGCGCTCGCGCAGCACGTCGAGCTCGGCCACGAAACCACCGATGGCCACGCCTGCCCGGCCGGTGACGGCGCTCACCGCGTCGTGCAGCGAACAGCCCGAGGTGCGCGCCACGTCCTGCAGCTGCTCGATGCTGCGCGCACCGATGCCGCGTGGTGGGAAATTCACTACGCGCAGAAAACTGGTGTCGTCGTTGGCGTTCTCCAGCAGGCGCAGGTAGGCCAGCGCGTGTTTGATTTCGGCGCGCTCGAAGAAGCGCAGGCCGCCGTACACGCGGTAGGGCATGCCGGCGTTGAACAGCGCGGTTTCCACCACACGGCTCTGCGCGTTGCTGCGGTAGAGCACGGCCATCTCGCTCTTGGGCACGTCTTCGCGCGCGAGCTGCTTCATCTCGTCGACCATCCACTGCGCCTCGGCAAAGTCGCTGGTGGCCTCGAACACGCGCACCGGTTCGCCCGCGCCCGCGTCGGTGCGCAGGTTCTTGCCCAGGCGGTTGCTGTTGTGGCTGATCAGCTGGTTGGCCGAATCGAGGATGTTGCTCACGCTGCGGTAGTTCTGCTCCAACTTGATCTGGTGCATCACCCGGAACTCGCGCACAAAGTCGGCCATGTTGCCCACACGCGCGCCCCGGAAGGCGTAGATGCTCTGATCGTCGTCGCCCACGGCGAACACCGCATTGGCCGAAGGCGTGAGCCCTTCGAGCGGCGGCGTGCTGAACATCTTGATCCACGCGTATTGCAGGCGGTTGGTGTCCTGGAACTCGTCGATCAGGATGTGGCGGAAACGGCGCTGGTAGTGCTCGCGCACCGGGTCGTTGTCGCGGAGCACCTCGTAGCTGCGCAGCATGAGTTCACCGAAATCGACCACGCCTTCGCGCTGGCACTGTTCTTCGTACAGCGCATACAGCTCCACCTTCTTGCGCGTCTCTTCATCGCGCGCGACCACATCACCCGGTCGCTGCCCGTCTTCCTTGCAGCCGCTGATGAAGTACTGAATTTGCTTCGGTGGGTAACGTTCGTCGTCCACGTTGAACTGCTTGCACAGGCGCTTGACCGCCGAGAGCTGGTCTTGTGTGTCGAGGATCTGGAAGGTCTGCGGCAGGTTGGCCAGCTTGTGGTGCGCGCGCAGGAAGCGGTTGCACAGGCCGTGAAAGGTGCCGATCCACATGCCGCGCACGTTGACGGGCAGCATGCTGGAGAGCCGCGTCATCATTTCCTTGGCGGCCTTGTTGGTGAAGGTCACCGCCAGCACGCCGCCGGGAGACACCTGCCCGGTCTGCAGCAGCCAGGCGATGCGGGTGGTGAGCACACGGGTCTTGCCCGAGCCGGCCCCGGCCAGGATGAGCGCGTGTTCGGCGGGGAGGGTGACGGCGGCGCCCTGTTCGGTGTTCAGGCCCGCAAGCAGCGGGGACGGGGCAACGGATTCTTCAAACAACATGCTTCGATTGTAGGAAGCCGGGGCGCCACGCCGGGTCTATATGCCTGACCGTATGAGCGTCATAAACCCTTCAGCGGCCCGAACGCTGTCCATAACGGTGGACGGCGCCTAGAATCAATCACCGGGCCCAAGATTCTTGCGCCCGGTTTCTTTTTGGCCCGATGGAATCCCGCCAGACCGAAGACCGGACCCAAGCCAAGCGCTCTCCCTGTTCATTCACAACAGTTTTCTGGAGCCTGGTTTTATGGAGATATTCGACTACGACAACATCCTGCTGCTGCCGCGCAAGTGCCGCGTGGAGAGCCGCTCGGAATGCGACGCCAGCGTGGAGCTGGGTGGCCGCAAGTTCCGCCTGCCGGTGGTGCCGGCCAACATGAAGACGGTGGTGGATGAAAAGATCTGCCTCTGGATGGCCCAGAGCGGCTACTTCTACGTGATGCACCGCTTCGACCTCGACAACGTGCAGTTCGTGCGCGACATGCACGCCGCTGGCACCTACGCCTCGATTTCACTGGGCGTGAAAGCGCCAGATCGCGCCACGGTGGACACCCTCGCCGCAGAGGGTCTGGTGCCCGAATACATCACCATCGACATCGCCCACGGCCACGCCGACAGCGTGCGCGACATGATCGGTTACATCAAGGCGCGGCTGCCGAGCAGCTTCGTGATCGCCGGCAACGTGGCCACGCCCGAAGCGGTGATCGATCTGGAGAACTGGGGCGCCGACGCCACCAAGGTGGGGGTAGGCCCGGGCAAGGTCTGCATCACCAAGCTCAAGACCGGTTTCGGCACCGGCGGCTGGCAGCTCAGCGCGCTCAAGTGGTGTGCGCGGGTGGCGACCAAACCCATCATTGCCGACGGCGGCATCCGCAGCCACGGCGACATCGCCAAGAGCGTGCGTTTCGGCGCCACCATGGTGATGATCGGTTCGCTGTTCGCGGGACACGAAGAGTCGCCGGGCAAGACGGTGGAAGTGAACGGTGAGCTGTTCAAGGAGTACTACGGCTCGGCCAGCGACTTCAACAAGGGCGAATACAAACACGTCGAAGGCAAACGCATCCTGGAGCCCATCAAAGGCCAGCTGGCGAACACGCTGATCGAGATGGAGCAGGACGTGCAGAGCTCGATCAGCTATGCGGGCGGCAAACAGCTGGCCGACCTGCGCAAAGTGAACTACGTGGTGCTCGGCGGCGAGAACGCGGGCGAACACCTGTTTATGTGAACGAACTCCCCCCGCGCCGCGCTGCGCGCGTCACCCCCCAAGGGGGCGGCACTGGCCGTCCGGCAAAGCCGGCCCGGCGGTGCCCTGGGGCGGATTCCCTCTCCGGCGAGAGCTGTCTTGATTCGTGGATGCGGTGGAACCGGCTCCGCCGGGCCACTCGCATCGCCCCCCGGGGGGTGACGCGCGCAGCGCGGCGCGGGGGGGGGGGAAGTTAATCCAGCATCTGCCTGGCGAGCTTGTTCAGCCGGTGGCCCGGTTGGATCAGGGCTTCCAGCACACTGAAGTGGTTCAGGCCTGGCAGGGTTTCGCAGATGGGCACCAGGGCCTCGCCCCAGGTCTCGCGGATCAGGTGGTTCTGGCGCTGGAATTCGCTGCTCTCGTCACCCCCCGCCACGCTCAGCAACACGCCGCGCTCGTCCTCCTGCGGCACCCGCGGCAGATAGGCCGGGCTGGCCATGCACACCTGCTCCGGCGTCAGGCGCAAGGCGTCGCTCAGAAAGGGTGTGTGGCGCAGCGGCTCCAGATCGAACACGCCTGAAATCGACAGCGCGTTGTTCACCAGATCGAGCGGCAGGTCGCTCGCGTAGCGGTCCCACTCGCAGGCCAGCAGCATCGCCGCCAGGTGACCGCCGGCCGAATGGCCGACCACCGAAATACGGCGCGTGTCGCCGCCGTGCACCGCGATGTGGCGGTAGACCCAGGCCAGCGCCTTCACCATCTGCAGGGTGATCTGTGGAATCGTCACCGCCGGGCACAGCGCGTAGTTGGGCACCACGACACACGCGCCTTTTTTCACGAAGGCGGGGGCCAGGAAACTGTGATCGGCTTTGTCCAGGCTGCGCCAGTAGCCCCCGTGGATGAACACCAGCACCGGCGCCAGCGGCGCACCGGCCTTCTGGCGAGCGGGGAAGATGTCCAGCGTCTCGCCCGGCTCGTGTCCATAGGCCACGTCCAGTAAACCGCCCAGCTCAGCCCTCGCCTGGCGCGACCCGGTCGCCCACCGCTCGAAGTGCTGCGCATGCTCGGGCACGAGGGCACGGTTGTTGTACTGGCTGTCGAGCCAGGCCGGATCGTTGCGTTGGGCGTCGTTCATGGAGCGGCATTGTCCAGCAGCTCGTTGACACATGCTGTCACTCACATCCTTCAAAACTTCGTGTATTCTGTATTCAGAGTACAGAATACACAACATGACCGCCCGACTCCTGCAACTGGAAACCGCGCCCGATCTGGTCGATCAGGTGTACCGCGCCCTGCTCGATGCCATCAGCGAAGGTTCGCTGGCGCCCGGGCAGCGGATCACGCAGGAAGAGCTGGCCGAGCGCCTTGCGGTGTCGCGCCAGCCGGTGATGCAGGCGCTGCGCCTGCTCAAGCGCGACGGTTTCGTGCACGACGCGCCGCTGGCCGGCGCCCCCAACGGCCGCAGCCGCGGCCTGCAGGTCGCGCCGCTGGATGCCGCGTGGATCGCCCAGGTGTACGAAGTGCGTGGCGCGCTCGACGTGCTGGCCGCGCGTCTGGCCGCGGGGCGCCGCACCCGCATCGACCCGGCCCTGATCCAGCGCGGCCGCGAGGCGGTGGAACGGGGCGAGATCAAGGCCATGATCGACGCCGACCTCGCCTTCCACCGCGCCCTCTACCAGGGCTCGGCCAACCCGCTGATCGAACAGAGCGCGCTGCTGCATTGGCACCACATCCGCCGCGCGATGGGTGAAGCCCTGCGCCACCACACGCTGCGCGGCCCGGTCTGGGACGAGCACGAAGCCATTGCCGCCGCCGTGGCCAAGGGCGACGTTGAGCGCGCCGAGGCCCTGATGCTTGATCACAGCGGCCAGGCCAGCGCCTACCTCGGCGCCCAGATGGACACCCGCCCCAGCGGCGCCACCCCCCACAACTCCGTGGTTCGTTGAACCACTTCATGCGGTTTCCGGGCAACCCCCGGAAACCGCATTTTTTATTGCGCTCAACCCATCCCTCACTCACCCAGCGCCTACACTTTTTCCATGACCGTCCCTTCCCCCGCCCCACTCTCCATCGCCGTGCTCGGTATCGGCATGATGGGTTTCCCGATGGCACGCCGCCTGTGCGAAGCCGGCCATCGCGTCCTCGCCTGGAACCGCTCCCGCCCCAAGGCCGAGCGCCTGCAGCCCTTCGGCGCCGAGGTGTTTGACCACCCGGCGCAAGCCGTGGCCCAAGCCGACATCGTGATCTGCCTGCTGGAAGACGGCGCCATCGTCGAGAGCGTGCTGTTCGAGCAAGGCACCACCAAGGGCCTGCGTCCGGGCACCCTGGTGATCGACATGTCGTCCATCCAGCCGCGTCAGGCGCGCGACCACGCCGCCCGGCTCGCCGCCATGGGTGTAAGCCACCTCGACGCCCCGGTGTCGGGCGGCACCGTGGGCGCCGAGATCGGCACCCTGGCCATCATGGCCGGCGGCAAACCCGCCGACTTCGAGCGCGCGCTGCCGATGTTTGCCCACTTCGGGCGCGCCACCCACGTGGGGCCGCACGGCGCAGGCCAGCTGGCCAAACTCGCCAACCAGATGATCGTGGGCATCACCATCGGCGCTGTGGCCGAGGCCCTGCTGCTGTGCGAAAAAGGCGGCGCCGACATGGCCAAGGTCAAGCAAGCCATCAGCGGTGGTTTCGCCGACAGCCGCATCCTGCAGGTGCACGGCCAGCGCATGATCGAACGCGACTTCGCCAAACGCGGGGCCGTGGCCGTGCAGCTCAAGGACATGCGCAACGCGCTCACCACCGCCAGCGAGATCGGCTTCGACGCCCCCATCACCGCCCTGTTCGAGCAGCTGTTCGCGCAGGCCGCCGACCACGGCCTGGCCGACCTGGACCACTCGGCACTGTTCATGGAACTGGCCAGCCGCAACGGCATGAGCTAAAGGAAACTGGGGGGCAGATGCCCCCTTTTTCCGGCGCTCCCGGGTCGGGGGTCTGCCGAGAATGGACGGGGTATGCACACCCGCCCCAAGGAACCCTCAGCGTGAACTTATCCACCCTCATTGGCATGGTGGCCAGCGTGTTGCTGATGGCTGTCATCCTGCTGTTTGCTTCTGACAACCCATGGAACTTCATCGACGCCCCCAGCATCGCCATCGTGCTCGGCGGCACGCTGGCCGCGACCTTCCTGAGCTACCCGCTGCGCGAGGTGCTGCGCGTGTTCCACCTGGTGGGCCAGGTCATGCGCGAGGACCGGCTGGACACCAAGAACGACATCGAAGAACTCGTGGCCCTGTCTCGCCTGTGGATCCAGGGCGACCTGCAGGCGGTGGAGAAGTCGCTGGCCCTGGTGACCAACCCCTTCCTTCGCACCGGCGTGCAACTGGTGATCGACCGCACACCCGAAGAAGAGATCATCGACCTGCTGCAGTGGCGCATTGCCCACCTGCGCCAGCGCGAGGCCGCCGAGGCGCAGCTTTTCCGGGTCATGGCCAGCTACGCGCCCGCCTTCGGCATGCTGGGCACCCTGCTCGGACTGATCAACCTGATGGACCTCGTGGGCGACGGCAACATGGCGGCCATTGGCTCGCAACTGGCCATTGCGCTCGTCACCACGTTCTATGGCGTGCTGCTCGCCAACTTGGTGTTCAAGCCCATCGCGGTCAAACTGGAGCGACGCACCGAACAGCGCCTGGTGCTGATGAACATGGTGCTCGAAGGCATCTCGATGATGTGTGTGGGCCGCAGCCCGGCGCTGATGCGCGAAACGCTCAAGGCCTTTGTTGCTCAGTTCGATGACGAGATTTTTGATGGACAACCCCAAACCGCTCGACGCTGACAACATGCCCGTCGCCCTCCATCCTGTCCCGACCCCCACGCGCACGCCCAGGGTCTCCACCAGTGTCGGCCGATACCGCCGCTGGCATGTGGACACCCGCCCCGAGCCCGAAGAAGAAGGCTGGCTGATCACCTACCTGGACGTGATCACCCTGATCCTCGTGCTCATGGTCGTGATGCTGGCCATGTCCGGCCCCAAAGACAACAAGAAGCCCCCCGAAGCCACCCAGGCTCAGACCACCGCCGCGCCAGCAGCC
The DNA here is from genome assembly GCF_002001205.1 of Hydrogenophaga sp. A37. Taxonomy (GTDB): domain Bacteria; phylum Pseudomonadota; class Gammaproteobacteria; order Burkholderiales; family Burkholderiaceae_C; genus Hydrogenophaga. Next base: position 23,995 of record NZ_MUNZ01000116.1, read on the forward strand.
ACCGCCACGGCACAGGCCGCCACCACCCCCACCATCGTGCCGCCCGTGCCGCTGCCGGTACCGGTGCCGCAAGCCGAAGCGCCCCCGCCCCCTGCCCCCAAGACGCTCAACGGCTTCCCGCTCGATCAGCTGGGCAACGACATCGAAGTGCTCATGAACGACGACGTGGTCCGGTTCCGCATCAGCAGCGAAATCCTGTTCGACTCTGGCGCCGCCGCGCTCACCGGGGCGGGTCATCCCGTGCTCGACCGCCTGATTCCGCTGCTCAACGCCGACCCCGCCCTGCGCCTGGTGGTCGAAGGCCACACCGACGGCATGCCGATCAACAGCGAGCGGTTCCCCTCCAACTGGGAGCTGTCCACCGCCCGCGCCGCCAGCGTGGCCCGCTACCTGATCGAGCGCGGTGTGGCGCCACAGCGCGTGCAGGCCACGGGCTTTGCCGACACCCGCCCGCTCGCCGCGCGCGACAACCCGGTCGACAGGGTGCACAACCGGCGGGTGGAGCTCACGATGGAACGCTCGCCCCAAGACAAAGCCACCAACCGCTGAATGAATGCTTCGCGATGTGGGCGGGTTTGCTAACATTGCAGCTGGTCGTGGGGACGTAGCTCAGCTGGGAGAGCGTCGCGTTCGCAATGCGAAGGTCGGGAGTTCGATCCTCCTCGTCTCCACCAATCAACCCAGCATGGCGTCAACGCACCAGGCGCTCTACAACAGCCTGGGCCATACCCCCATCGTCGATTGGTCAGCCGCCATCCTGTGCGTTGGCGAGCTCCCGAGCCAAGCTGTCCAGCTCATCACGCAAGGTCCCCCGGCTGCGGAAGGGGCGGTTGGCCTGGGTGTACCAGTACTCGGCGTCCTCCAGGTCGCCTTCCACGATGTGCACGATGCCGTGCAGCCAGGCCCCGAGCGCCGAAGCATCGGTTTGAATCAGGTTGTGGGCCTCGGTCCAGCGCCCGGCGTGCAGGTGGTCCAGCACGGTGTGAAGAACACCCATGCTTCGCTCCTTCAGCCGGCCACGATCTGGCCGATCAGTTGCTCAAAATCGCCGTACAGCGCATGGCCACCCAGCAGCCGGTCGCCCGACGCGCTGTGCACCACCAGAACCGGCACGCCTTGTGCGCCCAGGGTCTGCATCAGGCCGCGGGCCCGGTGGATGCGCGCTGCATTGGCGGCCAGCAGCTCGGCGTCGGCCGCCGCCAGGCGCTCGGCCGCATCGGCCAGACCCTGATCGCGCAGCAGTTGCGCCACCACGGTCGTGTCGCAGGTGTCCAGGCCCTGCACGTAGCGGGCTTCCTGCAGCGCCTTCAGCGTTTCCAGCTCGCGCTGCGGCTCGGACAAAGACACGGCGGTGAGCGCCAGCGTCGTGGTGGCCGAGTCAAAGGGGCTGCCGAGATGGCCCAGCACGTTCTGGCGGTAGGCCTCAGTGAAGCGCTGGCCGGTGAGCTTGGCGATGCGCTGGTCGTTGGACCAGGCATAGCCCGCAAACGCGGCATCCATGCTGCGTCCGCCGCCGGCAAACAGGCCGGTGGGCGCCAGCTCCAGTTGGACGCTGGCTTGTTGCCCCAGTTGCTGGATCACGGGCGACGCGCCATAACACCAACCGCACAAAGGGTCGAACAAATAGGTCACGGAGGTTTGCATGGTGGAAATCCTGTGCGCGCCGTGGCGCGCGAGTCCAGTTACTTTTGTGGGTTGGAGAACATGGGGTTGCCGCTGACGGTCTTGACGACTTCTTCTTGCAAGACGTCCCAGTGCTCCACAATTTTCCCGTTGGCCAGGCGGAAGATGTCCACGCCAATCATGGCTTTGGGGCCCATGCCGGAGTAGCGGCCGTGCACCATGACCAAGTCGCCTTCCGCCACCACCATGCCGGGCTCGTACTTGAAGTCTGGCCCGAAATTGCTCACAAAGCTCTTCAAAACAGCAGCGCCGTTCGGCACCATGGGGTTGTGTTGGATGTAGTCGGGTGACCAGTATTTGTCGATGACCGACGCATCACGCGCGATGAACAGGCCTTTCATGCCCGCCACGACGATCTCCTTGTTGGTCTGGGCAAACGCGCTGGTCGAAAACAAGGCCACCAGGGATGCGGCCATAAGAACGGTTTTGAGGGGTTTCATCAGTGACTCCGATCTGGGTTGCTGTGGATGACTTAGCTACCTATTTACCACTTCATTTCACCCTTGTTGACCTTGGCGCCGATGTCCAGCGACATCGCACCGTCGGTCACCTGCGGGTACGACTTCTTCATGGCGTCGATCAGCTCGGCGCCGGTCTTGCTGGCGGCCAGGTTCTTCTCGAAGGTCTGCAGGTAGTCCTTGGTGAAGGCGATGGCGCTGGCGTCCACGGCGGAGCCGGCCTTCATGTGGCCGGGCACCACCAGCTCGGGCTTGAGCGCGGCCATTTCGTCGAGCTGGGCCACCCAGGCGGCGCGCTCGGCCGCGCTTTGTGTGTCGGCGGTCCACACGTGCATGCTGCCAAAGACACCGATGTTGCCCACCACGGCCTTGATCGACGGGATCCAGGCGTAGGGGCGGTGGGCCAGCAGGCCTTGCGTGCCACGGATTTCAATGGTCTGGCCTTCCAGTTTCAGGCTGTTGCCTTCCAGCGCGCGCGGTGCCACGGGTTTGCGCGGTGCATTGGCGCCCATCTTGGGGCCCCAGAACGCCACCTTGCCCGCCATCTTGGCGTTCAGTTTTTCCAGCACGGCGGGCGTGCTCACCACGTCGGCCTGGGGGAAGATTTCTTTCAGGGTTTCGACGCCGAAGTAGTAGTCCGGGTCGGCCTGGCTCACGTAGATGGTGGTGAGCTGCTTGCCGCTGTCGAGCACGTTGGCGGCGATGCGCAACGCGTCGGCGCGGGTGAAGCCGGCGTCGATCACCATGGCCTCTTTTTCGCCATAGATCAGGGTCGAGTTGACGTTGAAGCTGCTGCCGGCGGCGTTGTAGACCTTGACGGTCAGCGGCTGGGCGGCCTGGGCGCTGGTGAAGGCAATGACCAGCGAGGCGGCGATGACGGTGGTGCGGATCATGGAAGGCTCCTGTTGGTTGTGTCGATAAGGGGACGCTTTGCAGCGCTGGGATGCACTGTAGTTTCAATATCCGAACAGATAAACCGCATAATTCGGCCATATATGTTTCAAAAACAGAGCAAATCATGGACCGTTTGACCGCCATGCGGGTGTTTGTGGCGGTGGCCGAGAGCGGCAGCTTCAGCGCCACCGCCGACAAGCTGGACATGTCGCGCGCCATGGTCACGCGCCATGTGGGCGCGCTGGAGCAGTGGCTGGGCGCGCGGCTGTTGCAGCGCACCACGCGCAGCGTCACGCTCACCGACGCGGGCGAAAGTTGCCTGCGCCGCAGCCAGCAGATGCTGGCGCTGATGGACGACGTGGAGCAGGAAACCAGCCGCCACGACACCGCCCTGCGCGGGCAGCTGCGCGTCACCAGCAGCATCTCCTTCGCCCACGCGCAGCTGGCCGCGGCGTTGGCCGACTTTCTGAAGCTGCACCCGCAGCTGAAGATCGACCTGAACGCCAGTGAGGGCGCGCTCAACCTGGTGGAGGCGCGCATCGACCTGGCCATCCGCATCAGCGCCGAGCCCGATCCCACGCTGATCGGCCGGGTGCTGGCGCCCTGCGCTTCGGTGCTGGTGACCTCGCCGGCCTACCTGGCGGAGCACGGTGTGCCGCAGGCCCCGGCCGATCTGGAAACCCACCGCTGCCTGAGTTTTTCCAACTTCGGCAAGAGCACCTGGACGCTCCGTCGGGGTGAAGAGCATTGCCAGGTCGGCGTGCGCAGCCAGCTCAGCGCCAACGAGGCCACCGCCTTGCTGCAGGCCGCCCTGGCCGGCGGTGGCGTGGCGCTGCAACCGACCTACATGGCCAACCCGTACCTGGCCGACGGCCGTCTGGTGGCGGTGCTGCCTGACTGGCAGCCGCCCGACATGGCCATCCACGCGCTGTATCCCTCACGCAAGCACTTGTCGCCTGCGGTGCGGGCCTTGCTGGACTTTCTGGTGCAACGGTTCGCCTCGCCGCGGTGGTAGCCGCTCATTCCTGCTGCTGCAGGTTCTCCCTGACCCGCCGCAGCAGCCCCATGAGCTGCTGAACCTCGCGGTCGCTCATGCCCTGCGTGGCCGCCGACGCCAGCACCTTCTGGCGTTGTTGCACCAGCTTGTGCATGGCCTGCGCCTCTGTCGACAGTGACAGGCGCCACACGCGGCGGTCGGCTTCGTCGGGCACCGCCAGCAACAGGCCCTTGTCTTTCAAGCCGCCGATCAGCCGGGCGACCTGGCCCCTGTCGCGCCCGGCGTGGGTGGCCAGGTCGCTCTGTGTGGCGCCGGGATGCCGGGCAAAGTAGCCCAGCGCCTTGCCCTCCATCGGGCTCAGATCGCGGGGCTGGTCTGCCTCGCCGCGCAGCAGTTTCGAGCGGAAGGCATGCACGACCGCGTGCATGGCCTCCAGCACATCGCTGTCGGACGACATACCCATTTTGTTGACATTGTCATCAATTTTTGTCATGATTGATGACATTATCAATCAAACCGCTCTATCGATGTCCATCACCTCCCCCATCCGCCGCGTTGAGCGGGTCCGCCACGAACTCGTGCGGCGCGACGTTCAGGTCGCTCGCGTTGAAACGATCAGCCCCCAGTTCCTCGCCGTGACCTTCACTGGCACCGCGCTCGAAGGCTTCACGTCGCTCTCGTTCGACGACCACCTCAAATTCATGTTTGTCGGCCCGTCCGGCGAGGTGCACCGGCGCGACTACACCCCCCGGCACTTTGATGCGGCGCGGCGCGAACTGACCATCGAATTCGCCCTCCACGCCGGTGGCCTGGCCAGCGACTGGGCGCGCCAGGCCCAGCCCGGCATGCCGGCCACCATCGGCGGGCCGCGTGGCTCCATGATCATTCCCGTCGACTTTGACTGGCACCTGCTGGTGGGCGACGCCACCGCCCTGCCCGCCATTCACCGCCGGCTCGAAGAGCTGCCCCCGGGCGCTCGCGTGCTGGTGATCGCCCATGCGCCCACGCCCGAGGACCAGCGCGCCATGCCCACCCGGGCCGATGCGCAGGTGCGCTGGGTGCCAACGGGTGACGACCTGGTGAGCGCCGTGCGCGAACTGGCGCTGCCCGCTGGCGAAGGCTTCGTCTGGTGCGCGGGCGAGGCGGCGGTCATGGCCCGGATGCGCGACATGCTCGCCACCGACAAGGGCCACCCGCGCGAAGGCATGCGCGTGGCGGCCTACTGGAAGGTGGGTGCCGAGGGGCACCACGAAAACCTGGAGTGAGCGGTTTTTGACGCCCGCTGCGGTCAGCGCAGCATGAGTTCGATGCGCCGCTGCAGGCGCGCCGCCTCGTCGGCTGCACCCGCCGACTGGGCACGCTGCTGCTGGACCTTGAGCCAGGCCAGCAAGGGCCGGCGCCAGCCGCGCGCTGACGCGGTGTCCACCGCCGCCTGCACCGTGGCCGGCGTGGCGGCGCCCCTTCTCAACAGCACACCGGCCGCGACCAGACGGGCCAGCGGGTCTTCGATGGCCGAGACATCGGCCTGACCGGCTGCGACGAGGCTGCGGTGCGCTGGCGGCAACAAAGCCGCGTCAGCCGCCTGCGCGTGGCCCGCCAGGTAGCGCGCATAGGCCTGCTCGGCCGGCGCCGCGTCGGCAGCCAGCGCGTCAAAGCCGGTGCACGCCTCCAACTCCAGCGCCGCCACCCGCGCGGCGCAGCGCAGCAGCTCCAGCCGCGCCAGCAGGTCGGGCCGCGCGGTGCGTGCCACCTCGGCCCGCGCCCGCGCAAACTCCGCCGCCTCGATGCGGCTGTCACCACTGAGCCAGGCTTCGGTCGCCCGCTCCGAGCTGCTCTTGGCGTTCATCTGCCATTCGGGCACCGGCGGTGCATTGCCACATGCAGTGAGCGCGACGGCGATCACAACGAGCAAGCCGGAGCAGGCGCTGCTCAACCGGGAACACCGCGGAACCGGCTTCGCCGGGCCGCAGGTGTTGCCCCCTTGAGGGGGTGACGACGAAGTCGGCGCGGGGGTGTTCTTCATGGAAGTTTTATCTCCGTCTCGCGCTTGAACGGCCACTTGCGGTTCAAGTCGTTGATCAGCCCCTCCACCTTGCGCAGGCTGGCGTCCACCTCGCCGCGCAGGCTGGCCAGATCGGTCGTGGCTTCGCGCGTGTTGGCGGTGATGGCCTGCGCGTCGATCAGCAGCTTGTCCACCTTCTGCAGGCTGCCGCGTGCCTCGGTCAGCATGCTGTTGAGCTGCTGCACGGTGGTGCGCGCGTCGGCCACCAGCCCGGTGTCGCCGCCGGTGCCGCCCGGGCCAGCGCCCTGGCCAAACACCTGCTTGTCGGCGTTGGCCACCAGCGAATCCAGCCGCTTGACCAGCCCGTCGGCGCGCGCAAGCACGGTGTTGGCGTTGCCCAGGGTGACCGCGAGCTGCTTCGCGTCGTCGTCGTTGCCCATGAGCAGACCCATCGCGCCCTGCGGCCCCTTGAGTCGCTCGGTGGCGATCTGCACGTTGGCCAGCGACTGCTGCAGCGGCGCGTCGTTCTTGGTCATGTTGTTGAGGTTCTCCAGCAGGTCGCGCACCTGGGCCACCAGCTTCGGGATCTCGGCCGCCGCGTCGCCGCGCAGCACCTGGCGCACCGCCCCGTCTTCCAGCGGCGGGTCGGTCAGGATGCCGCTGTAGGCGCGGATCTTGGTGCCGCCGACCAGCGCCTTCTCCATGGTGAAGATGCTGGAGCTGCGCAGCCACTTGGCGTCTTTGGTCGGCACGTCCACCAGGATGCGCACATTGCCGTCCTCGGCCAGCTCCAGCTGCGCCACCCTGCCGATGGCGAAACCGGCGAAGGTCATGTCCATGCCCGCAACCACGCCCTCGGAGTCGTCCGACATCAAGACCAGCCGCTGCGTGCGCTCGAAGGCACCGCGCGCGTACATCACATAGAGCGCCGAGCCCACCACCAGGATCAGCAGCAGGAGCAGCAGCAGCGCGGCCTTGACCTCCAGATTTTTCACCGGCGGCAAGGGGTCGAGAACGGGGCCGTTGGGTGGCGTGGGTGTGGGCATGGGCGGAACCGGAAGGTGAATCAATAGTAGTTGCCCATCAGGGAAACCACCTCCAGCAGCAGGATCACCGAGAGCAGGCGCGCGAACTCGGTGATGTCGCTGCGGCGCGCGTAGCCGCCGTGAACGTCGCGCTGGGCACTTGCGGCCATGGGCACGAACGCCACCGCCAGGCTGAAGAACACGGTCTTGAGAGAAAAGATCAGCGTGACCGCGGGCGAGAACACGCTGCCCACGCTGCGGTTGTAGTCGGCCAGCGCCCAGGGCGAAAAACCGTACACATTGAGGTAGGTGAGCACCAGCGCGATGAAACAACTCAGCGCGGCCAGCAGCAGCACCGAAAACACGCCGGCCAACGCACGCGGCAGCATGTCCACGCGCAGCAGCAGCTGGCGCGGGCGGAGCCCTCCGCCACGGTGTTCGTCGGCCAGCAGGCGGCGGATGCGCTGCGACTCGGGCATGGTGTAGCGCACCGCCACGAACAGCGCCGCGTAGAGCGGAATCAGCTCCAGCACGAGCGTGCGCACGAGCAGCTCCAGCGCGTACTGTGAGAGGCCGTAACTCAGCGCTGTGGCCACCACGATGCGGATCAGCACCAGGCTCAACAGCGCCGAGAGCACCAGGAACCCGGTCAGCAAGGGGGCGCTGGCGCGGTAGAGGTGCGCGATGATCGCGTGGCGCTCGTCGGGTTCGTCGTAGCTCGATGGCGAGAGCGACAGCACCACGATCTCGGCGCCGATCAACAGCACCTGCCACCAGGCGTCCCAGGCGGCCAACACGCGCCGGCCCGAGCGCAGCAACGTGTGATGCATCGAAGCAAGCAGGTTCATGCGGCGAATCATAGCGGCGCGACTTCTGAGCGTCATGCAGGTGACAGCTTGTCCCCTCTGCTGGTGAAAACGCCCATGGCCGCGCGAGCGGTTTGTGGGTTCAATGCCTTCCATCGTGCCCGCAACAGCAGGCGCCGCTGTAACAGGAGGCATCCTTGACCGACATCCCAACCCATCCCATCTCCCCTGCGGTGCGACGCCAGACCATCGCCGACGCCCTGCACCGTACGGCCCAGCGCCTGCCGGCCAAGACCGCCATCGCCTGCGGCGCCACAACCTGGACCTACGCCGAGTTCAACGCCCTGGTGTCGCGGCTGGCGGCGGGCCTGCACCGCATCGGCGTGGGCGAAGGCGACAAGGTGGCCGTGCTGGCGCGCAATTCGCACGGCTTTGCGGCGCTGCGTTTTGCGCTGGCGCGCCGGGGCGCTGTGCTGGTGCCGATCAACTTCATGCTCAAGGCCGACGAGGTCGCCTACATCCTGCGTCACGCGGGCGCCCGCACGCTGGCCACCGACAGCGGCCTGTCCGGGCTCGCGCGCGAAGCCTCGGCGCTGGAGACGCAGGTACAGCAGTTCATCTGGCTGCCGAGCGAAGACCCGAGCGAACCAGCGCCCGGCATGCACCGGTTCGACGACCTCGCCGCCTGTACCGACGCTCTGCCCGAGGTCGCGCTGGGCAGTTTCGACCTGGCCCAGATCGTGTACACCAGCGGCACCGAATCCACCCCCAAAGGCGCGATGCTCACGCACGATGCCGTGCTCTGGCAGTACGTGAGCTGCGTGATCAACGCCGAGATCGCCGAGACCGACCGCACCCTGCACGCCCTGCCGCTGTACCACTGCGCGCAGCTCGACGTGTTCTTCGGCCCGGCCATCTACATCGGCAGCAACAACGTCATCACCAGCAAGCCCACGCCCGACCACCTGCTGGCGTTGCTGGAGCAGCACCAGATCACCAGCTTCTTCGCGCCGCCCACGGTGTGGATCGCGCTGCTGCGCTCGCCGCTGTTCGACGCGGCCAAACTGACACACCTGGCCAAGGGCTACTACGGCGCGTCCATCATGCCGGTGGAAGTGCTGAAGGAACTGGCCGCGCGCCTGCCGAACGTGCGCCTCTGGAACCTCTACGGCCAGACCGAGATCGCGCCGCTGGCCACCATGCTCGGCCCGGACGACCAACTGCGCAAGCCCGGCTCCTGCGGCAAAGCGGTGCTCAACGTGGAGACCCGCGTGGTCAACGACGCGATGGAAGACGTGGCCGTGGGCGAGGTCGGCGAGATCGTGCACCGCTCACCGCACCTGATGCTCGGCTACTTCAACGACCCCGAGCGCACGGCGGCCAGCTTCGAGGGCGACTGGTTCCACAGCGGCGACCTCGCCATGATCGACAGCGAAGGCTTCATCACCGTGGTGGATCGCAAGAAGGACATGATCAAGACCGGCGGTGAAAACGTCGCCAGCCGCGAGGTCGAAGAAGTGATCTACCGCCTGCCTGCCGTGAGCGAGGTGGCCGTGATCGGCCTGCCCGATCCGAAGTGGGTCGAGGCCGTGACGGCGGTGATCGTGGTCAAGGCGGGACAAAGTCTGACCGAAGAAGAGGTGATGGCGCATTGCACCGGACACATGGCGAACTTCAAGGCGCCCAAGCGCGTGGTGTTCACCGACAGCCTGCCCAAGAACCCCAGCGGGAAGCTGCTCAAGCGAGAGCTGCGGCGCCAATACGCCCCGTGATCATCCACCCCGTGTGATGGCATCGTGGGCCAGCACACCACGAATGAATTCGATCAGCCTGGGGTCAGCGTGCAACGCTCCCAGCAAACGCACCGCTTGCTGAAGATCGCGGTCGTCTCCCAGTTCGGTCTGGACCGCTGTCGCCGCCTGAGTCAGGTCCTTCGTTCGCTGGGCCGGCAACAGGTCGTTCAGCATCTCGGCGGCATAGCGGGTTCGCTTGGCCAGGATGCGGGCGCGGTGGATCTGTTCAAGGCCAGCCTGTGGCTCGCGACCGGCTTTGAGTGATGTTTTGAGGCGCCGTTGCAGCTTTTTGAGGCGCCTGACCGCCCAGTGAACCGGTTTGCCGGTGGCCGCCGTTTCGGGCCCTGCGTTGAGCAGGTCCAGCCCGCGCGCCAAGGCCAGCAGGGCCAGCCCCGTCGCCGGCTGGGCCAATGCCGCCCGAGCCCGCTCGCGCTGCGCGGTGCGGGCTTGATCGAGGTGTTCGAGGGTGCGGTCGGCGATGTCCTGCCGCTGAAGGTCACCGTCGACAAAGGCCGGCCAGCAGCGGCCCAGGGTGTCGGTGCGCAGCACATCCAGATCGCGCACATGTCCCAGCTCGTCGAGCAAGGGCTTCAGACCGCTGGCATCGGGCCGGCCGGGCAGCCATGGCGCAAACAGCCTGATCGCGCTGCGCCAGCGCCGCCACGCGACGCGGGCCTGGTGCACCACCTCGGGGTCGTCCGAGGTCAACAGGGATGAGAGGTTGCGGGTGAACTGGTCGAACGTTGCACCGAGCGCCCGGCGGGCAGCCTCCAACGGCGCGGCGTTGGCGGGCAATCGCAGCGCCGCGGCCGGGGTCGCGGGTGGGGCCAGCCCTTGCGCCAGCCGGTAGCCTCGCTCTGCCTTGCTCTGGTCGCATGGCAAGACGGCCTGAACCGACGCGATGTCCCTGGCCAGGATGAACAGCGCTTCCGGTGCGCCGGACTTGAGCTCCAGCTCAAGCTCCAGAATGGGCTCTGTCCGGTCGCCGGCGATGACCTCGCCCAAGTCGAGCGCCACCTCGATGGTCGCGCCGTGGTAGCGGTACAGGGTCCACACGGTGCGGCGGCAACGGGTTTCGAAACAGGGGACCAGCTCTCCGAACAGGCGACCGTCCGGGTCCAGCTCGGCCCAGGGTGTGGCGCGCAGCGCAAGCGGGTTGAGCTGGCCGGAGGGCTGCCGGCTTTCCCACTCGCCGCGGCGGCTCAGGCCACCCTGCGAGACGCCTGCCGACTTGAAGGTCTGCACCCACTCGCCGCGCAGCGTGGCCGCCGACGCAGTGCTTTTCCACGGGTGGTCCGAAATGCAGCGCATGCGCAGGGCCTGACGCTGCTGGCGCAGGGTCTGTTCGGGCGTGTCGTGGTAGACGTTCCACAGCCACTGCGTGGACCGGCGGCGGCGCGCCAGCACACCCAGCTTGTTCAGCCGCGCTTCGATGCTGGAGGCCTGCGCTCCAGGCAGCAGCAGTTTGAGTTCGGTTTCGGCGTGGGACATGTGGTGCCGTCCAGAGGTATCTTGGTTTGCAGCCTAACCAATCATGAGTGGCCCACTCGCCCCCGAGCATGAAAGCCCAGTTCGAGTGCACCATGTGAGGTGGCACGCAGGTGCGAAGAGGTCGCAAAACGAATGAAGGCCCGACCCCGGTGCCTAACCGGACCTCCACCGAGCTGACTCGTACCCCCGACTGTTGCGCTGCCGGCTCCATTGTCGTGGCGCGGGTGGCAGCACGTACGGTAAAGAGGCCCGAACCGGTTCCGGTTCGAGGAGTCTTGCAGCTCACCGGCTTGCAACAGAACTGCGCTTGCAGCTCTGCCGCTGGCTGGCCACGGGTGATGCTCCTGCGTGCCACTTCGCACTTTACTCACAGGAGCATCGTCATGGAAGGTCTTCCCCCCTTGCACCGGCGTGTGGCCGGTATCGATGTGCACCGCATGCTGCATGTGGTCACGGTGCTGATCGAGCAGCCCGACGGCTCGATCTCTCGGCACAGTCGGGAATTCGGTGGCTTCAAGCGCGACTGCCGCGCCCTGGCCCAGTGGCTGTCTGAGCTGCAGGTTCAGCTGGTGGTCATGGAGAGCACCGGCATCTACTGGAAGAGCGTCTACGCCCACCTGGAGAACGCAGGTATCACCGCCTGGGTGGTCAATGCCCACTTCATCAAACATGTGCCCGGCCGCAAAACCGACATGCTCGACTCCGAATGGCTGGCCGTGCTGGCCCGCTTCGGCCTGGTGCGCGCCAGCTTCATTCCCCCGAAGGACCTGCGCGAGCTGCGCCTGGTCTCGCGCTACCGCCGCAAGCTCAGCGCCATGTGCGCCAGCCAGATCAACCGCCTGCACAAGATGCTCGACGACGCGGGCATCAAGCTCGGCGCGGTGGTCAGCGACATCCACGGTGTCTCCGCCCGCGCCATGGTGCGCGGCCTGATCGAGGGACAGTCCCAAGCCGTGCTGCTGGGCCATGCACGTGGCGCCTTGAAGCGCAAGACCGAGGCACTCGCCGCCAGCCTGGAGGGCGACCTGAGCGAGCGTCACCTGTTCGTGCTGCGCCACCTCAGCGACAGCATCGACGCCCTGCAACGCCAGCTCGCCGACATCGGCGCCTACTTGAGCGCAGCCATGCAACCTTACGCCTGGGCTCATGGCCTGCTGCAGACGATTCCGGGTATTGATGAAGTCGCCGCGGCATTGATCCTCATCGAGATCGGCGAGGACATGGCGCGCTTCGGCAGCCCCGAGCGCCTGGCCTGCTGGGCCGCGCTGAGCCCGGGAAACCACGAGAGCGCGGGCAAGCGCAAGTCCGGGCGCACCCGCCACGGCAACAACACCATCCGCTTCATCCTGTGCGAATGCGCCAACGCCGCGCGCATGACCAAGAGCACGCTGGCGTCCAAGTACCGAAGTCTGATGGTGCGCAAGTCGCACAAGAAGGCCATCGTGGCCGTGGCTCACAAGATGATCCGGCTGATCTACATCCTGCTGTCTCGACACCAGCCCTACCTGGACCAGGCCATCGACTACGCCGCCATGAGCGCGAAGAAGAACGCACCGCGCTGGATCAAGCAGCTCAAGGCCATCGGCAAGTGGCCTGCGCCCAGCGCTGCAGCGGCTCACGCCACCGCCTGATTCACCGCTGAATTCCTGGGGTCGGGCCCAGCGGTTTCCCTTTCTTTGCTGCGGGCCGGCAGGCATGGGATCGTCTCTATGGCAAGGGGCTTTCACGGTAACGCATCAGCGCCCATCCGACATGCTCACGCACCAGGGCATCCGGGTGTTCGGCGCGCGCCGTCAGGGCGGTCCGTATCCCGGCGTCGTCGCCTTGGCGCAGCGCGTTGCCCATCGCCACCGCGATGTTGCGCAACCATCGCTGATGCCCGATGCGGCGGATCGGGCTGCCCTCGGTGCGGCGCAAGAATTCTTCTTCGCTCCACGCGAACAGCTCGACCAGCGTCACGCCCGTGAGCCCCTCGCGCGGGTCGAAGTCCGCCAGCGGGGAACGCTGCGCGAACTTGTTCCAGGGGCAGATCAGCTGGCAATCGTCGCAGCCGTAGATGCGGTTGCCGATCAGCGGGCGCAGGTCTTCGGGAATCGGCCCGGCATGTTCGATGGTGAGGTAAGAGATGCAACGGCGTGCGTCCAGCCGCTGCGGTCCGAGGATGGCCTGGGTCGGGCACACGTCGATGCAGGCCGTGCAGGCACCGCAGTGGTCGGTCACGGGCTCGCTCGGCGGCAAGGCAATGTCCACATAGATCTCGCCCAGGAAAAACATCGAGCCGCCTTCGCGGTTCAGCACCAGGGTGTGTTTGCCGCGCCAGCCCTGGCCGCTGCGCTGGGCCAGCTCGGCTTCGAGCACGGGCGCCGAATCGGTGAACACACGGTGGCCCAGCGGGCCGATGGCGGCCTCGATGCGCTCGGCCAGTTTCTGCAGCCGGTGGCGCAAGACCTTGTGGTAGTCCCGACCCCGCGCGTAGAGCGAGACGATGGCTTCGCCGGGCCGCTGCAGGCGCTGCAGTTCGATGGCCTGCCAACCCTCGGGCGTGTCTTGCGGCAGGTAGTCAAGCCGCGCGGTGATGACGCTCACCGTGCCCGGCACCAGCTCGGCCGGGCGGGCGCGCTTCATGCCGTGGCGTGCCATGTAGTCCATCTCACCGTGAAATCCGGCCGCGAGCCAGGCGCTCAGGCCGGGCTCGGCGGCAGAAAGATCGATGCCGGCCACGCCGATTTGGGACAATGCGAGCTCCTGGCCCCAGGCCTGTATCTGAGTCACCAGTTGAGCAGCATCGAAATCGGACGTCATGTGCCGCCCATTGTAGAAACGCCCGCGTCGGCAGCGCCGTCGCTGTGGCATGGCCGCTGGGCCAACGAGGCGGACACGCAAGCCTTTGCGACCCGGCTGGCCGCGTGCCCGGCCATCCACAACGCCACGCTCACCCTGCAAGGCGACCTGGGCGCGGGCAAGACCACCTTTGTGCGCCACCTGCTGCGGGCATTGGGTGTGCGAGGGCGCATCAAGAGCCCGACCTACGCCGTGGTCGAGCCGCACAGCGCGGTGGACGGCCCGTCGGGGCCCACTGGTGCGCCACTGGCCATCTGGCACTTCGACTTCTACCGTTTCACCGACCCCCGCGAGTGGGAAGACGCGGGCTTTCGCGAACTTTTTGCGAGCCCGGGTCTCAAGCTGGTGGAATGGCCCGAGCGGGCGGCGGGCCTGATGCCTGCGGTCGACGCCGACATCCACATCGAACCGGAAGACACGATGCCCATCACCTCCGACGAAGATGCAGACAGCCCGCGCTCAGTGAGCTTCACGGCACTCACACCCACCGGCCAGCACCTGCTGGCGGCGCTGCAACCATGAGCGCACCCGTCGGGCGCCGCGAGGTGTTGCGCGCAGGCACGCTGGTGCTGTTGTTGGGCGCGCCCCACCTGGCGCAGGCCGGCCGTGTGATCGCCGTGCGCATCTGGCCCGCCGAGGACTACACGCGCGTGACCATCGAGTCCGACGCGGTGCTCAAGGCCCACAAGACCACGGTGATCGACCCGCCGCAGCTGACGGTGGAGATCGAAGGCATTGACCTGCTCGACGGCATGCGCGAGCTGGTGGCCAAGCTGCGCTCGGACGACCCCAACATCGCAGGCATGCGGGTCACACCCGTGGGGCCCAATCTCGCCCGGCTGACCATCGACCTGAAAAAACCCATCAAACCCCAGGTGTTCAACCTGCCACCGGTCGCGGCTTACCAGCATCGGCTGGTGTTCGACCTGTTTCCGGTGGAAGAGGTGGACCCCCTGGACGCACTGATCCGCGAGCGCTTTCTGGAGGTGGACGAGGCCAGCGCGCGGGCCGCGAAGCTGCTGGGCATCGAGTTGGACAAGGCACAGGCATCGCCCGATCCGCTGGGCGCACTGATCGCGAGCCGAGACAAACCCAAAGCCACCACCAAGCCGCCCGCGTCCAAGCGCGACCCCGAGCCGGCACCGGGCAAAAAAACCGAGCGCCTGATCATCGTGGCGCTCGATCCGGGCCATGGCGGTGAAGACCCGGGCGCCATCGGACCTGGTGGCACCAAAGAGAAAGACGTGGTGCTGAAGGTCGCGCAGCGCCTGCGCGAGCGCATCAACGCCACGCGGGTCAACGGCAACCCGATGCGCGCCTACCTCACGCGTGACGCCGATTTTTTCGTGCCGCTGGGCGTTCGGGTGCAAAAGGCGCAGCGCGTGCGCGCCGATCTGTTCATCAGCATCCATGCCGATGCGTTCCTGACGCCGCGGCCCCAGGGCGCCAGCATCTTCGCGCTCAGCACCAAAGGGGCGAGCAGCGCCGCCGCGCGCTGGATGGCCAACAAGGAAAACGCCGCCGATCTGGTGGGTGGCCTCAACGTGAAAGTCAAGGATGCGACCCTGCAACGTGCCCTGCTGGACATGAGCACCACGGCGCAGATCAAGGACAGCCTCAAGCTCGGCAGCGCCATGCTGGGCGAGGTGGGCAGGGTCGGCAAGCTGCACAAGCCACACGTCGAGCAAGCCGGCTTCGCGGTGCTCAAGGCGCCCGATATTCCCAGCGTGCTGGTGGAGACCGCTTTCATCAGCAACCCGGATGAAGAAGCCCGGCTCAACAGCGAGAGCTATCAGGCCAACCTGGCCGAAGCCCTGATGAAGGGCATCGTGAAGTATTTCAGCGCCAACCCGCCACTGGCGCGCACGAGAGCCCTCTGAACTGGGGTGGGCGCTATACGCCCGCGCGTGCTTTCTCGGCTCGGGCAGCGCGCCAGCCGCCGAACAGGGCAATCAACCCCGGCACAAAGATCAGCGCCCAGATGATCTTGGAGAGATTGGCCTGCACCCACGGCAGGTTGCCGAAGAAGTAGCCGGCAGCGGTGAGACCGATCACCCAGATCACCGCGCCGACCACGTTGAACATGGTGAACTTGCTGCGGGTCATGTCGGCCACGCCGGCCACGAAGGGCGCAAAGGTGCGGATGAAGGGCATGAAACGCGCGAGGATGATGGTCACACCGCCGTAACGCTCATAGAAGTTGTGCGCCTGGTTGAAGGCATTCTTGTTGAAGAAGCGCGAGTTCTCCCACTGGAACACCTTCGGCCCGAAATAGCGGCCGATCGAGTAGTTGGTCTGATCGCCCAGGATCGCGGCGGCCAGCATCAGGCCGGCGGCGAGCGACCAGTCGATCAGGCCCGCGCCGCAGAGCGCGCCCACGATGAAGAGCAGCGAGTCGCCCGGCAGAAAGGGCATGACCACCAGGCCCGTCTCCACAAAAATGATCAGGAACAGCAGGGCATAGACCCAGGCGCCGTAGGTTTGAACGAAAGCCTGCAGGTGTTTGTCCACATGCAGGATGAAGTCGAGGAGGGTCAGAACAATTTCCATGGGGGAGATTATCCAGCGCCGGGCCGCCCCAAGCTGGATGGCGCCCCCTCTGGGGGCAACGACCCGCGCAGCGGCGGAGTGTGGGGGGGGCCACGGACTCCAGTGGCTGCGTGTCAGGCCAACGGCCACGGCACCTACAATTTCCCCGGTGAACGCACCCTTCCCCCTCCCGCCCCGCCGCCCCATCCTCGAACTCCCCGACGAACTGATCAGCCAGATCGCGGCCGGTGAGGTGGTCGAGCGGCCCGCCTCCGTGGTGCGCGAGCTGCTGGACAACGCGCTGGACGCGGGCGCCACACAGATCACCTTGCGGCTGCAGGCCGGCGGCGTGCGGCTCATCAGCGTGGAGGACAACGGCAGCGGCATCCTGCGTGCCGAGCTGCCGACCGCGCTCAAGCGCCACGCCACCAGCAAGATCGCCAGCCTGTCCGACCTCGAATCGGTGGGCACCATGGGCTTTCGGGGCGAAGCACTGGCCGCCATCTGCTCCATCGCCGAGGTGTCCATCCTGACCCGCGTGGACGCGCCCGACGAGCCCCACGGCTGGCTGCTCGACGGCCGCAGCGGCGAGCTGCAACCCACCGCGCGCAGCACCGGCACCACAGTCGAGGTGCGTGAACTCTTTTTCGCCACGCCCGCGCGGCGCAAGTTCCTGAAGACCGATGCCACCGAGCTGGCGCACTGCATCGAGGCGGTGCGCCGCCATGCGCTGGCGCGGCCCGAGGTGGGTTTCGCCATCTGGCACGACGGCAAGCTGGCCGCGCAGTGGCGCGCCGTGCCCGGCGGCGGCATCGAAGCGCTGCGCCAGCGCCTGGCCGATGTGCTGGGCGAAGAGTTCATCGAGCAGGCGGTGGCGGTGAACTGGCCTCTGGACATCCCCACTGATCGTGAAGACCAGCCGCAGCGCCTGCGCGTCTGGGGTTTCGCCGGCGTGCCCGACGCGGCGCGCTCGCGCGGCGACTGGCAGTTTGCCTATGTCAACGGCCGCTACGTGCGCGACAAGGTGATCACCCACGCCGGGCGCAGTGCCTACGAGGACGTGCTGCACGGCCACAAGCAGCCGGTGTACGCGCTGTTTGTGTCGCTGGACCCGACGCGCGTGGACGTGAATGTGCACCCGACCAAGATCGAGGTGCGCTTTCGAGACAGCCGCGAGGTGCACCAGGCCGTGCGGCACGCGGTGGAATCCGCGCTGGCGGTGCCGCGTTCGGCGGCCGCTGCGACGGCGCAGGCCGCGCTGGCGCACGGCGATGCCGCCCCTGACAACACGCTCCAGGCCGGTGCGCCCACCTGGGCAGCGCCCGACCGCCTGCCTTCCACCCTGGGCGGCGCGCAGAACACGCTGCCGTTCCAGCGCTACACGCCGCCAGACACCGTCGGCCATCGGGTGAGCGACTTGGGAGCTTTGTGGGGCGCCGGTTCCGACAGGGCCATCAGCGGCTCAAGCCCAACGGCGGGATGGATGGCCGTCCCGGATGCCACGCCAGCCAACGCCGCGTCCGCGCGGGCCGAGCCAGTCGGAGCCGCGGCCACCGGCACACCCCTGCCCGCTGGCGACTGGCCGCTCGGCCGCGCCATCGCGCAGCTGCAGGGCGTCTACATCCTGGCCGAAAACGCCCAGGGCCTGGTGGTGGTGGACATGCACGCCGCCCACGAGCGCATCGTGTACGAACGCCTCAAACAGCAAATGGACAACGAGCAACTGGCCAGCCAGCCGCTGCTGATCCCGGCCACCTTCGCCGCCACGCCCGCCGAAGTGGCCACCGCGGAAGACAGCGGCGTGGTGCTGGCCATGCTGGGGCTGGAGGTGGTGCCGTTTTCGCCCAAGACGCTGGCGGTGCGTGCCGTGCCGACCACGCTGGCGCAGGGAGACCCGGTGGAACTCGCGCGCAGCGTGCTCGCCGAGCTGAGCCAGCACGACGCCAGCACGGTGGTGCAGCGCGCGCGCAACGAGCTGCTGGCCACCATGGCCTGCCACGGCGCGGTGCGCGCCAACCGGCGCCTCACGCTCGACGAAATGAACGCGCTCTTGCGCCAGATGGAAGTCACCGAGCGCTCCGACCAGTGCAACCACGGCCGCCCGACCTGGCGCCAGGTGAGCATGAAAGAGCTGGACGCGCTGTTCCTGCGCGGACGCTGAACCCCTGGGAGGCCATCACCATGGTGCACCTGCTCGACAACATCTTCTGGCACGCCCTCACCGGCCCGCAGGCGCACTGGGCCGTCGGCTCCGGCGGCGCCCGCCGCTACGCCCCGGGCTTCTCGCCCATCGTCGGCTTTGCCAACCCCCAGCGCCCCGATTTCGACGCGCTGGCGCCGCACTGCGACCCCGACGAACACTTCTACTGCGATGGCTGGTCGGGCCCGGCGCCCGAGGGCTGGGTGGTCGAGGCCGAGGCCACCATGCACAAGATGGTCTGGGCCGGCGAATCGCCGGCGCGAGACGAGGCTCCCGAGGCTCGGCCCATCGGTCCCGAACACCTGGACCAGGTGCTGGCGATGGCCGAGCTCACCCGCCCCGGGCCGTTCGGTCCGCGCACCATCGAGCTCGGCGAGTACTTCGGCCTGTTCGACGGCGAACGCCTCATGGCCATGGCCGGCGAACGCAGCTTCGTCGAGACCCTGCGCGAGGTCAGCGGCGTCTGCACCCACCCCGACTTTCAGGGCCGCGGGCTGGCCAAACGCCTGATGCTCAAACTCATCGCACGCCAGCTCGCGCGCGGCGAAACCCCGTTCCTGCACGTGATGAGCGCCAACACCGACGCCCTGGGCCTTTACCTGCGCATGGGCTTTCGCACCCACCGTGAATCGGTGGTGCGGGTCATCACACGAAGCCAAATCAATCCAGGGTTTGTCGGTAGCGTTTGAGCGCCACCGCGCCAGCCACCGCCAGAAACAGCAGCATGGGCCAAAGGTCGGCCCAGAGCTGCGGCGCCTGGTTGCCCTTGAGCATGATGCCGCGCACGATGCGCAGGAAGTGTGTCAGCGGCAGCCCCTCGCCCAGCCACTGCGCCCAGACCGGCATGCCGCGGAACGGGAACATGAAGCCCGAGAGCAGCATGGACGGCAGGAAGAAAAAGAAGGTCATCTGCATCGCCTGCAGCTGGTTGCGCGCGATGGTCGAAAAGGTGAAGCCCACCGCCAGGTTGGCCACCATGAAGACGCCGATCATCGCCATCAGCAACGCAAAGCTGCCCACCATGGGCACTTCGAACAGCAGCCAGGCCGCGCCCAGGATCACGCCAAGCTGCACATAGCCGATCACCACGTAGGGCAGGATCTTGCCCACCATCACCTCCAGCGGCCGCACCGGGGTGGCGAGCAGGTTTTCCATCGTGCCGCGCTCGCGCTCGCGCGTCATGGCCAGCGAGGTCAGCATCACCATGGTCATGGTGAGGATGGTGCCGATCAGGCCGGGCACGATGTTGTAGCGCGACAGGCCTTCGGGGTTGTAGCGCCGGTGGATTCGCAGTTCAAACGGTGCCGCGCCCTTCTGCAGCGACTGCAGCGGGCCGGTGAGGTCGTGGCGCAGGGCCAGGTTCGTCATCTCGCCGAGTGCGGCGATCGCGTTGCCCGAGGCCGAGGGGTCGGTGGCGTCCACCGAGACCAGCACCGCCGGGCGCTCGCCGCGCACCACGTCGCGCGAAAAACCGGGCGGGATCACGATCATGAACTGCACCTCGCCCGCGGCCACCAGGGCATCGGCCTCGGCCTGGCTGGTGCCCTGGTGCACCAGCTTGAAATAACCGGTGTTCTGCAGCGAGGCCACCAGGCTGCGCGCCAGCGGGCCGGCGTCGGCCGCGACCACCGCCGTGGGCAGGCCCTTGGGGTCGGTGTTGATGGCGTAACCGAACAGCACCAGCTGCATCACCGGAACGCCCACCGCCATGGCGAAGGTGAGGCGGTCGCGCAGCATCTGCTGGAACTCCTTGATGAACACGGCCCAGGTGCGTGCGGGCGAAAACCATTTCACAGATTACCTCCGTGCTGCGCACTGCGGTGCGAGCTTGCTTGGGAGCGGCCCGGCGGGGCGCTCATGTCCGCCCCGCCTGGCCGTGGCCGAAGTTGTCCTGCGCCTGGTCGATCAGGCTGATGAACACGTCTTCGAGGTTGGCCCGCGTTTCGCGCAGCACCACGCCACTCTCGGCCTGGAAAGCGCCGAGCGACTGCGCCAGCAGCGCGGCGTCGCGCCCGGCCACGTGCAACGTGTTGCCGAAAGCGACGACGTTCTGCACACCGGGCAGCGCGCGCAGGCGTTCGCTCAGGTCCTGCGCGGCAGCGCCTTCGAGCGCCCAGACGCTCAGACCCGCCGCGTCCACGATCTCACGCTCGTTGCCGCGCGCCAGCACCTTGCCGTAGGCGATGTAGACCAGGTCGTGGCAGCGCGCGGCCTCGTCCATGTAGTGGGTGGACACCAGCACCGTGATGCCCTCTGCGGCCAGGCGGTGGATCTGGTCCCAGAAGTCGCGCCGCGCCTTGGGGTCCACGCCGGCCGTGGGTTCGTCGAGCAGCAGCAGGCGCGGCCCATGGATCAGGCAGGCGGCCAGCGCCAGGCGCTGTTTCCAGCCGCCCGAGAGCGTGCCGGCGAGCTGGCGCTCCCGCGCCTGCAGGCCCAGTTGCTCCAGTGCCTGGTCGACCGCCGTGCGGCGCTGCGGCAATTCGAACAGGCGCGCGACGAAGTCCAGGTTCTCGCGGATCGAGAGGTCGTCGTAGAGGCCGAACTTCTGCGTCATGTAGCCCACCTGGCGCTTGATGGTGGCGGCCTCGCGGCGGAAGTCCAGCCCCAGGCACTGGCCCTCGCCCGCGTCGGGCCGCAGCAGGCCACAAAGCATGCGGATGGTCGTGGTCTTGCCGCTGCCGTTGGGCCCGAGGAAACCGCAGATGCGGCCCTGGCCCACCTGCAGGGTCACGTCGTCCACCACGGCGCGGCCGTCGTAGCGTTTGGTCAGGCCGCGCACGTCGATGGCGAGGGCGTTCACTTCGGCTCCTGTGCCAGCCGGGTCACGTCCAGCGGCTGGCCGGGGCGCAGCCGCGCAGCGTCGGCCGGGCGCGGCGCCGCTTCCACCAGAAACACCAGTCGGGCGCGCTGGGCGTTGGAGTAGATCACCGGTGGCGTGAATTCCGGGCCACTGGCGATGCGGATGATGCGCGCCGGAATCGCCTCGCCGCAACCGTCGCAGCGCAGTCCCACCCACTGCCCGGTGGCGAGCGCGCCGACCTCGGTTTCGGGCACATAGAACCGGGCCTTCACGCCTCCCGGTGGCAACAGCGACAGCACCGGTTGCCCAGGCGCCACGTGTTCGCCGACGCGGAAAAACACCTCGGCCACCTGGGCATCGGCGGGCGCGGGCTGCTGCTTCTGGGCCAGCCGCCAGTCGCTCTGGCGCAGCACCTGGCGCGCGGCTTCGGCCTGGGCCTGGGCGGCATTGGTTTCGTCGCTGCGCGCCGGCAGGGCCGCCACGCGCAAGGCGGCCTCCAGCTCGGCGACCCGGGCCCTCGCCTGGTCGAGCGCGGCCTTGGCGGCGTCCAGGCTGGCCTGCGACACAAAACCCTGTGCCACCAGATCCCGCTGGCGCGCCCAGGCGGTCTGCGCGAGTACGGCCTGCGCCCGGGCCTGCGCCAGCTGGGCGCGGGTGACCGCCACCTCATCGCTGCGCCGGCCTTTGGTGGTGTTGGCGGCCTGTGCCAAGGTACCGGCCAGGCGGGCCTGTGCTTCGGCCTGCGCCGCCTGCTCGGCCTGAGCGTCCAGCGCGAACAGCGCATCGCCCTGACGGACCCGGTCGCCCGCCCGCACGGTCAGCCTGTCGAGCCGCCCACCCACCGGGGACGACACGTGTACATAGTCACCCTCGACATAACCCGACCAGCCCGTGGGCGGCGCCTCACCGCAGGCCAGCAGGCCGGCAACCACGGCCAGCCCCGCGGCCCGACGAAGCCTGCGCCCTCCGCCGGGCGATGCGTCGTGCACCACCTCCCCCAAGGCAACGACACGTTCGTGCTCGAACACGGAGGCCGCCGGGATGTCGCGGCGGATGCTGCGGGTGAACACGTTGTCGGTCATGGCTGATCGTCCGGTGAGGCCAGGCGGGGTGGCATGGTGCTGGCCAGATTCATTCTGCCTTGAACTTTTCGAGCTGGGCCGCATCATTCCCTGCGATGAAACGTTTCCTGATCCTCCTGTTTGCCGCGGTCGCGGTGCTCACCGGCTGCGCCACGCTCGATCAGCGGCAGCGGGCCTGGATCTTCCAGCCGTCCGACCGCAGCTGGTCGCGGGGCACCGAAGCCGCCGAGGGCATGGACGATGTCTGGATCAGCTTCCCGTCGAAGGAGACCACCCAGCCGGTGAAACTGCACGGCCTCTGGCTGGCGCATGACAACTTCAGCACCCGGCCGGACGCGCCCGTGCTGCTCTACCTGCACGGCGCTCGCTTCAACGTGACCGGCTCGGCCTTCCGGGCACGCCGCATGCAGGAGCTGGGCTTCTCGGTGCTCGCCATCGACTACCGGGGCTTCGGCAAGAGCTCGCCTGGGCTGCCCTCGGAAACCATGGCCTACGAAGACGCCCGCGCCGCCTGGGACTGGCTGGGCCAGCAGCACCCTGGCCGGCCGCGCTACATCTTCGGTCACTCGCTGGGGGGCGCCATCGCCATCGAACTCGCCGCCCAGGTGCCCGACGAAGCGGGCACGCTGGTTGAAGGCAGTTTCACCTCGATTCCGGACGTGGTCAGCAGCTTCAAGTGGGGCTGGCTGCCGGTGGGGCCGCTGATCACCCAGCGCTTCGACGCGGTCAAGCGCGTGCCCGCCATCGGCTCGCCGCTGCTGGTGGTGCACGGCGGCGAAGACCGTTTGATCCAGCCCGCACTGGGACGCCGCCTGTTTGAGGCCGCCACCGGCAAGAAGGCCTTCGTGCTGGTGGAAGGCGGCTCGCACCACAACACCAATTCCATGGGCCAGCCGCAATACCGCGTGGCGCTGGCCGAGCTGTTCGGGTTGAACTGAATCACCCCCGCGCCGCCTTCGGCGTCACCCCCTGAGGGGGCAACGCGGTGCGGCCCGGCAAAGCCGGTTCCGCCGCGTCCTGGACGCATGCACGTCGCGCAGGTCGCACATGGGGGCATCTGCTACCCTCAATCGGATGTCCGCCTCCCGTTCCGCCATGTCACCCGGCCTGATCGTGCTCGTGCTCTCCCTGCTGCTCGGTCTGCAGCCGATCACCACCGACCTGTACCTGCCCGCCCTGCCCGCCATCACCCAGGGCTTCGGCGCCAGCATGCCGCAGGCCCAGCTCACCCTGACCGCGCTGCTGCTGGCCTTCGGCCTCTCGCAAATGGTCTGGGGTCCGCTGTCTGACCGCTTTGGCCGCCGGCCGGTGTTGCTGGTCGGCATGGTGCTGTACATGCTGGCCTCGGTGGGCAGCACCTTCGCTGCCTCGATGGATCAGCTCATCGTGTGGCGCACGCTGCAGGGCATCGCGATGGGCGCGGGCGTGATGTGCGCGCGCGCCATCGTGCGCGACCTGTACGCCCCCACCGAGGGAGCGCGCATCATGTCCAAGGGCCTGACCGGGCTGGGCGTGATCGCCTGCGCCAGCGCACCGATAGGCGGCCTGTTGGCCGAGTTCGCGGGCTGGCGCATGGCGCTGATGGTGCTGGCCGTGTTCGGCGCCGGCACCCTGGCGGTGCTGGCTTGGCGCTTTGAAGAGACCCTGGCGCAGAAGAACCCGCGCGCGCTGGAGCCGCTCACCTTGCTGCGCACCTGGGCGCAGATCGTGCGCCACCCCACCTTCTGGGCCTTCACCCTGCTCTCAGCCACCTCTTATGGTGGCCTGTTCACCTTCCTCGCCGCCTCGCCTTTCGTGTTCATCGGTGTGCTCGGCCTCTCGAAAGCCGCCTACGGTGTGGTGATGTTCTCGATGTCGCTGTCGTACATCGTCGGCACCCTCATCTGCCGCCGCCTGCTGCCCCGACTGGGTGTGCGCAAGACGGTGGCGATCGCCGGCGCCTGCACCCTGGTCGCTGGCACCACGATGGGCCTGCTGGCCCTGTTCGGCGTGCAGAGCGTGGCGGCCATCATGGTGCCTGTCTACCTGTTCATGCTCGGCCACGGCGTGCACCAGCCCTGCGGCCAGAGCGGCGCCGTCGGCCCGTTTCCGCATGCGGCCGGTGCGGCCTCGGCGGTCAGCGGCTTCCTGATGATGGTCCTGGCGTTTTTCATGGGCGGCTGGCTCGGCAAGAGCCTGGCCGTCAGCCAGGGCAGCGTGCAACCCCTGACCAACGGCATGTGGTTCTGGAGCGTGCTGATCGCACTCACCGCGTGGACGCTGGTGCAGCGCTTTGGCGAAGCCAAGGCGCCCCTGGTGCGCGTCGCCTCTGAAACCGCCACATGACGACGAGCGAAGCGCGGCGGGGGGGTGTCGTGCTGGCCATGGCCGGGCCGACCGCGAGCGGAAAGAGCGCGGCCTCTCTGGCCATTGCCGAGCGCTGGCCGGTCGAGATCATCAGCGTCGATTCGGCGCTGGTCTACCGAGGCATGGACATCGGCACCGCCAAGCCCACGCCAGACGAACTGGCCTGGGTACCGCACCACCTGATCGACATCACCGATCCGCTGCAGGCCTACAGCGCTGCCGATTTCGTGCGCGATGCCACCCGGCTCATCGGTGAGATCAGCGCCCGGGGTCGCACGCCGCTGCTCGTGGGCGGCACGATGTTGTATTTCAAGGCGCTCATGCAGGGCCTGGACGAGATGCCGCGGGCCGATGCCGCCGTGCGCGCCGACATCGAGGCCCGCTCAAAGGCAAACGGCTGGCCGGCGATGCACGCCGAGCTGGCGCGCGTGGACCCCGCCACCGCCGCGCGCCTGGCGCCCAACGACTCGCAGCGCATTCAGCGCGCGCTGGAGGTGTTTCAGGTGTCGGGGCAACCGATCTCGTCCTTCCAGACCGGGCCGATCAGCGGGCACCACAACCCCTTGGTCCCGGGTGCCTTCATCAGCCTGGAGCCCACCGACCGCGCCTGGCTGCACGCCCGGATTGCACAACGCTTCGACGCCATGCTGGAGGCAGGCTTCCTGGAAGAGGTGCGGGCACTGCGGGCACGCGGCGACCTGCAACCGGACCTGCCATCCATGCGCTGCGTGGGTTACCGCCAGGCCTGGGAGGCACTCGACACCGCGGGCGGCGCGCCGCTCACGTCGGCCCAACTCGCCGAGCTGCGCGACCGCGGCATCTTCGCCACGCGCCAGCTCGCCAAGCGCCAGATCACCTGGCTGCGGTCCATGCCCGAGCGGGTGGTGGTCCCGTGCGACGCACCTGATGCGCTGGACCAGGTGGTTCAATGCGTGCAAGACCTGCTCGGCCCGCCCTCTCACTGAAACCATGCTGCAACGCCTGCTCCATCTTCTGCCACCGGCCCTGCGATGCCGCTGCACGCTGGGCCATGCGCTCTGGCTGATCGCGCTGGTGATGGTGTTCATGGTCTGGGGGCATGGGGCATGAGCGAGCGCCGGGCCGCTCCCAAGCACGCTCGCACCGCAGCACACAGGGCGAAGGTATTCCGATGAGCCTCATCATTGAACATCTTGGCAAGCGCTACGGCGAGGTGCCGGTGTTTTCAAATGTGAGCCTGCGCGTGGCGCCCGGCGAGTTCGTGGCCATCGTCGGCGAATCGGGTGTGGGCAAGTCCAGCCTGCTCAACTGCATGGCCGCGCTCGACGACTGGAGCGAGGGCAGCATCACCCACGACGGCGTGGACCTCGGCACCCTGGGCGAGGTGCAGCGCGCGCATTGGCGGCGTGAGAAGCTGGGCTTCGTGTTCCAGGCTTTTCACGTGCTGCCGCACCTGGACGTGGCGCAAAACGTGGGCCTGCCCTTGCTGCTGCTGGGTCGGCCCGACACCGCGCGTGTCGCAGAGATGCTGGCGGCGGTGGGGCTCGAAGGCCTGGGGGAACGCCTGCCGGCCCAGCTCTCAGGCGGTCAATTGCAGCGCGTGGCGATTGCCCGCGCGCTGGTGCACCGCCCCCGCCTGCTGCTGGCCGACGAGCCCACCGGCAACCTCGACCCGTCCACGGCGCGCCAGGTGATGGACGTGCTGGAGCGGCAAGCCAAAGACAGCGGCGCGGCACTGATCCTGGTGACGCACTCCGAAGCTGCGGCGGCTCGGGCTCACAGGGTGTTGCACCTCACGGCGCAGGGACTGCACGAGGCGCCGACCACTCAGCCTTGAGTCGCGCTGGGCTTGCGCATTAGGGATCGCGCGAAGCGCGGCAGGCAACCCCTTTCCGGCGCGAAATGCCCCAACCCAGAACGCGGCGGAACCGGCTTTGCCGGGCCGCTCGCGTTGCCCCTTGAGGGGCGGAGCGGCCACACGCAGTGGGCAAGCGATGGGGGTGGGTCAAGTCTTCAAGAAGATGTCCCGGTCCGGCGCAAAGCAGGCGTGCAACGGCAACAAGGCCCCGCCCAGCGCGCGAGCGTCCGAGCCGATGCTGCCCAGCTCCAGGCGCGGCAGGCCCTGCAGGCCTTCGAGGTTGTAGGCCTTGAGCGCTTCGCCGGTGCGTGCCCAGAGGTCGCGCAGCAGGTCGGGCGCGACCACACCGTCGATCACCACCGCCTCGACATCGAGAAAGGCCGTGCCGGCCACGATGCAGTGCGCCAGCGCGAGCGCGGCGCGGTCGATCCACTCGCGGGTGTAGGGCAACCAGGGTGCCTGCATCGCGCGCGCATCGTAGGCGGCCATGGGGTCCAAAGCGTGCTCGCGGAAGCGCTGCTCCAGGTCCCACAACGAGGCCTGGCTGATCAGCTGTGGTGGCAGCTCTTTCACGCCCGGCACCGCCACCTGCAAGGGCAGCGAGGCCACGGCACCCGCGTTGCCGTTGACGCCTCGGTGCAAGTGGGAGTTGATCACCAGACCGCCGCCCACGAAGGTGTCCATGAAGAGGTAGAGAAAACTGTGCAGTTCGCGGCCCCGGCCCTGCAGCAGCTCGGCCACGCAGGCGGCCGAGGTGTCTTTGGCGTAACTCACGGGCAGGTCGGTCAGGGCCTGCACCTCGGTGCCCAGGTCGATCTGGCCCCAGTCATGCGCCTGGGCTTCCGTCAGGCCCAGCATGCGGTGCCAGCCACCCAGCTGGAACGGCGCGGCCACGCCAACGCCCACCACGCGGCTGCGCAGCGGGCCGAGGCCGTCGAGCAAGCGATTGAGATGGGCACCGATGGCGGGCAACAAGGTGGCCGCATCGGGGAACGGGTAGTCGAGCACGATGCGCTGGCGCACGCGGCCGAGAAAATCGACCAGCAGCCAGTCGGCGCTGCGGCGCCCGATCTTGATGCCGATCGCGAAGGCGCCGTCAGGGTTCATGCCAATGGGCACCGAGGGCTGCCCCACCCGGCCGCGCACCGGCGCTTCACGGGTCAGTAGTTGGTCTTCGTCCAACCGGGCGGTGATCAGGCCGATGGTCTGGGCCGTGAGCCCGGTCAGTCGCGCGAGTTCGGCTTTGGGCTGACTGCCGTGCACGCGCAGCGCTTGCAGCACCACGCGCTCGTTGAACTGGCGCATGCCCACCTGGTTGGAGCCACGCTGGCGCAGGCGCGGCGCGTCCGCAATGTCGCCCGCGGTCACCACGGCGGGCGAGCTTTCGGTGGTGTCTTGAAGATGCGGATCGGTCACGGTAACCGAGTGTGACATGGTCACGCACGCAGAGGCTGGCCCAACACACCTTTGCGCAGGATGAAGTTGCCCCAGGGCTCCAGCTCACCGGTGACGACGATGGCGTAGGCCTTCTTCACGCGCTCGTAGAACGCGTAGCGCTCCACGGCCTCCACCCGCTCGGTCGGCAGGCCGGCACCGGCCAGCAGGTCGATGGCCTCGCGCTGCAGCGCCGAGCGGTAGCCTTCTGGCGTGTCGCTCACGTGCATGTAGGCGACCGGGTGGCTCACGTCTTCTGCCAGCGGCAGCACGCTCACCACCGCCTGCAGCGTGCGCAGCATGCCCACGCCCGGCAGGCGCAGCACCGGCTTGCCGGCACCGAGACTCATGGCGGTGAAGTTGGCGTCGGCCAGCACCACCGCGTCGTCGTGGCCCATTTCGGCGAGCAGCTTGAGCATGTCGGGGCTGAGCAGGGGATCAATGCCTTTGAGCATCTGGGTCTTTCAAGCAAGGACCTCGGCCGGCAGCTGGTCGACGGTCATCGCGCCCGTCATCACCGCCACCGTGTCGCTCATGCTGATCTTCTTCGGGTTGACCACCGCGGCGCGTTTGCCCAGGCGGGCGATGTGGATGCGGTCGGCGATCTCGAAGACGTGGGGCATGTTGTGGCTGATCAGGATCACGGGCAGGCCCTTGTCGCGCACACGGCGGATCAGTTCCAGCACCATGTTGCCCTCCTTCACACCCAGCGCGGCGGTGGGTTCGTCCATGATCACCACGTGCTGCGCGAAGGCCGCGGCGCGCGCCACGGCCACGCACTGGCGCTGGCCGCCCGAGAGCGTTTCCACCGCCTGCGTCATGGAGCGGATGCCGACCTTGAGGTCGTTCATGCGCGAGATGCTTTCGGCCAGCATCTTCTTCTTGTCGATCATCTGCAGCACGCTGCCCAGGAAACCGGGGCGGCGGATCTCGCGGCCGAGAAACAGGTTCTCCGCAATCGTCATGGCGGGGGCCACGGCGAGGTCCTGGTACACGGTTTCAATGCCGGCGCGACGCGCGTCGATGGGGCTCTTGAAGTGGGCGCGCTGGCCGTCCAGGTAGATCTCGCCTTCGTCGGGAATCGTGGCGCCGGCCAGGCACTTGATGAGCGAGGACTTGCCGGCACCGTTGTCGCCGATCACGGCCAGGATTTCACCGGCACGCAGTTCGAAGTCGGCGCCGTCCAGCGCGGTGACCTGGCCATAGCGCTTGACGAGGCCTTTGGCCTGGATCACGAGGGGAGAGGAGGTATCGATGGTCATTTCAACGCACTCCTTTGCGGGACATCTGGTCGGTCAGCACGGCAAGGATGACGAGCACACCGGTCACAAGAATTTGATAGACAGAGGACACGCCCATGAGCGTCAGGCCGTTGCGGAACACGCCCACGATCAGGGCGCCCACCAGGGTGCCGAGGATGATGCCGCGACCGCCAAACAGGCTGGTGCCGCCCAGCACCACGGCGGTGATGGCGTCGAGGTTTTCGGTCTGCCCGGCGTTGGGGTCACCGGCGCCGATGCGGGCCACGGAGAGCAGCGAGGCCAGGCCGTAGAACACGCCGGCCAGTGCGTACACGCCCAGCAGCACCTTGTCGGTGGAGATGCCGGTGAGGCGCGTGGCCTCGGGGCTGTTGCCCACGGCGTAGATGTGGCGGCCCGGCGCGGTCTCGCGCAGGAACAGCCAGGTGATCAGGTAGAGCGCGAGCATCAGCACCACGCCGTAGAGGATGTTGGTCTGGCCGATGCGGAACGAGTTGCCCAGCCAGGTCATGCCCTCGGACACATCGGTGATGGTCTGTGAGCCCGAGTACAGCTGGGTGATGGCGAAGGCGATGTTCAGCGTGCCCAGCGTGACGATGAAGGGCGGCAGCTTGGCCTTGGTGACCAGCAGGCCGTTGACCAGGCCAAACAGCGTGGTGGCACCAATGCCCAGCGCGATGGCGACGGGGGCTGACAAACCGAAGTCGGCGCCCATCTTGGTCATGACGATGGAGCCCAGCGCCATGATCATGCCGCACGACAAATCGATGCCGGCGGTCAGGATGATCAGTGTCTGGCCGATGGCGATGGTGCCCACCACCATCACCTGCTGCATGATCAGCGAGAAGTTCTGCAACGAGAGGAAGCGGTCGCTCTGCGTCGAAAAGAAAATGCAGGCACCGAGCAGGGCGATGAACGGCCCGAGGGTGCCCATGGGCGGAAGTTTGGCTTTGATGGCATTCATGGCGGTGGCCCGTCCAATCAGAGAAGAAGGAGTTGCAACCACCGCCCGCAAGGGCAGGTGAGCTGCAAACGGAGTGCCTGTCTGACGCAGGCTCTCTCAGTCAAATGAATCTCAAGAAGCGGTCAAGGCGAAAGTCGCCAAGCGAAGCGAGGCGATACCCACCAAGGGCACCCAGGGTCCGGCTCCGCCGGCCCTATGGTGCCGTCCCCCCTCCAAGCGCCGAAGGCGCGCCAGAGAGGGGGGAAGCCGCAAAGCGGCGCAGGGGGGAGTTACTTGTTCCCCCAGCACAGGTCCGTGCCCATCTTCACGTCCTTGCTGTCCACACCCTTGACGGCTTTGGCAGCGATCAGGGTCACGCCGGTGTCGACGTAGCCGCTGACCTTCTTGCCGGTCTTGGCGTATTCCACACCAGCGGCCACACCCATCGAAGCCATCTTCAGCGGGTACTGCTGCGAGGTGGCGGTGATCACGCCAGCGCCCACGTCCTTGATGCCGGCGCAGCCGCCGTCCACCGAGACGATGACCACGTCTTTTTCCTTGCCGGCGGCCTTCAGTGCCTTGTAGGCACCGGCGGCGGCGGGTTCGTTGATCGTGTAGACCAGGTTGATGCCGGGGTTCTTCTGCAGGCAGTTTTCCATGCCGGTCTGGCCCTTGGCGGCGTCACCGAAGCTGTCGGCCATGCAGGCCACGCCGGCCTTGGCGCCGCCCAGGTCGTTGCTCTTGGCGTCCGGTGCGGTCAGGCCAAAGCCCTTCAGGAAACCGTTGTGGCGCTGGGCGCCCACCGGGTGGCCGGGGAACAGGTCGAGCGTGGCGATGACCGGCTTCTTGCCGGCCATGGCGACCTTCGCGTATTCGCCGATCAGCACGCCGGCCTTGTAGTTGTCGGTGGCGAACAGGGCGTCCACGGCGGTGGCCGGGTCGGTCGGGCTGTCGAGGGCGATGACCATCACGCCAGCGGCTTGCGCCTTCTTGATGGCGGGGATGATGGCCTTGGCGTCGCTCGGGGTGATCAAAATGGTCTTGGCGCCAGCGGCGATCATGTTTTCCATCGCGGTCACCTGGCCGGCGTTGTCGCCGTCGGTCTTGCCGGCAGCGGCGATCAGCTTGGCACCCAGCTTTTTGGCTTCGGCGTCAGCGCCTTCCTTCATCTTCACGAAGAAGGGGTTGGACTCGGTCTTGGTGATCAGGCCGATCACGGGTTGGGCCTGAGCGGCGGCGGCGCCCACGGCCAGGGTCAGGGCGGTGAACACGAAGGTGGAAGCGATTTTTTTCACAGGTGTCTCCTCAGGAGGATGGATGAAGGACCGACGGATGGATGTGGCGCTCTGCAGTCAGGGCCTTCGGGTTTTCACGAAGATGGCTGCGGAGTGCCTGAACTATAGTTCGAACACATTTAATAAATCAACTGGATTTAGTTATGGTTTTCCCTAAGACGACAACACACGTTCCTGTTCAGGTCGCCACCGCGGGCGAGGCCCTGATCGACATGATCACGGAGGCCGATGACCGCCTGCGCCCTTGCGCTGGCGGCGCCGTCTACAACCTCACCCGCGCGCTCGGGCTGCAGGGTGTGGGCACGCTCTACCTCAACCCGCTCTCGCGCGACCGCTTCGGCCGACGGATGGCCGAGGCCATCGTTGAAGCCGGCGTGACCCTGGCACGCCCCGCTCCGGTGCACCAGCCCACCTCGCTCGCCCTGGTCAGTCTGGACGCCGAGGGCAAGGCCAGCTACAGCTTCTACCGTGAGGGCGTGGCCGACCGCGACGTCAGCGCTGCCGACATGACGGCCCAATGCGCGGCGCAGCCGCAGCTCTCGGTGATCGCCACCGGTTGCCTGGCGCTGGTGGCCGAAGACAGCGACAAATACCTGCCCTGGCTGCAGGCGCAGCGCGCGGCGGGCCGCCTGGTGGTGGTGGACGCCAACCTGCGCCCTGCCATCGTCCCCGACATGGCGGCCTACCAGGCCAGCGTGATGGCCGCACTGGGCGAAGCCCACATCGTCAAGGTCAGCGACGACGACCTCGCCACGCTGGGCTTCACCCACGCCGACCCGCTGGTCGCCGCCCGCGAGCTGATGGCAAAAACGCCCGCGCGCTGGCTGGCGCTCACGCTGGGCGCCAAGGGTGCGGTGATCCTGAACCGCGACGGCAGCGGCTGGCACGGCGCTGAGTCGGTGCCGGTCACGGTGGCCGACACCGTGGGCGCGGGCGACAGCTTCCTCGCCGGCATGCTGGTCGCACTGCTGCAGCGCCCGGCGATGCAGGCCGCGCGCACCGCCGCAGACTTGAACCTCGATGCCGCCGACGTGCAGCACGTCCTCGGCCACGCCATCGCCAGCGCCAGCCTGTGCGTCATGGAAACCGGCTGCGTGCCGCCCAGCCTGGCCCAGGCGCAGGCCCGCGTGGCCAGCGCCCGGCCGGTGTTCCGGGCCATCTGAGGCAAGGTGCCGCGCCCTTGCACGGTGCTTGCATGCAGACGATGCGAATTGGGAACCAGCGTGTAACTTGATTACACTATCATCGCCAAAACAACGTAACTTTATTAGACCCATGGCCACAACCAGCTCCAACACAACCCCGGCGGCCCCGCTTGATCTGGTGATCTTCGGTGGCGTGGGCGACCTCTCGGTGCGCAAGCTGCTGCCGGCGCTGTACATGGCGCACCTGCACAACAACCTGCCCGAGCAGACACGCATCCACGCCCTGGGCCGCCAGAGCTGGGACCGCGCGGCGTTTCTGACCTTCATTCAGGAGAAGGTGCCCGGCTTCATCGAGGCCAAGGCCTACAACGACCTGGCCTGGGGCGACTTCATCCGCCGCCTGAACTACGTCTGTGTGGACGCCACCGACGCCACCGACTACCCCGGTCTCGGGGCCCAGCTGCAGACCGCTTCCGACCGCGTGTATTACCTGGCCACCGCCCCCAGCCTGTTCACCGGCATCTGCGCTCACCTGGGTGGTGCGGGCCTGATCAACGAGCGCTCGCGCGTGGTGCTGGAAAAGCCGCTGGGCCACGACCTCGAATCGGCGCGGCAGATCAACACCGACGTCGCCCAGTACTTCGAAGAGCACCAGATTTTCCGCATCGACCACTACCTGGGCAAGGAGACGGTGCAGAACCTGATGGTGCTGCGCTTCGGCAACAGCATCTTCGAACCGCTGTGGCGCAGCCCGCAGATCAAAAGCATCCAGATCACCGTGGCCGAGAGCGTGGGCGTGGGCAGCCGCGCCGGCTTCTACGACGGCACCGGCGCCATGCGCGACATGGTGCAGAACCACCTGTTGCAGCTGCTGTGCATCGTGGCCATGGAGCCGCCGGTCTCGCTCGACCCGGACGCCGTGCGCGACGAAAAGCTCAAGGTGCTGCGCTCGCTGCGCCCCATGACCATCGCCGACGTGGCCAAAGACACGGTGCGCGGCCAGTACAGCGCCGGTGCCTCGGGTGGTGAAGCCGCTGCGGGCTATCTGCAGGAAGACAACATCCCCGAAGACAGCGGCACCGAAACCTTCGTCGCCCTCAAGGCCCACATCAACAACTGGCGCTGGGCCAACGTGCCGATCTTCCTGCGCACCGGTAAGCGCCTCGCGGCGCGCCAGTCCGAGATCGTCATCGAGTTCGCCGAACTGCCCTTCACCATCTTCAACGACTCGGCGCACAAGTCGGTCAACCGGCTGCTGATCCGTCTGCAGCCCGAAGAACACATCCAGCTGCAGATGATGGCCAAGGAACCCGGCAGCGGCATGAAGCTGCGCCCGGTGAGCCTGAATCTGGACCTGGAATCGGCCTTCACCGGCCGCCGCGCCGAGGCCTACGAACGCCTGCTGATCGACGTCATCAAAGGCCGCCTCACCCACTTCATGCGCCGCGACGAACTCGAAGCCGCCTGGACCTGGGTAGAACCCATCATCAATGGCTGGGAACAGCTCAACGAAAAACCCAAGGCCTACACGGCGGGCAGCTGGGGGCCAGCGGCTTCTTCTGCGCTGATGGCACGGGAAGGTTCTTCGTGGGTTGAAGAGTCGTGAACCGCCTGCGGGGGCCCTCACCCCAACCCTCTCCCGCGAGCGGGAGAGGGGGCAAGACCTGCCGACGCGACGGGCCGTTGCTCCCACGCCCTCCGGGAAGAGGGGGCTTCAACTCCCTCGCCCCTCTGGGGAGAGGGTTGGGGTGAGGGGCAGGCCCGCCAACAGCGCCCTTTAACGCGAACATCTCAAATGACCACCCCCCAGTTGACCGAACATCCCAACGCCACACCCGCCGCCATCGCCGCGCACATCGCCAACGCGCTGCGCAGCGCCATCGCCACGCGCGGACAGGCGAGCCTCGCGGTCTCGGGCGGCAAGTCGCCCATCCCCATGTTTGAGGCGCTGCGCGAGCAAGACCTGGACTGGTCGAAAGTGACCATCGTGTTGGTGGACGAGCGCGTGGTCCCGCGCGACCACGCCGACAGCAACACCGCCCTGGTCGCCCGTCACCTGCTGCAGGGCAAGGCCTCCGCAGCCCACTTCCTGCTGTTCTTCCGCGAACTCGCGCCGACCTACAACGCCGAGGTGCTGGACGCGCTGGTGATCGATGCCAGCGAACGCATCGCCGCCCTGCCCTGGCCGCTGGACGTGGCCGTGCTCGGCATGGGCGAAGACGCGCACACCGCATCGTTGTTCCCCGGCGCGCCAGGTTTTGCCCGCGCCATCGCCACCGACGAGCGCCTGGCCTGGGTGGTACCCGACACCGCGCCGCATGCCCGCCTGACATTCACCCTCAGCGCCCTGCTCGCCGCGCGCGAGCTGGTGCTGTCCATTTCGGGCGAGAGCAAGCTCGCCGTCTACGGCCGCGCCGCAGAAAAGGCCGACGTGGCCCTGCCGATTTCACTGGTACTGAACCAGACACAAACTCCCATCAGCATCTGGATCAGCTGAACAGGAACCCCGACATGAACACCCCACTGAACCCCACCCTCGCCCGCGTCACCCAACGCATCACCGAACGCAGCGCCGACGCGCGCGGCGCCTACCTCGCCAGCATGGCCGCGCAGCGCAAGAACGGCACGCAGCGCGGCGGCATGGGCTGCGCCAACATGGCGCACACCACGGCCGCCCTGCCCGCGAGCGACAAGCTCAAAATCCACGCCGAGCGCGCGCCGCACGTGGGCGTGATCACCGCCTACAACGACATGCTCTCGGCCCACCAGCCGTATGAGCACTACCCCGAGCTGATCCGCGGTCACGCGCGTGCGCTGGGCGCTACGGCGCAGGTGGCGGGGGGTGTGCCGGCGATGTGCGACGGCGTCACGCAGGGCGCGGCCGGCATGGAGCTGTCGCTGTTCTCGCGCGACGTGATCGCGCTGGCCACCGCCGTGGGCCTGTCGCACAACGTGTTCGACGCCGCGCTGATGCTCGGCGTGTGCGACAAGATCGTGCCCGGCCTGTTCATGGGCGCGGTGCAGTTTGGCCACCTCAGCACCGTGTTCGTGCCCGCCGGCCCCATGACCAGCGGCCTCTCCAACGACGCCAAGGCCAAGGTGCGCCAGCAGTATGCGCAGGGCCTGGTGGGCCGCGACGCGCTGCTGGAAAGTGAAGCCCAGGCCTACCACTCGCCCGGCACCTGCACCTTCTACGGCACCGCCAACAGCAACCAGATGCTGATGGAAATCATGGGCCTGCACCTGCCCGGTTCGTCGTTCGTCAACCCCGGCACCGAGCTGCGCGAACTGCTGAGCAAGGCCGCGCTGGAGCGCGCGCTGGCCAACACCGGCAAGACCGGTGAAGCCGCCATCTGCATGGCCGACATCGTGAGCGAGAAGACCATCGTCAACGGCATCATCGGCCTGCTCGCCACCGGCGGCTCAACCAACCACACCATCCACCTCGTGGCCATGGCGCGCGCCGCCGGCGTGCTGATCGACTGGGACGATTTCGCCGAACTCTCGGCCGTGGTGCCGCTGCTGGCCCGCGTGTACCCCAACGGCAGCGCCGACGTGAACCACTTCCACGCAGCGGGCGGCATGGGCTTCCTCATGCAGGAGCTGCTGAGCAACGGCCTGCTGCACGGCGACGTGACCACCGTGATGGGACAGGGCCTGGCCGCGTACACCAACGAGCCCTGCCTGAAGCACGGCGCGCTGGCCTGGCGCCCAGTGTCTTCGCAGAGCGGCGACACCGCCGTGCTGCGCACGGTGGCCGAGCCCTTCAGCGCCGACGGCGGCCTGCGCCTGTTGCAGGGCAACCTGGGCCGCAGCGTGGTCAAGGTCTCGGCCGTGAAGCCCGAGCACCGCGTGGTGCGCGCGCAAGCCGTGGTGGTGAGCGACCAGCAGGATTTGCTGGCCCTGTTCAACGCCGGCGAGATCAACAAAGACCTGATCGCCGTGGTGCGTTACCAGGGCCCACGCGCCAACGGCATGCCCGAGCTGCACAAGCTCACGCCGCCGCTGGCCGTGTTGCAAGACAAAGGTTTCAAAGTCGCGCTGGTCACCGACGGCCGCATGAGCGGCGCCTCGGGAAAGGTGCCCGCCGCCATCCACCTCAGCCCCGAAGCCCTGGCCGACGGCCCGATTGCCAAGGTGATGGACGGCGACTGGATCACGCTCGATTGCGAGCGCGGCGTGCTGGAACTGGAAGTGGACGCCGCCACACTGGCCGCGCGCAGCGTGAGCCACCCCGATCTGAGCCACAACGCGCACGGCACGGGTCGCGAGCTGTTTGGGCTGTTCCGCACCCATGCGAGCACCGCCGAATCCGGCGCATCCCCTCTGTTTGGCGACCGCCCCTGAACTGGACACACCCATGACCACCACCTGCTTCACCCGCCCCGCTTTCACCTCCCGCGTCGTCCCTGTCATCGTGCTCACCGACCCGGCCCACGCCGTGCCGCTGGCCCACGCGCTGCTCGAAGGCGGCATCGACGTGATGGAGATCACCCTGCGTTCCGACGCCGCGCTCGCTTCCATCGAAGCCGTGGCCAAGGCCGTGCCGCAGATGCACCTGGGCGCGGGCACGGTGACCCGCGTGGCCGAGGTGCAGCGCGTCATCGACGCCGGCGCCACCTTCGCGCTCTCACCCGGCGCGACCGATGCGCTGGTCGAAGCGGTCAAGGCCGCCAAGCTGCCCTTCATCCCCGGCGTGATGACGCCCGGCGAGGTGATGCACCGCCGCGAGCAGGGCTTCTCGCTCATGAAACTGTTCCCGGCCCAGCAGGCCGGCGGCCTGGGCATGCTCAAGGCGCTGGGCGCACCGATCCCGGACGTTCAGTTCTGCCCCACTGGCGGCGTGAGCCCCGAGAACCTGAAAGACTTTCTGAAGCTGCCCAACGTGGCCATGGCCGGTGGCAGCTGGCTCACGCCGGCCGACGCATTGAAGGCGGGCGACTGGGCCAAAATCACTCAGTTGGCCCGCGAAGCCACGGCACTGGCGGCAAGCTGATACCCCCCTGCGCCGCTTCGCGTCACCCCCCCAGGGGGCGATGCCAGCGGCCCGGCGAAGCCGGTTCCGCGGCATCCTGGCCTCGCCCGCGTCGGCACGGCCAATGCCCATGACACACTCTGAACCTCCGGAAGGACGTCACATGTCGAACACCCCCGTTTCCCCCACTACCCTCCCCGCCTGGCAACAGCTCGCCACGCTCGCCGCCGCGCCCCAGCCCCACCTTCGCGAGCGCCTGGTCCAACCCGGCCGCGAAACCCTTCAAGCCGCCGCCGACGGCACCGGCATCCGTGTGGACTTCACCCGCCAAGCCTTCGACGGCGCCATCTGGTCAGCCCTGATGTCGCTCGCGAAAGAAGCTTGCGTCGAAGCGCAGCGCGACGCCATGTTCCGTGGCGACGTGATCAACACCAGCGAACAGCGCGCGGTGCTGCACACGGCCCTGCGCGGCACACCCGGCGCCACCGGCAGCGATGCGCCCTGGGGCGACGCCATCCAGCAGCAAGTTCAGGCTGAGCTGGACCGCGTCTGTGCCTTCGCCGACCGCGTGCGCGCAGGTGAGGTCAAAGGCAGCACCGGCCTGGCCATCACCGACGTGGTGAACATCGGCATTGGCGGCTCAGATCTCGGCCCGCGCATGGCGGCCGACGCATTGGCCCCTCTCTGCAGCGACGGCAAAACCGGCGTGCGCGTGCACTTCGTCAGCAACCCCGACGCCTGGGCGCTGCACAGCACGCTGCGCGGCCTGAACCCGCTCACCACGCTGATCATCGTGGCCAGCAAGACCTTCACCACGCAGGAAACCATGACCAACGCCGCCTCCGCGCGGCGCTGGCTGCAAGACGCTGGCATCGAAGGCACCGCACAAAGCCCGCACCTGGTCGCCATCACCGCCGCGCCGCAGAAATCGGGCGCCGCCGGCTACCCCACCGATCACACCTTCACCTTCTGGGACTGGGTCGGTGGCCGCTACTCCATCTGGTCCGCGCTCGGTCTGCCGCTGGCCGTGGCCATCGGCTCGAAAGCCTTCCGCGAATTCCTGGTCGGCGGCCAGGCCATGGACGCACATTTCCGCAGCGCGCCGCTGGCGCAGAACCTGCCCGTCATCCTCGCCATGAGCGGCGTGTGGAACCGCAACTTCCTGCACTGCCCCACCCAGCTGCTGTCCACCTACCCCAGCCGCCTGGTGCGCTTCGCGCCCTTCGTGCAGCAGATGGACATGGAAAGCAACGGCAAGCGCATCCGCAAGGACGGCCAGCCCTGCGACACCGACACCGGCCCCATCGTCTGGGGCGGCCTCGGCATCGATGGGCAACACGCCTACTTCCAGCTGCTGCACCAGGGCACGCACCGCGTGCCGGTGGAATTTGTCGGCGTCGAAACCGAAGACACACCCCTGCCACTGGCCGCAGAGCACCACCGCGTCGTCAACCTCAACCTGCGCGCGCAAGCCCAGGCCCTGGCCCTGGGTCGCGACGAAGCCGCCACCCTGCAAGCGCTCATGGCCGAAGGCCTGAGCGCCGAGCAGGCCGAGGTGTTCGTGAGCCAGCGCAGCTTCAAGGGCGACGTGCCCAGCAGCACCGTCTGGCTCGACACCCTCACCCCGCACCGCCTCGGCGCGCTGATCGCCCTGTACGAACACAAGGTGTTCGTACAAGCCGCCATCTGGGGCATCAACGCCTACGACCAATGGGGTGTGGAATTGGGCAAAACCATGGCCAAGCAAATGGAGAAGCAATGACCCCCACGCTCCGCCGCTGCGCGGGTCGCTGCCCCCCCAAGGGGGCTGATCCGGCTTGGGGCGGCCCGGCGCCGGATCGCCGCAGGATGACCCCCATGCGCATCGCCCTCGTCGCCCACAACAAGAAGAAGGACGCCATCGTCACCCTCGCCACCGAGTTCGCGGCCCTGCTCCAGCAACACACGCTCATGGCCACCGGCACCACCGGCGGGCGCCTTCAATCCGAAGTCGGGTTGACCGTGGAATGCCTGCTCAGCGGTCCGCTCGGCGGCGACTTGCAGATCGGCGCGCGGCTCTCCGTGGGCGAGGTGGACTGCGTGATCTTCCTGCGCGACCCCATGACCGCCCAGCCCCACGAACCCGACATCAGCGCGCTGCTGCGCGCCTGTGATGTGCACAACGTGCCGTGTGCGACGAACGTGGCGACGGCGCGGTTGCTGCTGGACGACCTGGCGCGGCGCTGACGGCGCTGACGGCACTGTTGCCCGGGCCCGCAACCACCCATGCTCAAGGAAGCACCGGGTTGGTCGATAGCACTCCATAGACCCACTCCCCTCGATTGGGCACCTGTTGGAGCAAACTCAATGAAGACGTGGAACGAATGGTCGGTGGTCAAGCGCCTGTATGGCGTTTTTGCCATGGTGGGCCTGGTCATTGCTGGACAGATGATTTTGAGCTACACGGCTCAGTCGCGCAGCCAGCAAACGCTGGAGTCTGTGCGTGACGTTGAGTTTCAGCGCATGCGCCAAGTCTCCGAGTGGCAGGCCTATTCGACCGCGACCACGGTGCGGATCATGGCGCTCAACCGCAGCGCAGATCCGGACATTGCCTCCCTGTTCGGCCCCGAGATCGGGCCCAGGATCGAGACCATTGACAAGTATTTCGCCGACATCAAATCTTGGGCCACGGACCCAGAACAGCAAACCATCATTGCTGAGATCGAGCGCTCCTCGCCCATCATCATGGATGCGCTGGGTGAAATCTCCAAAGCCCGTGTTGCGGGCGACGACGCGGCGGCTTTGAACGCCTTCGAAGAAAAATTCATGCCAGCGGTGAACCTGTATCACCAAGGCATCGACCGGTTTGCTGAAAGTCAGACACGCCGACTGGACACCTCCGTCCGCGATCAGCAAGCCAGACAGTGGCAGCTGTTCTGGGCGGGCAATGGGGTCGTTGCGGTGGTGGTGCTGCTGGGCGCTGTCTTGATCCTGGGGTTGACCCGGCGCATTCGGAAGTCGCTGGACGAATCGATCCGGTTGGCACAGGAAGTGGCCAGTGGCGACCTGCGAGCCCGGGCACGCATCCAGAGCGCCGATGAATTCGGCACGCTCATGAAGGCCATGGACGGCATGGCCGCCAGTCTCGGCGACGTGGTGCAACACGTGCGACACAGCACCGACCAGATCTCGGAGGCTTCCGGCGAGATTGCACAAGGCAACCGGGACCTTTCCGAGCGCACCGAGCGCCAGGCCAGCCACCTGCAACAGACCGCGGCCACGATGGAGCAACTCACCGACGCCGTGCGCGAAACGGCCGAGAACGCCAGCGAAGCGGCTCGGCTGGCGACGCAAGCCAGCGAGGTGGCGCACCGGGGTGGCGAGGTGGTCGGGCGCGTGGTCGACACCATGGGGAAAATCGAACAGTCGTCACGTCGCATCGAAGAGATCATCAGCGTGATCGACGGCATTTCCTTCCAGACAAACATCCTGGCCCTCAACGCGGCGGTGGAGGCCGCTCGCGCTGGCGAGCAGGGGCGCGGGTTTGCCGTGGTGGCCGCCGAGGTGCGCAACCTGGCCCAGCGTTCGGCCGCAGCGGCCAAAGAAATCAAAGGCTTGATCGACGACTCCTCGCACAAGGTGCGCGACGGCGGCCAGCAAGTCCAGGCGGCGGGTCGCACCATGTCCGAACTGGTGAACTCGGTCAACCAGGTCAGTGCGCTGATCGGCGAGATCAGCAAGTCGGCCAGCGAACAACGTGTCGGCATTGCCGACGTGGGGAAATCCGTGGGTGAAATTGACCGCTCCACGCAACAGAATGCCGCCCTGGTGGAACAGGCCGCCGCAGCGGCGGGCTCGATGAGCGATCAGGCACGCCAGCTGGACGAAGCCGTCAAGGCGTTCCGGGTCTGAAGCGGGAGGGCGGCACCCACCGGCGGCCGGGGATCGCGTCTCGTTGTCGATCGCGTGCCGACAATGCTGGCGTACTGGGATCACGAGACCTGCAGATCGGCGCGCGGCTCGTGGCGGGCAAGTTGAGCGGCCTCAGTGACCAGACGAACAGCGGTTTCGTGGAGGAACGGCGTGCCCTCCTTCAGCTCCAGGGTGGCCATCTGGTACTTCCCACCGGGCCTCAGGCGGGGCTCGATGTGCCGCAGGCGCTGACCTTCCCAGAAGCCAAACAACACGCGGGTGGGTTCCGCCCGAATGAGCAGTACCGGGCCATGGGCAAAGTAGACGATGTGGCCCCACTTCAGCCGCTCTTCCAGTTCGGGTGCGGCGCTGCGAACCACCGAGCGCAAGGCCTGTGCGTAGCTGTGTTGCCAGCCACCGAGACAGGCCATGTACTCATCGGGATTCGTCGCCGACGTGAGGACCATCTTCATCTTGTTGCCCTCTGCTTCAACGATGGGGCGCCCGTGGGGTTAGGCCACTTTGGACCACATGGGCGTGAGCGCCGTGACTTGAGGGGGACCTGCCAGCAAAGGCTCCACGTCTTTCAGATACGCCGCGTAGGTGCTCGTCTTCAGGAAGTCTTGGGACGCTTCAGCGCTCGAGTATTGCTGGAATGCGCAGATGGAATCGGGGTCTGCATTGTCGAAGCAGTAGAAGTAAGCGGTATGACCCGGGTTGGCCGCAATGGCCGGTGCCATGTGCTTCTCCCAGACCTTTCGAACTTCGTCGCGTTGGCCAGGCTGCGTCTTGTGTTTGATGATGAGTGCAAGTGCGGTGGTCATCGAGATCCTTTCGGTGTTGGTGGCCCGGTCTTCTGAATGGCCGTGGCATTGCCACTTCAGATCGCGGCCCGCCATCTTCTCTGCGTCCTGCCACCACGTCGTATCCACCTTGAAATAACCACGTCGCATTAACCGGTTCAGCCGCCTGTTGTGCAGCACGAAGAGCTCAGCGAAGGTGATTCACCTGTCCGTGGATGACGAGCCGAGAAGCTCGTCAAGTTGGTCGAACGTCTCGTCGTTCCAACCCGTGCTACCGGAGCTGATGTCTTCGTCGAGCGCTTCCTTCGAGGGATAGAGGTCGTGCACGACGAGCAAGGTCTGCCCAGCCCTTTCCTCGAGCGTGACCGTGGTGATCTGCCCGTTGCCGCCCGCCTCTTCATTGGTCCAGACGAGCCGCGCGGGCGATGTCACTTCCAGGTACCTGCCGTGGAACGCCATGGGCTCTGGGGCGGCAGGGTGACGGAACACGAGCCGGTAGGTGCCGCCCACGCGAACGTCGAGCTCACAGGAAAGCAGCGTCAGGCCAAACGACTTCGGAACCCACCAACGTTGAAACAGCTCGGCCTTGGTCCACGCCTCGAACACGAGGTGCGGCGGGGCGTTGACGGTTCGTGTGACGACGAGCTCACGCTCGGACTTCCGCTCCATCAACATTCGATTCTTCATGGGGCTTGGCTGACTGCTTCTTCCTGCGTCCATCGACTTTCTCCTTGCGTTTCAATCCCTCGACAACCTTGTCCAGCTCGTCGAAGCGTGTCTCCCAGAGCTGGCGGCACCTCTCGATTCACAGCGCATTTTCCTCCAGTCGACGCAAAACAAGCTTGCAGTTCCGCGCGCGCCGGGCAGCGGGTGGCTGCTCAGGGTCGCCCATTGCCCTTCACCTATCCAGCGCTTCGCAGATTCTCCCGCGCCGGCCCCTCAAACCGTTCCCGAAACCGCCCGGTTCCATAGATCGTCGGCCCCGCCAGAAACCCCGCCAGCACTTCCTTTCGCTTGCGTCGGTAGAGCCCGCCGGGCACCCAGCGGTATTCGGCGCGCACCTGGGCGTCGTATTCGGCAAAACGCGCCGGCTCGGCGCCGAGGATGGCGAGGTCGATGTCCACCAGCAGGCGGGCGTCGGGGTCGGTCGGTTCGGCGTCGTGGCAGGTGACCATGATGAGCGCGCGTGCCCGTTGCTGCACCGCGCTGCCCGCGCCGGCCCGGGCCAGGGCTTCGGTGGCCCAGTCGGCACTGCGGGCTTCGTTGTCTTTGCCCTTGGGGTCGTACACCGCGTCGTGGAACCAGAGCGCGAGCTCGACTTCGCCGGGGTGCTGCGCCAGGTCCAGGGCGGGTTCCAGCAGGGCCAGGCATTCGCGCAGGTGCTGCTGCGTGTGGTAGTGGCGCTGCGGTTCGGCCCAGGCGTCCAGCAGGCGCTGCATCAGGCCATCTGGCGCGGTCAGGCCGAGGGCGGCCCAGGCACGTTGCCATGATCGCGCGGGCAGCGTTTCGTCGATGAGCGAGACGCGCCAGTGCCCGAGGCCGGTGGAGGCGAGGTCCAGCGTGTGGGTGTGCTGCCCCTGCGCATCGGCCAGCGCGAGGCGCAGGCTGTGGCGGCCGTCTGGTCGCGCGGTGATGCGCAGCGGGCTGCTGGCGGAAGCCACGGTGCGCAGCGGCGGGGCCGCAGCGGCGCGTGACGGCAGACCGATGTCGACCCACAACACCTCGCCCCAGCCGCCGCTGTGTTGCAGGGTGCCGCGTCGCGCGGGAGGCCATTCGATGGGCCGCTCGTGGCCGGGCGAGACGAAAACCATGGGCAGCGCCGGGTCGTCGCTGGCGGTCGCCACCTGGATGGCCGTGCCACCGGGCAGGTACGGTGGCCGGTAGTCCCAGGCGGGCGCGCCTTCGCTGTCGAGGTCGCCGCGGAACGCGATGCCGAACGGGCAGGTGCCCAGCGCACGCCACTGGCTGCGCTCCCACAGGCGGGTGCGCTCTATGGCCGGGCAGCGGGCTTCGGCTTCGCTGGTGAGCCAGAGCAACTCAAGGTACAGGTTGTCGAATCCAAAGCACACGTTGGCCGTGCCCTGGCCGGGGTGCGCGCG
This sequence comes from Hydrogenophaga sp. A37, assembly GCF_002001205.1. Lineage (GTDB taxonomy): Bacteria > Pseudomonadota > Gammaproteobacteria > Burkholderiales > Burkholderiaceae_C > Hydrogenophaga. Next base: position 68,623 of record NZ_MUNZ01000116.1, read on the forward strand.
GCGGTAGGTCTCTTGCAGGCCCAGGCGTTTCAGGGCGTCGATCTCGGGGCCGCCGGGCTCGATGAACATGAAAAGGTGATCGATGGTCAAGCGGTGTTCCGGGTGTGTTTTCATGCGCGGCCCTCTTCTTCCGCCGGCACGGCCTTCATGGTCATTGCGCTTTCATGCCTTCACCTCGGAGCGTTTGGCTCACGAAGCACCGACTCGATGAGCTGGGTGTCGGCGTACTCCGTCAGCTCACACATTTTTCCCTCGCGCATGCGGATGACCCAGCAGTAAGCGTTTTCGTACTTCTGCCCGCGCACGGTGGTGTTGTGGCCCGTGGCTTGGACGACGACCAAGTCTCCCTCTGCGATGAACTGGCTCGCCGCAATGACGCTGGCGCCGCCGAGTTGCTGCCCAAGAGGGCGCAACAGGTCTTTGATAACCGATTCCTTGCCCACGTAGGTCTTCGACCAGGGCGTTGTCCCGATGATGGTCCACTGCACATCGTCGGCCAGCGCCTCGACGAAGGGGCGTCCATTCCCCTTTGCGGTCTCTGCGAACACTGCGGCCAGGACGGCCTTGTTTTCCTCTGGCTTCATGGGCATCTCCATATGATTCTGAACGGCGGGGCAAGGTGGTCCGCTCAGCGGACTGAGGGCGACCCGCCCTCTTCTTCCGCCGGCACGATGCTCAGCCACGGCCAGCGTTCCTGGTAGCTGCGCGCCTTGTCGCGAAACATGGCGGGCTGCGCGAAGCGCGGGTTCATGCGCAGGGTACCGCGTTGCAGTTCGTCCAGCCCGTTGGGCGCGTACAGGGCGCGGCTGTGGGTGTCGATGCCCACGCAGGTGCAGGCGATGAGGTAGCGGTCGATGCCGTCGGTGGTGCGGGTGAGCTGGGGGTAGTCGGCCTGGAAGCGGTCGCGGTACCACAGGTGCACGCGCGCCTGGTTCTTCACTTCCACGGTCACGCCCAGGTCGGCGGTGAGCGCCTGCACGGCGCGGATCACGCGGTCTTCGGCTTCCCACGAGAGGTCGGCGGCGTCGAAGTAGAAAACGTCGTGGTCCTTCACGCCCCAATCGGGCGCCCGGCCGCTTTGCCGGTTCCACACGGCCTGAAACAGGCAGCCAGCGGTCAGGTGGCATTGGGGCAGGCGCAGGCTGTCCAGCCGCTGCAGCAACTCGGCGTTGACGGGGTTGCTGAGCGCTTGCGCGATGAAGGATGCGGGGGTCAGCTCGGTGGCAGCTTGGGGCATGTTGGTCTGGTCCATGGCGGTGGCCAGGCATGTTATCTGCCGCCTGGTCCGGCGGCCCTGGCGGCGAGGGTTGGGCGGTGAGACAGCCCGAACAACCCTTTGTGGCGCTGATGGCGACGGAACCGCGGGAACGGAAATGGGGCCTCAGTCAGCCGCCGCCGTGGAGAGTTCGAAGGTATTTGAGTACATCTTTGCCCCAGAGATCGGGGCGGCGGTGCAAATCGTGACCGTACGGAGATGAAATCTCATAGGAGTGGAAGCTGGCACGACCGCCGGCAGCGAGAAAGCTCTGGTGAGCGGAACTCGACTGCGCAAGGCTGTAGTAGCGGTCGCCGCTCGCATAGAGCCACAGCGATTGACCAGGATAGGCGGCGCCAGCGCGGAAGACGTGGTCATTCACGGATGCAGCGGTAGGGCACGGACTGCCGAGCCAACCGCCGACAAAGTTGATGACGCCCTTGACAGTACTTGCGTGCGTGCCCGCAAAAGCAACGCTGAGGGCGCCGCCGCGCGATTGGCCGCCAATGACCATGCGGCGAGGGTCCACGAACGGGAACGCCGAGACGGCCTCCCAGACGGCGCCGATGTCCTTGAGTGCGCGCTGCTCGCCTGCAAGTGACAGCGAAGGTATGCAGGAATAGCCGAGGAACCTGGGGACCGAGAAGCCCTCGTCGTATTCGCCCTCGGAGCCGCCGCGGCCACGGCGCGCCGGAAAGACCACCACCCAGCCGAGCGACACGAAGAAAGCCGCAATGCTGTGGTTCTCAACTGACCGGGTGAAGCGACTGGGGTCCGTGCCGTAGCCTGTAGAGCCGTGATTGAAGACCAGTGTCGGGAACGGACCAGCCCCTGCGGGTTTGTGCACCGACAGTTCCAACTTGTAGGGCCTGCCATCGATGGACACAGGCACCATGGTCCGATACGGGATCGCGTCACCCTGGCCCTGCGCTGCGCAGCTGCCGGCGAGCGCGATCACCAGGGCAAAGAGGAGCGTGGCTCGCAAGGTATTGCTCTGTGACGGCCACCGTTTGGCATGCGCTTTGGAAGTCAAGCTGAAACCCATGTTGGAAAGAGGAGCCCCAGGACAAGATTACCCGAGTCGGGGTCGATCTGGCCCAGCGGGTCCTTCAGGTTCCCCGTGCCGTCCCCCCGGCCGGCCGGCTGCGCAAACCCGTGACCGTGCTACCGATGGAGCCCGGCGTCAGCGCTCCCAGCTCCCCATGCGGATCGCGATGGCGAGGGTGGAACCGTAGACGACCAGGCTGAGTGCGACGACAGCAAAGAGGCCGCTCGCGGGGGTCTGGAACGTGTGCACGCAGAGCCAGCCGCCGACCACCAGGATCACGAGGCGGCCCATGCTGCCGGCCAGCGGCCAGAACATGTGGCCCGCGCCCTGCGAAGCAAAGAACAGCGCCAGGCCCAGCCCGAAGAAGGCGTAGCAGCCACCCACGATGTTGAGGTACACGGCACCCACACTGAGCACTTCGGCATCGCTCGTGAAGAGGCCCATCCACAGCGCCGGTGCGATGGCCGTGGCCAGGCCGATGGCGCCCGTGATCGCAGCCACCACCGCGCCACCGGCCCAGGCCACGCGCACGGCGCGCACGGTTTGCCCTGCGCCCATGTTGGTGGCCACCATCGCGGTCAGCGCAGTGCCGAAGCCGAAGGCGATCGGCACCAGGATGTATTCGAGCCGCGCCGCCACGCCGTAGCCCGCGAGCGCGGCCGTGCCGTAGCTGCCCACGAAAGCGGTGGTCACGGCGATGGAGGCGTTGCTGATCACTGGGCTCAAGGACGCGGGCAGGCCCACGCGCAGGATGTCGCGCAGCAGCGGCAGGTGCAGGCGCCAGGGCGAAGCCCGCAGCTGCACGGCGCCGTCGCGGCGCCACAGGTAAGCAGCCATCACCAGCGTGGCCACGGCGTTCACGGCCAGCGTGCTGGTGGCCGCGCCGGCCATGCCCATGCCAGCCACCGGCCCCCAGCCGAACACCAGCAGCGGGCACAGCACCAGGTGCAGCAGTGCGGTGCCCAGTAGCATCAGAGAGGGCAGCACCATGTTGCCCGCGCCGCGCACCACAGCGGCCAGCACGTTGGTCAACCAGATGAGCAGGGCGCCACTGAACAGCACGTTCGAATACACCAGCGCGGCTTCGAGCGCGGCACCGCGCCCGCCCATGGCGCCAAAAATGCCGCGCCCGAAACCGAGCATGACCAGCATGAACAGCCCCGCCAGCAAGGCGGCGAGCAGCAGCGCCTGCTGCGCCAGGCGGCTGGCGTCCCGATTGCGCCCGGCGCCCAGGGCTCGCGCCACGGCGGCGGTGGTGGCACCGCCGATGCCGCCGGCCGACATCTGCAACATCAACATGGACAGCGGGAACACCAGCGCGATGCCGGCGAGCGCGTCCGCTCCCACGCGGCCGAGGATGTAGCCGTCGTAGCCGATCACGATGGTCGTCGAGAACAGGCCCATGACGTTGGGCGTGGCCAGGCGAAGCAGCGTGGGCAGCAGCGGCGCGTGCAGCATCTGCTGCACACGGGCCTGAGCGATGGTTGCGGTCATGGGGTGTCTCCGTGCGTTGTTGCAATGCACTGCGGGCTGGCCTGGGAACGGCCCGGCGCAGCGCTCATTTTTATGACGACCGTCATATTTCTGATCAGGCCGAAAGGAATGCCCTGGCGGGCGGGTACATGGCGGACATGGCTCAGGCCGCCGATGAAGGAGCGTCGTGGCGCGCCAGCAAGGCGCTGCGGTTGGCGGCCAGCAAGGCCCGGCCTTCGGCGTTGTCGCCCAAGGCCCGCGCGAGCTGCAGCGCGCCCACCATCTGGCTGGCGATGGCGGCAGCGCTGTCGGGCGCGGTGTCGGTAGGCAAGGTTTGTGCGACCCGCTCGATCAGGCTGCGCACGCGCTGCACGGCCGCGGCGCGCACCTCGGCCGACTGGCGCGGCATCTCGGAAACCAGCGCCGCCACCGCGCACCCGTTTTCGGTGCCGCTCAGGTGGCGGTCCGAGAGGTAGCTGTCGACGAGCGCGCGGAACGGGCTGGCGCCGCGCGCCTCGCGCTGTGCGTTGCCCTGGCTCAGGCGCTCGGCGCTTTGCTGCCCGGCATGGGCCAGGGCCTCGACCAGCAGCGCGTCGCGCGACGGGAAGTGGGCGTAGAAGCCGCCGTGGGTCAACCCCGCCTCTTTCATGATGTCGGCCACGCCGACCCCGGCGAAGCCAGCGCGCCGGATCGCCCGCGCCGCGGTGTCGACGATGCGTTCGTGGGTCAGGGCCTTGCGGCCGGGTGCGGTTGCCATGGCGCGATTGTTTCACGAATATGACGACCATCATATTCACCGACCCTGAAGACCCTGGGGGTTTTGTGTCGGGGAAACCCCAATACACATTACACCTGTAATGCATATTCTTGAAGGCATGAACCTCCAGCCCGCCCCCACCCGAGCAC
>NZ_MUNZ01000055.1 GCF_002001205.1 Hydrogenophaga sp. A37
TCCCCGCGTCGATGGTGCTCCCGGCGTCCGGGCCCGGCCGGCTCCGCCGCCCTCGCCGCGACCGGAACGCACGCCGCTGCCGGGCCCGGACGCCGGGAGCACCATCGACGCGGGGATGGGCGCCAGCCCAAGCTGGGTGCGCAGATCGAAACGCAACTCGTTGATCAATGATTGGTAGTCCACGGGCTCGCCCCGAGTGACCGCCAGCGCATAACCGGCGGCGAGCTCCACCTGCCGGAGGGAGCCAAACAGCACGATGTCGCCCAGCGCCTCTTCAATTTGCGACCGATGCTCGCCTGTGGCCGGAGAAAATGAGCCCGCCAATGAACGATAGGCCGCCACCAGCGACTTGAGTCGCTCTGTTTCCTGGCGGTTCTCCCGCTGCCGCTGCTGCTGCATGCGCTGCATGACAAAGATGCGGATGGCGAGCAGAAACACAGCCACGACCAGCGAGGCAATGATGGAAAGCGGCAGAGGACCCAGGTCAGAGAGTTGCATGATTCAAGCTCAGGAAAATGACCTGGCGCACCCTACAAAACAGATCGTTTTCACATCGGGCCCAAGCGGCGTTCAAGCGGGTTTGCGGGTGGTCATGTGAAGCGGGTCAGGGCTGGCGAGCGCGGGATGGGCGCCAGCAACGCATCGTAGTGCGGTTTGTCGCGCCCGACGGTCCGGTACCGCAGCACCCGGTCCAAGTGGCCTCGACCGCCGGCGAGGCCCGTGACACACTGCGCCGATGAAAACCTTCCACAACCCCCACCACGCCCTGCACCAAGGGCACGAAGAGATGTTCCGTGGCCGCATGGTGCCGTGCCACGAGGTGCCGGCGCGGCTGGACTATGTGCTGGCCGAGCTGCAGCGGCGCTCGCTGGGTGGCCTGCACACGCCCGAGATCGCCGACGCCGAGCTGGACACCGCCATCGGCCGCGTGCACGACGCGCGCTACACGGCGTTCCTCGCCAGCGCGTGGGACGAGTGGGTGGCGATGGACCCGGCGAACGCGCAGCGCGACGCCCTGCCCTCGGTCTGGCCACTGGGCAACCCGCACGCCTTTCGCACCGACGTGCTGCCACAGAACTTCGCGGCGCGCCTCGGCCTGTTTTCGTACGACTCGGGTTCACCGCTGACGGCGGGCACCTGGATGGCGGCGCGCGGGGGCGCGGCCTGTGCGCTGGCGGCGGCGCGCGAGCTGCTGGCCGGCGAGCGCGCGGCGTTCGCGCTCACGCGCCCGCCCGGCCACCACGCGGGGCCGGACTTCTTTGGCGGCTACTGCTTTTTGAACAACTCGGCCATCGCGGCACAGGCCCTGCGGGACGGCGGCAAACAGCGCGTGGCGGTGCTGGACGTGGACTACCACCACGGCAACGGCACACAAACCATCTTCTATGAGCGCGCCGACGTGTTCACCGCCTCGGTGCACGGCGACCCGGCGACCGAGTACCCCTTCTTTCTCGGCCATGCCGACGAACGCGGCGCGGGCGCGGGCTTGGGCTTCAACCTCAACCTGCCGCTGCCGCGCGGCACCGGTTTCGAAGCCTGGTGCGCGGCGCTGGACACCGCCATCGACGCGATCGACGACTTCAACGCCGACGCGCTGGTGGTGCCCATGGGGCTGGACACCTTCGAGGGCGACCCGATCTCGGGCTTCACCCTCAAGAGCGAAGACTACGACACCGTGGGCCGGCTGCTCGCCGCGGCCGGCGTGCCCACGGTCTTCGTCTTCGAAGGCGGTTACGCGGTGGCCGAGGTCGGTGTCAACGCGGTCAACCTGCTGGAAGGCTTCTGCCGCTCCATCTGAGGTCAGACAGCCAGGGACCGCGCAGGCACCACACCTGCATGCATGCAGCAGCACCCACCCAGAGGCACCGCCGGGCCGGCTTTGCCGGACGGCCAGTGCCGCCCCCCTGAAGGGGGTGACGCGAAGCGGCGCGGGGGGTGTTCCGAATTACACCGGCCGCCAGAAGATGTAGTCCGCCTGGTAGTTGACGACTTGCTTGCTGCCCATCGTGGCCGCGTCGCAGGCCATGGCGGGGGCCACGCCGCCCTTGGTGGCCACTCGCTGGATGTGGCTCACGCCCTGCATCGCGCCCATGCCCATGGCGGGGTTGGCTTTCACCAGTTGCAGCGGGATGCTGCCGGCCATGGCGGGCGCCACGGCGAGCTGGGTGGCGGTGAGCTTGGAGCCGTCCATGCTTTCCCAGGTGGCGGGCGGGCCGTAATACTTGCCGACCTGTTTGCCCATGCGGTCCATCAGCTTCGCGTCGGGGCCGACGAAGACCCACTCGAACTGGCCGGCCATGTCTTTCTTGGCGCGGCACTCGTAGGTGATCTGGCCCACGCCCACGGTTTCCATGGCGACCTTGTGGCCAGCGGGCACCTGCACGGCGGCGGGCAGGCCGTCCTGCGAGAAGGCGGCCATTTTTGGCGTCATGGCCGGGCCGCCGGTGGCGCAGGCGGAGAGGGCGAGCACGGCGCTGGTGGCGAGCGTGGTGAGCGTGACAGTGCGGAGGGACATGGTGGTTTCCTTGGTGGTTGAAGAAAGGGAAGCACAGAAAAGACGGTCACTGGGCCGGGCGGGCCTGCGCCAGCGACTGGAGAAAAGCAACCACGTCGCGGCGGTCGTCCGCCTGCGACAGGCTGTAGCCCATGGCCTGGCCGGGCACCAGGGCTTCGGGGTCGGTGAGCCAGGCCCGCAGCTTGTCGCCGGTCCACACGTGGGTGGCCTGGCTCAGGGCAGGCGAGTAGGTGTAGCCCGGCGCCTTGCCGGCGGTGCGGCCCGCCACCGTGCCCAGCGCGGGGCCGACACGGTTTTGATCGAGGCTGTGGCAACCGACACAGCGCGACTCGAACAGCTGGCGGCCTTTGACGGCGTCACCGCCCTGGGCGTGGGCCAGCGGAGCGCCCGCGCCGACCAGCAGCGCGAGCGACCCAGCGGCCAGGGCACGGGCGAACATCACGCGCCGTAGGACAGAGCGCCGGCGGGCAACGGACGGCCCAGGGCGCTGGTCAGCACGGTGAAGTGCATGGTCTCGTCGGCGGCCAGACGCGCGGCCACCTTGGCCAGGTCCTTGCTGCCCAGCGAGGGGATCACGCCGAGGTAGGCGTTGGTGGCGCCCAGCTCCAGGCGGGCGGCAAGGTCGAGCACGTCGGCCTGGTTCTTGAGGGCGCCAGCGTTCAGCGCCTTGGCGTAGTCGTCGAGCTTCTTCTCGGCGACCGGGTTGCCGCCCAGTTTCTGGATGGTGGCGATCAACGCGTCGCGGTGCGCCTTGTGGTGGCCCTGGAACTGCACCGCGATGTCGAGCACCGGCTTTTGCAGCAGGCCGCTGCCGGCGCCGAGCTGGTAGGCGTTGATGGCCTCGTGCTCCAGGCCGAGCGCCACGTTGAGGATGGACACGTCTTTGGTGACATCGGCGCTCATGCCCTGGGCCAGGACGTCTTTGCCGGCGAGCAGGGCCACGGCCACGGCCGAGAGGGCGCCGCCGCTGCGCATGAAGCCTCGGCGCGAGGCGGGGGTGGCGATGATCGACGAGGGGGTGATGATGTTCGACATGGCGTGGGATCCTTGGGTGTGTGTGAAGTGGGGCCAACAGCCGGTTCATGTTTTTTCTGCACCGACGAAACGGATACGCAGCGCCGCCACGGTTCGGATTCAGAAAACCACAGAAAACTGAAGGGATTGGTCTTGACTGAATCCGCCGGTGAACGGGCTGCGTAATGAGCTTGTCGGGTGCGGTGCATGCGCTCGGCCTGTTTCTTCCCACACCGCCCCACCGTCAAAACACCATGAAAAAACACCCAGCCTCCCCACGCCCCACCCACCAGACCGGCCTGCTGGCGCTGGCCACCACGGCCACAGTGCTCGGCGCCCTGCTGGCCGCACCCGCCCACGCCGACACCGGCAAGCTGCTGCTCACCGGCGGCGTGAACACCATCGAAGGCGCGGCCGGCGGCGGCCTCTCGCCCTGGGCCGTGATCGGCAGCCAGGCCACCGGCGGTGAAACCGGCGTCTCGGCCTACGCGAGCCGCGCCGAAACGCAGGACCACGGCCTGAGCGCCTATGGCGTGGCGGTGGGCATCAACGACCGCGTGGAACTGTCGGTCGGCCACCAGGACTTCAACACCGGCGTCACCGGCACGCTGCTGGGCCTGCCCGGCCTGCACCTGAAACAGAACATCGTGGGCGCCAAGCTCCGCGTGGCGGGCGACGCGATCCTCGACAGCGATTCGCTGATGCCGCAGATCGCCGTGGGCGTGCAGCACAAGCGCCTGGACTCCACCGGGCTGGACGCCACGCTGCAGGCGCTGGGCGCCAAGCGCTCGGGCACCGATGTGTACGTGAGCACAACCAAGCTGTTTCTCGCCCAGGGCGTTCTCGTGAACGGCACGCTGCGCGCCACCAAGGCCAACCAGGGTGGCCTGCTCGGCCACGGCGCCACACTGGGCGGCGCGGACAACGGCTATGAGTTCATGCCCGAGCTGTCAGTCGCCTACCTGCTGCGCAAGAACCTGGCGGTGGGCGTCGAGGTCCGCGCCATGCCGAACAAGCTGAAGAAGGCGGGCGCCGCCGCCGGCCTGGGCGACGGCCTGCGCGCCGGTGCCTGGAAAGACGTGTTCATCGCCTGGGCGCCGAGCAAAAACCTGTCACTGACCTTGGCCTACGTGGACCTCGGCACCGTCGTGCCCGCCACCACCCAGAACAAGAAGCAGACCGGCGCCTACCTCTCGGCCCAGATCGCGTTCTGACCTCACCTCACATCGAACCCTCACCGACCCGATCACGATCATGAAAAAACTCATCGCCCTCACCGCCTTCTCGCTGCTGTCCCTGGGCAGCGGCCTCGCCGCCGCACAGGCCATGGACCCCCCCATGAAAGCCGTCACGCCCGCCTCGGCCTACCCCGTGGCACCCGCCGTCGGCCTCTACCAGGCCTTCGGCGAGCAGGCCGGCATCCGCGCGCTCATGGACGACTTCGTGGTGCGCCTGAAAGCCGACGCGCGCTTGGCCGAGGCCTTCAAGGAAGCCAACCCCGCGAACCTCGCCAAGCAGCTGACCGACCAGGTCTGCCAGCTCTCCGGCGGCCCCTGCGTCTACAAAGGCCCGAACATGAAAGAGGCCCACGCCAGCATGGACATCACCCGCGGGAACTTCAACGCCCTGGTCGAGGTGCTGCAGCAGAGCATGGACGCAGGCGGAATTCCGTTTACCCGGCAGAATCAGCTGCTGGCCTTGCTGGCCCCGATGCACCGGGACGTGGTCAATGTCCGTTAACTGAACACTGGAGAACCCATGCGCAAGCCCTTCCTCGTGGCCCTCTGCCTGGCGGCAGGCCTTCAAACGGCCCAGGCCGCCTCGGTGCAAGTCACTGTGCTGGCCCGCGACGGCACCCCCCTGCCCGATGCGGTGGTGGTGCTCGAACCGGCGGCCGGCCAAGCCATGCCGGCCCTGCAAGCCACCAGCCCCACCATCACGCAAGAGAAGATGCAGTTCCATCCGGCGGTGAGCGTGGTGCCGGTGGGCTCGCGCGTGAAGTTCGCCAACCTCGACCGCTGGGACCACCACGTGCGCGGCGGCCCCGCCGGCCTGGTGGCCAGCGGCACCTACGGCTTCGAGTTCCGCCTGGCCGGCCGCGAGCCGGGGAAAAACCCGCCGGGCGGCGAAGTGACCCTGGACAAGGCCGGCCCGGTGCAGCTGGGCTGCCACCTGCACGGCTCCATGCGCGGGTTTGTCTACGTCTCGCCCTCGCCCTGGGCCGTGAAGACCTCGGACACCGGCGTGGCCACACTGGCCGAGGTGCCCGAGGGCGCCATGAGCCTGCGCGTCTGGCACCCCGACCAGTTGATCGACCAAGCTGCCATCACCGTGCAGGTGCAGGCCGTCACCACCGTGAACGTGCCGACCCAGGTGCAGCCACGCAAGGCGCGGCGCGTGCAGTTTGAATCCGGCAGCACCTACTGATCACCGACTCCACCCGGCCCGCCCAAGACCCCTCGATCTCCCATGGACGCAGACCAGACCTTGATGATCCTGATCGACCGCGTCGCCCAGCGCGACGAGGTCGCCCTGAAGGCGCTCTACGACCTGACCTCGGGCAAGCTCTACGGGCTGGCGCTGCGGGTGCTCGGCAAGAACGAGTGGGCCGAAGACGCGCTGCAGGACACCTTTCTGCAGGTCTGGCGCACCGCGCCCGACTACCGCGCCAGCCTGAGCCCGCCCATGGCCTGGCTCGGGCTGATCGTGCGCAGCCGCTCGCTCGACCTGCTGCGCCGACGCAAGGCCGACCGCGAACACCTGCGCGATGAAATCGACGATCACATGGCCGACACCCTCGAAGGCGATTCGCCCAACCCCATGGACACCAGCCTCGCGAGCCAGCAGGCCTGGGCGCTGCACCAGTGCCTGGGGCGCCTGGAGAACAAGCAGCGCGAGGTGGTGAGCCTGGCCTACCTGCGCGACCTCAGCCACGGCGAACTGTCCGAGCAGCTCAAGCTGCCGCTGGGCACGGTCAAGACCTGGATTCGGCGCGGGCTGGACCAGCTGCGGGTCTGCATGGGACGCTTCGCTTGATATGAACACCCCCTGCGCCGCTTCGCGTCACCCCCCTCTAGGGGGGCGGCACCAGAGGCCCGGCAAAGCCGGTTCCTCGGTGCCCTTGGGTTGGACCGCTTCATTCGTCGTGATTGGTGCTCCGGCGCCGTGAAGAATTGAGAGCTTGTCCATGAACCTGACCCAACACCCCGAACTGCTCGACCGCCTGGCGGCCGCCTACGCCATCGGCACGCTGCGCGGCGGCGCGCGCCGCCGGTTCGAGGCCCTGGCCCGCGAGCAGGCGCCCGTGCGGGCGGCGGCGCTGGTGTGGCAAAGCCGCGTGGCGAGCATGAACGAGCTGCAGACGGTGGCAGAGCCCTCGCCGGCCGTGTGGACCCGCATCCACAACCTGATCGTGGCCGAGCGCGAACAGACTGCGATGGCGGCCACGCGCAACGCCAAGACCGACCCTTCCGGCGGCTGGTTCCGCAACCTGGCCCTTTGGCGCGGTGCGGCCGGGGCGGGCGCGCTGGCGACCGTGCTGGCCTTGGTCACCGCCGTGGGCCTGCGCGACGACCTGGGCGCGCAGATCGGCGAGCTGCAGGCGAGGCTCAGCGCCCAACCGCAGATTGAATACGTGGCCGTGCTCAACGACGAGCAGGCCAGCGCCTCGATGCTGGTGACCTTCGACCCGAAAAACCGTAAGCTGACGCTGCAGCGCGTGGGCGGTTACCAGGAGGCGTCTGACAAGTCGCTGCAGCTCTGGGCCCTGCCGCCAAGCGCCGCGCCGCGTTCGCTGGGCGTGCTGAGCCAGGAGAAGCTGCTGCAGCTTGCGGCGGGTGAAGGCGATGTTCGCGAAGTGCCGGCACTCGCGATCAGCCTGGAGCCCAAAGGCGGCGTGCCCAGCGAAACCGGCCCGACCGGGCCGGTGCTGTTCAAGGGCGCGCTGATCCAGAAGATGCTGTAGGCAACGGGGGCTTGGCCCGTTGCGCGCCATCGATCGAGCCTTGTGGGCCCAGGCGGGACACCAGGAAATCGATCACAGCCCTCACGCGCTGTGGCATGTGGCGGTTGCCGGGGTAGATGAGCGAGAACGGCCGGGACGCGCCCAGGCAATCGGGGAGCAGCTCCACCAGGCCGCCTTCGGCCAGATCGCGCTCCACCAGAAAGCGGTAGGTCTGCAACACACCGCCACCGGCCCGCGCCAGCGTGACCGGACCCAGGATGTCGTCCGAGCAGGAGAGCCGACCCAGCGTCACCACCTCTTCGATGCGCGCACCCACCTTGAGCAGCCAGGGCACGTTCTGCCCGGTGCTGGGCAGCACGAACTGGATGCATTCGTGCCCCGCCAGGTCTTCGACACGCAAAGGCCTGGGGTGACGACGCAGGTAGGCCGGTGACGCCACGACCACCAGCCCGGCGTCCTCCAGCTTGCGCGCCACCAGACCGGAATCGGGCGGCGCGCGCCCTCTCACGGCGAGATCAAAACGCTCGTCGGCAAAGTCCACATTGCGGTTGGTCAGCTGAAGCTCCAGCTCGATGTGCGGACACAGCCTCATGAACTCCGGCAGCACCGGCAGCACGCGGTGGTGCGCGTAGGAGGTGGGCAAGCTCAGCCGCACCAGGCCCGACGCCAGCTGCTGCTGTTCGGTGGCCTCCCGTTCCGCCTCCTGAAGCTGGTCCAGCGCCTCACGGCAACGGGCGTGGTAGCGCTGACCCGCTTCCGTCAGCCGCACGCGCCGTGTCGTTCGCGCCAGCAACTGCACACCGAGGCGCGCCTCCAGGCGGGCCACCGAACGGCTGACCGCGGCCGGGCTCATGCCGGTCACATGGGCCGCTGCCGTGAACCCCTCGTGCTCGGCGGTCAGGCAGAACAACTCGATGCTGCCCAGCGCCACTTCGTCAAACAAACGGCTCATTCACGATCTCCATGTAAACAGTCAATTGCACATCGACCCATTTATTGCTTTGAAGATCATAAATACGATGCAGGCTCCGACGCACCCCCACCAGGAAAATCCATGAAGCTGTACTTTTCGCCCGCTGCCTGCTCGCTGGCTCCCCACATCGTTCTGCGCGAGACCGGCACGCCGTTCACCGCGCTCAAAGTGGACACCGCCCAACACCTGACCGCCGACGGCGCGGACTACCACCACATCAATCCGAAAGGCCAGGTGCCCCTGCTGGAGCTGGACGACGGCACCCGGCTCACCGAGGGCCCGGTGATCGCGCAATACATCGCCGACCAGGCCGGCGCCACCACCATGCTGCCCACCTCCGGCACCCTGGCGCGTTACCGCGTCATGGAATGGCAGAACTACATCACCTCAGAACTGCACAAGTCGTTCACCCCCTTGTTCCGGCCCGAGCTCGACACCACCGCCAAGCAGTCGCTGGCGGGCCTGCTGCGTAAAAAGCTGGAATGGGTCAACACGAAACTGGAGGGGCAGTCATTCCTGACGGGAGACGCCTTCACCGTGGCGGATGCCTACCTGTTTGTCGTCGCGAACTGGTCCAAATTCGTGCAGCTGGACATCAGCGACCTGACCCACCTTCAGGCCTTCATGGCGCGCGTGGCGCAACGCCCTGCCGTGCGCGCCGCCATGCAGGCCGAAGGCCTGCTGCCGGCCTGAAGCCTCGTACGAGAGACAGCATGTACCCCCACGTTCGACACTTCGTGTTCTCTCTTCCCCCCAAGGGGGCGCAAGCCTCCCTTGAGGCGGCTCGGCGGAAGGCTTGATCATGACGCCGCTCACCACCTTGCTCGGCATCCGCCACCCCCTGCTGCTCGCGCCGATGGCGGGCGTCAGTGGTGGGCGTCTCGCCGCGGCCACCAGCCGCGCCGGCGGCCTGGGCTTCGTGGGGGCGGGTTACGGCGATCGAGACTGGCTTGCTTCGCAGCTGTCGGCCACCGAAGGCCAGCGCATCGGCGTGGGCTTCATCACCTGGTCCCTGCGCCGCCAGCCTGAGTTGCTGGACATGGCCTTGGCGTTCGCGCCCACCGCCATCCTGCTGTCGTTTGGCGACATGGGTGGTTTTGCCGACCAGGTGCGCCGGGCGGGGGTGACCCTGATCGCCCAGGTGCAAATGGTGAAGCAGGCCCGCGAGGCCGCCGCCGCCGGCGCCGATGTGATCGTTGCCCAGGGGGGCGAAGCCGGCGGCCATGGCGGCCTGCGCGGCACCATGGCCCTGGTGCCAGCGGTGGTCGACGCCGTTGCCCCGTTGCCGGTGGTGGCCGCGGGTGGCATTGCCGACGGCCGCGGCATCGCTGCGGCGCTGATGCTCGGCGCCCAAGGGGTTTTGTGCGGCACCGCTTTCTACGCCTGCGACGAATCGCTCGCCCACCCCGAAGCCAAACGCCGGTTGGTCGCTGCCAGCGGGGACAACACCTTCAAGAGCCCCCTGTTCGACCAACTGCGCGGGCTGGACTGGCCCGAGGGGCCATGGGGACTGCGCGCACTGCGCAATGCGCTGTCCGAGCAACTGGGTGCACGCTGGGCCGCCGAGCCCCAGGCACAGCACGCCGAACTGGCCACACAACAAACCCGCCTGGCCCATGCCCGCGAGGCGGGTGACTTCGACACGGCACCCGTGATCGCCGGTGAAGCGGCCGACCTGGTGCACGCCACGTCGCCCGCTTCGGCGGTGGTGCAAGCGCTCATGCAGGGTTGCGACACCGCGCTGGGCCGGGCCGCCGCCATCACCAACCGCTTTCAAACACCACAGAGGAACTGAACCATGCCCTACGTCAACATCAAGATCACCAGGGAGGGGGCCACCCCCGAGCAGAAAGCCGAACTGATCCGCGGCACCACCGACCTGCTGGTGCGGGTGCTCCACAAGAACCCCGCCACCACCTTTGTCGTGATCGACGAGGTCGAGACCGGGGACTGGGGCATTGCCGGCGAGACCGTCGCGGTGCTGCGCCAGCGCAACGCGGAGAAGCCGGCATGAGCGCCGCGCCGGGCCGTTCCCAAGCAAGCTCGCACCGCAGCCCGAAGGGCGAAGGTACTCCAGTGAGCGCCGCGCCGAACCAGAGCGCCGCCACCTTCCAGGCGCTGCATGCGGTGCTGCAGAACTACTTCGATGGTCTCCACCACAGCGACACGCAGCGGCTGCGCCAGGTCTTTCACGAGGCCGCCGTGTACGCCTGCGCGACCGACACCCCCCCATTGATACGGCGCATGCCGGAGTATTTCGCTGTCGTCGACGCCAGACCCTCTCCTTACAGCCGGGGCGAGCAGCGCACCGACCGTGTGCTGTCCATCGAGCTGGTGGGCTCCAGCACCGCGCTGGCCCGGGTGGTGTGTTCGATCGGGCCGAAGCACTTCACCGACGTGCTCAGCTTCATTCACGCCGACGGTCGCTGGCAGATCATTGCCAAGGTCTTTCACTACGAGCTGTCGGCGCCCGCCGCTGCCACCGTGCCGTCCTGATGTTTTGGGATACTGGGGTTCATGCGTTTGAACTCCCTGCCCTGTCCGGTGCCTGCCGAAGCCTTGCTTCCATCCACCCTCACGCGGGCGGGCATTCAGCCCACGGCCCCGGTGGGGGTCTTTGACAGCGGCATTGGCGGCCTGAGCGTCCTGAAGGCGCTGCACGCCGAGCTGCCACTGGAGCACTTTGTCTACCTGGACGACAGCGGCTTCGCCCCCTACGGCGAGCGCGGCGATGCCTATGTGACAGAGCGCAGCCGGGTGGTCACTCAGCACTTGCGCCGCCACCACGGCATCAAGGCCCTGGTGATCGCCTGCAACACCGCCACCATGGCCGCCGTGGCGCAGCTGCGCACCGAGCACCCGGACCTGCCCATCATCGGCGTGGAGCCAGGCCTCAAGCCCGCTGCCGCCGCCAGCCACACCAAGCGTGTCGGTGTCATCGGCACGCGCGGCACCGTCACCAGCGCCAAGTTTCACGCCCTGCGGCGCAGCCTGCAGGACCAGGCCGAGTACGTCGTCCAGCCTTGCGACGGCCTGGCCGATGCCATCCACCGCAGCGTGGCGTCTGCCGATCTCTCAAACGCCATCGCACTCTGCCAAAAATACATCAGCACCATGGGCCGATTCGGCGCACAAGCGGGTGAGATCGACACCCTGGTGCTGGGTTGCACCCACTATGTGTTTGTCCAGGACCAGCTGGCCGCGCTGGTGGGGCCGCAGGTGCAGATCGTGTCCACCGGCGAACCCGTGGCCCGTCACACCCGCCGACTGCTGGAAGCCGCCCAGACCCTGGCAAGCGCCGGCCCGGGGCGGGTTCAACTCACCACCACGGGCGACCCTGCCCTGCTGCAGGCTGCGGCACGGTGCTGGCTGGGCTTTGCCACCGAGCCTGCCTTCGAGGTCCGCCCCGAGCAGGCCTTGCCGCTGGGGCTGTAGCCGGAGGGCGGCTGCGCTGGGCTGCCAGCGGACCTCTCGCCTTGTTACTGCCGCGCCATGCGCACGTTGGCCGGGGGCAGCTGCGGGTGGCTGCTGCGCCAGGGGTTGATGTCGAGGCCGCCCCTTCGGGTGTAGCGCGCGTAGACCATCAGTTTGGCGGGCTTGCAGCGCGCCATGATGTCCATGTAGATGCGCTCCACGCACTGCTCGTGGAACTCGTTGTGGTTGCGAAAACTCACGATGTACCGCAGCAGCCCGGCCTGGTCGATCTGCGGCCCGCTGTAGCGGATCTGCACGCTGCCCCAGTCGGGCTGGCCGGTGACGAGGCAGTTGCTCTTGAGCAGGTCGCTCACCAGGGTTTCTTCAACCGGCTTTTCATCCAGCGCAGCGCTCAGCAGCTCGGGCGCGGGCTGGTAGTGGTCGCAATCCACGTCGAGCCGGTCGATCGAGAAACCCTCCAGCTCCTTGACCGGTTCGCACTCGAACAGCTCGGGCAGCAGCAGGCGCACACCGGCGCCGGCCTTCACCGGTCCGCCGCTCCAGATGGCCGCGCTCACGTCGCTGCGGATGCGTTCGCGCACTTCGTCCGCGCTCCCCAGCCGGGTGTTGTTGAAGCTGTTGAGGTAGAGCTTGAACGACTTGCTCTCGACGATGTGCGTGCTCTCGCAGGGGATGGTGATGTGGGCGATGGCCACCTGTGGCTTGCCCTTCAGGTTGAGCCAGCTCAGCTCGAACGCGGTCCAGAGGTCGGCGCCAAGAAACGGCACGCTGCCGGTGATGCCGATCTCGATGCGCTTGGGTTCGCGCGGCAACGGGAACAGCAGCAAGGGGTCGTACTGGTCGGCGTAGGCCGAGGGCTTGCCCAGAGGTGAATGGTCGGGGGTCATGCTCACGGGTTGTGGGTCTCGGCGTTCGGCGGTGGTGGAAAGAGGGTCTAGGGAGGGGATTCGGCCCGGGGCGCGTTCATTCAAAGACCCGTTCGCGCAGCCACTTGGTGGCCACCCACTTCTCGCCTTCGAGCACCGGCGCGCCGCCGTGCAGGCTCATGGTGCCGGGCTGCGGCCGGTTGTAGCTGAAGAACACCGCGCTGCCGCGCACGGGCGCCACCTCCAGCCCCACGTCGGGGAAGGTGGTGCCGCCGCCACGCGCCGGCTCGTTGAGGTACATCACGACCGTGCCCACGCGCTGGCCGCCGCGCTTGAGGATGGTCGGCGTGCCCGGTTCAGCCGGGTCGAAATAGTCGTAGTGCGGCTTGTACTCGGCGCCCACCTGGTAGTTGAGCACCTGAATGCCCTCGCCGTTCTCGACCGGCCAGTGCACCAGGTGCGCGATGCGCGCCTCGATGCGCTGGATCAGCTCGCTCTCGCCCCGGCTGAAAAACATGCCGTTGCTCGTGCGGTCGGGGTTCATCTCTTCGCCGCCGGTGGCGGTCTGCACCGTGAGCGAGCGCGCTAGGCGCGGGCGAGCGGCGGCGATCAGGCCGTCGCACTCTTCGTCGCTCAGCAAGCCGCCGAGCACCACCACACGCGGCTGGCTCATCGACACCACCACATCGACCATGCGGTCGCCCGCGTCGACGCGGCGCGGCGAACCGGTCAACACCAGATCGGGCACCTTCACCCCCACCTGGTTGCGCACAGGCGTCACGGGCGCGGGGCTGGCCGCCCGGCCCGCGCCCAACTGCTGAAGGTGGTCGCGCAGCGTCTGCTCCAGCGCGGCCTCGGCCACGTCGGCCTGCCAGCCGGCCTGCACCATCGAGGCCAGCACGGCCTCGGGCAGGCAGCCGGCCGACGACTGTTCGATGATCCACTGGCGCAACTCGGGCGTGACGGTCTGGGTCATGGCGCTGTGACTCCTGCGGGTTTTTGCTCACGGCGAAACACCAGCCGGTCGGGGTCGGACACGGCGGGCACGTAACGGTAACCCTCCAGGTCAAAACCCTGGAGCTGCTCGGGCTTCATGGCGCGTTGCTGCAGCGCGTAGCGCACCATCAGCCCCCGCGCGCGCTTGGCGAAGAAGCTGACGATCTTGTAGGCATCGCCCTTGCGCTCTTCGAACACACAGGTCACCACGCGCGGCTTCAACACCTGGCGGTCCACCACCTTGAAATACTCATCACTCGCGAGGTTGATCACCACCGGGCTCTTGTCGGCCCGTGCGCGCTGGTTCAGGTAGTCCGAGACCTGGCTGCCCCAGAAGCGGTAGAGGTTGGCGCCCTTCTCTGTCTGCAGGCGCGTGCCCATCTCCAGCCGGTAGGGCTGCATGCGGTCCAGCGGGCGCAACACGCCGTACAGCCCGCTCAGGATGCACAGGTGTTGCTGCAGCCAGCCCAGATCGTCTTCGCTCAGGGTCTTGGCGTCCAGTCCGCCGTACACGTCGCCATCAAACGCCAGCACCGCCTGCTTCGAGTTCTTCGCAGTGAACTTGCGCGCCCACGCCTGGTAACGCGCCACATTGAGCCCCGCGAGTTGATCGGACAAATCCATCAACGCCGACACCTGCAACGGCGTCTGCTCGCGCAACACGGCGATCAGCGCCGCCGCCTGCTCAACGAACAGCGGCTGGGTGTGGGTCTTGGTGTGGGCCGGCGTCTCGAAGTCGAGGGCTTTGGCGGGGGACAATAGAAACAACATGCTGGAAATCCTGTATCGGGACGATTATCTTGCAGCCGTGCACAAACCCCCGGGTCTGCTGGTGCACCGCACCGGCCTCGACGCGGGCGAGACCCGCTTTGCGGTGCAGATGCTGCGCGACCAGATCGGCCAACCGGTCTGGCCGGTACATCGGCTCGACAAAGGCACCAGCGGCGTGCTGCTGTTCGCGCTGGACGCGGGCACCGCGGGCGTGCTCGGTCGTGCCTTTGAATCGGGCGACGGCATGCAGAAAACCTACCAGGCCATCGTGCGCGGCTGGCCCTTGGATGAAGGCCTGATCGATCATCCGCTGAAGCGCATGCCCGACGACATGCGAGAGCAGCGCGAAGCGGTGCAGGACGCGCAGACGCATTACCGGACGCTGGAGCGCTTCGAGCTGCCCCTGCCCTTTGGCGGCTTCGAGAACTTGCGCTGCGCGCTGATGGAACTGCAACCGCTGACCGGCCGGCGCCACCAGTTGCGGCGGCACATGAAACACATTTCGCATCCGATCATCGGCGACTCGACCCACGGCAAAGGGCCGCTGAACCGGGCGGTGGCGGCGGGGCTGGGGGTGCAGCGGCTGTGGCTGCATGCGGCATCGCTGACGGTGGTCCACCCGCACTCCAGTCGACCCTTGTGCATCGAAGCCCCCACCAGCTCCGACTGGGGCCGCTGGGGACTTCATCCCGCAGGCTGACGGCGCCTACTTCAAATCCCCCGCCAAACTCGCCAACGTCTCCGGCCCGATCTGCACATGCGCCGGGTAGTGGGTGTGGTCGCAGCCGAGCTTGACGGCCGCGCCGGCCTGGATGGCGGCGCGCATCGCGGGGGTGAACTCGAAGCGCACGAAGTGGACCGCACTGGTCTTCTCGTCGTTCTCGCGGTCGAGGTCTTCATCCGCAATCGCGTACACGCGGGCCATGCCTTCGACCTCGACGAACAGGCGGTCTTCCACGCCGATGAGGCGGGCCAGCTCGCGCTTGCGCTCGTTGACGTCGGTGTACTCGATCATCAACGTGCCTTTCCAGTTGCCGCCGTCGGGCACCAGCGGCGCGTAGGCGTCGATCTCCTGCTGGATGCCCTCTTCTTCAAAGATCTTCTCGATGCGCAGCATCTCCTGGATCTGGTAGCGGATGGTGGTCTCGCTCTCGAACTGCAGGTTGAGGTGTTCGCCGAGCTGCACGCTGCGTTGTTTGCGGTGGGTGATGACCTCGGGCTTGTGTTGCTTGCGCCACTTGCTGTAGGCCTCCAGGCCCATGAGGCTGTCGGGGGTGATGTGTCCGGTGAGTTGCATGGTGGTCTTTCTTATTTGAGGCCGTAGGCTTTGGCCACGAGGCTCAGCGGGTGCTGCAGCTCGGGCGCACCGAGGCCGTTGACCTCGAAGCCTTGGGCGATGTGGTGGCCGCCAAGGGGGCAGTCGGAGCTGATGTAGTCGGGCTTCGCGCCGTCCTTCATGGTGGCCATGGCCTTGAACACCGGCTTGCCGATCTTCATGGCCTGCTGGTGGTAGGCCTTTTTCACGCCGAAGGTGCCGGCGTGGCCGGAGCAGCGTTCGATGGTGTTGACGGTGGTGTCGGGGACCATCTTGAGCATTTCTTCGGTCTTGCGGCCGATGTTCTGCACCCGGCCGTGGCAGGGGATCTGGTAGCTCACGTTGCCCAGCTTCTGCGGGAACTCGGTCTTCAGTAGGCCGTCGCGCTTGCGCGCCATCAGGTACTCGAACGGGTCCCACATGTGTTCCTTGACGAGCTGCGCGTCGGCGTCGCCCGGGAACATGAGCGGGATTTCCTGCTTGAACATCAACGCACAGCTGGGCACGGCGGCGAGGATGGCGAAACCGTCTTTCGCGTATTTCGCCAGCACCGGTATGTTGGCTTCTTTGCTGCTCTGCACCGAGTCCAGGTCGCCCAGCTCCAGCTTGGGCATGCCGCAGCATTTTTCCTTCTCCACCAGCGTGTACGGGATCTCGTTGTGGTCGAGGATCTTGAGCAGGTCCAGGCCGATGCCGGGCTCGTTGTAGTTGATGTAGCAGGTGGAGAAGATCGCGACCTTGCCGGGCGTCTTGTCGCCGTCCACCACCCTTGATGCCTTGGCGGCCGGTGTGCCGGAGCGGAATTTCTTCGTCGCCAGCTCGGGCAGCCAGGCGTTCTTGTCGACGCCGAGCACGTTTTCCATCACGCCGCGCGCGACCTGGGTCTTGTTCACCGCGTTGGCGACCTGGACCACGATGGGGATGCCGGCGAAGCTGCCGTGCAGGTCGGTCGAGGCCAGCAGCCTCTCGCTGAGCTTGACCTCACCCTTCTTGAACTTGATCGCCTTGGCGCGCAACATGGTGTGCGGGAAGTCGAGGTTCCACTCGTGCGGCGGCGTGTAGGGGCACTTGGTCATGTAGCAGAGGTCGCACATGTAGCACTGGTCCACCACCTTCCAGTAGTCCTGCTTGGCCACGCCATCGACCTCCAGCGACTCACTGTTGTCCACCAGATCGAACAGCGTGGGGAACGAGCCGCAAAGGCTCACGCAGCGGCGGCAACCGTGGCAGATGTCGAAGATGCGCTCCAACTCGTCAAAGCACTTCTCTTCGTCGTAGAACGCGGGGTTCTTCCAGTCGAGTGCATGGCGCGTGGGGGCCTGCAGGTTGCCTTCGGTGGCCATGTCTCGTCTCCTCGTCTGTGCGGGTTGGATCGTGGGTTTTTGAAAGCGCTCGGATACAGCGCTTTCAAAAAACGCCCTTCGAGAGAAGGGCTGCTCAAACCCAGGACACCGCGGAACCGGCTTTGCCGGGCCGCAGGTGTCGCCCCCTGGGGGGTGACGCGCCCTTAGGCGCGGCGCGGGGGGGTCAATTCAATCCACCAATTCGTTCAGCGCTTTTTGATACCGGTTCGCGTGCGAGCGCTCGGCCTTGGCCAGGGTCTCGAACCAGTCGGCCACCTCGTCAAAACCTTCGTCGCGCGCGGTCTTGGCCATGCCGGGGTACATGTCGGTGTACTCGTGGGTTTCGCCAGCGACAGCGGAAGCGAGGTTGTTGCGGGTGGAGCCGATGGGCAGGCCGGTCGCGGGGTCGCCGGACTGCTCCAGGAACTCCAAGTGGCCGTGGGCGTGGCCGGTCTCGCCTTCGGCGGTGGAGCGGAACAGGGCCGCCACGTCGTTCTGGCCTTCGATGTCGGCCTTGTTCGCGAAATACAGGTAACGGCGGTTGGCCTGCGATTCGCCAGCGAAGGCGTCTTTCAGGCACTGCTCGGTCTTCGAGCCTTTCAATGCGGCCATGTGTCTATCTCCTTGTCGTGGGTGGAAAAACGCCCAACGAGGCCGCCCAAAGACAGGCCGGACCCGCTGAGACAAGGGGCACCTTACGCCCGTTCTCGGAACATCGTCAATCGTTCTGGGCTATGCGCTGGATTGCGGCAGGCTATGGGCTTGGGCTCAGTGATAACCCTGACAAACCCCATCGACAGACCGGCTGGAAACCCTCAAGCTGGCGCGGACACCGGCATGGAACGAATTTCGTTTAGATAAATTCGTTATGCTCCGTTGAATCACAGGAGACTCGCCATGAACACCGCCCTGCCCCCGCCCGCCGCCGTCCAGCAGCTGCACCATTACGCCTACCGGGCCAAGGACGCCGAGGAAACTCGCCGTTTTTACGAGGACATCCTGGGTCTGCCGCTGTACCACATCATCCAGAGCGACGTGGTGCCCAGCACGGGCGAGTACTGCCCGTACACGCACTTCTTTTTCCGCTTGCAAGATGGTTCGTTCATCGCCTTTTTCGATCTGGGTGACGACGAGGCCGCGCTGCCGAGCCCGAACACGCCGAAGTGGGTGAACCACATCAGCTTCCGGGTGAACACCGTCGAGGAGCTGGAGAACACCAAGGTGCGTTTGCAGGCGCACGGGTTCGAGGTGCTGGGGGTGACGGACCACCACATCTTCAAGAGCATCTATTTCTTCGACCCGAACGGCATCCGGATGGAGTTGACTGCGCAGCTGGCCGATGAGTTTGAGATGTTGCAGGAGAGCAAGACGGCGCATGCGCGGCTGGCGGAGTGGAATGCACGCAAGGAGCAGTGGCGGCGTGAGCGTGCCGAGGGCAAGTTGTCTGCGCCTTTGAAGCCGCAGCAGAATGATCGGCCTGAGTTTGTGCCTGCCACTTCCTGAGTTGGTTCTTGGGGGCTGTTGTGGCGTTGGCTTGGCTCCGGTCTTCTGCGCTGGGGGCGACCGGCTCCGCTCGTGTCCCCCGCCAACGGCTTCGCCGTTGTCTCCTCCTTTACCTCGCTGCGCCGGTCGCCCCCAGCGCAGAACACCTCGTTGGCGCGCACACAAGGGATACCTCTGCGCGCGCCCAGACCTGCTGGCTCAGAGGCGCGGCGTGTCCTGTGCAGCGAAGTAAAGGAGGAGGTCCGGCGCAGCCGGGCCGGGGGACATGAGCGGAACAGGGCACGCCGCGCCTCTGAGCCCGCGAGGAAGATGAGCGGAATCCGAGCCAACCAAAACAACAAGAGGACGACAAAGATGCAGCACAGCACTTACAAAGAAGCAGCCCACACCAACAGCTACGAGTTCACCCAGGGCAGCGGCTACGTGCTGCCCGAGTACCCGTTCATCGCCCCACCCGAACTCAACAGCGAGCCCATCACCAGACACCCGGTGGTCATCGTCGGCGGCGGCATCACCGGCCTCACCCTTGCCTGCTCACTCTCGCGCCTGGGCGTCAAGGCCGTGCTGCTCGACGAAGACAACACC
Organism: Hydrogenophaga sp. A37; assembly: GCF_002001205.1. GTDB lineage: Bacteria > Pseudomonadota > Gammaproteobacteria > Burkholderiales > Burkholderiaceae_C > Hydrogenophaga. The sequence continues at coordinate 19,281 of NZ_MUNZ01000055.1, forward strand.
GTCGGCGTCAAAGGCGCTTCTTCACGCGGCATCTGCTACACCCAGAAATCGCTCGAAATCTTCGAACGCCTCGGCATCTACGAGCGCATCGCCGCCAAAGGCATCCAGTGGAGCGTGGGCCGCACCTTCGCCGGCGACGACGAGGTCTACAGCTTCGACCTGCGTCAGCAAGGCAATTTCCACCTCTCCAGCCAGCCCGCCTTCACCAACATCCAGCAGTTCTACATTGAGGGTTACCTGGTCGACCGCATCCAGCAACTCGGCACCGTCGACCTGCGCTGGCAAAACCGCCTCACCGCCTTCGAGCAAAACGCCGAGTTCGCCACACTCACCGTCGACACCCCCGCCGGCAGCTACCGCATCGAAGCCGAACACGTGATCGACGCCACCGGCTCCAACAGCCCGCTGCGCAAGTGGCTGCAGATCCCCGCCGACTCCAAACGCGGCGACGACCGCTGGTGCATCGCCGACGTGCGCTTCACCAAACAACCGCCCGTCGAACGCCACACCTGGGTCGAAGCGCCGTTCAATGAGAACCGTGCCGTCTGGCAACACCTGATGGCCGACGACGTGTGGCGCATCGACTACCAGATGGCGCCCAACGCCGACCCCGAACACGTGAGCCGAGAAGACGTGGTGCGCGAGCGCCTCACGCGCCAGTTCGGCCCCGACGCCGGGGTCGAGATCGTCTGGGTCGGGCCCTACGCCTACCGCAGCGAGTGCGTGCACCGCATGCGCGAAGGCCGCGTGTTTTTCATGGGCGACTCGGCCAAGGTCGTCAGTCCCTTCGGCGCGCGCGGCGGCAACACCGGCGTGTCCGACGCCGACAACCTGGCATGGAAGCTCGCCGCCGTGCTGCAGGGCAAGGCGCACCCCAGCCTGCTGGAGAGCTTCAACGATGAGCGGCTCGAAGCGGCCCGCGAGAACGTGCGCGTCACGCAGCGCACGGCGCGTTTCCTGCGCCCGGCCGATGGCATCGAGCGCGTGTTTCGTCACGCCGTGATCGGCCTGGCCAAACAGTTCCCCTTCGCTCGCCCCCTGGTCAACACCGGCCGCATGGCCGTGGCCAACCCCTACAGCGGCTCTGGCGCCTGCACCTATGCCGACAAAGGCAGCGGCGGCAGCTCGGCAGGCCAGAGCGTGCAAAACGTGCGCTTCACCTGGGCCGACGGCGGCGAAGGCACTGTCAACCGCCTGCTCGACTGGGCGCACGGCGACCTGCTGCTGCTGGTGTTCGGCAACCAGCCTGCCGCGGCACTGCAGCGCGTGCGCCGCCTGTGCGCCGACGCACCCTTGCGCGCGGTGCAGGTGGTGCCGGCCGAGGGCCGCGCGCAATGTGTGGAGCACGTGCACGACCCCAAGGGTCACCTGCAGGGCGCCTGCCAGGGGCAAGGCCACGCCTGGGCGCTGGTGCGGCCCGACGGTTACCTGGCGGCCACGGGCGAAGCGGTGGACGGCCGGCTGGTCGCCGCCATCGAACGCTCGCTCGGCCTGCGCTGACTCTCGTTGGAGAACCCCATGAAGACCACACCCAACCTTCAAGACGCTGATGGCTTTTACGAGCAGTTGCTCGACGCCCACCAGGGCCTGAGCCGCGAATCGTCCGAGCTGCTCAATGCGCGTCTGATCCTGTTGCTGGCCAACCAGGTGGGCGACGCGCGCGTGCTGGGCGATTGCGTGGCAGCGGCGCGCGACACGGTGATGAGCGCCTGATACGGCCGTTGTGCGTCAGCGCAGCCCTTCGGGTCGCGGCATCCAGCCCAACCCCCGGGCGTGCAGGCTGTGCACGTACACCCGGTCGGCGGTTTCGGTGACGGCGGTGGTCTCGGGGTAGGCGCCGCTCGGATCCTGCCAGTCGGCCACCACACGACCCGCTTCGGTGAATGCCACCACGTGGCCATAGGGCTGGGGGATGGGCCACCAGGCGCGCGGCAGACGCAGGGTCATCTCGCGCAGCAGCGGCTGGTTGGCGAGGCGGTCGATCAGCGGCGAGCGGGGCTTGACCAGCCCGACCCAGATGCGGTCGCCCTGGCCGCGCATCAGGTTGTCCGGGTAACCGGGCAGGTTGTCGAGCAAGATGCGCGCGCCGCCCGTGGGGCCGGCCGACAGGTCCAGCCCGCGCGCCGTGGCGGGAATCGCCCAGACGCGGTACCGCCCGGTTTCGGCGACCAGCAGGGTCTGCTCGTCGGCCGAGAGCGCGATGCCGTTGGCGAACGACAGGCCGCGCGCCACCTCGACCGTGCTGCCAGCCGCCGGGTCGTGCACCAGCACCCGGCCCGTGGCCGACTGCTCCAGGATGTCGAGCACGCTGGCCTCGAAGGTGCCGCCCCAGGCCTTGGCGCCAAAGCGGGTGGAGGCGTCGGTGAAGAAATAGCGCTCGGGCGCGTCGGGGCGCCGGGTGGCCGCCACCGCGTCGGCGTAGGCGATGGGCTGATCGCCCACGCGGTCGGCCAGCACGCTCACGCGGCCATCGGCGCCGATGCGCAGCAGCCCGCGCATGGCGTCGGCCGCGATCAGGTCGCCCCGGCGGTCAAAGTCAAAGCCCAGCACCCGCCCGCCGGTTTCCGCGAACACCTCACGCCCCGCGCCATCGGGCGCCATGCGCAGCACACGGCCACTGGCCACGGTGGTGTAGAGCCGGCCATCGGGACCGATCTGCACATGCTCGGGCCCCGCTTCGTCGCCCAGGTCCAGGGTCTTCAGAGCAGCCAGGGCGGTGTTCGCCGTGTGCACGCCGGTGTAGCCCGGGGAGGCCGCAGCCTGCCAGCGCTGCGCCACGATCGGCACCGGCCACGTCAGCAGGTAGGCCGCCAGCAGCCCCAACCCACCCAATACCGTCATCCACCACCGCTTCATTGCACAGCTCCTGTTGAGCCGCGATTGTGCGGCGCCCGCTGCGGCGGCGCGGCGGGCGCCCCGTAAAATCAGGCGCTCACCCTCTGCCGGCCCACCCCGTGGCGGCCAGCGCGCCAACCTTCCCCGGAAACAGCATGTCCACCCCCAGCGATCAACCCGGTCTCAACAGCCTGTCCAAATCCTTCGAGCCCGCCGCATTGGAGGCCCATTGGGGGCCGGAGTGGGAACAACGCGGCTACGGCGTGGCCGGTTTCCGGGGCACCTCTGCCCCCAGCGCCGAGGCCGCCGCGCAGGGCAAGAACTTCGCCATTCAGCTGCCGCCGCCCAACGTGACGGGCACGCTGCACATGGGCCACGCGTTCAACCAGACCATCATGGACTCGCTGACGCGCTACCACCGCATGAGCGGTTTCAACACCGCCTGGGTGCCCGGCACCGACCACGCCGGCATCGCCACGCAGATCGTGGTGGAGCGCCAGCTGCAGGAACAGAAGCTCAGCCGCCACGACCTGGGCCGCAAGAACTTCGTCGCCAAGGTGTGGGAGTGGAAAGAGCAGAGCGGCAACACCATCACCACGCAGATGCGCCGCATGGGCGACAGCGTGGACTGGAGCCGCGAGTACTTCACCATGGACGACAAACTGTCCACGGTGGTGACCGACACCTTCGTGAAGCTCTACCAGCAGGGCCTGATCTACCGTGGCAAGCGACTGGTGAACTGGGACCCAGTGCTGCAATCCGCCGTGTCGGACCTGGAGGTGGAGAGTGAAGAGGAAGACGGCTCGCTCTGGCACATCCGCTACCCCATTGCAGGATCGGAAGAGTCGCTGGTGGTCGCCACCACGCGCCCCGAGACCATGCTCGGCGACACCGCCGTGATGGTGCACCCGGAAGACGAGCGCTACGCCCACCTGATCGGCCAGCAGGTCAAGCTGCCGATCACAGGCCGCCTCGTGCCCGTGATCGCCGACGACTACGTGGACAAGGCCTTCGGCACCGGCGTGGTGAAGGTCACGCCCGCGCACGACCCGAACGACTACCAGGTGGGTCAGCGCCACGGCCTGGCCATGCTGACCATCTTCAGCCTGGAGGCCAAGGTGTCTGCGGCGGAAGCGTCTGACATCCCGACCGCCTACGTGGGCCTGGACCGCTTCGTCGCCCGCAAGCAGATCGTCGCCCAGCTGGAGGCTGAGGGCCTGCTGGTCGAGGTGAAGAAGCACAAGCTGATGGTGCCGCGCTGCGCCCGCACCGGCCAGGTGATCGAGCCCATGCTGACGGACCAGTGGTTCGTGGCGATGACCAGCAAGGGCAATGAACACAACACCAGCGGCACGTCCATTGCAGACAAGGCCGTTGCCGCCGTGCAGTCGGGCGAGGTGACGTTCGTGCCCGAGAACTGGGTCAACACCTACAACCAGTGGATGAACAACATCCAGGACTGGTGCATCAGCCGCCAGCTCTGGTGGGGCCACCAGATTCCGGCCTGGTACGACGAGCAGGGCCAGGTCTACGTGGCGCGCAACCTCGAAGAAGCACAAGCCCAGGCCGGTGCGGACAAGGTGCTCACACGCGACGAGGACGTGCTCGACACCTGGTACTCCAGCGCATTGGTGCCGTTCAGCACCATGGGCTGGCCCGAACAAGGCAGCGCCGCCACCGACGACTACAACCTCTACCTGCCCAGCAGCGTGCTGGTGACAGGCTACGACATCATCTTCTTCTGGGTGGCCCGGATGATCATGATGACGACGCACTTCACCGGCCGCGTGCCGTTCAAGCACGTCTACATCCACGGACTGGTGCGCGACGCGCAGGGCCAGAAGATGAGCAAGTCCGAGGGCAACGTGCTCGACCCGGTCGACCTGATCGACGGTATCGCCCTGGCGCCCCTGCTGGACAAGCGCACGACAGGACTGCGCAAGCCCGAGACGGCGCCCAAGGTGCGCAAGCAGACCGAAAAGGAATTCCCCGAAGGCATCCCGGCCTACGGTGCCGACGCGCTGCGCTTCACCTTCGCCGCGCTGGCCTCGCTGGGCCGCAGCATCAATTTCGACAGCAAACGCTGCGAGGGCTACCGCAACTTCTGCAACAAGCTCTGGAACGCCACGCGCTTCACGCTGATGAACTGCGAAGGCCAGGACTGCGGTCTGCTGGAGCACACCAAGGCCGACTGCGAAGTCGGTGGCCCGGCACACGGCTACATGAGCTTCTCGCAGGCCGACCGCTGGATCGTCTCCAAGCTGCAGCGCGTCGAGGCCGAGGTGGCCCAAGGCTTTGCCGAGTACCGGCTGGACAACGTCGCCAACACCATCTACGACTTCGTCTGGAATGAGTTCTGCGACTGGTACCTGGAGATCGCCAAGGTGCAGATCAACACCGGCAACGAGGCGCAGCAACGCGCCACGCGCCGCACCCTGATCCGCACGCTGGAAACCATCCTGCGTCTGGCGCACCCCGTCATTCCGTTCATCACCGAAGAGCTGTGGCAGAAGGTCGCGCCCGTGGCCGGCCGCGCAGGCGAGTCGGTGAGTGTGGCGGTCTACCCGGTGTGCCAGCCCGAGCGCATCGACGCCGAAGCCGAAGCCCACGTGGCCAAGCTCAAGGGCCTGGTGGACGCCTGCCGCACGCTGCGAGGTGAAATGAACGTGTCGCCGGCCACGCGCCTGCCGCTCTATGTGCTGGGCGACACGGCCTTCATGCAGACCGCTGGCCCGGTGCTGCAGGCGCTGGCCAAACTCAACGAGGTGAAGGTGTTCGAAGACGAGGCCAGCTGGGCTGCGGCCGCGCAGGCTGCGCCGGTGGCGGTGGTGGGCGAAGCTCGCCTCTGCCTGTTCATGGAAATCGACGTGGAGGCCGAAAAGGCCCGTCTGAGCAAGGAAGCCACGCGCCTGGAAGGCGAGATCGCCAACGCTTCGGCCAAGCTGTCCAACGAGGCTTTCGTGGCCAAGGCCCCGGCGGCCGTGCTGGAACAGTTCAAGAAGCGCGTGGCCGACTTCACGGCCACCCTGACCAAGGTGCGCGAGCAACTCGCCCGCCTGTGATCATCTCCCCCGGGGTGGGTGGCTCAGCGAGAGGCCGCGGGCGGGGCCATCTCGTTCCACTGTGATGGCGTCTCGATCATTGGCCACTCGGGGTCCGGTGTGCTGTCCAGGCTGTCCAGCATCGAAAAATCGCTCACGGGAACGTCGCTCCGTGCCACCGGTGGCGACAGCGATTCGTGAATGCGGTGCGCCACGTACCAGCTGGCGCGCAACTTGGCTTCCCGCGTGTGTGAGCCCAGCCGGGGCGTGAGGTGCAGATTGGGGATGTCGTACAGCGGCGTACCCGGCGCGGCCAGACCCGGATGGGCGCCGTCGAGCAGGCAGGCGTCAATTCGGCCATCGGTCAAAGCCAGCGCCAGCGCCTCGGGATCGAACAGCGAGCTGCGGCTGACACCCACCCAGAGTTGTCCCGGCTTGCAATGGTTGAGCAAGCGTTCGTTGATCCAGCCCCGGAAACGCGAGGCGTAGACCACCTGCAATGAGATGGCGTCGGAACGGGCCAGCAAATCATTGACTGGAGCGGGCTCGACGCCCAGTTTCTCCCAGATAGGCGCCGCGTGGTGCACCGCCGGGTCGTAACCCAGAAGACGCACACCGAGGCCCTTGAGCATGGGCGCCAACGTGTGCGCCACAGGGGCCAGGCCGAGCAGGCCCACGGTGCTGCCCGCCAGCTCGCGCCCCATGCGCACCTGTGCCAGCTTGCGGCCCAGCAAGGCACTCACCATGCCCCGCCGGTACAACATCAGAAGGCCGTAGAGCAGGTATTCGGCGTTGGAGCGCACCGTGGCGCTGCGCGCCTGCACCACGCGCACCTGCCGCCTGGCGCAGGACTCCAGATCGGTGTTGTCGCTGGAAATCTGCATGCGAGCGACCACCTTGAGCAGCGGCGCAAAGTCCAGAAATTCGCTGGACACCACCACGTGAGGCGGCAACACGAGGGCGCGGGTCTTGTAGACCTGATTGCGCAGGGCCATGGGATCGTCACCCAGCTCGGGGCGAAAAGTCACGTCGTGTCGTTCCTGGAGCCAGCGGAGCGCCTCAGGAACCAGCGGGTCGAGCAGAAGGACTTCCATGGGGCAAGGATCGGTGGTGATAGCGGCTTCCGCAACCCCCGGAACCGATGTCTTAGCGGCGTTTGAGCACCGTGATGAAGTCGCTGCCCTCGGTGGCCTGCTCCACCAACTCGTTGCCGGTCTGCTTGGCAAAGGCCTGGAAGTCACGAACCGATCCGGCGTCAGTGGCGATCACCTTCAACGTCTGGCCACTGGTCATGTCTGACAACGCTTTCTTGGCCTTCAGAATGGGCAACGGGCAGTTCAGGCCGCGGGCATCGAGTTCTTTGGTGGCGTTCATGAAGGGGTTCCTGTGAATGACAAATTTTAAACGGGCCAGCCGGGGAACCACCGAAAAGTATCAATTTGTACACACTTCCGTCACGCTTCGGTGCGGTGTCAGCTCTGCGGCAGTTCCATGAACTGCGGCTCAATGCCCAACGAGCGCAGCCAATCGGCCATGGCGAGCCCCGTGCCCGCGGGCCAGCACTTGACCTGCTCGGGCGGCAGCAGCTTGTATTCGACCAGTTCGGGCGAGAGCCGGATCTCGCCCTCGGCCTGTGCGTGGTAGGTGATGAGCACCTGGTTCATGCGCTGAAAGTCGTGCACGCCCACCAGGCGCAGGGCCGTGACGGTCAGCCCCGTCTCTTCGGCGATCTCGCGCCGAATGCCCTCCTCCGGCGTCTCACCCGCCTCCATGAAACCGGTGATGAGGGCAAACATGCGGTTCTGCCAGGCCGCATTGCGCGCGAGCAGCACCTTGTCACCCACCTGCACGATGGCGGCCAGCACGGGCGTGGGGTTGTTCCAGTGCGTGAAATCGCAGGCGGTGCAACGCAACCGCTCCTTGTAGCCACCGTCTTCCTCGCTGCCTACCAGGGCCAGTGGTGTGGCGCAGCGGGGGCAAAAGCGGTATGCGGTCTCCATCACAGCGGCCCTCGGTCGCCACCGAACACGCCAACCGAGGACACCGCCGGGCCGGCTTTGCCGGACGGCTGGTGTCGCCCTGAGGGGAGGCGCCGCAGGCGCTTCGGGGCGAGCGTCATATCAAGCCGGGAACACGCCGGTGGACAGGTACCGGTCGCCGCGGTCACAGACCACGAAAACGATGGTTGCGTTCTCGACTTGGGCCGCGATCTGCTGCGCCACCCAGCACGCACCGGCGGCCGAGATGCCGGCGAAGATGCCCTCTTCGCGCGCCAGCCGGCGGCACATCTCTTCCGCATCGCTCTGGCTCACGAGCACCAACTCGTCCACGCCAGACGGGTCGTAGATCTTGGGCAGGTAGGCCTGCGGCCACTTGCGGATGCCGGGGATGCGCGAGCCCTCGCTGGGCTGCGCGCCGATGATGCGGATCGCCGGGTTTTTTTCTTTCAAGAAACGCGAGACGCCGGTGATGGTGCCGGTGGTGCCCATGGCGCTCACAAAGTGCGTGATGCGCCCGCCGGTCTGCTCCCAGAGCTCGGGGCCGGTGGTCTCGTAGTGGATGCGCGGGTTGTCGGCGTTGGCGAACTGGTCGAGCACCCGGCCCTTGCCCTCTTTCTCCATCTTGTCGGCCAGGTCGCGCGCGTACTCCATGCCACCACTTTTGGGTGTGAGGATCAGTTCGGCGCCGAAGGCCTTCATGGTCTGGGCACGTTCGATCGACAGGTCCTCCGGCATGATCAACACCATGCGGTAGCCCTTGATGGCAGCGGCCATCGCCAGGGCAATGCCGGTGTTGCCCGAAGTGGCTTCAATCAGCGTGTCACCGGGCTGGATCTCACCGCGCTTCTGGGCGCGCTGAATCATCGAGAGCGCCGGGCGGTCTTTCACCGAGCCGGCCGGGTTGTTGCCTTCGAGTTTGCCCAGCACCACGTTGCCACGGGCCTGGTGGTCGGCGGCGCCGATGCGCTGCAGCGCCACCAGCGGCGTGTGGCCGATGGCATCTTCAATCGTCGGATATTTCATGTGCGCCACTGTGCCATAATTTCGCGCTCCACACATTCAACGCCCGGGTGGTGAAATTGGTAGACGCAGGGGACTCAAAATCCCCCGCCGCAAGGCGTGCCGGTTCGATTCCGGCCCCGGGCACCACGTGACAAAGTCAGACCGCATCACGAGGTCTCAAAAGCCCGCACGCTCCCCAGCGTCGCGGGTTTTTTCTTTTCTTGTCTCACGCCCTATTCGCCGGTAGTGGTGGCCGGGGCACTGCGTTTGCCATCACTGCTTCGGTCTCGCCTGTTGCAGTCAACGGGAAACCCAGACCGTTCTGGACCGAGGGGCGGCGCGTACTCCCGTTAGGTTCTGACTGGTCACCGCGTTGCCAAGAGCGCTGTCGTTCAGAAGGTCAGAACAAGCCTCTCCGACCACATCGGAGGTTGCTGATTTCGAGCCAGCTTCCTCGTGTAACCTCCCATCAATGCTTCTCAGAACAGCACGCGAAGTCACCGCACCCTGACTTGCACAAGATTCAAAAACAATGCCCCTCACCCTCCCCCAGCTGGAACGCCACCTCTTCAAAGCCGCCGACATCCTGCGCGGCAAGATGGATGCCTCGGAGTTCAAGGAATACATCTTCGGCATGCTGTTCCTCAAGCGCTGCTCGGACGTGTTCGACCAGCGCCGCGAAGCCGTCATGGCCCAAGAGCGGGCTGCGGGCAACGACGACATCGAGGTCATCAAAAGCGCCGAGCTCAAGCGCTGGTACGGCCAGTCGTTCTACGTGCCACCCAGCTCGCGCTGGCAGTACCTGGTCAACGAAGCCCACAACGACGTGGGCGGCTTCCTCAACCGCGCCCTGGGTGGCCTGGAGAGCAACAACTCCAGCCTGGCCGAGGTGCTGGAGCACATCGACTTTTCGCGCAAGGTTGGCCAGAGCAAGATCCCCGACATCAAGCTGCGCCAGCTCATCAGCCACTTCAGCAGCTACCGCCTGCGCAACGAAGACTTTGAATTTCCCGACCTGTTGGGAGCCGCCTACGAATACCTGATCGGCGAGTTCGCCGATTCGGCCGGCAAGAAGGGCGGCGAGTTCTACACGCCGCGCTCTGTCGTGCGCATGCTGGTGCGGCTGATCAAGCCCGAGCAACACCACAGCATTTACGACCCTTGTGTAGGTTCGGGCGGCATGTTGATCCTGGCCAAGGAATACATCGACGAGCACGGCGGCGACGGCACCCGGGCCGACCTGTGCGGCCAGGAGGCCAACGGCACCGTCTGGTCCATCGCCAAGATGAACATGCTGCTGCACGGTATCAGCAGCGCCGACCTGCGCAACGAAGACACCCTGGCCGAGCCGCAGCATGTGGAGAGTGGCGAGCTGATGCGCTTTGACCGCGTGCTCTCAAATCCACCTTTCTCCATCAACTGGGGCACCACCGACACCGACCGCAACGGCCAGAACGTCTGGGCGCCCCGGTTCAGCGCCGAGCGCTTCAAGTACGGCCAGGTGCCGCTGGGCGCCAAGAAGGCCGACCTGATGTTCCTGCAGCACATGGTGGCCGTGCTGCGCGACGGCGGCTTGCTGGCCACGGTGATGCCGCACGGCGTGTTGTTCCGCGGTGGCGAAGAGCGCAGCATCCGCGCCGCCATGATCAAAGCCGACTTGCTGGAGGCCGTGATCGGCCTGCCCGCCGGCCTGTTCTACGGCACCGGCATCCCCGCCTGTGTGCTGGTGATGCGCCAGCGCCAAGGCAACCACAGTGGCAAGCCGGCGGAGCGCCAAGGCAAAGTGCTGTTCATCAACGCCGACCGCGAATACGCCGAGGGCCGCGCACAAAACCACCTGCTGCCCGAGCACATCGAAAAGATCGTCAACACCTACGAGAACTTTGCCGAGGTGCCTGGCTTCAGCGCCATCGTCAGCAACGCCACGCTGGCCGAAAACGACCACAACCTCAACATCCGCCGCTACGCCGACAACGCGCCGCCGCCCGAGCCGCACGACGTGCGCGCCCACCTGCTGGGCGGCGTGCCCAAGGCCGAGGTGCAGGCCAAGGCCGCGCTGTTTGCGGCGCATGGCCTGGACCCGCTCGCGCTGTTCGTGGAGCGCGATGCCCACTACGTCGACTTCCGCCCCGAGCTGGCCACCCGCCAGACCGTCAAACCCGCTGTGGAAACGAACGCCGGCCTGATGGCGCGCGAGCAGGCCGTGCGCGATGCTTTTGACGCCTGGTGGCAGGCGCACAGCCCGCGCATCACCGCCCTGGCCGGTGCGCCCAGCTTCGTGGGGCTGCGCAGCGAGCTGTTGCACAGCTTCAGCGCCGCACTGGAGCCGGCCGGCGTGCTCGGGCGCTTTCAGGTGCGCGGCATCGTAGCCGGCTTCTGGGACGACGCCAAGTACGAATTCATGACCCTGATGGCGCGCGGCGCCAAGGGTGTGGTCGATGCCTGGCGCACCAGCATCCTGACCGCGATGGACGACGAGCAAAGCAAGCACAACCCGCTGGACCACAAGCTGGTCAAGTTCCTGTTGGCCGAGTTCGTCGAGGCCCTGGCCAACCTGGAAGCGCGCAAGGCCGAGCGGGACAGCCAGATCAAGGCGGCCACGCCGGACAAGGGCACGGGCGAAGATGGCGAAGAAGCCGAGCCCAGTGGCGACGAGCCAGCGGTGGACGAGGCGCAGCTCAAGGAATGGAAGCGGCAGCTCGGTGCGCTGAAGAAAGAAATCAAGGCCAAGGAGCAGACTTTTGCACAGCGGTTGAACGCGGCGGTGGATGCGCTGGACGAGGCCGGCGCCGCTGCGCTGCTGCTGGCGATCTTGCGCAACGACATGCAGGTGATCCTGGAGCGCTACATCAGCGCGCAGCGGCAGCAGGTGGTCGCGGCATTCGAGAACTGGTGGGACAAGTACCGGGTGACGTTGACGGATATTGAAGCGAAACGCGATGGCGCGGCCGCGATCCTCAAGGACTTCCTACGTGGCCTGCGGTATGTCTGACGTAGGCCAACCGAAGCCCTTTCCGACGCTCGCATTGGCGCAGATTGCCTCGCGAATCACTGATGGGTCACATTTCAGTCCCACACCTCAGATGCAAGGGCAACTCATTGCAAACGTGAAGGACATGAAGTCGGGCCGGATCGACTTCGATAGTTGCACCCGAATCTCGACGCTAGCGTTTCGTGAGCTCAAGGCCACAGGCTGCGTCATCAAGAAGGGCAATGTCTTGCTGTCCAAGGACGGAACGGTCGGTCGCGTTGTCGTGTACGAGAGCGAGCAAGAGATCGGCGCACTTTCGTCCATTTGTCTCATCACGCCGCAAGTCGAACAGCATCCTCGCTTTTTGGGGCATGCGCTGCAAAGTCATGACTGCGTTCGGCAATACGAGAACGCGATGTCGGGCAGCGCGCTTCGTCGGCTAGTCCTGCGAGACATACGCCAGATCCGCGTGCCGACGCCGGCAGTTGACGAGCAAGCGACAGTCGCCGAGATCCTCGACACCCTCGACACCACCATCCGCCAGACCGAGGCGATCATCGAGAAGCTCAAGCAGGTCAAGCAGGGGCTGCTGCACGACCTGCTGACCCGCGGCATCGACGCGAACGGCGAACTGCGCCCGCCGCAGAGCCGAGCGCCCCATCTCTACAAGCACTCGCCGCTCGGGTGGATTCCGAATGAGTGGACCACTTCTAGCATTGACGTGGTTTGTTCGGACGTTGTCGATTGCCCGCACTCCACTCCCAGCTTTCAGGACGACGGGGTTTTGGTTGCCAGAACGATGCACATCAAGGCCGGCGTGTTTCTGGAGCGCCTTGCCTCCCGAGTTTCAGAAGCTGAGTACCGAGACCGAGTTGTGCGGTTGCGCCCTGAGCCGGGCGACGTAGTCTTCACGCGCGAGGCCCCCGTCGGCGAGGCTTTCGTGATTCCTGCTGGAATGCGGATCTGCTTGGGGCAGCGCGTCATGCTGCTGCGCCCACGATCCGAAGTGGCCCTAGGGCCGTTCTTGCTCGCTCAGATCTACTCCGGCGCCGTTGCGGACCGAATTGCGGCTTTGACTGCTGGCACGACGAACCCGCATCTCAATGTTGCTGAAGTGCGTCTGTTCATCTTGCCGCTACCGCCTGTGTCTGAGCAGACGCTGATTCAGCAGCAGTTGGGTGGCTTGGACCATCGCATCGCCGTCGAAAGTGCGGAGCGCGACAAGCTACTCACTTTAAAGTCCGGCCTCATGGACGACCTCCTCACCGGCCGCGTCCGCGTCACGCCCTTGCTGCAATCGGAAGCCGCACTATGAACCCCGTGCAACTCGACCGCCTGTTGACCAACCTGCGCCGTCTGCAGGGTGAGCGGGAGTGGGTAGAGTTCAAACGGAACAACGAGTCGCCCGACATGATCGGGCAGACCGTGTCTGCCCTGTCCAACGGCGCACGAATGCGCAACGAGCCCTTTGCCTACATGGTGTGGGGCGTGGAAGACGGCACCCATGCTGTGGTGGGCACCGCGTTCAAGCCGGCCGAGGCACGCAAGGGTGGCGAAGAACTGGAGCACTGGCTGGTGCGCATGCTCACGCCGCGGCTGGACCTGCGGTTTCACTCGCTGGAGAGTGCTGGCCAGCCCGTGGTGGTGCTGGAGATCCCGGCGGCGTTGCACACCCCGGTGCAGTTCTCGGGCACCGAGTACCTGCGCATAGGCAGCCTGAACAAGCCGCTGAAGGACTACCCGGAGAAGGAGCGCGAACTCTGGCAGGTGCTCAACGCCAGTCGGTTTGAGCAGGGCGTGGCCAAGGCCAGCGTGGATGCCGACGAGGTGCTGCGCCTGTTGGACTACCCGCGCTACTTTGAACTCACGGCGCAGCCGCTGCCCGCGAACAAAGAAGCCATTCTGGCCAAGCTGGTGGCGGACAACCTGGTGACCGATGGTTTGCAGGGGCTGTGCATCACCAACCTGGGCGCCATCTTGTTTGCCCGGAACTTGAGTGATTTCGGCGCGCTGGGGCGCAAGGGGCTTCGGGTCATCAAATACACCGGCAAGAACCGGGTGGCCGGTGGGCGCGAAGCCCCAGGCAATAAGGGCTATGCGGTGGGTTTTGAGGGGGCCATTGGCTACATCAACAACCTGCTGCCCGTGAGCGAAGAAATTGGGCAGGCGCTGCGGCGCGAGGTGCGCGCCTACCCCGAGCTGGCGATTCGCGAGCTGGTGGCCAACGCACTGATTCACCAGGATTTCACGGTGCCAGGCGCGGGGCCGACGGTGGAGCTGTTTGACGACCGCATCGAGATCACCAACCCCGGCAAACCCCTGGTGGACACGCTGCGCATGATGGACGAGCCGCCACGCTCTCGCAACGAGTCGCTGGCCCGGCTGATGCGCCGTATGAACATCTGCGAGGAGCGCGGCAGCGGCATTGACAAGGTGGTGCACCACGTGGAGCTGTACCAGTTGCCGGCGCCCAGCTTTGTGTTGAAAGACCAGTCCATGGTGGTGACGCTGTACAGCCGCCTGGCCTTGAAGGACATGAGCAAGGACGACCGGGTTCGGGCCTGCTACCAACACGCGTGCTTGAAGTACGTGTCCAACGAGGTGCTGACCAATGCCAGCCTGCGCCAGCGGTTTCAGATCTCGGAAGGCAACTCGGCGCAGGCTTCGCGCATCATTGCCGAGACGGTGGAGGCAGAGCTGATCAAGCCCACCGACCCGGACAACAAGTCGCGCAAGCTGATGCAGTACCACCCGTTTTGGGCTTAGCAAATGGGGCTGAGCGCTGTTTGACGGGAAATGGTTCCCAGGCGGTTCCGGCGGCAGTTTTTTCGCGTAAGTGGTTGATTACAAATGGGTATTTCTATTTGATGGCTATTTGATCGGTGCACCTGGATTTGGCTGGTTCACGCCGGCCCTGGCTGCAGCAGGTGCCGGATATGGGCTCTTATGGATTTCTATGGACTTTTATGGGCTTTCTATGAGCTGCTATGGGCTCCCGACACATAAAGCGAGGTAGGCATGGGCTGGGAACTGGACGAGGTCGAACGACCCTTTGTCGAACAACTGCAGGCCATGGGCTGGCGGTATGTGGCCGGCCACCTGAACAACCCAGCCACCACGGGCCGGGCCAGCTTCACCGAAGTCATCCAGGAAGCCACGCTGCGCCGGCAGATCCACGCGCTGAATCTGCGTGATGTGAATGGTCAAGACCAGCCCTGGCTGGACGAAGAGCGCCTGACCCAGGCCATTGGCGCACTGACCCGCATCCCGGCCCACCGGCTGATGGAAGCCAACCGCGCAGCGACCGATCTGCTGCTGGGAGGCCTCACGGTGGAGGGCTTGCCCGGCTGGGACGGCGGGCGCCACCAGACCATCCACTACATCGACTGGGCGCACCCCGAGCGCAACGAGTTCACGGTGGTCAACCAGTACCGGGTGGACTGCCCGCCGGGCTACACGCGCGGCAAGGCCTTCATCGTGCCCGACCTGGTGCTGCTGGTGAACGGCATTCCGCTGGTGGTGGTGGAGTGCAAAAGCCCCAGCGTGCCCGAGCCCCTGGCCGAGGCGGTGGACCAACTGCGCCGCTACAGCAACCAGCGGCGCGCCAGCGGTGAGGTGGACGACAACGAAGGCAACGAGCCGCTGTTCCACACCAACCAGTTGCTGATCGCGACCAGCTATGACGAAGCCCGAGTGGGCAGCGTGGGCGCGGCCTTCCAGCACTACGCCGCGTGGAAAACGGTGGCCGGCGCTGACGGTCAGGGCACCGAGGCCGACGTGGCAACCGCGCTGGGCAAAGCCCAACTCTCGGAGCAAGAGCGCCTGGTGGCCGGCCTGCTGCGCCCGGCGCACCTGTTGGACGTGGTGCAGCACTTCACGCTGTTCATGGCGGCCGATGGCCAGACCTTCAAGTCGGTCTGCCGCTACCAGCAGTACCGGGCGGTGAACCGTGCCATCCACCGCTTGCGCACCGGCCAGACGCGGCTGCAAGACGGCGAATTCGACCGGCGCGGTGGCATCGTCTGGCACACCCAGGGCTCCGGCAAGAGCCTGACCATGGTGTTCCTGATGCGCAAACTGCGCTCAGACCCGCAGCTGCGCCGCTTCAAGGTGGTGGTGGTAACCGACCGCAACGACCTGGAAGCGCAGCTCTCGGCCACCGCCACGCTGACCGGCCAGAACGTGCTGCGCGCCACCTCGGCCGAAGACCTGAAGCGGCACCTGCGCCGCCAGGGGCCGGACATCGTGTTCGGCATGATCCAGAAGCAACGTGGCGGCGATGCCGCTGGCGAGCCGGGCCTGAAAGCGGAAGACCTGCCCCGGCTGGTGGCCCGCGAGGTGGCGCCCAAAGCCTACGAGCCCGAGGTGCTGAACGAGGACGAGCACATCCTGGTGATGGTGGACGAGGCCCACCGCGGCCAGGCGGGCGACCTGCACGCCGCGTTGCAGGTGGGCCTGCCCAACTGCGCCCGCATCGGTTTCACCGGCACGCCGATCTTGATGGGCGACAAGAAGCGCACCCACGAAATCTTCGGCGAATTCATCGACCGCTACACGATCCGCGAGGCCGAGGCAGACGGCGCCATCGTGCCCATCCTCTACGAGGGCCGCACGGCACACGGCGCGGTAAAGGACGGTGCCAATCTGGACGAGCTGTTTGAAGACCTGTTCCGTGAGCACACGCCCGAAGAGCTGGAAGCCATCAAGCAGAAGTACGCCACCCGGGGCCACATCTTCGAAGCGCCGGACCTGATTGCCGACAAGGCGCGCGACATGCTGCGCCACTACGTGACACACATCTTGCCCAACGGCTTCAAGGCCCAGGTGGTGGCCTACAGCCGGCTGGCGGTGGTGCGCTACCTGGATGCGTTCATGGTCGCCCGCACCGAGCTGCTGGCCGAGGCCCACGCGCTGAGCCCGCAAGACAAGGCGCTGGACGACGAGGCCCTGTGCCAGCGGCCGGCGGGCGTGCAGGCCCAGGTGCAAGCCTGGCGCTACCGAGAGCTGCTGGCCAGGATCGAATTCGCCCCGGTGATCTCGGGCGGCAACAACGACGACCCGGCCTGGAAGCCATGGACCGACAGCGGTGCTCAGAAGGAGCGCATCGACCGCTTCAAGAAGCCGCTGCTGCACGCCAACCCGGCCAAGACCGACCCGCTGGCCTTCCTGGTGGTGAAGTCCATGCTGCTGACCGGTTTTGACGCCCCCATTGAGGGCGTGATGTACCTGGACAGGCCAATTCGCGAGGCGGAGCTGTTGCAGACCATCGCCCGGGTGAACCGCACCGGTTACGGCAAGAAGTTCGGCATCGTGGTGGACTACTTTGGCCTGGCCCACCACCTCAAAGAGGCACTGAACGTCTATGCCGATGAAGACATTGACGGTGCTTTGCAAAGCCTGAAAGACGAGGTGCCCGTGCTGCGCGACCGGCACCTGCGGGTGGTGGACCTGTTCCGCAGCCGCGGCATTGAAAACCTGTCCGACCACGAAGCCTGCGTGGAAGCCCTGGCCGACGAGCGTCTGCGAGCCGAATTCGCCGTGAAGCTCAAGGCCTTCCTGGACACGCTGGACGTGGTGCTGCCGCGGCCCGAGGGCCTGCCGTTTTCGCCCGACGCCAAGCTGCTGGCCTTCATCTACGCCCGCGCCCGCAACCGCTACCGAGACACGCCCGTGCTGGGCAAGGACGTGGGCGCCAAGGTGCGCAAGCTGATTGACGACCACGTGGTGTCGATGGGCGTGGACCCGAAGATTCCGCCGGTGTCGCTGACCGACGCCGACTTCGGCAACAAGGTGGCCCGCGAACCAAACGACCGCGCCAAGGCTTCGGAGATGGAGCACGCGATCCGCGCTCACATTCGCGAGCACATGGACCAGGACCCAGTGGCCTACCGCAAGCTCAGTGATCGACTGCGCGATCTGCTGACCCAGATGGGCGAGCAGTGGAACGAGCTGGCGGCATCACTGCAAGTGCTGGTGGACGAGATCCGCAGCGGCCATGTGGGCGACGACGACCGCCTGCCGGACCTGCCCAAGCACTATGGGCCGTTCTTGCGCCTGGTGGTGGACACGGCTGCTGGTGCGCGCGAGCTGAGCGAGCCTGAGCAGAAGAAGCTGACCGACCTGACAGCGGAGGTGGTGGACACCATCGTGGCCGAGCTGGTGCCGAATTTCTGGCGCCCGAACCGGCAACCGGCTCAGGACGCACTGGGCACAAGGATCTTCTCGATCTTGATGGCTTCCCGCCTGATGCCCACACCGCAGATTGAGGCCTTGGTGGACAAGCTGATGGAGCTGGCGCGGGCCAACCACGACCGGTTGCTGAAGGTATGAGCAGCCGCCCGGCCGTTCTGAAGGCGCTCAGCCCCGCAGTGCGCAGCACGGAGGGTAGGCCCGTGAACACGTTGACGGTCAACGACTTGCGGTTCGAGGTGCGGCGCAGCGCCCAGCGGCGCGTGCTGGAGATCACCGTGGACCGAGGTGGCGAACTGATCATGTCGGCACCGCCCGAAGTGCCCGACGCCCAGCTGCTCGAGTTCGCCCAACGCAAACGCATGTGGGTCTACAAGCAACTGGCGAAGAAGGAAGCATCGACCCACGAGGTGCGGCGCAAGCAGTTCACCGAAGGCGAGGGGTTCGCCTACCTGGGTCGCAACTACCGGCTGCGCCTGGTGCACGAGTCTGATGCGGCGGTGAAGCTGGTGAGCGGCCGGTTCGTCATGCCGAAGCTGCTGGCGCGTGATGGCCGGGAACATCTGATCCGGTGGTATTGCGAACGCGCCAAGCCGTGGCTCGCCGGCAAGGTGGAAGAGTACGCCGCCCGCATGGAGGTGAGCCCTGCCGGCGTGCGCGTGCAAGACCTGGGCTACCGCTGGGGCTCATGCGGCAAGGGTGACCTGCTGTACTTCCACTGGAAGACGATTTTGCTGCCCGCGCGCATCGCCGAATACGTGGTGGTGCACGAAATGGCCCACCTGCATGAGCCGCACCACACGCCAGAATTTTGGCGCAGGGTGGAGCGGGCGATGCCGGACTACGAGCGGAGAAAGGACTGGCTGGCGGAGCGCGGGATGCAAGTCGAGGGACTGTGAACGCGCTCAATCTGCAAGCCACCGGTCAGCATGCCAAGGTGAAGGTGAAGTGGACCAAGTTTTCAGTGTTGCCGAAGAAATCTCTCACTTGGCGCTTGCCCCTCGGGCACCACACTCAAGGCCGCACAGTTTTCGCTGTGCGGCCTTTTTGTTTTCACGGGGTCAGTGAGGCAGCGCCTCGCGTTGGCCACGCTGACCGTGCTGACGGCGCCAGGTGGCGGGCGGCTGTCCGAATTCGCGCCGGAAGGCACGGCTGAACGCGGTGTCGGTCTGGTAGCCGACCTCTTCGGCAATGCGGGCCAGGGGCGCGTTGCTGCGGCACAGCAGGTGGCTGGCCAGCAGCATGCGCCACTGCGCCAGGTAGTGCATGGGTGAGCTGCCCACCAGTTGCTGGAACCGCTCGGCCAGCACCGAGCGCGAGGTGTTGGCCGAACGCGCAAGGGCTTCCAGGGTCCAGGCCTGCGCGGGGGCGGTGTGGATGGCCTTGAGCGCGGCACCGACGATGCGGTCGTTCACACCGGCCAGCCAGCCGGTGTGGTTGTCCGGGGTCGCTCGTTCGTTCATATAGATGCGCAGCACCTCGATGAACAGCACCTCGGCCAGTTTGGCCAGCACGCCGGCGCCGCCCGGTCGTGGCGAGCGCGCCTCGGCCAAGGCATAGCGCAGTGAGGCTTCGAGCCAGGTGCCGGCGTTGGAACCGCGCACGTTGACGCGCAACAGCGGGGGCAAGCCGCTCAGCAACATGCGCGCGAGGCGGGCGTCGCAGGCCAGGTAGCCACAGACCAGCCGGCAACCCGCCCCGCCGCCGCCATAGGCCAGCAGGCGCGGGCGCCGCGACAGCACCTCATCGAGCCGCGCGCCCGACGCGGGCGCCAGGCCGGGCTCGGAGGTCATGCGGTGCGCATGGCCCTGCGGAAACACCACAGCGTCGCCCGCGATCAGATGCACCGGCGGCTGGCCGTCGAGTTCGACCCAGCAATCGCCCTCGGTCATCAGGTGGAAGATCACCACCCGCTCGGCGTCGGGCTCCAGCAAGGGCGCGGCGGCGTCGGCATGGGGCGACTGGTAGCACCAGGGGGCGGTGAAGCGCCCGTGGATGAAGATCGCGCCGACCAAGCGCACCACCCGCAAGGTTTCCGACAAGGCGTCCATCAGTGGGCGAGCACGTCGATCTGCAGTTCGATGGGCAAGGCGGTTTCGATGACGTCGCCCACCGGGGAGTGGTGGCAGCTCGCCTCGACCAGCGCACGCAGCCGGTCGGCCGCCACGCCACGGGCGGACAGCCGCACCCGCAAGCGCATGTCCAGCGGGCCGGCGGGCACCGGGCGCCCGTCGGTCTCGCTCATGCCGAGCAGGCCGCGGGCGTCGCTGCGGCTGCCCGCCTCGACCTCCAGCAGGTCGAGCACGATGCCTTCGGTGGCCGCCGACATGGCGATGCGCGTGGCGGTGCACGACGCCAGGCCCGCGCGCACCAGCCAGCCCGGGCTCACCTGGTCACCGCTGCCGCCGAGCTCCAGCGGCATGTCGGTGCTGATCTCGTGACCATCGGCGTGTTGTGTGACCACCCGCATGCCGCCGGTCCAGCGCGACAGCGCGGGCGCGTCCTCGTCCAGGGCCGCCTCGGGGCGGCGCTGGAAAACCGATTGCACCCGTTGCAGGGCGGCGGCGATGGAAGTAACGGTGGCGCTCATGGGGACGCTCCGGTGGATATGGACTCGTCGCATTGTGAAAGTTGTGGGCCGCGTTGACCAGTGGCGTGCGCCGCCCCGGGGCGCTGGCGGACGATGGGACAAGGCGGCGGGACGCTGGGACAGGCTTGACCCAGGCAAAGCCGCCTGGCCGGACGATGGAGCAGCTGAGGCCGACGCCGGGGCAGGACATGGCGCAGCAAAAGACCCACAGTGCATCCACCCCCATCCACCGGAGACACCCCATGAACGCACCCGTTGATTTCACCGCCCTCAAGACCCGGCAACAAGGCGCCTGGGCCAGCGGCGACTACGCCGTGATCGGCACCACGCTGCAGATCGTCGGCGAGCAACTGGCCGAGGCCTGCGACCTGCGCTGCGACGAGCGGGTGCTCGACGTGGCCGCCGGCAACGGCAACGCCACCCTGGCCGCGGCGCGCCGGGGTTGCCTCGTCACCTCCACCGACTATGTGAGCAGCCTGCTGGAACGCGGTGCCGAGCGGGCCCGCGCCGAGCGGCTCAATGTGCAGTTCCAGGTCGCCGATGTCGAGGCCCTGCCCTTCGCCGACGGCAGCTTTGACGCGGTGCTGTCGACCTTCGGCGTCATGTTCGCGCCCGACCAGCGACGGGCGGCCGCCGAGATGGCCCGCGTCTGCCGTCCGGGCGGTCGCATCGGTCTGGCCAACTGGACGCCCGACAGCCTGGTGGGCCGCATGTTCAAGGTGCTGGGCCGCCACCTGCCACCGCCCGCCGGCGTGTCGCCGCCGTCCTTGTGGGGGGTGGAGTCCCACGTGGCAGACCTGTTCGGGGATCGCGCGGCAGGCATCCAGGTGACGCCGCGCCATTTCAACTTCCGCTACCGCTCCGCCGCCCATTTTGTCGAGGTGTTTCGCGACTGGTACGGGCCGGTACACAAGGCCTTCGCCGCGCTGCCGGCCGAGCAGGCACAGACCCTGGAGCGGGAGCTGATCGAGCTGCTGGAGAGCCTGAACCGGGCGGGCGCCGCCTCGCTGGTCGTGCCCAGCGAGTACCTTGAAATCGTGATCACCGTGCGCTGAACCATGGAACCGAGGCTGCAACGCCGTGTCCAGCGCTACGGCTGGGACCTCGCGGCCCCGGGCTACGAAGGGCTGTGGGGCGCGCAGCTGGCCGGTGTGCAGGCGGCGCTGCTGGCCGGCGCGGCCCTGCGGCCGGGTGAACGGGTGCTGGACCTGGCCTGCGGCACGGGCCTGGTGACCCTCGCGGCGGCGCGGGCGGTGGCGCCGTCGGGCCATGCGCTGGGCACCGACCTGTCGGGCGAGATGGTCGCGCTGGCCGCGCAGCAGGCCCAACGACAGGGCGTGGACAACGCCAGCTTCACCCGCATGGATGCGGAGCAGCTGGCGGTGGCCGACGGCAGCGTGGACGTGGTGCTGTGTTCGCTGGGGCTCATGTACGTGCCCGACCCCGAGCGCGTGCTGAGCGAGGCCCGGCGCGTGCTGCGCCCGGGCGGCCGCCTGGTGGTGTCGGTGTGGGGCGAGCGCGCCCGCTGCGGCTGGGCCGGCGTGTTTGGCATCGTCGACGCCGAGGTGTCCAGCGAGGTCTGCCCGCTGTTTTTCCGCTTCGGGCAGGCGGGGGCGTTGGCGCTGCTGTGCGCCGAGGCCGGGTTGGCGCCCGTCGACGAGCGCCGCCTTCGCAGCACGCTGACGTATGAAGATGGCGGGCAGGCCTGCGACGCGGCACTGGTCGGTGGCCCGGTGGCACTGGCCTGGTCGCGTTTTGATGAGGCCACGAGGGAACGGGTGCGGGGCCGCTACCTGGCGTCGATCGCGCCGTGGCGCGTGGGCGCGGGTTACGCGGTGCCGGCCGAGTTTGTGGTGCTGGTGGCGCGGGCACCGGCTGCGCCCGAAGAGCCTGGGGTGGGCCCGTGAAGGGCTGAAAGCGGGGCCCTCAGCTCCGGTCGGTTTTCACCGTGCGGGCTTTGGGCGGTTCCTTGACTGGGCGGCGCTCGACCGAGTCTGCGCGCGCCAGTTCGTCCTTCACGAGGCTCTGGTACACCTTGGGCAGCTCGCGGCTCATGCTGTTGTTCTCGATGCCGTAGCCCAGGCTGGTCCAGGTGCCCGAGAGGCGCCGCAACACGGGCTGGATGCGCCCCTGGCGCAACTGGGCCGGCAGGTTGCCCCAGCGAGACTCGGACAGCCAGGCGTGGATCACCTCGTCCTGGTACACCGGGGCAAAGCTCAGCCCCACGGCGTCCAGGGCGTCGTCGGTGCGTTGGGGGTGGTACTTGGCGGCCAGCTCCAGCCAGGTGCTGTAGAGCAGTTGGTAGCGCCCGGCGGCGGTGGAGCAGTTGCCCCGGTTCGGCCCCTGGCCAATCGACTCACAGCGGTTGGGGTGCCGGTCCAGCGTGCCCACGTAGTCGCCGCCGTACATCACGTGGTAGGGCCGGAGCACGTTGGATTCGCTGGCCGAAATGGTGCGCATCAGCGCACGCAGGTACGGGTCGCCGCCTTCCATCACCAGCGGCTGTGTGCCCGGCAACAACAGCCAGGGGCGCCACAACCACAGCATCAAGAGCATCACCAGCACCGCCGCCAGCGTGAGCCCGACGCGGGCGCGCCAGGGAGAATCCCAGAAGCTGGGCAGCGGGACCGGAAGAACCGGCGTGTCGGCGTGCGGAGGCAAGGTGGCAGGCATGCGAAGCATCAGGCGGCCAGCGCGGCGCTGACACAATGGAACCATTGTCCAACAACCCGTGAGCCCCGCGCCATGCTGCTGTCCATCCCTGCCCTGCTGGCCGGCCTGATCCTGCTGGTGTGGGGCGCCGAACGGCTGGTGGAAGGTGCCGCAGCGCTGGCCCAGCGCGCTGGGTGGTCGCCGTTGTTGGTGGGGCTGGTGGTGGTGGGCTTCGGCTCGTCAGCGTCCGAACTGGCGGTGGCGGTGACAGCGGCACTGCAGGACCACCCGGCGCTGGCGCTGGGCAGCGCCTGGGGATCGAACATCGTGAGCATGTCGCTGGTGCTGGGTGTAACGGTGCTGGTGGCGCCCATCAAGGCGCGCTCGCCGGTGCTGCACCGCGAGTTGCCGCTGCTCTTGGCGGCCATTGTGCTGACCGCGCTGTTGGTGGCCGACGGTGTGCTCTCCCGGCTGGACGCCGCCCTGCTGTTGGCGGGTTTCGTGGGGCTGCTGATCTGGTCGTGGCGGCAGTCGCGCCGCAGCGAACCTGACGAACTGGCGCGCGAGACCGCGCAAGAAATGCCCATGCTCCCGCTGCCACGGGGGCAGGCGGTGCGCCGGGTCCTGCTGGCCTTGCTGGTGCTGGCGGGCGGATCGGCCCTGCTGGTGTGGGGCGCGGTGGACGTGGCACACGGGCTGGGCGTGAGCGACCTGACACTGGGCTTCACCGTGGTGGCGCTGGGCACCACCCTGCCCTCGCTGGCCACCTGCATCGCTGCGGCACGCAAGGGCGAAGACGACATCGCGCTGGGCCATGTGCTGGGCGCCGGCCTGTTCAACACGCTGGCCGTGGCCGGACTGGCGGGCTTGATCGAGCCGCTGGACGTGGAGACCACGGTGCTGGTGCGCGATCTGGCGGTGATGGCCGCGCTGGCGCTGGGTCTCTACTGGGTGGGGCGCGATCCGAAGCAACCGACCCAGCTCGGCACCCAGGCGGGCCGGGTGCTGGTGGCGGTGTACCTGCTGCACACCGCCGCGCTGATCATCACTTCGGGACCGGGCTGAAGTGAAACACCCCCCGCGCCGTTTTGCGTCACCCCCCTCTCTCGCCTTCGGCGGGAGGGGGACGGCACTGGCCGTCCGGCAAAGCCGGCCCGGCGGTGCCCTTGGGTTGCACCGTTTCATGCATCGGTGTGACGCTCCGGAGCCATGAAAAACCGTTTAGAGCGCCTTCAGCCCCGCAGCCCTTCGTTCACCGTCGGGTAGCGCAGGCTCAGGCGCAGTTCGGCCTTCATGCGCTGGTTGTGCAGCCGGCGCGACTCGCTCATGAAGCTCAGTAGCACCAAGGGCAGCTGGTCGCCCGCCGCGTCGCGGGCGATGCGTGGCGGGCGCGGCAGGCCATACAGATCGGCCGCGAGATCGAAGTAGTCGCCCATCAGGAGCTGGCTGTCGTCCACCACGTTGACGTTGCGCTGCGGCCGGCCACGCCAGAGCGCGAGCGCACAGGCGCGCCCCAGGTCGTCGGCGTGGATGTGGTTGGTGTAGACATCGTCTTGTGCGAGCAGCACCGGCGTGCCGCGCTGCAGACGCTCGCGCGGCGTGCCGCCGGCGCGGTCGGGCGCGTAGATGCCGGGAATGCGCAGCACCGAGGTGCGCACGCCCAGCGCGCGACCGAGCCAGTGCACCGAGGCCTCGGCATCCACGCGCCGCCAGGCCCGGGGCGTCTGGGGCTGTGTGGGCGTGGCTTCATTCACCCAGCGGCCCTGGCTGTCGCCGTACACGCCAGTCGTGGAGCCATAGACCAGCGACACCGGCACCGAGCGCCGGGCCAGGGCGTGCACCAGGTTGCGCGTGCGGGGATCGAACCGCCAGTCGGCCTGGTTTTCAGAGGGCGGCGGCGCGAGGTGCAGCACCCGCGTGGCCAGGCCAGCCAGCCGCTGCAGGCTGCGCGGATCGTCGAGGTTGCCTTGCAGCGGCGTGATGCCCTGGGCACGCAGATCGGCGTTGCGCTCGGGCGACGACGTGAGGGCCAGCAGGCGGGCCCGCCGTCCCGAACCCAGCGCACGTGCCGCGCGTTGGCCCACGTCGCCGCAGCCGATGATGAGCACCCGCTCGCGGCGGAAGCGTGCGGGGAGAGCGCCAGAAGGGTTCATGCCAGGCCAGATTTGCGAGAATGACGGGTTGTTTGGCCGGCGACTCCGCCGCCATGCACTGCCCACAGACAACCACTTTAGCCCTTTTCAAACCATGACCTTCACCATCACCGTCGAGCCCAGCGGCCGTGTCTTCAGCGCCGAGTCCGGCGAAGCCATCCTCGCCGCGGGCATCCGCCAGGGCATTGGCCTGCCCTACGGCTGCAAGGACGGCGCTTGCGGCTCGTGCAAATGCAAGTTGGTGAGCGGCAGCGTGGCCCACGGCCCGCACCAGGCCAAGGCGCTGAGCGCGGAGGAAGAAGCGGCGGGTTACGTGCTGACCTGCTGCGGCGTGGCGCAATCGGACGTGACGCTGGAGTCGCGCCAGGTCACCGAAGCCGGCGCCTTCCCGATCAAGAAGATGCCGGTGCGCGTGAGCAGCCTGGAGCGCGCGTCGCACGACGTGATCGTGCTCAAGCTGCAACTGCCGGCGGCCGACGCCTTCCAGTACCACGCGGGCCAATACGTCGAGTTTCTGCTGCGCGACGGCGACCGCCGCAGCTATTCCATGGCCAACGCGCCCCACACCCAGGCCAGCGGCAACTGGGTCGAGCTGCACCTGCGCCACATGCCCGGCGGCAAGTTCACCGACCACGCGTTCGCCACGATGAAGGAGAAAGACATCCTGCGCATTGAGGGGCCTTACGGCAGCTTCTTCCTGCGCGAAGACAGCGACAAGCCCCTCGTGCTGCTGGCCTCGGGCACGGGTTTCGCGCCGATCAAGGCGCTGATCGAACACATGCAGCACAAGGGCATCACCCGCCCGGCCACGCTGTACTGGGGCGGCCGCCGCCCGTCCGATCTGTACCAGAACGCCTGGGTCGAGGCCCAGCTGGCCACCATGCCCAACCTGCGCTACGTGCCGGTGATCTCGGACGCCTTGCCCGAAGACGCCTGGACCGGCCGCACCGGCTTCGTGCACAGCGCGGTGCTGCAAGACTTCCCCGATCTCTCGGGCCACCAGGTCTACGCCTGTGGTGCGCCCATCGTGGTGGATTCGGCCCGCGCGCAATACACCGCCTTGGCCGGCCTGCCGCCCGAAGAGTTCTACGCGGACTCCTTCACCAGCGCGAAAGACAAGGTATGAGCGCCCGCCCGGCCGCTCCGAAGGGCGCTCGCCCCGCAGTGCGCAGCACGGAGGGTCTTCCAGTGAACACCCGCCGCCAGCTGATCGCCCGCACGGCCTTGACCCTCGCAGCGGTCGTGGCTCCTGGCCTCGTCTGGGCCCAGGCCGACAAGGTCACGCGCATCGTCGTGCCCTTCGCTGCCGGCGGACCGATCGACGTGACGGCGCGCATTCTGGCCGAAGCGGTGAAGGCGTCGCTGGGCACGGTGATCGTGGAGAACAAGCCGGGCGCCGGCGGCAACATCGGGGTGGCGGCAGTGGCGAAGTCCGCGCCCGACGGCCTGACGCTGGGCATCGCGACCACCGCGTCGCACGGCATCAACCCCTGGCTGTTCTCCAAACTGCCCTACGACCCGGTGAAAGACTTCGCGCCGGTCACGCAGATGCTGCGCGTGCCCAATGTGCTGGTGATGAACGCCGAGGCGGCACAGCGCCTGAACATCGCCACGCTGGCCGACCTGATCCGCTACGCCAAGGCGAACCCCGGCAAGCTCAACTACGGCTCGGGCGGCAACGGCAGCGCGGGCCACCTGGCGGGCGAGATGTTCAAGCACCAGGCCGGTGTGTTCGCGGTGCACATCCCCTACAACGGTGGCAACCCGGCCCAGCTCGGGCTGCTCTCGGGTCAGGTCGATTTCAACTTCGACAACCTGGCCACCGCCTCGGCCAACATCCGCGCCGGCAAGCTGAGGGCACTCGCCGTGACCACGGCGCAACGCAGCGCGGCGATGCCCGAGGTGCCAGCTGTGGCCGAAACACTGAAGGGTCTCGAGATCGACACCTGGTGGGGGTTGGTCGCGCCCGCCGGCACACCGGCCGACACCGTGCGCAAGCTCAACGCCACGTTCACCGAGGCGTTGAGATCACCCGACGTCAAGAACCGTTTTGCCGCCTTGATGGCCGAACCCGCACCGAGCTCGCCCGAAGCCTTCGCCGGCTTTCTGAACAGCGAGCGCGCCAAGTACGAGCGCGCGGTCAAGCTCAGCGGGGCGAAGGTGGATTGAGCAGCGCTGCGTGGCTCAGCGCTTGATGGCCGCCAGGTCCTCAGCCAACTCTTCGGTGGTGTCTCCCAGCGTCTCGGCCGCATCTTCGTAGAAGTTGCCCCCGAACGCGCCACCTCGCTTGGAGTCACTCTCCTGCTTCGATGCGACCACCTTGCCAGAGCTCGCATCGGTGGCCTCCAGGGTGATGTCCACCGTGGCTTTGCCCGCGCCCACAATGCCTCCGACCCAGCGCAACGCCCGATTCCCCGGGTCGTAGCTGAGCTTGGCCTGGATCACGACCGCGCCTTCACGCTGTCCCGGGTGTTCGCTCAGCACCTGAAGGCCGTTTTCTTTCAAGGCGGCCTGGATCACGCTAGGGAGCGTCTTTTCAAACACCTGTTTGTCCTCAAGCCGCTTGCTGTCAGGTGCAGCGTCCACCAGTGTGACCGAGACCGTTGAGACATAGGCCTGCGTGTACTTGCTGGGCGCTTCGGGTACCGAGGACGCAGCGGATTTTTCGGGACTGGCACCACAGGCGGCCAACACCACCGCCACCAGACTGCATGCAGCGGCTTGAACGAACGAACGAGACATCAACAACTCCCTGAACATAAAAAAGGCACCCCCCATGGGTGCCCGCAGGGATTCTACCGACGGCGCTGTTGCTGAAGTCTCAGCGTTCACTCCGCCAGCAGCTTCTTCACATCGTCGGCCAGCGCCTGGGCGCCATCGCCGTAGCGGGTGTACAGGCGCACGCGGCCCTGCGTGTCGTACACGTAGCTGCCCGCCGAGTGGTCCATGGTGTAGCTGGTGGGTGTCTTGCCCTCGACCTTTTTGTAGTAGATGCGGAAGCTTTTGGTGAGCTCGGGCAAGGCATTGGGTGCGGCGTAAAGCGCCAGGAAACCCGGGTCGAAATTCGCCATGTAGGCCTTCATGATCTCGGGCGTGTCGCGCTCGGGGTCGACGCTGACGAACAGGCCCTGCAGCTTGTCGCCGTCCGTCCCGAGCAACTGCTTGGCCTGCGCCAGTTCGCTCATCGAGGTGGGGCACACGTCGGGGCATTGCGTGTACCCAAAGAAGATCACCACCACCTTGCCCTTGAAATCCGCGAGCGTGCGCGCCTGGCCGTTGTGGTCGGTGAGCGAAAAGCCGGTGGCGTAGTCGGCACCGGTGATGTCCACGGCGCTGAAGCTGGGCGCGTCTTTGCAGCCCGCAAGACCCAGTCCGGCCGCGACCAGGCACAGCGAAAGGAAATGGCGGCGGAGGCCAAGGGTGGAACGGGTCATGGCAGGTAGTGGTCGATGAGCAGCGCGGCAAACAGCAGCGACAGGTGGATGAGCGAGAAACGGAAGGTCTTGCGGGCCAGCGCATCGGAGTAGTGGCGCCACAGCGCGATGGCGTAGCCACAGAACCCGATGCTGAGCAACACGGCCACCGCAAGGTAGAACCAACCGCTCATGCGCATGATGAAGGGCATCAGGCAGGCGGCGAACAGCACGAAGGTGTAGAGCAGGATCTGCAACCGCGTGAACTCGGAACCGTGCGTGACCGGCAGCATGGGCAAACCGGACTTGCGGTAGTCCTCCACGCGGTACAGCGCGAGCGCCCAGAAGTGCGGTGGCGTCCAGAGGAAGATGATGAGAAACAGAATCAGCGCCTCGGGCGCGACCACACCGGTCATGGCGGCCCAGCCCAGCACCGGTGGCATGGCACCTGAAGCGCCGCCGATCACGATGTTTTGCGGCGTCAGCGGCTTGAGGATCACGGTGTAGACCACCGCGTAGCCGACGAAGGTGGCGAACGTCAGCCACATGGTCAGCGGATTGACCAGGAAGTACAGGATGGCCGAACCCAGCGCGCAGAGCCCGGCCGAAAAACTCAGGGTCTGCAGGTTGCCCAGCTCGCCCTTGGCCGTGGGCCGCCAGGCAGTGCGCCGCATCTTGGCGTCGATCTGCTGCTCAACCACGCAGTTGAAGGCCGCCGCCGCCCCCGCCACCAACCAGATGCCCAGCGAAGCCCAGGCCGCCAGCTGCACCTGCGCCCAGTTGGGCACGCCGGGCACGGCGAGCACCATGCCGATCAGCGCACAGAACACGATCAGCTGGATCACGCGTGGCTTGGTCAGCGCATGGAACTGGCGCCACACGGACAGTGGCGCGGGAATGGTGGAAGGATTCGCGGTGCTCATCAGGTCGATCGGGAAACGTTGAATCGGGGTGCGCTCACGGTGCCGTGGGCGCTGCGGGTGCCGAACACGGCGCCGGTGAGCACGATCACCAGACCCGCAGCGCCGGCCGTGTGGCCCACGGCGGCCAGCAGGGGCCAGTCAAACACCACGTTGGTGAGGCCGCTGGCGAACTGCCACAGCAACAGCGCCAGCACCCAGCGCGCGGTGGTCCGCATCGTGGGCACCGACCACAGGCGCCACACCAGCCAGGCCAACGCGGCCAGCACGGCATAGGCCGCCAGCCGGTGCATGTAGTGGATGGCGGTGAGCGCGGCGAAGGTGATGGGTTGGCCCTCGGCGTTCATGCCCAGTGCTCGCCACAGCGTGAAGCCCTCGCGCAGGTCCATCGGCGGCCACCAGCCGCCCTGGCAGGTGGGGAACTCGCCGCAGGCCAGCACCGCGTAGTTGGTGCTGACCCAGCCGCCGAGCGCGATCTGTATCCACACCAAGGCATACACCAGCACCAACGCCACGCGGGTCGGGTGGCCCAGTGAAACCCTTCCGACGCTGTCTGGCGCGGTCACTTGATACGACAC
The DNA here is from genome assembly GCF_002001205.1 of Hydrogenophaga sp. A37. Lineage (GTDB taxonomy): Bacteria > Pseudomonadota > Gammaproteobacteria > Burkholderiales > Burkholderiaceae_C > Hydrogenophaga. Next base: position 49,625 of record NZ_MUNZ01000055.1, read on the forward strand.
CGCCTGCGTGCGCAGCAGCGCCAGCAGCACCAGCCCACCGAGCAGGTGCAGAGTGACGATGGCGGGGAAGAGCTTCATGGTGACCGTGAGGGCGCCGAAAGCGCCTTGAAGGCAGACCCAGAAAAGCGTGAGCAGCGGCCAGCCAAACGACACGCTCAAGCGCCGCCGCTCCACCCAGCTCACGGCGGCCAGCACCAGGATCAACACGCCGACGGCCGTGGCCAGGTAGCGGTGGATCATCTCGACCCAGGCTTTGGAGAACGTGACCGGGCCAGTGGGCATGGCCTCCTGTGCGGCGGAGATGGCGGCGCTGGCGCCCACCGGGCTCACGCTGCCGTAACACCCAGGCCAGTCGGGACACCCCAGCCCGGAGTCGGTCAGGCGGGTGAAGGCGCCGAACAGCACCAGGTCAAAGGTAAGAAACAGCGTGAGCAGTGTGAGCACCTGCAGCCGGTGCGCCACGCTCGCCTGCCGGTTGCGCAGCCACACCCAGGCCAGCGGGGCCAAGGCGATCACCACGCCAAGCAGCATCAGGCGGGCGACCGGCGCGAAGTCGTACAGGGCGTGCGTGTTCATGGACATGCATCAACCGCCGTTCACGGCCGCCACACCCACGCGACCGCCCTTGTCCCAGAACGCGGACGCGCGCAGCAAACGGTCGAGGTCGCGTTTGATCTGTTTCGGGTCGGCCTGCGCGGGGAAACGCATCATCCAGTTGCCGATGGGGTCGACCACGTACAGGTGGTCCTCCAGCCGGTGGCCGGCGGCGGGGGTGAGCCAGGTGGCCAATTGCTTCGCATCCACGTGCAACACGGTGGCGTCGGTGGTGGCCTTTTTCAGGGGTTCGGCGAGTTCGGCCGACCCGGTGCGAAGCCAGACCCAGTCCAGGCGATCTTTGTCTTTGCCCAGGCCCTCACGCAGCTGGTGCTGCATATACAGGTGTTTCTGGCAGGCGTCGTCGCAAGCCGAATCCGCGACGCTGATGAAGAGCCACTGGTCTTTCAGCTGGGTCAACGGCACTGTGCGGCCGTTCGTGTCCACGCCGGTGAATGCGGGCAGGGGCAATTGAGGGTCAATGAGTTCGCCGTAGTTGCGTCGGCCTTCCGGTCGGATCACGTAGTAGGTGAAGTACGAGGCGATCACTGGCGCCGCACTCGCCAGCAACAGCAGAAGCATCTTCCAGCGTCCAGAACGCGTCATGGCCGCCGTGTCGGAAACGTCCGCACGCGGCAGGCTGTGGACCGTGAGGGTCAGGGGTTCATCGGGGGTCTGGGCCATGGGGGGAGTGTGATCGACGGGGAGAAATCAGTTGGAACCAGACATACAGGCCAGCGATGACCGCGCACATCGCAAACCACTGGAACGCGTAACCATGGTGCTTTTGCACCGCTGCTTCAAAGCGGGGCCAGTCGCGCAGCAGGCCTTCCGGCGATGCGCCGGTCTGCAACACCGACGCCGGCATCAACGACAAACCGGTGTCCCGGGACATGCCGTCGATGCTGAGATTTTGCCGGATGGGCCCGCGCTCCGCTTCGCCCAGCTCGAACAGCTGGCTCGGCGGCGGGGCCAATCGCCCGGCCACCTCGACCCAACCCTCAGGCGTGGGCACCGCCGGCACCTTGCTGCGGTCGGTGAAGTCGCGCGGCACCCAGCCTCGCTGCACCAGCAGCGAACGCTCACTGCCCTTGAGCCGCAAAGGCGTGACGAGGATGAACCCGCTGCGCCCACCCATGGGGCGGTTGTCCAGAAACACGCTCGCTTCGGGCACCCATTCACCGCGCAACAGCACAGGGCGATGCAATGCCCCGTCAAGGGCAGGGCCGTCCGGCAGCCCGGTTTCATTCAAAGGCGATAACGCGGCTCGTTCGTTGATGCGGTCCTGCAGCGCCTGCTTCTGGGCCGCACGCGACAGCTGCCAGACACCCAAAGACGCGGTCAACCCCGCGCTCAGCACGGCGGCCACCGTGATGAGCCAGAAGCGAAGGTGGGGGTTCTTGGAACGCATGCGAGGGCAATGGATGATGGGAGCAGCGGCACGGCCGAGGTGATCAATGCACCGATAATCCGGCCATGACCTACATCGTGATTGTGGCCTTTGTGGCCATCCTGGGCAGTCTGGCGGCGGCGCTGGTGTTCATGATGCGCGGCGGTTCGACCTCGGACAATCCCGCAGAGCCCCCGCGCAAGAACCACATGGCGCGCGCGCTCGCGTTCCGGGTGGGGTTTTCCATCCTGCTGTTCCTGGTCGTGCTCATCAGCTACTGGATGGGCTGGATTGAGCCCACCGGTTTGCCCCTCAAGGGTTGAAACAAAAAAAGCGCCTCCTGGCGCTTCTTTTGAGCCGGTTCCTGGCGTTCTGCCCGGAACCAGGCATTCACATCCAGTACACGAGGATGTACAGGCCGAGCCAGACCACATCCACAAAGTGCCAGTACCAGGCCGCGCCTTCGAAACCGAAGTGGCGTTGGGCCGTGAAGTGGCCTTTCTGGAGCCGCAGCGTGATGAACAGCAGCATCAGCATGCCCACGAACACGTGGAAGCCGTGGAAACCAGTGAGCATGAAGAAGGTGGATCCGAAGATGCCTGAAGACAACTTGAGGTTCAGATCGGCGTAGGCATGTGCGTACTCGTAGCCCTGAACGAACAGGAACACGATGCCCAGGATGACCGTCATCCACATGAATGCGATGGTCTTGCCACGGTTGCCGGCCTGCAGCGCATGGTGGGCAATGGTCAGCGTCACGCCCGAGGTCAGCAGCAGCGCGGTGTTGATGGTGGGCAGCCAGAAAGGCCCCATGGTCTGGAACGGCTCCACGATCCCGGCGGGTGAGGCGGTGGCACCGGCCTGCAGGGTCGGCCACACCGAGGTGAAATCGGGCCAGATCAGCGCGTTTTCGATGTTGCCGAGCGCGGGCACCGAGTGGACGCGGGCCCACCAGAGCGCGGTGAAGAAAGCGCCGAAGAACATGACCTCGGAAAAGATGAACCAACTCATGCTCCAGCGGTACGAAAGGTCGATCTTGTGACCGTACATGCCACCTTCGCTCTCGGACACCGACTCACGGAACCACTGGAACAGCACGATCAGCCAGAAAGCCATGCCAAAGGCCAGCGAATACTTGCCCCAATCGGCGCCGTTGACCCACTGGCCCGCACCCAGGATCACGAAAAACAGGCCAATGGCTGCCATCACCGGGTGCCGCGAGGGGCCCGGAACGTAGTAGTAGGGCGTCGTGCCGTGTGTTGCTGCTGACATGTTCACTCCTAAGTGCTTTCGCTTGTATGAAATTCGGAAATCAATGAAAAACCGGTGCCGGGTTCAACCCACCACCCAGTTGACAATCAGGATCAGGGACAGGACAAAAACCAGCGCCATCACGATCCCCACCACGATGAGGTGGATCGGATTGAGACGCGCCACATCGTTCTGGTAGTCCGCATTGCGACGCACACCCAGGAAACCCCAGAGCACGGCCTTGACCGTGCCCAGCACCGAACCCTTGCGCTGATGAACGGGAGTGTTCATACCGCGCCTTCTGTCCGGGCGACGGGGGCCACCACCGGCACCCGCGCAACATCCTGAGGTGCCTGGGGCACCTTGCCACCCACCTCGAAAAAGGTGTACGACAGCGTGATCGTGGACACGTCCTTGGGCAGGCGCGGATCAATCACAAACGCAACCGGCCAGGCTTTTTTCTCCCCCGGCGCGAGCGTGTACTGCGTGAAGCAGAAACACTCCAGCTTGTTGAAATGCGAAGCGGCCTGCATCGGTGCGTAGCTCGGGATCGCCTGCGCGGCCATGGTGCGGTTCTGGATGTTCTGGAACTCGTACATCACGGTGGTCAGTTCACCGGGGTGAACCTGCAACGAGCGCACTGCAGGCTTGAAATGCCAGGGGCCACGGGCATTGACATCGAATTCCACCGTGATCGTGCGCGAGGTGTCCACCTGGGTATTGAGCGCGGCCTTCGGCTTCGTACCAGGCACCTCACGCTCGGCCAGCGCCAGGACATTGATGCCGGTGGCCTCACAGATGGCTTTGTAAATAGGCACGAGCGCGTAACCAAAGGCGAACATGCCCAGCGCGATCACGCCGAGCTTGCCCACCATTTTGAAGTTTTCGCGACGCAGTCCCATACAAGCCGATCAGCCGCCCAGCAGCACCATCTTGCCCACGAAGCCGAGGAAAAAGACCACGGCCACGGACGCGAGGATCAACCCCAGGCGGGTGTTCTGTTTCTTTCGGTCGGAAGTCATGGTCATTTCAACTCGGATCGTGGAGGACAAATCAGCCGATCACCTTGGTGGCGGTCACGTCCAGCTTGGGAGGGGTTTCAAAGGTGTGGAACGGTGCGGGCGAAGGCACTTCCCACTCCAGCCCTTCAGCGCCTTCCCAGGGTTTCTGCGATGCCTTGGGTCCCTGACCGCGCATGGCCGGAATCGCCACAGCGATGAAGAAGTACACCTGTGCAAAGCCAAAGAAGAAGCCTCCCACCGACGCGATGGCGTTGAAGTCGGCGAACTGCATGGGGTAGTCGGCGTAACGACGGGGCATGCCGGCCAAGCCCAGGAAGTGCATCGGGAAGAAAGTGATGTTGAAGGAAATCATCGACCACCAGAAGTGGATCTTGCCCTTGGTCTCGCTGTACATGACGCCAGTCCACTTGGGCAGCCAGTAGTAGATGCCGGCAAACATGGCGAACAACGATCCGGCCACCAGCACGTAGTGGAAGTGCGCCACCACGTAGTACGTGTCCTGGAAGTTGATGTCGATCGGCGCCATGGACAGAATCAGGCCCGTGAAGCCACCGATGGTGAACACGAAGATGAAGCCCACGGCCCACAGCATCGGGGTTTCGAAGGTCATCGAACCCTTCCACATGGTCGCGATCCAGTTGAAGATCTTCACGCCCGTGGGCACGGCGATCAGCATGGTCGAATACATGAAGAACAGTTGGCCCGTCACCGGCATGCCGGTGGTGAACATGTGGTGCGCCCACACCACAAAGGACAGGATGGCGATGGAGCCGGTGGCGTACACCATGGAGGCGTAACCAAACAGCTTTTTGCGCGCGAACGCGGGGACGACTTGGCTCACGATGCCGAAGGCCGGCAAGATCATGATGTACACCTCGGGGTGGCCGAAGAACCAGAAGATGTGCTGGTACATCACCGGGTCACCACCACCGGCGGGGTTGAAGAAGCTGGTGCCGAAGTGGCGGTCGGTCAGCGTCATGGTGATGGCGCCGGCCAGCACGGGCATCACGGCGATCAGCAGGTAGGCGGTGATGAGCCAGGTCCAGCAGAACATCGGCATCTTCATCAGTGTCATGCCAGGCGCGCGCATGTTGAGGATGGTCACGATGATGTTGATCGAACCCATGATGGAAGACGCGCCCAGGATGTGCATCGCGAAGATGCCGGCGTCCATCGAAGGGCCCATCTGCAGGGTCAGCGGTGCATACAGCGTCCAGCCGGCAGCGGGGGCGCCGCCGGGCATGAAGAACGACGACACCAGCATCAGCGCGGCCGGGATCATCAGCCAGAAGCTGAAGTTGTTCATGCGCGCGAACGCCATGTCACCGGCACCGATTTGCAGCGGGATCATCCAGTTCGCGAAGCCCACGAAGGCCGGCATGATGGCGCCGAACACCATGATCAGTCCGTGCATGGTGGTGAGCTGGTTGAACAGCTCGGGGTTGACCAGTTGCAGGCCCGGCTGGAACAGTTCGGCGCGGATCAGCAGCGCGAGCACGCCGCCCACCATGAGCATGGTGAAGGCGAACAGCAAGTACAGCGTGCCGATGTCTTTGTGGTTGGTGGCATAGACCCATCGGCGCCACCCTGCGGGAGCGTGGTGATCGTGGTGGTCGTCGTGCGCGTGAGCGTCATGGGGGTCGAGTACTGCACTCATCATCGTTTCCTTTGGAATTCAAATAGCTAACAGTGCCCGGCTCACTTGCGCGCAGCCACCACTTCGGCAGGCTGCACGATTTGTTCGGTTTTGTTGGACCAGTTGTTCTTGGTGTAAGTGATCACGGCAGCGATCTCGGTGTCGGACAGCTGCTTCCATGCAGGCATCGCACCGTTGTTTTGACCATTGAGGAGGACCGCAATCTGCTTGGACTTGTCGGCGTCGAGCACCACGGCAGAGCCATCCAGCGGCTTGATGGGGCCAGCGCCCTTGCCGTTGGCCTGATGGCAAGCAGCGCAGTTGGCGGCGTACACCGACTCGCCGCGCTTGGACAGATCGGCCAGGGTCCACACCTTGGAGGGATCGTCGGCCAGCGCTGCCATCTTCTTGTTCTCGCCGTCCACCCACTTGGTGTAGTCCTCGGCCGACACCACTTTCACGTGGATGGGCATGTAGGCGTGCTCCTTGCCACACAGCTCGGCACATTGACCGTAGAAATCACCGGTTTTCTCGGCACGGAACCAGGTGTCGCGCACGAAGCCGGGAATCGCATCCTGCTTGATGCCAAAGGCCGGCACCATGAAAGCGTGGATCACATCGTTGGCTGTGGTGATGATGCGCACCTTTTTTCCCACGGGCACCACCATCGGGTTGTCCACCTTGAGCAGGTAGTCGTCGGTGGCGGGCGGGTTGCCGCTGTTGGACATTTCGCGGTGGCTCACGTCGAGCGTTGAGAGGAAACCAATGCCCTCGCCCTCGCCTTTGATGTAGTCATAGCCCCACTTCCACTGCATGCCAGTGGCCTTGATGGTGATGTCGCTGTTGGTGGTGTCCTTCTGGGCCACCAGCACCTTGGTGGCCGGCAGGGCCATGCCGATCACAATGAGCAGCGGGACGATGGTCCAACCGAGTTCGACCCAGATCGGCTCGGGCAACACCTGCGCCTTGTGGCCGACAGACTTGCGGTGCTTGACGATGGAATAGAACATCACCCCGAACACAATCACAAAGATCACGGTGCAGATGATCATCATGAACCAGTGCAACCAGTGCTGCTCTTCTGCGATCTTGGTGGCAGCGGGGGCGAAATTGAGCTGATTGACCGCCGGTCCACCGGGCAGATCGTTCACTGCATGCGCCGCTTCGGTCACCCAGACCGCAGAGCCGAGGGTCAGCGATGCGGCCGATGTGCGCAAGCCACCCAGTCGATCAAGCAAGGAATCACCCGTCTGTTTTGTCATACTCACGTTTATCGCCTCAAATATAAGTATTGATTTATATCAATGCTGATTAGAACAAAATTTCCGGGGACCGCCCACTCAGGGAATACCCAACACCCACTCAAACACGCTTCAGCGCAAGCCTCTGTTCACCGGCCAGCCGAGGACGTTGACCGGGATGACCGGCGACTCCAAGGCTGAAAGCGCCACGCCATCCAGCGCCCTGGATCCAGAACGATCCGGCAGCTGTCAGAACCAGCGCGCACAACAAACGAGCGTTGAGTCGCAGGATCCAATGCGCGCAGTCCCGGTTCTTGCCGCCCGAAAAACGTGGGCCAGACAGCCACACAGAGGCGAACAGATGTGGCGAAAAAATCGCCAAAACGGTTTGATTTATGTCAATTGTAGCTGTCGGAAACAGCGATTTGACTGACGAGACCCGGTGCTTGCCGTGCCAGGAGGCGTCCAGCTCAGGTGCGCCGCCCGCGCAACATGGCGCGCATCTCATCCATCGACACCGACTGGCTGTCACCCCGCTGTGGGCGAGGAGCCGCTTTGAATGCATGGCCATAGATGACCTCAAACGTCAGCAGCAAGCGGCCGTCTTCAGACCTCGGTAAGCCTTGATCAATGGCACGCTCCAACTCTTGCCGCCAGGCCCGTCCTCGAAGTGCACCGAAGCGGGCAACGTTGAGGTTGCGCCCGAGTGATCGAAGCTCGTTCAGCAAGGAGGGGGCGCCACTGTAGGACAGCGAGATGCGTTCCATGTCCATCACGGGCTCAGCAAAACCGTTGTGCACCAGCATGTCGCCCCAGTCATGCATGTCGGTGAAGGCGTGCGTGGGCTCGGGCCAACCGACCCGCGCATAGACCGCACGCAACTCTCGAAGACTGTCGGGGCCCAGACAGGAGAACATCAGAAAACCATCGGTCTGTATCTGCCGATGCCATTGCCGAAGCAAGGGTTGCGGGCGTGCCACCTGATGCAAAGCCATGTTGGCCCACAGCATCGCGACCTGCGTGTCTGCACCGGCGGCCGATGGACCGTGGCCACGCCCCCATTGCAGGGGATTCCAGGTGCGTCGGGACGACTCCTTGGTCGCCGCCAGCGCTTGAGGCATGTCGTGCGCTTCCACATGGCAACGGGCTGCGGGGAGCCGCTCCACCAGACTGCGATGGGTCTGCAGGCCACCGAGCACCGGCTCCCAATGCAGCCAGCTGGAGGGCGGATCTCGAAACCATTGCAGCCTGTCGATCATGCGGCGCGCCACCTCTTCATGCAGCCAGGGGCTCTGATCGCGAGGGCGGGTCAACCAGCGCTGCGCGGCCACGGGGTCGAGGCCGGGCACAGGCATGTCTTCGGGTTCGTGGTTCAACGGGAATGCAGATGGACGTGAAGGCCCTTTCGGGGCTGGGCGCCAGTATATTGGCGCCACCATGACCCACGCACACACGCCATTTGAACGAGTGCCATCGCTCCCTGGCACCTGCCAGGTGTGCGGTCGGTGGCCAGCGCAGCCCGTGTGTTCTGCCTGCATGCTGCGCTTTGCGCAACAGGTCCCGCGATGCCAGGTGTGTGCGTGCCCGGTACCAACCGGCTTGGGGTTTTGTGGGCGTTGTCTGGCCAGTGCGCAACCGCCGTTGATCCGTCGTTGCGTCGCGGCGGTGGACTATGGCTACCCGTGGGACGCGCTGATCGCGCGGTTCAAGTTCCGGGGGGAACCCGGCTGGGCCGCCGTGCTGGCCGAGCCGATGCTGGAGCAGGCCTTGGCCCACGATCTGCTGCATGCCAACGTGCTCCTGGTGCCCATTCCCGTGACATCCAACCGCTTGGCCGAGCGCGGGTACAACCAGGCTTGGGAACTCACCAAGGTGTTGCGGCGCCGCACCGGCCGGGCCGCACTGGCCGACGCGCTGGTGCGCGTGATCCACGCCCCAGATCAGCACCAGTTGTCGAAGGCACAGCGGCTGAACAACCTGCGCGGTGCTTTCGCGGCCCACCCCGATCACGTCCCACGCTTGGCAGGTGCGCACGTGGTGCTCGTGGACGATGTGCGCACCACGGGCGCCACGTTGAACAGCGCGGCGCTGGCCCTGCAACAGGTGGGCGTGGCCGACATCGCTGCGCTGGTGCTCGCGCGCACGCCGTCGGATTGAATTGAATTCAGCGCCCGGCGCTCGGTACATCGCTGTCAGCAAACAATGCGCTTATCATCGCGGCGTCGCAGGGGGACCACCACAGCGCCAGACCACTGGCTGACACGTTCTTCCCGCGCCTTCCACCCCATGTACCGCATTGTTCTGGTTGCACCACAGATCCCTCCCAACACCGGGAACGTGATTCGCCTGTGCGCCAACACCGGTTGTGATCTGCACCTCATCGAACCGCTGGGTTTTTCCATGGACGATAAGCAGATGCGACGTGCCGGCCTCGATTACCACGAATACGCTCGCGTGCAGCGCCACACCAACTGGTCCGCCTTCATTGAAGCCGAACAGCCCGACCCGCACCGGATGTACGCCATGACCACCCGAGGCCAGGGCAATGCCTACGGACAGCGTTATATGCCCGGCGACTGGCTGGTCTTTGGATCGGAGACGGATGGCCTGCCGGGCGAGGTGCGCGAACACATCCCCACCAAACAGCATCTGCGCTTGCCCATGCTGGATGGCCAGCGCAGTCTGAACCTGTCCAATGCCGTGGCGGTGCTCGTCTACGAAGCCTGGCGGCAACAGAGCTTTGGGGCGGCACAACCGTGATGCAGTTCACCAAAGAGCGAAGGTACCCACCTTCCATGGACCTCACACTGGGCCACACAATACGGCACTGCCATCGCCCACTGCGATGCATCACAGCCTGCCCATGCCACCGACTCGATTTTTCCCATCAGGCATCCCGGAGATTCGTTTGATTCTGACACTCACCAGACTTATCAAGGGCAAATTGGCGCCACGCAAACCCGCGGGTCCAGCGGCCAGCCTGAAAGACCTTCAAGCCATTCGCACCGCTCTGCTGCAATGCTTGAACGATTGCGACAGCGCGCAGGCGCAACGCTTGCGGGGCAAGATCTCCCAAGCGAAAACGGCCCAAGAACTCTGGATGTTGCGCAACGACGCCTATCAACTCATCTCGCAACAAACCAGCCAGACGGTCGCCGCCGAACGCATCAACAACCTGATCTCGGTGTTTGACGGTTGGCTCGAACCCCGCCAACTCGTGCGCATCAAATAGGCAGAGCCCCTTGATCGCTCAAGGGTAGCTGCGCACCAGCGCCTCGGCGATACACACCGGTTTGTCCACCCCTTCTCGCTCGACCGAAACGCCCCAGGTCATCTGAAAACCGTGGTGCTCGATCGGCATGGCCGCCATCAGGGTCATGCGCGCGCGCAGCCGGCTGCCCACCGGAACAGGGGCCGTGAAACGCACCTTGTTCAATCCGTAGTTCACGCCCATGCCCGACTGACGGATGTCAAACGCGGTGTCGAAGAACACGGGAATCAGGGACAAGGTCAGGAAGCCATGCGCGATCGGCGACCCAAAAGGGCCCGCCTTGGCGCGCTCCACGTCCACATGGATCCACTGGTGATCGCCGGTCGCATCGGCAAAACGGTTGACCTGGTCCTGCGTCACGGTGATCCAGTCGCTCACGGCGACCTCTTCACCCACGCAAGCCACCAGATCGTTCAATGTGTCAAAACTTCTCATGGTCGCCGACTCTAGCCGGCCCAGCCAGGCATCGCTGTCGGCACCGCGACAACCTGCACAACGCGCCGCACGGTCAGCGTTCCAGCCAGTCGCAGATGCCCTGCCACTGCTCCAGATCTTTCTCTACCCGGCTGGGGGCCACGTCGAACAGCGTCAGGCCGCGCGCTGCGAGGTGGATGTAGTTCTGCGTGTCGCGCAGGAACCCCAGCACCGGCAAGCCCAGGCCACCCACGAACTCGTGCAGCTTCTCGGCCGCAATGGTGCGCGCGTCCACGCGCATGCCGACGATGCCCACCTCCAGCTTGTCAGCCCGCCGTGACTCGGCCAGCTCGTCCAGAAACGCCCGCGTGGCATAGATGTCGAAGATGCTGGGTTGCAGGGGCACCAGCACCTTGTCGGCCAGCTTGAGCGCATCCTTGAAAAGACCACCGTGCAAGCCCGCCGGCGTGTCCAGCACCACATGGCTGATGCCTTTGGGCGGTCGGGCAATCTGATCGCCCGAGATGTCCCAAGTCTGGATGGGTCGGGCAGCTGGAGGGCGCAGACGCAGCCACAACGCCGAGGACTGCTGGCGATCGGCATCACCCAGCATCACCGAATGCCCCCGGCTCGCGAAGAAACCGGCCACATTGGTCGACAGGGTGGACTTGCCCACACCCCCTTTGGGATTCGCGATCACCACCACCGGCATATCCAGCCTCCTTGGCCGCAAGACAAACGGCTGCTATGTTAACGGCCAGCTGTCCCAGACCAGCTTGACCCCGGTCAGGAACATGCCGGTATACACCAGCCGATAGAACCACACAGGGTCAATGCGGTGCGCGATGCGCACACCCACCCAGACGCCGACGGGCGCGAACGGCAACAGCGCCAGCGAGGTCGTCATGTTGCGCCAGTCCAGCAAGCCCAGCCAGGCGTAGGGAATCCACTTGGCGATATTGATGAAGAAAAAGAAGAACGCCATCGTGCCGGTGAACAGCACAGGTTTGAGCCGCAAGGGAATGACGTAGGCGTTGATCGGCGGACCTCCCGCGTGCGCAATGAAGCTGGTGAACCCCGAGGTCGTGGTCAGCAGCGCACCCAGCCACCGTGGTGGAGGCGGGCTGTCGGGCTTGGGCGGAAACAGCAGGCGCTGCGCGAGAAACAACAGGGTGAAACCGCCGACGATACCCGCCACCACCTTCGGGTCCAGCACCTTGAACAACAGCGTGCCGATCACGATGCCGAGCAGGCCGAAGGGCAACAGAAAACGCAACAACGTGCGGTCCACGTTGTTTCGAAACGCAGCCATGCCCAGCAGATCCATGAGCAGCAACACCGGCATCAGGATGGCTGCGGCCTGTGGCACCGTGACCGCCAGCGCCATCATCGGCACGGCGAGGGAACCGAAACCGGCCCCAAAGCCGCTCTTGCTCACGCCCAGGAGCAAGACCGCTGGAATCGCCACGGCGTAGAAAAAAGGATCGGTGATCAGTGGCACGGCACAGCCCGCTCGGTGCTCACCCGCACAGGCCGGAGGACCCTCACACCCGCTCGATGATCAGTGCAATACCCTGCCCGACCCCAATGCACATGGTGCACAGCGCGTAGCGCCCGCCGGTGGCGTGCAGCCGGTTCACCGCCGTGGTGACCAGCCGCGCGCCACTGGCGCCCAGCGGGTGACCCAGCGCGATGGCGCCGCCCCAGGCGTTGACGCGTGCGTCGTCGTCTTGCAGGCCCAGGGTGCGCAGCACGGCCAGGCCCTGGGCGGCGAAGGCTTCGTTGAGTTCGATCACGTCGAGCTGTTCCAGCGTGAGCCCGGTGAGCGCCAGCACCTTTTGCGTGGCCGGTGCCGGGCCCATGCCCATGATGCGCGGGGCCACGCCGGCCGTGGCCATGCCGACGATGCGGGCCTTCGGTGTGAGGCCGTTCTTCGCGGCCGTGGCTTCGTCGGCCAGCAGCAGCGCGCAGGCGCCGTCGTTCACGCCGCTGGCGTTGCCCGCCGTCACCGTGCCGTCGGGGCGCACCACGCCTTTGAGCTTGGCCAGCGTTTCCAGGCTGGTCTCGCGCGGGTGTTCGTCGGTGTCCACGATGAGGGCATCGCCCTTCTTCTGCGCGATGCTCACGGCGCAGATCTCGCGCGCCAGGTGACCGGCTTTGATGGCCGCCACGGCTTTCATCTGGCTGGCCAGGGCCATGCGGTCCTGCGCTTCGCGCTCGATCCCGTAGTCGGTCGCCACGTTTTCGGCCGTCTCGGGCATGGAGTCCACGCCGTACTTTTCTTTCATCAGCTTGTTGACGAAGCGCCAGCCGATGGTGGTGTCGTGGACCGCGTTGTTGCGGCTGAAAGCGCTTTCCGCCTTGGGCATCACGAAAGGCGCGCGGCTCATGCTTTCCACGCCGCCGGCAATCATCAACCCCGCTTCACCGGCCTTGATGGCCCGGGCCGCCGTGCCCACGGCGTCCAGGCCCGAGCCACACAGGCGGTTGATGGTGGCGCCGGGCACGTCCAGCGGCAAACCGGCGAGCAGGCTGCTCATGTGGGCGACGTTGCGGTTGTCTTCACCGGCCTGGTTGGCGCAGCCGAAGAGCACGTCGGTGATGGCGGCCCAGTCCACGTTCGGGTTGCGCGCCATCAGGGCGCGCAAGGGGATGGCGCCGAGGTCGTCGGTGCGCACGCTGCTGAGCGCGCCGCCGTAGCGGCCGAAGGGGGTGCGGATCGCGTCGCAGATGTAGGCCTGGGTCATCGAGTGTCTCCTGAATGCTGGGCGCTACTGTACCCAAGCGCAGGGTCAGGCGCGGTTGCTTGAGGGACAATCGCGGGCATGTTCAGCCCTTCCCAAGCCGATGTGCGGCGCTTTTTCTGTTCGGTCCACGCCAAGCGCCTGGACGGGCAAACCATGGAGGCCATCGAAACGCTGGCCGGCCAGTGGATCGCCGAGCACCCCGAATACGACGCAGAGCTGTCCGACTTGGACGCTGCGCTGGCCCGCCTGGGAGAGCCCGGCAGCGCCACCGCCGAGAACCCGTTCCTGCACCTGTCCATGCACCTCTCCATCAGCGAGCAGTGCAGCATCGACCAGCCCCCCGGCATTCGCCAGGCGGTGGAGCTGCTGGCGGCGCGCCGGGGCGACTTGCACGCCGCGCACCACGAGGTGATGGAATGCCTGGGCACCATGCTATGGGAAAGCCAGCGGGCCGCCCGCCCGCCCGACGGTCAGGCCTACATCGATCAGGTGCGGCGCCGGGCCACACAGGACTGAAAAACAAAAGCCGCTCGGTGAGCGGCTTTTTGACGGGAGCGTGCAGCGATCAGCGGAAGCGCGACTGCGGCACGGTCTGCAGGTCGCCATCCAAAGAGCCGAGGTACTTGGCGATCTCGCGCATTTCTGCGGGTTTAAACTGCTTGGCGATGCCGGCCATGATGCCGTTGGAGCGGCCGACCATGTTGTTGCCTTCCACGGAGTAAGCCTTGAGCGCCACATACAGGTAGTCGGCGTGTTGGCCGGCGATCTTGGGGTAGGTCGGGTCGATGGGTTTGGCGAAGTTGGCGCCGTGGCACGACGCGCAGGCACCCTTCTCAATCAGTGCGGCGGCCGCGGCACTGGCGGTCTTGGGCGCATCGCCCGGTGCCTTGCCCGCTTGAGCCGAGTAGAAGGCAGCCAGATCGGCCATGTCCTGCTCGGACAGCGAGCCCGCGATGCCGCGCATGGAAGGGTGCTTGCGGTCGCCCTTCTTGTAGGCGGTCAGCGCCGACACGATGTACTTGTCGGACTGGCCCGAGATTTTCGGCACCTTGTGGATCTCGGGGAAGCTGTTCTGGTAGCCCGCGATACCGTGGCAGCCGATGCACATTTCGGCCTTCTTCTGGCCCGCATCAGCGGAGCCGGTCACGCCCTGAGCCTGAGCGACCGTGGTGGCCGCAAAGAGGGTCGCAGCGGCGACAACGGTACGGGTGATCAGGGGCAACAGTTGGTTCATTTTGCAAGCACAATGAGATGGACGATTGATAAAAATCAACGGTCGATTATATAGACTCGATCATCACCGACCGCTTATTGAATACCCTGATCCGCTGGCCCGCCGCAGCGCAAACCGCGTCAACTCCATGAAATTCCAAGGCTCTGAAAACTACGTCGCCACACAAGATCTGATGTTGGCCGTCAACGCCGCCATCACGCTCAAGCGCCCGCTGCTGGTCAAGGGCGAACCCGGCACCGGCAAGACCATGTTGGCCGAGGAAGTGGCGCAGGCGCTGAACGTGCCGCTGCTGCAGTGGCACATCAAGAGCACCACCAAGGCGCAGCAGGGCCTGTACGAATACGACGCGGTGAGCCGCCTGCGCGACTCGCAACTCGGCGACGAGAAGGTCAAGGACATCCACAACTACATCGTCAAAGGCGTGCTCTGGCAGGCCTTCACCGCCGACCAGCCGGTGGCGCTGCTGATCGACGAAATCGACAAGGCCGACATCGAGTTTCCCAACGACCTGCTGCGCGAACTCGACCGCATGGAGTTCTACTGCTATGAGACCCGCGAGCTGGTGCGCGCGAAACACCGCCCGCTGGTGTTCATCACCTCCAACAACGAAAAAGAACTGCCCGACGCCTTCCTGCGCCGCTGCTTCTTCCACTACATCAAGTTCCCCGAAGCAGAAACCATGCAGAAGATCGTGGATGTGCACTTCCCCCACCTCAAGCAAGACCTGCTGAAGGTGGCGATGAAGACCTTCTACGACGTGCGTAACCTGCCCGGCCTGAAGAAGAAGCCCAGCACCAGCGAACTGATCGACTGGCTCAAGCTGCTGATGGCCGAAGACATTCCGCTCGAAGCGCTGCAAAGCGCCGACAGCAAAGTCGCCGTGCCGCCACTGGTGGGGGCGCTGCTCAAGAACGAGCAGGACACCACACTGTTCGAGAAGCTGGTGTTCATGAACCAGCGGAACCGCTAAAGCCCCGCGCCTGCGGCCTCGACCCGGAGGACTCGCCATGCTGATCGACTTCTTCTACACCCTGCGCGCAGCCAAACTGCCGGTCTCGGTCAAGGAATACCTCACGCTGCTTGAAGCCCTCAAGCAGGACGTGGTGGGCCCAACCAACCCCGACGCCTGCACCATGGACGACTTCTACTTCCTCAGCCGCACCGCGCTGGTGAAGGACGAAAAGCACTACGACAAGTTCGACCGCGCCTTCGCCGCCTACTTCAAGGGCGTCGAGCTGATCGCGGATTTCACCAAGCCGATCCCGGCCGACTGGTTGCGCCAGGAGATGGAGCGCATCCTCTCTGATGAGCAGAAGGCCAACGCGCCCAAGATGGACTGGGACGAACTGATGGAGACGCTGAAGAAGCGGCTCGAAGAGCAGAAGGAGCGCCACGAAGGCGGTAGCAAGTGGATCGGCACGGGAGGCACCTCGCCGTTCGGTCACAGCGGCGCCAACCCGCAGGGCATCCGCATCGGCGGCAAGGGTGGCAACAAGTCGGCGGTGAAGGTGTGGGAGCAGCGCGCCTACCGCGACTACGACGACACGCAGGAGCTGGGCACGCGCAACATCAAGGTGGCGCTGCGCCGCCTGCGCAAATTCGCGCGCGAAGGCAACGACCTGGAGCTGGACCTGCCCGACACCATCCGCTCCACCGCCGCCAACGCGGGCTGGCTGGACATCAAGATGATTCCAGAGCGGCACAACAACGTGAAGGTGCTGCTGCTGATGGACGTGGGCGGCACGATGGACGAGCACATCCAGCGCGTCGAAGAGCTGTTCAGCGCCGTCAAGAGCGAGTTCAAGCACCTGGAGTTCTATTACTTCCACAACTGCGTCTACGACTTCATGTGGAAGAACAACAAGCGGCGTTACGCAGAGAAGTTCCCGACGCTGGACATCATCCGCAAGTACAACAAGGACTACAAGCTGATCTTCGTGGGCGACGCGACCATGAGCCCCTATGAGATCCTGCAGCCCGGCGGCAGCGTGGAATACAACAACGAAGAGGCCGGCGCGGAGTGGTTACAACGGCTGACACACGCGTTCCCCAAATTTGCCTGGATCAACCCGGAACCTCAGGGCGTGTGGCAGTATCGACAGAGCATCAGCATCATCCAGCAGCTCATGAGCCAGCGCATGCACCCGCTGACCCTGCGGGGCCTGGAAGAGACGATGAGAATGCTCTCAAAATAGACCTGAATGAACCTTTGCTTACGGGGCCGTGTGGTGAGCACACGGCTCTTTTGCTTTCTGGCGCTCTGGCCGATGGTGGTGGTAGCGCAAAGCCCCGAACCTGCGGCCCTCAGCGCACCCGCACCCTCGCCGGTCGTCTCGCCTGAGGCCGAGGGTGATGCCGCCGCGAGCGAGCGCTTCGGCATCCGCGTTGAAGCCCCGTCGCCAGCGTTGCAGGCCTTCCTGCTGCGCCACATGGAGCTGCAGCGTTTTCGCACGCTGTCCGATCTCGACGCGAGCGAGCTCGACCGCCTGCTGGTCGCGGCGCCCGAGAACCTGCGCGACCTGCTGGGCACGCAAGGCTATTTTTCCCCCGAGATTTCGGTGACGCGCGAGCCGGCGGCGCCAGCGGGCGGTGCTTCACCCAGCTTGGGCGAGGTGGTCGTGCGCGTGACGCCGGGCCCGACCACCCGGGTGGCCGCGGCCACCGCCTACCTCAGCGGCGACATCGCCCGCGCCGAAGCGGCCACCGGTCAGCGGGAGACCCTGCGCCAACGCAGCCAGCGGGCAGTGGGTCAGGACTTCACGCAGGCCGGCTGGAGTGGGTTGAAGTCGGACCTGCTGCGCGAACTCACCGCCGAACGTTACCCGCGCGGGCGCATCGTCAACAGCCTGAGCGACATCGACAACCGCGCGAACCAGGCTTTCTGGCACATCGAGCTCGACTCCGGCGCGCCGGTGAAGGTGGGCGAGGTGCGGCTGAACGGCGCCGAGCGCTACGACCCGGTCACCGTGCAGCGGCTGGTGCGGCTGGCGGGCCTGGGGCCGGGGACCGACTACAGCCTCACGCGGCTGCAGGACGCGCAGCAACGCATTGTCGACACCGGCTACTACAGCTCGGTGTTCGCCTACGTGGACCTGGATGCAACCGACAACGACCCGGCCGCACCCGCGCCCGTGGTGGTGCAGGTGAAGGAAGCGCCGCTGCAGAGCATCGTGCTCGGCGTGGGCGGCAGCACCAACAACGGCCCGCGCCTGTCGGCCGAACACAAGCACCTGCGCCTGCCCGGCCTGGGCTGGCAAGCGCTGAGCAAACTGCAGCTCGAACGCAACGACCAGTTGCTATCGTCGGACTGGACCGCACCGATCGAAGACAAAGGATGGCAGTGGCTCGCGGGCGGCCGGCTGGCGCGCCAGATCGACGACGACACCACCGTCTCCAGCCTGCGGCTGAGCCTGGGCAAATCGCAGCCCACGGCGCGGCTGGACCGGCGCTACTACGTGCAGTACGACCGCGCGCGCACCGTCAACACCGCCTCGGCCCAGGCCTCGTCCGATGGCAACGAGGCCGCGGTGTCGGTCAACTACGGCTGGACCTGGCGCCGCTTCGACACCCTGCCCTACCCGAACAGCGGCTACGGCCTGGGGCTCACGCTCGGCGTGGGCACGACGCTGGACGGCGCGCGCAAGCCCTTCTTCACCAGCCAGGCCCGCTGGCTGGCCTACTGGCCACTGGGCAGCGCGCCCGTCACGGGAGCCGACAACGCGGACAACCAACCCTCTGACATCACGGCCGCGCGCAGCCGGCTCGGGCGCCTGGCGCTGCGGCTGCAGGGCGGCGCGGTGCTTGCCCAACAGAGCGCGCCGATTCCCGACACCCAGCTGTTCCTGACCGGCGGCGACAACACCGTGCGTGGCTACGGCCTGCGCGACATCGGCGTGGAGCAGGCCGACGGCAGCGTGACCGCCGGCCGCTACCTCGCGGTGGCGAGCTTTGAGTGGCAGCGCCCCATCTGGCGCGGGGGCGTGCGCACCGTTTGGGAGAGCGTGGTGTTCGTCGACGCGGGCACCGTCACCAACCGCACCACGCCCTCCAAAGCTCGGGTCGGCGTGGGCGCGGGCGTGCGCTACAACAGCCCGGTGGGGCCACTGCAACTCGACCTGGCCTATGGCGTCACGCCGAAGCGCCTGCGGCTGCACCTGAACGTGGGCTTCAGTTTCTGAAACAGATGAGCGCCACCGACGACACGCCACCCACGCAGTCAGCCCCGGCACCTTCGCCGCGCTCGAAAAGGCGCGTGGCCCGGTTCGTGGTCCGTTCACTGGCCGGCCTGCTGGCGGTGGTGATCACCACCCTGGCCGTCACCTGGTGGTGGGCCGGCACGCCGGGCTCGGCGGCGCAGGCGGTGGGCTGGGCCGTGCGCTGGATGGAGAAGCGCGCCGACACGGTGGGCACGCTGCGCACCCAGGGCGTCGAAGGCAGTGTGCGCGGCGGCGTGCGGGTGGAGGCGCTGGACTGGCGCAGGGGCGCGCTGGCCGTGCACGCAGAGGGCGTGGTGTTGCAGTGGGACGACGCGCTGTGGCTCGGTCTCTTGCGCGGGCTGGGTGCGCACCCGAGCTCGGCGCACATGCAACTGCTGCGCATCACCGACACCCGCGAACCCACACCGACCGAGCCACTGGAACGGCTCGTGCTGCCGCTGCCGGTGAGCCTGGCCTTTTCGGTGGACCGCTTCGAGCGCGTGGGCACCGAAGGTTCGCCGTTCACGCTCAACGACATCCGTGGCCACTACAACTATGGCCTGCTCGCCCCCTCCAGCGACGCGCCCGCGCTGCCCACCACCACCGGCATCAGCCTGGCGCACCGCCTGCGACTGGATGCGCTTCAACTCGCCGACGGCCGCTACCAGGGCGCACTGAGCCTGGGGGCCGAGGCACCCATGCCGCTGGCGCTGGACCTGCAAGGCACCCTGCCCACCCGGGTGCCCGACGGCGAGGCCATGAGCCTCACAGCCCAGGCGCAGGTGCGCGGCAGCCTGGGCGGCGCGGCGGCGGCGTTGGACATCACGGCCCAGGTGCAAGGCAGCGCCATCCCCACCGGGCAGCCCAACCC
>NZ_MUNZ01000131.1 GCF_002001205.1 Hydrogenophaga sp. A37
TCGGCGTGGATGGCGCGGATGTGTGCCAGCAGAGCTTCATCGCTGTGGCGCCCGCCGGGCCTGCCAGCGATGTCCTGCGGACGGCGCAGCCAGTTGAAGTAACCGCTGGCGCTGACCTCCAGCACGCTCTCCCCCGGCGCCGCTCAATACCCCTGGCTGCCTGGCGAACCCAGTTACCCAGGCTGGCCTTGGGGATGCCCAAGACCTTGGCCACCACCGCAATGGCCTGACCGGCGCTCACTTGACGGACCGCCTCCAACTTGAACTCCTGCGTGTACTGCGCACGCACCTGCTTTGCTGCTGTCATTCCTTGACTCCTTGTCGGTATTTTCAACAAGGCCAACAACTCCACTTTTCAGGGGCAAGGTCATGACCGGTCACAGCAGCGCCCTGCTCTTCCCCGGTGAGCACGATCATCAAAAGTCGATGAACAACAACACGATCCTAGGCGCGCTGGATCTCATGGGCTACGCGGAGCGCATGACCGGTCATGGCTTCCGGGGCATAGCTTCCACCCTCCTGCATGAACAGGGCTGACCACATGAGCACATCGAATTTCAGCTGGCCCATCAGGAGCGCAACCAGGTCAGCGCTTCATACAACCACGCGATGTACATGCAGCCGCGACACTCAAGTTCAGTCCCAGTTCGGCTTGTTTCTTCATGACGCCATTGTTCCTTGCCTCGCACCTTCGGACCATCAGAACTGCGCGGGGTTTTGAAAACAGTCCTTAGGGGAAAGGCCAACTTTTCAGCATCCGCCAAAACTGTCACCAGACTGTCACCGACAACAGAAACGAAAAAGCCCGCTACGTTTTGTGTAGCGGGCTTTTCAGCCCCCGTGAGGGAAACTTGGTGGGACGTGCGGGGGTCGAACCCACGACAAACGGATTAAAAGTCCGCTGCTCTACCAACTGAGCTAACGTCCCATCAACTGGGTGTTCCAGCAGACAGATATCTGCCGGAATCAATGTGCAACTGCGAGACCCGCCCATGATTTCATGGTGGGGCGTGAGTGACTCGAACACTCGACCTACGGATTAAGAGTCCGCTGCTCTACCAACTGAGCTAACGCCCCTGGTCTCGCGGTGTCAGGCTGCTTCCTGCGAAGCCTCAAATTATAGCGTCGTTTTTGTTTGATTTGATGTGGCCACCAAAGCTTTTCCAGAATTCGCCAGGGCGTTCATCACGCACCCAGCTGCGCAAAGTCCGAACGTGGCCGTCACGCTGACCACGGACCCATATCCGTGGCAATTCAGTGATCCATCACCGATTTCGATGTCACAGGACGCATCGGGTGGTGCGACCGCTTCACGGCTGAACACACAGGAGGTTCCCATGCGCCCACTGCGCGAAGCGCCGTGCGCTTTTCGCAAGTTGTAACGAAGCTGAGCCAGCAAAGGGTCGTGGGTGACATCGGCCAGATCCGCCGCCTCCACGGCCTGGGCAAGGCGTTTGCCGCCGGCTGCACCGACCGTCACAAACGGCACGCGTTCACGCAGTGCCCAGGCGGCCAGCGCTGTCTTCGCGCGCACTTGGTCACAAGCGTCGATCAAGGCAGAAGGCAAACCGGCGGCGGATGGCAACAGCTTTGGCCAGTTGTCTGCAGTGACGAAGTCGTCGATCACATCCACTTGACAATGGGGGTGAAATTGCGCGATCCGTTCGCGCATGGCCTCTGCCTTGGATTGACCCAGCGTGGGTTCCAGCGCATGTATCTGGCGGTTGATGTTGGATTCAGACACATGGTCCATATCGATCAAGGTGAGGCGGCTCACACCGCTGCGCGCCAGCGCTTCAACAGCCCAGGATCCCACGCCACCGATCCCGACCACCACCACATGGGCGTCAAAGATGGCCTGTGCGCCGGGCACGCCGTAGAGGCGCCGCAGTCCGCCAAAGCGACGTTCGAATTCAACGGTCATTCGCGCTCCAACAACCATATCTGGAAACGGAATCCCAGCCAGGCGCCGGCCATGATGCCGGCCACAGCGATCACACTGGTGAGGCTAAGCGTTGAAAGGCCAGACAAGCCTTGGCCGACGGTACACCCGAGGGCCGTGACCCCGCCCACACCCATGCAGGCTGCGCCGACGAGGTGCAGCGCCGTGTCCTGGGTGTTGCGAAAACCTTCCCATCGAAAGCTGCGGGACATCAGCGCTTCAACGAACGCACCCACCACCACGCCAGCGACAGAGACAACGCCGAGTGTCAGCACCTTGGAGGTATCGCTGAAATGGATCAGCCAGTCGAGCGTGTAAGCCATGGGTGCGGTGAAGGTCAGCGACTCCATGCGACCGCTGTTGGTGGCCAGGTACACCGCGTCGAGCGTCTCAGGATGCTCAGGCACAAAGCCCAGATGACCACTGATCCACCACATCAAAACGATCACCGATCCCAGGCCCAGCCCAGCCAAGAGGTTGTTGGTGTTCCGAAAATCAGCACTGGCCAACGCCCACGCCATCAATGCGCCACCGATCAGCAAGGCCGCCCACAAGCCCGTGGTGATCGGCGCCATGCCGGTGGCCTGCGCGAGCCACATGGGCAGCGTCCCGCCCGATACAAGGTCGAACGCCACGAGGTCGACTGTGTTGACACGCAGCACTGCGAGAAAACCGCGCAAGGTCGCAAAAGCTGCGAACCCCATGACAAAAAACACAACCAGCGATTTCAGGCTGCCCGTGCCGATGCGCACCAGCGTCTTGCTGCCACAGCCGGAGGCCAATACCATGCCAAAACCAAACAGCATGCCACCGACGGTGGCTGAAAGCCAGACGATGCGGCCGGAGGCGTAAATGGTTTTTCCTGTGTCGATCCAGCCCAGCCAGCCCATGCTGTAGAACCCGATCATGGCCACACCGACCGCCATGCCCCACATGCGCATGCGGGTCCACGAGCCCATGTTGACGATGTCGCTGACCGCACCCATCGTGCAAAACTGGGTGCGCTGAGCGATGAAGCCAAAAAGCAATGAGGCCGCGAAAGCGGCCCACAGCACAAGCGTTTGTAATTTTTGAAAGTCGGCGATGTCCATGCCGGCATTGTAGAAGCTGCCCCTCTCCTGACGGACGGGAACGGAGAGGCAGCTTCAACCAGCGCGCTCAGCGCAGACGCGCAAGCCGCTCACGCCCGGCCGCTGCGGCCTCCGACTGCGGGTAGCCCTTCACCAGCGCTTCCAGGGTGCGCTGAGCGGCCTTGCCGTCCTTCAGTTCCACCTGGCTGTTGGCCATGGCCAACATGGCCTCGGGTGCACGCAGATGCGTCGGAAACTGGGTCACCAATCGACGGTGGCTGTCGATCGAATCTTTGTAGGCGCGGGTGGCGTACTGAGCATTCCCCAGCCAGTAAAGAGCGGAAGCCGTGTAACCACTGCTGGGAAACCGGCGCAGCAGACCGCTGTAAGCGGCCGTGGCCGCACCGAATTCGGCCTTGCGCAACAGCTCCATCGCCGCGTCGAAGTCACGCTTCTCTTCAGGTGTGACACCAAACTCCACCCCATCGAGTGCCACGCGCACGGGCTCCACCTGCTTCAGACGCGCATCGACACCGGCCTGCGCATCCTTTTGTTGGCGCTGCAATTCCGACACATCGCGTGCCAGCTGCTCGTTCTGACCACGCAGGCGGGCCATTTCGGCACGCAACTGCTCGTTCTGATTGGACAACTCCAACAGGCTTCGCTGGCTGGTGGCGCTGTTTTCACGCGCTTCGTTGATGAGGCGACTCAGGGCGGCATCGTTCGATTGCTTGTAAGCATCGAATTTTTGCCGCACATCCAGAATGGCCTTGCGTGCTTCATCGTCGTCAAAGAGCGCATGGGCTTGCAAGGGCCACAAACAGGCACCCACCAGCGCCAATGCGCCCCACCAAGGTGCCAAAGATGCAGGTGAGCGCAAGGTCATGTTCAGCGGTAGGTCACTTCAACGCGGCGGTTCTTGCCGTAGGCGGTTTCGTCCATGCCCATCGCGGCCGGCCGTTCCTCGCCGAAGCTCACGGGCTCCATCTGCGATTCGGCCACCCCGAGCAGCGCCAAAGCGCGGCGCACGGCTTCGGCACGCTTCTGTCCCAATGCGATGTTGTACTCGCGGCTACCGCGCTCGTCGGTATGACCCTCGAGTCCCACCCTGCGGTTCGGATTGGCCTTGAGGAAGCGCGCATTGGCTTCCAGGACAGCGGTGGAGTCCGCACGAACGGCGAAACTGTCGTAGTCGAAATACACCACACGGGACAGCGCGGCCGGCTGCGGGACATCAATGCCGGGGACCTGGACTTCGGCCACGTTGCGAGGGTCGACGCCTGTTGTGCCATCCCCAGCCTGCCCGGTGCTGGTGTTGCGGTCTTCCACCGGCGCATCTTCAAGCTTCACACTCGAACCGCAGGCGGCCAGAGCTGATACAAGGAGCAGGCCTGCGAGCCGAGTCGCCCAGGTACAGCCGGTGGTTGCTTGAAGTTGTGGCATCGAAGTCGGGTTTTTGAACATGAAGCGTCCCTTTCTGGATCGGTGTAAGAGTAAAAGTTGAGAGCGTGAGTTTTGAGACAGGCTTCAGCGCACGAAGGGGCCCCAGTCGGGTTCCCTGATATCGCCTTGAGGGGTTGCCAAGCGGGTCTTGACACGCCCATCGACGGTGGTGGTCATCAGGGCCTCGCGACCACCGGACCGCGTCGCATAAAGAATCAAGCGGCTGTTGGGTGCAAAACTCGGATTTTCATCGGCACTTGTGTCGCTGACCGCAGTCACCTTGCCACTGGCAAGCTCCATGACGTGCACACGATCACCGCCGCCGACCCTGGAAATGAACGCCAGCCAACGGCCATCGGGACTGGGGGCCGGAGAGGTGCTTTCGCTGCCCACAAAGGTCAGTCGCTGAGGGTTGTCTCCCTGCGCACCCATCCGATAGATTTGCGGAGAACCGCCCCGATCGCTCACAAAGTAGATGGATCGACCGTCAGGGCTGAAAACCGGTTCGGTGTCGATGCTGGCGGACTGGGTAAGGCGCCTTGGCGCACCGCCATTGGCGTCTAAAACGTGGATCTGCGTGCTGCCCGTGATGGCCAATGCGGCCACCACCTGGCGGCCATCAGGTGACCATGAAGGTGCGCTGTTGGAACCTCGAAAGTTGGCCAGCAACCGTCTTTTGCCCGAAGCCACATCGTGCGAGTAAATCACCGCCTTGCGCGCTTCAAACGACACGTAGGCCAACTGGGCACCGTTGGGCGCCCAATTGGGCGATGACAGCGGCATATTTGAAGAGAAGGCCGATTGCGCACCCTCGCCATCGGAATCGGCCACGTTCAAGACGTGCCGCTGGCCGACTTTGGTGATGTACGCGATGCGTGTGGCAAAAACGCCCTTCTCTCCTGTCAGCTTTTCGTACACGTAGTCGGCGACTTTGTGGGCCGCAAAACGCAGTTCACGGGCCGAAGCCGGAAAACTCAGCCCGCCCATGTCTTGGGTGCGCACCACGTCCCACAACCGGAAACGCACATCAAAGCGCCCGTCGGCCAGGCGCGTCACGCTGCCCGTCAACAAGGCATCGGAGCCCTTCTCGCGCCATGGCGCCAAATCGGGCCGCGTGTTTTCGTCGAGCTGGACGGGCAAAGGCTCCACAAACCGAAACTGTCCACTGCGCTCCAGATCGGCCCGGACGATGGCCGCGATGTCCTGATCAACCTGGCTATTGCCTTTGAAAGCGGCTGTCGAGATCGGGATCTGGGTCATGCCGGCGCCACCAACTTCTACCCTGAACTGGGCCAGCGCGTCTTTCAGGGGCAGTGCCATCAGCGGGAGTGCTGCAGCCTGGGTCAACAGATGCCGCCGGGAAGGCAGCCATTCGGGTCGATTCAAATCCAGCATGCGTCGTTTGTGGGTGGTGATGCCTGTGCAAGCGCTGAGGCAGCGCCGCTTCAAAAGGGCCATCGGATAATACCGGATGAGCACACCGCTGCCGTGACAAGATGTGCATATCCTTGTCGCCCGGCGCCGTGCGCTTCAGACCGCTTATTTCAGTTGACCCCAGACCACGCTGTTTTGACCTCCACCCAAGCCCCTCCGTCTCTTCCCGAGTCCAGCATCCGGCAGCGCTTGTTGCGTTTCTGGCCATATTTCCGCTCGGCCAAAACGGGCATCGTGATGGCGGCCATGTGCACGCTGGTGGGTGCATTGACCGAACCCATGATCCCGGCACTGCTGAAGACACTGCTGGATCGCGGATTCGCCCAGGGCAACGTGGCGCTCTGGATGGTGCCTGCGGCATTGCTGGGCCTGTTTGGTGTGCGTGGTCTGGCGGGGTTTCTGGCGCAGTACGCGCTCTCGTATACAGCCAACCTGGGTTTGCTCAACCTGCGGCGCGCCATGTTCGCCAAGCTCAACGACGCACAGATGACGCTGTTCGCACGGCAAAGCGCGAGCAAGCTGTCCAACACGCTGGTCTATGAGGTCCAAACGGGATCGACCATGCTGGTCAATGCCCTGCTCACGCTGACCAAGGACAGCCTGACGCTGCTGGCCCTTCTCGGCTACCTGATGTACCTGAACTGGAAGCTCACCTTGATCGTGCTGCTGCTGTTCCCGGGCCTGATTGTGGTGATGCGGGTGCTTTCGCGCAGGCTCTACCGTCTCACGCGCTCCAGCCAGCAAGCCACCGACGAGCTGGCTTACGTGGTGGAAGAAAACGCGCTGGCCCACCGCATGGTGCGTCTGCATGGTGCCCAGCAGCGCCAGTCAGAGCGGTTTGAAGTGCTCAGCGTGGGCCTGCGGCGGCTAGCGCTCAAATCCACCATCGCGCAGGCGGCCATGACCCCACTGACTCAGATGCTGGCGGCCGTCGCCCTGTCTGCCGTGATCGCTGTGGCTTTGTGGCAAAGCAGCAGCAGCGGCGTCACCGTGGGCAACTTCGTTGCGTTTGTGACCGCCATGCTGATGCTGGTCGCACCGATCCGCCATCTCGCCGAGATCGCCGGCCCCATCACGCGCGGCCTGGCGGCACTCGAGCGTGGACTGGTGCTGATCGAAGAGACTCCCGAACAATCCAGTGGGGCCCACCAAGCCCTGCGGGTTCAAGGCGCCATCGAACTGAAGGACGTGTGGGTCCGCTACCCCTCTCGCGACGACACCCCTGAATCCGAAGGCGACGATCTCAACCGCACCGCCCTGCGGGGTATCTCCTTGACCGTGCGTCCAGGCGAAGTGCTGGCACTGGTCGGTCCCTCTGGCTCGGGCAAGACGACACTGGCCAACCTGATGCCCCGTTTTGTCGAGGTGTTGCGCGGCGAGGTGTTGCTTGATGGGGTGGCCCTGCCCTCTTGGGACCTGAAGTGCCTTCGACGGCAGTTCGCCATGGTCAGCCAGGACGTGATCATGCTGAACGACAGCCTGGCCGCCAACGTGGCCCTGGGTACGGCCGATGGCTCGCTGGATGAAAACCGTGTGCAGGCGGCGCTGTCATCGGCCAACCTGGGGGACCTCATTGCGCGCCTGCCCAGGGGCATCCACAGCAACGTGGGGCACAACGCGGCCGAGCTCTCTGGCGGTCAGCGCCAAAGGCTGGCCATCGCCCGCGCCATCTACAAGGACGCGCCTGTCCTCATCCTGGACGAAGCGACTTCGGCGCTGGACAACGAGTCCGAGCGACTGGTTCAGGAAGCACTGGCCCGGCTCATGAAAGGGAGAACCACGCTCGTGATCGCCCACCGGCTCTCCACGATCGAACACGCGGACCGTGTCGTGGTGCTGGCCAATGGGCAGATTTCGGAACAGGGATCGCACAGTGAGCTGCTCAAGGCCAATGGGCTGTACGCGCGGCTGCATGCGCAAGGGTTCAAAAGCGATGCTGCAACGCCCACCTGACCCGGCCTCGGCTCAGTAGCTGTACTGCAGCCCCAGACCGAAAAAGTCGAGGTTCCCCCACCCGGTGTTTTTGTCGTTGCGCCGCTGGAAGATGTGATCGGCATCGGCCCGCAAGGCCAGGCGATCTGTGAGCCGATAGCTCATGCCAAAACCGATCAGCGATCGGGTCTGGCGGTTGCTGTAGGCCTGGTCTTCTGCCACGGCGCCCCATTGGGCTCGACCACTGTGGATCACACGGGCCAGTCCGGCTTTGCCAAACAGGCGCAATCGATCCGTGATCTCGCCGCCCAGTGTCAGGCGTGCGCCGAAGGTCCGCACGGCTTGGACATACGTCTGCCCATTGGCCGCGATGTACCCGTGGCGCTGGCCGCCCTGAACGAACCCTTCTGCACCCAGCATCTCGTTGAACTGCATGCCGGCACCCAGCTGCAGGCCCGTCTGGCTGTCGCTGGCGCCCATGCTTTGCCCCGGGTCACCGGCGATGTGGATCACGCTGTCGTGCGCGGCGCCCAAAGACCCGAAGAGATACGGCACCATGAGGGCCGCCGTCGGCACCAAGTTGGGCGTGCTTAAGGGTTGCGCATGGGCTGTCAGCGCCAGCATGGCGCTGCCGAGCAGCAGCAACAGGAAATCGGTTTTGACCATGGACATCCCCATCTTCCCTTAAACACCCGCCAACGCGGCAAGGCCAGACCAGCCCCGTTCACAGCAGCACGATGTCGTACTGCTCCTGCGTCATCGAACCCTCGGCCTGCAGCGAGATCGGCTTGCCGATGAAGTCAGACAAACCAGCCAGGTGCTGACTTTCTTCGTCCAGGAACAACTCCACCACCTGTGCCGACGCCACCACCCGAAATTCCCTGGGGTTGAAAGCGCGCGCCTCCCGCAGAATTTCTCGAAGAATGTCGTAGCAAACGCTGCGAGCCGTCTTCACCACGCCTTTGCCGCTGCAAGCCGGACAGACCTCGCTGAGCATGTGAGCCAGCGATTCGCGTGTGCGCTTGCGCGTCATCTCCAGCAGGCCCAGCTGGGAGAAGCCACCTGTCATGGTTTTCACCCGATCACGGGCCAACTGCTTGCGGAACTCGGTGAGCACGGCGTCTCGGTGGTCTTCCCGCACCATGTCGATGAAATCCACGATGACGATGCCGCCCAGGTTGCGCAAACGCAGCTGGCGCGCGATCGCCTGGGCCGCTTCAAGGTTGGTGCGGAACACCGTGTCATCGAAATTGCGGGCACCGACAAAACCCCCGGTGTTCACATCGACCGTGGTCAGGGCTTCGGTCTGGTCGATCACCAGGTAGCCGCCCGACTTCAGGTCCACCCTGCGGCTGAGCGCACGAACGATGTCTTCGTCGATGTTGAACAGATCGAAGATGGGGCGTTCGCCGGTGTACAGCTGCAGCTTCTTCGCGGTGTCCGGCATGAATTCCGCGGCAAAGGTTTGCAGCAGGCCAAACTGCTCCTTCGAGTCGATGCGAATGGACTGGGTCTGCGCGCTCACCAGGTCGCGCAACACGCGTTGCATCAGGTTCAGGTCTTCGTGCAGCAGAGAGGCGGGTGGCTGGCGCGAGCCGGCCTCCTTGATGCGCTGCCAGGTCTTGCGGAGGTATGCAATGTCTTCCGCCAGCTCTTCGTCGCTCGCGTCCTCGGCGTTGGTGCGGAGGATGAAACCCCCAGTGGCGCTGCCGTCCTTGGGCGCAGCCAGCCCCATCACGCGCTGGCGCAATGACTCGCGCTGGGCGGGTGGGATCTTCTGTGACACGCCGATGTGGTTGTCTTGCGGCAGGAACACGAGCAAGCGGCCGGCAATGCTGATCTGCGCCGTCAGGCGCGCGCCCTTGGTCCCGATGGGGTCCTTGAGCACCTGAACCATCAGCGCCTGGCCTTCAAAAATCTGGCGTTCGATGGGCTGGACAGGATCGGGCGCCAGCACGCGGTTGTTGCGCCCGTTGGAAGCATCTCCAGCGCTCTCGGCGGGCGGCATGGGGGCCTTGTCGCGCGGTGCAGCGTGCTTGGCCGCGATGTTGGGCATGAGATCCGCGACGTGCAGAAAGGCCGCCCGGTCAAGGCCGATGTCGATGAAAGCCGATTGCATGCCAGGCAGCACACGGGACACCTTGCCCAGGTAGATGTTGCCCACCAGGCCGCGCTCCAGCGTGCGCTCAAGGTGCACCTCCTGGACGGCTCCCTGCTCCACCACCGCCACCCGGGTTTCCTGGGGCGCCCAATTGATCAAGATGTCCTGGCTCATGACGTCGAGGCTCTCCGTTTTTGTTGTTGCCGAGACGTCACAGCAGCTTCACGCCAGCAGCGCCCAGCACCTGTGCCGTCTCGTGCGCGGGCAAACCCATGATGCCCGAATAGCTGCCACTGATGTGCTGGGTCCACAGCGCGGCCTGTCCCTGGATGGCATAGGCCCCGGCCTTGCCCATGGGTTCGCCGCTGTCCACGTAACGACGAATCTGTGCGGTGGAAAGCGGCATAAACGTCACCAATGAGGTGGACAGCGCTGCCCATTGCCGATCTTTGCGTGCCCCAGGCCGGCCCACGGCCACGGCGGTGAGCACCCGGTGGCGGCGCCCCGCCAGATCGGCCAGCATGGCGCAGGCATCGGCAGCGTCGGCCGGCTTGCCCAGGATGCGCCGACCCAGGGCCACCGTGGTATCCGCGCACAACACAGGGGCCGCCGGCAAGCCCCGCCGTTTGAGCCGCGCCAGCGAAGCCAGCAGTTTGAGCCCCGTCACGCGCTGCACGTAAACGGCGGGCGCCTCGCCGGGCAGCACCGCTTCCAGCGACTCGGCATCCTCTTCGGCGTCGGGCAAGAGCAACTCGCAGCGCACGCCCCACTGCTCCAGCAACTGTTTGCGTCGTGGGCTCTGGGAGGCCAGGTAAACGAATTCACTCACGGTGTGTCACTCGCGGTGGTAAGGGTGGTTGGCATTGATCGACCAGGCGCGGTAGAGCTGCTCGATCAGCAGCACCCGCACCATGGCGTGGGGCAGCGTCAGGTCGGAGAGCCGGATGCGCTGGTGTGCCGCTGCGCGGAACGCAGGCTCCAGGCCGTCAGGCCCACCGATGACCAGGGCCACATCGTCCCCACCCAATTGCCACTGCTGCAGCTGCAGTGCCAGGGCCTTGGTCGTGAGCGTGGTGCCGCGCTCGTCCAGCACCACGGTGCGGCAGCCTTTGGGCAACGCCGCCACGATGCGCTCGCGCTCGGCGGCCATGACCGTTTCCACGGTCTTGGAGCCGCGCGGTTCGGTCTTGACGGTTTTGATCTCCACCCGCAACTCGGGCGGGAAGCGCTTGGCGTAATCGTCGTAGGCGCTCTGGGCCCAGTCGGGCATGCGCTGCCCGACCGCGACGATCACCAGCTTCATGTCCTTTTCTTGGGAGCCGACTTGGCCGCGACCTTGGTCGCTGGTGCAGCGCGCTTGGCAGCGGGCTTGGCTGCCGATTTGGCGGCTGGGCGGGTGGCCGATTTCGGCTTGACAACCACCGTCTTCAAGGGTGCCTTTGTGGGCGCTGCCTTGGCGGCAGGCTTGCGCGTGGCAATGGGGGCGGCGGTTTTTGCGGAGGTCTTTGCAGCGGACTTGGCCACGGCCTTCACGCCGGTCTTGGTACCAGGCTTGGCAGCGGTTTTCGCTGGTGCGGCCGCGGCGGAAATTGCCTTGGCGGCCTTGCGGGCCACCGACTTCGCGTCGACCGGCTTCACCTCTTTGACCACGCCTTTTTTGGTCGTCTTGGCGGCGGCCTTCTTGGTCACTGGCTTGATTTCAACGACCTTTTCGTCGCCATGCTTCAGGCGCACCGGCTTGGCGCCCCAGATTTCTTCGAGGCGGTAGTACTGGCGGATCACGGGCTGCATCACGTGCGCCACGGCGGCACCGCAGTCCACGATGATCCATTCGCCGTTGTCTTCGCCTTCAATGCGGGGTTTGTCAAAACCGGCCTCCCGCACGGCGTCGCGCACGCTGGCGGCGAGTGCCTTGGTCTGGCGGTTGGAGGTGCCGCTGGCGATGATCACGCGCTCAAACAGGGGGGACATCGACTCGGTATTGAAGACCACGATGTCTTGGCCTTTGACGTCTTCCAGGCCATCCACGATGGCCCGCTGGAGTTTCTGGATGTCTTTTTTGGCGGTGGTTTCGCTGGTCATGAAGGCTTTTGATAGAGGGAATGTTGTGAAATATAGCTTGCGACGGCTTCGGGCACCAGAACCCCCAGCGCATTGTCATGACCGGCAGGCTGACCCGCACGGGCGCGCACGGCGGTGGCGCTGATGTTTTTGAGCTGCATGTCCAGCCGCTCGAAAGGCAGGTCAATGCCCGACAGGTCCATCTCGTCGCCCTGATCATGCACGCCATCGACACCGATCTGGGTGGCACGGTTGGCCACCGCGAGCGTGGCCTGCGCCAGCACTTCAGGCCAGCGCACCCAACTCTTGAAGGCGAGCAACTGGTCGGCACCCAACACCAGAAAGAGCTCGGCACCGGGGTACTCGGCTACCAATGCTTGCAGGGTGTCGGCGGTGTAGCTGGGGCCTTGACGGCGGATTTCCCGGGTGTCAATGCGCGTGTTCGGCAGATCCCCGAAGGCCAGCAGGCACATGGACAAGCGGTGCTCTGCCGGCGTCAGCACGCGCGATTTGTGCCAGGCCTGTCCGGTGGGCAGGATGTGCAGCACATCCAGGCCAAGCTGGGTGAGCGCCGCTTCGGCCAGCGTGCGGTGCGCCCTGTGCGGTGGGTCGAAGGCACCGCCAAACATGCCCACCCGCTGCGGCCTGTCCGACCGTGCAGCACCGGGCGGTGTCTCGATGTGCTGCGTCAAATCCAGTCCTTGCGCACCAGGAAGTCGGTGTTCAGCCGAGCTTCAGGCGAACCCGTGGCACTCTGGCGCTGATAAGACCAGCTCACCAGGGGCGGCATGGACAGCAGAATGGATTCACTGCGCCCGCCTGACTGCAGGCCGAAGTGCGTGCCCCGGTCCCAGACCAGGTTGAACTCGACATAGCGGCCACGGCGGTAGAGCTGAAAATCACGTTCGCGCTCGCCGTGGGCCGTGGGCTGGCGCCGGTCTACGATGGGCAGGTACGCATCCAGGAACGCATCGCCCACCGAGCGCAACATGGCAAAACTGCCATCGAAACCCAGCTCAGCAAAGTCGTCGAAGAAGACGCCGCCCACACCGCGCTGCTCGTCCCGGTGCTTGAGATAGAAGTACTCGTCGCACCAGGTCTTGAAGCGCGGGTATTTGTCCACGCCGAACGGGTCGAGCGCGTTCTTGCAAGTGCGGTGAAAGTGGACCGCGTCTTCTTCGAAGCCGTAGTACGGCGTGAGGTCCATGCCGCCACCGAACCAGCACACCGGTTCGCCACCTTTCGGTGTGGCGGCGATCATGCGCACGTTCATGTGCACCGTGGGCACATAGGGATTGCGGGGATGAAACACCAACGAAACACCCATGGCTTCAAACGGCGCGCCCGAAAGCTCGGGGCGGTGCTGCGTGGCCGAGGGTGGCAGGCGCGGGCCGGTCACGTGCGAAAAGCCGCAGCCGGCACGTTCGAACACCGCGCCACCTTCCAGGATCTGTGTGATGCCCTGTCCCTGCAGCATTTCACCGGAAGGCTTCTCCCAGTGGTCCACCACGAACTGGCCACCATCGACCAAGGCCACGGTGGAGGTGATGCGGTCTTGCAGGCCGGTCAGGTAATCGCGCACGCGCTGCGTCTGTGGGCTCATGGTGGCGGGGGTGCTCAAAGGGCTCTAAAGCCGATGTCGCGGCGGCACTGCAGGCCGTCGAACCGGATGCCATCCACCACGCTGTACGCGCGCTGCTGCGCGGCAGCCACGGAATCGGCCAGCACGGTGACGCACAACACCCGGCCGCCCGAGACCAGCACCTGCCCGTCGGTGTCGGTCGTTCCGGCGTGGAACACCATGGCATCGGCCGCGTCGGCCGGCAGTCCGGAGATGGCATCGCCCTTGCGCGGATTCAACGGGTAGCCGGCAGCAGCCAGCACAACGCCGAGCGCCACGCGCGCATCCCAGTCCAGGGTCACCTGATCCAGCTCAGCGCGGGTGGCCGCCAACAGCACCTGAGCCAGGTTGCTCTTGAGCCGCATCATGATGGGCTGCGTCTCTGGGTCGCCCATGCGGCAGTTGAACTCCAGCGTTTTCACGCGGCCGTCGGGCGTGATCATCAACCCGGCATAGAGGAAGCCTGTGTAGGGAAATCCATCCGCTGCCATGCCACGCAGCGTGGGCAAGATCACCTCGTCCATCGCGCGCTGGTGCACCGCAGGTGTGACCACCGGTGCGGGCGAGTACGCGCCCATGCCGCCGGTGTTGGGGCCCTGGTCGGCGTCGAGCAGGCGTTTGTGGTCCTGGCTGGTGGCGAGCGCGAGCGCATTCACACCGTCGCACAGCACGATGAAACTGGCCTCTTCGCCTTCAAGGAACTCTTCGATCACCACGCGCGCGCCGCCTTCGTTGTGCGCCACGCCCAGGGTGTTGTCCAGCAGCATGAAGTCAATCGCTTCGTGCGCCTCGGCCAGCGACATCGCCACCACCACGCCCTTACCCGCCGCCAGTCCGTCGGCCTTGATGACAATGGGCGCGCCTTTGGCATCCACGTAGGCGTGCGCCTGTACGGGGTCGGTGAAGGTCTGGTACTCGGCCGTGGGAATGCCATGGCGCTGCATGAAGGCCTTGGAGAAAGCCTTGGAGCTTTCCAGTTGTGCGGCGGCCTTGGTCGGGCCGAAGATCGGCAGGCCGTGGGCGCGGAATTCGTCCACCACGCCAGCCGCCAACGGCGCTTCAGGGCCTACCACGGTCAGGCCGATGCCGTTGGCCTGCGCCCATTCTCGTAGCGCCACCTTGTCGGCGATGGGCAGGTTGATCAGCTGCGCATCGCGGGCCGTGCCGGCGTTGCCGGGGGCCACAAAAACCTGGCTCACGCCTTCGGACTGCTTCAGTTTCCACGCCAGCGCGTGCTCGCGGCCACCGCCGCCAATCACCAATACTTTCAAACCATTCTCCAAAAATGCGACTCAGTGCCCGGAAATAACCTCAACCTGGGTGACGCGCGAAGCGCGGCGCGGGGGTGTGTCAAATCTCAGCGTTGTGGAAGACTTCCTGCACGTCGTCCAGGTCCTCCAGGACATCCAGCAGCTTCTGCATGCGGGCCGCGTCTTCACCGGTCAGTTCGATGGTGTTCTCGGCGCGCATCGTCACCTCGGCCACCTCGGGCTTGAGGCCGGCGGCTTCCAGAGCGTTCTTCACCGCTTCGAAATCCGTGTAAGCGGTCAGCACCTCGATGGCACCGTCGCCATCGGTGATCACATCTTCGGCGCCCGCTTCCAGCGCCACCTCCATCACCTTGTCTTCCGAGGTCCCGGGGGCAAAGATGATCTGGCCGCAGTGCTTGAACTGGAACGCCACCGAGCCGTCGGTGCCCAGATTGCCGCCGTACTTGCTGAAAGCGTGGCGCACTTCGGCCACGGTGCGCACCTTGTTGTCCGTCATGGTGTCCACGATGATGGCTGCGCCGCCGATGCCGTAGCCCTCATACCGGATCTCTTCCAGCGCCTGGCCTTCGAGGTTGCCCGAGGCTTTGTCCACGTTGTACTTGATGCGGTCGGCCGGCATGTTGGCGGCCTTGGCCTTGTCGATCGCCAGGCGCAGGCGCGGGTTCATGAGCGGGTCACCACCGCCCGTGCGTGCGGCCACGGTGATCTCACGGATGACGCGTGTCCAGATCTTTCCCCGCTTTTCGTCTTGACGGCCCTTGCGGTGTTGAATGTTGGCCCATTTGCTGTGTCCCGCCACGAGTGAGTCCTTTTTCTTGACCAGAATTTGGTCTAATGACCGGCGATTTTACGATTCCCCACTCACCGCACCCGACGAAGATGACCACCATGGCCGAACCGATGCTGATTGCCCAGAACCAGAACGTCCAATGTCACCTGCTGCCCGGGCTGGCCAACCGCCACGGCCTGATCACTGGCGCGACCGGTACGGGCAAGACGGTCACGCTGCAAACCCTGGCCGAGCAGTTCTCCAACATCGGCGTGCCGGTGTTCATGGCCGACGTCAAAGGCGACCTCACCGGCATCAGCCAGGCTGGCAACCTGCCGGAGAAGATCGTCAAGGTGCTGGCCGATCGCGGCCTCACGCCCACCCCGACCCAGTCCTGCCCCACCATGCTGTGGGACGTGTTCGGCGAGCAGGGCCATCCGGTGCGCGCCACCATCTCCGACATGGGCCCGCTGCTGATCGCGCGCATGCTCGACCTCAACGACACCCAGGCCGGCGTGCTGAACCTCGTGTTCAAGATTGCCGACGACAACGGCCTGTTGCTGCTGGACATGAAGGACCTGCGCTCCATGCTGCAGCATGTGGGTGACAACGCCAAACAGTTCACCACCGAGTACGGCAACATCAGCGCGGCCAGCATCGGCGCCATTCAGCGCGGGATGATGCAAATCGAACAGCAAGGCGGCGACAAGTTCTTTGGCGAGCCCATGCTCGACATCAACGACTTCATGCAGACCGAGCGCGGCAAAGGTGTGATCAACATCCTCGCGGCCGACAAGCTGCTCAACGCGCCCCGCCTGTACGCGACCTTCCTGCTGTGGATGCTCTCCGAACTCTTTGAGAGCCTGCCCGAGATTGGTGACCCGGAAAAACCCAAGCTGGTGTTCTTCTTCGACGAGGCCCACCTGCTGTTTGACGAAGCACCCAAGGTGCTGGTCGAGCGCATCGAACTGGTGGTGCGCCTGGTGCGCTCCAAGGGCGTGGGCGTCTATTTCGTGACGCAGAACCCGCTGGACATTCCCGACAGCGTGCTCGGCCAACTGGGCAACCGGGTACAGCACGCCCTGCGCGCATTCACGCCGCGTGACCAGAAGGCGGTGAGATCCACCGCTCAGACCATGCGTCCCAAAGCCGGGTTGGACATTGAAGCAGCCATCACCGAACTCGCCGTCGGCGAAGCGCTGATCAGCCTCCTGGACACCAAGGGTCGCCCGAGCGAAACCGAGCGGGTGTTTGTGCTGCCGCCGGGCAGCCAGTTGGGCCCGATCACCCCCGCGCAACGCCAGGCCCTGCTGCAGAACTCGCTGGTGGCCGGCGTGTACGAAAAGGTGGTGGACCGGGAAAGTGCCTACGAGATGTTCCGCCAGCACGCGGGCGCCACCGAAGAAGCCCCAACCAACGCGGATGGGGCTCCCAAGGCACCGCGCATTCCGGGCGCAGCCAAGAAGGAGGCTGAGGCCGAAGGTGGGGGCATCGGCGGCATGCTCAACGAAGCCTTGTTCGGCCGCACCGGCCCACGCGGTGGCCAGTACGACGGTCTGGTGCAGACCATGGCCAAAACAGCAGCGCGCAGCGTGGCCAGCGGCATCGGCCGCCAGATCGTGCGCGGCGTGCTGGGCAGCCTGCTGGGTGGCAAGCGTTGAAGGTCGTCAAAATGCTGGTCTACGTTCTGCTGGCCCTGATCGTGGCCGCGGTGGCGGCGGCACAGATGGGCATGTTGTCGGGCCGGCAGCCTCCCGACCTGGGGGTGAAACAAGGGCGGCTGAAAGCCCCATCGAACACGCCCAACAGTGTGTCCAGCCAGGCCGACCTGTACCCCGATCATCCACAGCAGGCCTACGCGTTCATCGAGGCGCTGCCGCTCAAGCATGGTGACGCGTCAGTCTCTGTCCAGGCACTGGTCGCTGCGCTGTCGACCCTTTCCGGCGTGACCGTCGTCGAACAGCGGCACGACTACGTGCGAGTCGAGGCTCAGACACCCTGGCTGAAATTCGTCGACGACCTGGAGTTCTGGGTGAACCCGGAGCGCCAGGTCATTGACATCCGCAGCGCCAGCCGGTTGGGGCGCAAAGACTTTGGTGTCAACCGCCAGCGCATCGAGGCCCTGCGGAAGGCCTATCTGGCGGGTCAAGCGGCCTCCTGAATCACTTCTCTCAAATTCAAATACAAGGCAAGGACTTCACATGCCCATGCACCGCCCTCTCCTTCCATCCGGCCTGCTGGCGGTGGCCGCCTTGTTGTCCGCTTGCGGTGGTGGCAGCAGCAGCGACGACGCTGGCAGCGGAACGACCGCTCAGAAAGTGGCGAGTTGCGGCACCGACGGCGGCAGCTTGCGAATCATGTCGTTGGGCGACTCGATCACTGAAGCAGAGGCCGGCCACAACAGCTACCGCCGCGTGCTCTGGCAACGACTGAACGGCGCAGGCTGTTCGATCGATCTCGTGGGCAGCAAGTCGGGCGTGTCCCGTGGTTTCAGAGACAGCGGCTCCACGGCGCCGCCCAACGCCGACTTCGATCAGGACCACGAGGGGTACTGGGACTATTCGGTGAACGAACTCCTGCCCCGAATATCCGGTCTCGTGGGTCAATCCAACCCCGATGTGGTTTTGATCCACCTGGGCACCAACGACGTGCTGGCTGGGCAAGGCGCCAGCGGCATTGCCCAGGAGCTGGGCGGTGTGATCGACGCCATCCGCGCCAGCAAGGCCGATACCCACATCCTGCTGGCGAAGATCATTCCCGCCAGTCCAGACCCGTCGGGCACGGCCGCCCTGAACAAGCTCGTGGACGGCATCGCCACAGCACGTTCCAACGCCACCTCGCCGATTGCGGTGGTCAATCAGGCCGCGGGGTACTCGGTTGGCGACAACTACGATGGCGTTCACCCCAACCCGACGGGTGAGGCCAAGCTGGGCAACAAATGGGCGGACGCGGTGCTGGCCTGGCGCACACGTTGACGCCGTCATTGATCAGCCCATGAAGAAAGCCCGGCATGCCGGGCTTTCTTTTGATCAAGCGAGAGGGAAGACCATTCAGCCCGTGGTGGCCTCTTCCGGCTTCGCCTTGCCTTCCTTCTTGAGCAGCGGAAGGATGTCCAGTTTCACGTCCTGGGTTTCCTTGCCGTCCTCGCCCGTCTTGGTCTCCAGGTCCACCGTCAGGCGGCCGCCATCGACCAACCGACCAAACAGCAGTTCATCGGCCAGTGCCCGACGGATCGTGTCTTGAATCAGGCGCTGCATCGGGCGGGCACCCATGAGCGGATCGAAGCCCTTCTTGGCCAGGTGCTTGCGCAGCGCGTCGGTGAAGGTGACTTCCACCTTCTTCTCGGCCAACTGACCTTCCAGCTGCAGCAGGAACTTGTCCACCACGCGCATGATGACGTTCTCGTCGAGCGCCTTGAAGCTCACCATGGCGTCCAGCCGGTTGCGGAACTCGGGCGTGAACAGGCGCTTGATGTCGCCCATTTCGTCACCCGATTCGCGTGGGTTGGTGAAGCCGATGGTGGCCTTGTTCATGGTCTCGGCACCCGCATTGGTCGTCATGATGATGATGACGTTGCGGAAATCGGCCTTGCGCCCGTTGTTGTCGGTCAGCGTGCCGTGGTCCATGACCTGCAGCAGCACGTTGAAGATGTCCGGGTGCGCCTTTTCGATCTCGTCGAGCAGCAGCACGCAGTGCGGCTTCTTGGTGATGGCCTCGGTCAGCAAGCCGCCCTGGTCAAAACCCACATAGCCCGGGGGCGCGCCGATCAGGCGGCTGACCGCATGGCGCTCCATGTACTCCGACATGTCAAAGCGCAACAGGTCGATGCCCATGATGTAGGCGAGCTGCTTGGCGGCCTCGGTCTTGCCCACGCCGGTGGGGCCACTGAACAAGAAGGCACCAATCGGTTTGTCGCTCTTGCCGAGGCCGGAGCGGGCCATCTTCACGCTGGCCGCCAACACCTCCAGGGCCTTGTCCTGACCGAACACCACGCTCTTCAGATCGCGCTCCAGCGTCTGCAGCTTGCCCCGGTCGTCGTTGGACACGTTGGCCGGCGGGATGCGCGCGATCTTGGCCACGATCTCTTCGACCTCGGTCTTGCTGATGGTTTTCTTGCGCTTGGAGATCGGCAGGATGCGTTGCGCGGCACCCGCTTCGTCGATCACGTCAATCGCCTTGTCGGGCAAGTGACGGTCGTTGATGTATTTGGCACTGAGCTCGGCCGCAGCCTGCAGAGCGGCCAACGCGTATTTCACACCGTGGTGCTCTTCAAAACGCGACTTCAGTCCCTTGAGGATGTCCACCGTTTCTTGCACGGTCGGCTCGACCACGTCCACCTTCTGGAAGCGGCGGCTGAGCGCAGCGTCTTTTTCGAAGATGCCGCGGTACTCGGTGAAGGTGGTCGCTCCGATGCACTTGAGCTGACCACTGGACAGCGCGGGCTTGAGCAGGTTCGATGCGTCCAGCGTGCCACCCGAAGCGGCGCCCGCACCAATCAACGTGTGGATTTCGTCGATGAACAAAATCGCGTTGGGCTTGTCCTTGAGCGACTTGAGCACGCCCTTGAGGCGTTGTTCGAAGTCGCCACGGTACTTGGTGCCGGCGAGCAAGGCGCCCATGTCCAGTGAATACACGCTGGACTCGGCCAGGATCTCGGGCACCTCGCCCTGGGTGATGCGCCAGGCCAGGCCCTCGGCAATGGCCGTCTTGCCCACGCCGGCTTCGCCCACCAACAAGGGGTTGTTTTTGCGGCGGCGGCACAGGATCTGGATCACACGCTCGACCTCGTACTCGCGGCCGATCAGCGGATCGATCTTGCCTTCCTTGGCCAGTTGGTTGAGGTTCTGGGTGAACTGCTCCAGCGGCGAGGCCTTTTCGTTCTGCTTGGCTTCGCCGGCTTCTTCGTTTTCTGCCGCGCTCTCGCCCGGCTTGCTGGCCTCGGGCGGATCGCTCTTGCGGATGCCATGGGCGATGAAGTTCACCACGTCCAGGCGCGTCACACCCTGCTGGTGCAGGTAATAAACGGCGTGTGAATCTTTCTCACCGAAGATCGCCACCAGCACGTTGGCGCCGGTCACTTCCTTCTTGCCGTTGCCGGTGGACTGCACATGCATGATGGCGCGCTGGATCACGCGCTGGAAACCCAGCGTGGGCTGGGTGTCCACCTCGTCGGTACCGGCGACCTGAGGCGTGTTGTCCTTGATGAAATTCGTCAGGGACTTTCGCAGGTCGTCGATGTTGGCCGAACAGGCGCGCAACACCTCGGCGGCGCTGGGGTTGTCTAGCAAGGCGAGCAGCAGGTGCTCGACCGTGATGAATTCGTGTCGCTGTTGCCGGGCCTCGACGAAGGCCATATGCAAGCTGACTTCAAGTTCCTGGGCAATCATGGACGCTTCCTTTGGGCTGGGGGTGGTCTGAAACGCGAACGTCTACGGAGTGATATGAAGGGAAGAGACCATCAGGTGGGGTAGATCACACTTTATTCAACTGGTTCACTCAAGCATTGCAGTGGGTGGCCTGCGCCACGGGCCGCCGCCAACACCTGATCAACCTTGGTGCCGGCCACATCGCGGGAATACACCCCGCAGATGCCTTTGCCCTCAAGGTGGATCTTCAGCATGATTTGCGTCGCGGTCTCGCGGTCTTTGCTAAAAAATTCCTGGATCACATGCACAACGAACTCCATGGGCGTGAAATCGTCGTTGAGCAAAACCACCTGAAACATCTGAGGTGGCTTGGTGCGCTGTGTTCGGCGCTCAAGCACCACCGAGTCATCGCTCCCTGCGTCAGGAGGCAAGACAGGATTGGGCGGTTTTTTCGGGTTCTGGGTAGCCATGAAAACCATTCTAGCGGTCCCGCCCGCGCACCGTCGCGTCGGGGGCAATTGGTGGGGCGAATCGCAACGGATGGGTTGAGATGGGCCCGAAGTGGGGAATGGCAAGTGC
Organism: Hydrogenophaga sp. A37; assembly: GCF_002001205.1. GTDB lineage: Bacteria > Pseudomonadota > Gammaproteobacteria > Burkholderiales > Burkholderiaceae_C > Hydrogenophaga. Next base: position 21,590 of record NZ_MUNZ01000131.1, read on the forward strand.
TGAGTGGCATGGACCGATTGTGGGCCGCCGGAAAATGGCAAAACCGCCGAGGAAGCAGACTTCCAGGCGGTTTATGTGATTTTTAAGGCATTGAAGGCGGTGGCTCGCCAAGTGATTCATCTTGGCTCCCTCAAGGTGAATGAGGTCTTTTCCATCCATTCGCCGTTGCCAGAGACACGGCCAGCCCCCGTCATCGTCGCCAGCTCGGGTCCGAAGCACAACCCGTGGTCGGAACAGTCGCCGCAAGTGGGCGATTTGCAGATCAATATCTCTTCGCGCTCGCAGAGCTGACGGTAGAAAAACTTCTTCCATTTCATGTTCTGCGTGTTGCGCGCGGCCAGCGATGGGAACGCTTGGGCGATCAGCGCCGACAAAGCCTCACGCGACGGCAGACCGAGGTCTTGCCACAGGTGGCGGTCGCCGAGCGTCGCGCAGGCCAGTGTCCAGGTGAGTTCCTGGCGCTCGGCCGAGGTCGTTGCCGACAGGTCGGCATGATCCAGCAGCAGGCTTTGCACCTCGTCCACCTCGTCGCGCCGCACGCGAATCAGCGGCTCCAGGGCGGCCCAGTCAGGAGCGGGTTTCACCAGCAACTTGGCCATGGCCGTTCACACCGCCGGTGCGGCCGCGTGCGTGTAGCACTTCTTCGGGCAGATCTTCGAGCAGGCCGTGCAGCCGATGCACAGCTCCTGGTGCGCGATGGTCATGACCTTCTTTTCGTATTCCTCGTCGTCGTCATCGTCGTCGAGGCTCACCGAGATGCGCTCGCCTTCGTCGGTCAGGCCCACGAGTTCGAGCACGCCGCGCGGGCAGACCTTGAAGCAGCGGCCGCAGCCGATGCATTTGTTCTCGTCCAGGGCGGAAACGAAGGTCGGCGTCCAGGTGGCGCCGCTGGGCAGGGTGACGCTGAAATGTTCGCTCATGAAACAAACTCCTTGGCGGTGTGAGCGGCTTCGTGCAATGCACCCGTGGAACCGGCTGTGCCGGGCCACCAGGTGCGCCCCCCTGGGGGGATGCGAAGCGGCGCAGGGGGGATCAGGTTATTGCGGCTACGGCCTTGCGCAGGTCCATCAGCGTGGCGTGGGTGTCGTGGCAACGCTGGGCCACGGACAGGATGTTTTCCCAGCCCGTGGGCAGGTCTTCAGACAGGTCGTGCAGGTCCATCTTGGCCTGCGTGGCCTGGGCGTTGGCCTTCTTCAGGCGCGCTTTCAGTTCATCGGTTTCGGTGCTCATGGTCAGGCTCCGTATTGAGCGACGGCGGGAAATTCGCGGATCATGGCCACGGCTTCGGTCAGGAATTTGGTGCCGGCGTCGGACAGCTTGGCCAGCGAAGAGAAACCGAAGCGGTGCACGTCGCGCAGCTGCTTGTTGACGACCACCAGGCGGCCGGCGATCAGCACCATGCGGCCAAAGCCTTCGTGGCTCATCTTCATCATGGGCGAGACCATCTGCCCGGTCTCGCGTTCGATCGCCACCGCGATCGCGTTGTAAAAGATCTCCAGGTGCCACAGGGTCTCGGGGTCCGGGTCGCCGAGGATGGGCAGAGCGCGGCGTTCTTCGGCGGTGTGGATGAAGGGCTTGAGCAACTGCAGGTCGGTCTTGCCTTCCCAGCTGCCGTGCGTGTCCTGCGCGCGCATCTGTTTGATCAGCTGCTGCACAAAGGGCGTGGAGAGAAAAGTCTCGTCGCTCTCGGGCGCGAGTTCGGGGGTGGCAGTGGCGTTCATGGGGTGACCTCGTCGTCTTCAAAATCGAATGCGGGCTCGTTGTCCTTGGCCAGGGCCTTGCGCAACCAGGGCGGTGGCGTGCCCTGCAACACGGCCTGCAGCTTGTCCAGGATCTCGGCGATGTTCTCGGGTTGCGGTACCTTGATCGGGTGGATCTTCATGGCCACGACACGTGCCGCACCCGAGCCACCGATGGCGGCCACATAGAGGATGGCGCAGTCCTTGATGGCTTCGAGCTTGGGTGCGAGCTTGTCCTCGTCGCCGTCTTCTTCGAGCTTGTCGCCGAACTCGAAGCTCTCGATGAAGTGGTGGCCGGTGGCAGATATCTCGTAGACATCAATGCTCTTGGCCCAGCCGAAGTGCGCGTCCACGCGCTCCTTGTCCTGGGTGGCGAAGGCGATCTTCATGGTGGACTCCTGGGTCAGGCGCTGGCGGCTGCCAGCGGGGTGGGTGGGAAGGCGTCGTTGGGCCTGTCGAGGCGGCGCGTGGCGAGCTGCGCTTCTGGCGTGAGCGGCCAGTCGCCCGCGTGGTGGTGGGCGATGCGTTGAATCATCAGGTTCGAGACTTCAAAGATCAGGTTCATCGTGCCGCGGTAGCCCACCGACACCTTGTGCGCGTTGCCGATGCGGTCGAACACCGGAAAGCCCACGCGCAGCAGCGGCTTGTTCAGGCGCTCGGCGGCCTGGCGGCCATGCGAATGCGTCACCAGCAGATCGCAGTCCTTGCCCGCGATTTCCAGGTCTTCGAGATCGCCCAGCAGCACCTGCTCGGCCGGCAGCAGCGCATGGGCCTTGGACTGCGTGGTGCTGATGCAGCACGTCAGCTCGGCGCCCATTTCGTGCAGCAGACCGCCCAGGGCCAGCATCAGGTCGGGCTCGGCGGCGATGGCGACCTTCATGCCGCCGGTGTAGAAATGGCCGTCGAGCATGGCGTCAAGCAACTGGCTGCGCTGGCGCCGGTACTTGGCCGGCACGGGCTTGCCCGAGAGCAACGAGAGGCGCTGCAAAAAGCGGTCGTTGCTGGCCAGGCCGGTCAGGCGCTCGAAGATCTCCAGCGGCGTGCCGGCGATCTTTTCCAGCGCCTCGGCGCCTTCGCGCGTCTGCTCGCCGATGCCCAGCGTGAAGGCCGAGGCGCCCGCAGCGCGGATCTGCTCCAGCGTGGTACCGCCAAGCGTGGTGCCGCGCCAGTCTGGCGCGATGTGGCCGTCGAGCGAGCCCGAGATGTCGGGCAGCACGATGGGGTTCAGGCCGAAGGCTTGGATGGTCTCGCGCAGTTCGTCGATGTCGCTCGGCGTGAGGTGGCTGCCGGGCAGCAGCGTGACCTGGTCGGCCACCACCGGCAACGGCTTGACCTGCGACTTCACGATGGCGGTGATGGCGTGTTTGAAGCCGTCTTCAAACGCGCCCACGTAGTCGGGCGTGGAGACGTAGATGATCTCGGTGTCGGCCAGCTCGGGGTGGCGCTTGCGCGCGGTGACCAGGTAGCCGTCGACGTCGTCACCCTTGGTTTCGGTCAGGCCGGTGGAGCAGATCGCGATCACCTTGGGCGCAGCGCGCTTGCGGATGTTGAGCAGCGCCGCCTCGATGTTCTCGTAGCCGCCGAGGATGGTGGTCACCTCGTTCATGGCCGTGGTCTGCAGCGGGATCGCTTCCTTGAAGTGGCGCACCAGCAGCACCAGACCAAACGAGGTGCAACCCTGCGAGCCGTGCATCACCGGCATGCAGGCGTCCAAGCCCAGGAACGCGAAGCTCGCGCCCAGCGGCTGGCTCATCTTGAGCGGGTTGACGGTGCAGGCTTTTTTGGATTCGACGACGCGTGCCATGGCTGTGCTTTCGGTGCGGGTGAATCAGACGGGGATTTCTTCGGGCTCCAAGCCCATGGCGTTCGCTGCCACCGCACTGAGATGGTCGGTCGAGGTGCCTGTCACGGTGGGTGTGACCGCGCCCAGGGTTTCGCCGTCGTCGCCCCAGGGCGCGGGGATGCGCACCTGCTGCCACACCGGGTTGAAGATGGCGCGGTCGATCTCGTGCACCAGCTCGACCATGCCTTCGTAGCCACCGTAGGGGTGGTGGCGTTCCTGGTTGATGTCCAGCCAGGGCATGCGCGCCTTGAGCGCGACGAACTGTGAGCGGCCGCCGCTGAGCATGATGTCGGCGCGCGCTTCTTTCAGCATCGCGTACATCTCGCGCGGTGTCATGTCATCGATCATGTGGGCGTCGGCGCCCTCGCCCATGATCTCCTTGATCTTTTCCTTGTCTTCCTTGGTGCTCTTCTTGACGCTGGTGCCGACGATTTCCATGCCGCCTTCCTGCAGCGCCGCCACCACCGACCACGACTTCACACCGCCCGTGATCAGCAGCACGCGTTTGCCCTGCAGGCGCTTCTTGTATTCGGCGATGCGCTTGTAGGCGCGCGCTTCTTCCACCTCGATCAGGCGCTCGGTGCGTTCGATGAGCTCGGCGTCGGCGCCCTGCTTCACCAGCAGGCTGGCGATCTGGCGCAGCGTCTCGCTCATGTCGCTGATGCCGTAGAACGAACCTTCGAAATACGGGATGCCGTAGCGCTGCTCCATCTTGGTCGCGATGTTGATCATCGACTTGGAGCAGACCATCATGTTGACCTTGGCGCGGTGGGCGCTGGCGATCTCGTTGTAGCGGCCGTCGCCCGAGATGCACGAGAGGATGCGGATGCCCAGCGCGTCGAGCAGCGGCTTGACCTGCCAGAGTTCACCGACCAGGTTGTATTCGCCAATGATGTTGATGTCGTAGGCGGTGGTGTACTCGGGCTCGACGGTGCCGATCACGTAGTCCAGCAGGGCTTCGGCGCCGAGCTTGTTGCCCAGGTTCTTGGGGCCGGCGAAGCCGGGCGCGTTGACCGGGATCACCGGCTTGCCGAACTTTTCGGCGGCGCGCTTGCAGACGGCTTCGATGTCGTCGCCGGTCAGCGCGGTGACGCAGGTCTGGTAGACGAAGACCGCGGGCGGATCGTACTTTTCAATGATCTCTCGGATGGACTTGAAGAGGCGCTTTTCACCGCCGTAGATCACGTCGAGTTCGTTGATGTCGGTGGTGAAACCGCTGCGGTAGATGGTGGAGCCGCTGGACGCGCTGTGGCGGTTGTCCCAGGAGTTGCCTTCGCAGGCGATCGGGCCGTGCACCAGGTGGGCCACGTCGACCACCGGTTGCAGCGCAATCTTTGCGCCGTCGAAGGCGCAGCCACCCGCCGCCGCGCCGGGCGAGAGCTGCTTGGTGCAACCCTTCTTGCGCTCCTTCTCGCTCTTGCCCTGGTTGATGTCGCAGCCGGGCTCCTCGAACACTTCAGCGATCTTGGCCTTGAGCGATACAGACATGGCGGACTCCAGACGGTGGGTTGAGAGTCCCTTTGCAAGTTGGGTGCCAGGCCTTTTTCAGGCTTTTGGACCGGTTTTGTGGCCGTCTGTGGCGGGTTTGAAGGGAATGTCGCGGGCGCTTTGCGACAGGCCTCCCGACCACGGACTACTTCTGCATCGGGAGCTTCTCGCCACTGCGGTGCAGAACGATCCAGCGCTCCAGCTCGGCCACGTGCTGCGCCTCTTCTTCCACAAACTCTTTCGCCAGCACCTTGATCTCGGGGTCGGTCGTGGTCTGCAGCACGTTGTCGTAAAACGCCAGGCCGGCGCTCTCGGCGTCGAGCGCCACTTGCAGCGCCTGCTCGATGCCGATGAAGGGGTCGGCGGCCCAGATCGCCGCGGCCTCGGGGCTTTCGATGTCGGGCCACTGGTAGTCGGCCTCGGCCAGCGTAGGCAGGTTCCGGTAGCCGGCCCGTTCGCGCGCGTCGCCCAGGTGCAGCAACGAATAGTCGGCGAGCTGGCGGAACAGCTGGGCCACCTCGGTGTTGCCGGCGGTGCGCATGGCGTCGGCGAGCTGTCCAAAGCGCAGCGCGGCTTCGTTTTCCAACTGGATGGTGTGGGCCAGAAATTCTTCTACGGAGTCCATGTCAATCTTCCTTCGGTCAAAAATCCAGTTCGAACCAGGCCGGCTCTTTCTGGCGCAGCTGGGCGATCAGTTCCAGCGTGGCCGGCACCAGGGCGTGGATGCCGTACCAGACGGCTTCGCGCCGCGGCTGGCCGTCGCTCTCCAGCAGGCCCTGCAGGCGCGCCCAGCCGTGCCAGTCGAGCTGGACCAGGCGCAGGCGCAGCGGCTCGGGCCAGTGCGCCAGGGTCTGCGCCATGCGCAGCAAATGCATCTCCACACAGGCCAGGGTGTTGGCGCTGGCGAACAGCTCCTCTTCACCCTGCAGCTCGGCGAGCAGGCTCGTCATGACCTCGCCGCTGTTCTGCAGGATCAGGTATTGCATGCGGGCGATCATGGTGTGCTCACCGGGTCGAGGCCACGGAACATGGCGCAGCGAAGAAACACCTCGCGGCTCGCGTCCACCTGCTTGTGGCGGCAGTACTTGGCGACCAGCTTGGCCAGGCCCTTGATGTCGCGCCCGGTCGCGGCCGGGAACAGCTCGGCCAGCATGCGCGGCATGTCGTTGCCCAGGGCCAGACCGAACTGCTCGCCCATCACGCCCCAGATGCGCGCGCGGGCGGCTGCGTCGGGCGGGTGGTAGCGGATCAGCGCGATGCAGCGCGAGACGATGGCCTCGTCGATGTCGTCGACCCGGTTGGTGGTCAGGAACAGCAGGCCGTTGAAGTACTCCAGCACGCGCAGGAAGACGCCGACCACGGCGTTCATGGTCAGGTTGTCGTCGCGCTTCTTGATGTAGACGTCGGCCTCGTCGATCAGCAGCACCGCGCCCCAGCGCTGGGCGCGCTGCAGCACGTCCTTCAGCGCCGTCTCCATGGTGGCCACGTTCAGGCCGAGCTGGCCCGAGTGCACGCGGTAGAGCGGGCGCTGAATGATCTCGGCATAGACCTCGGCGGTGAGCGTCTTGCCCACCCCAGGCGGGCCGGCGCAGAGCACCGTGGTGCCGCCGGACTTGCCGGCGATGATGTCGTCCATCAGCACGTCCATCTCGGCGGTGAGGATGTCGATCAGGTCGGTCTGCTCGGGCGGCAGCACCAGCAGCTGCTTGAGCTGGGGCTTGTACGCATAGGGTTCGAGGTCGTCCACATGCACCCACACATGGTGGTGCAACTCCAGGTGGAACATCAGGATCAGCGGGTGCACCGGCAGCTGGCGGAACAGCCGGGGTCGGTCCTGCAAAGAGGCCTTCAGCGCCAGCACGTCCTGTTCGGCGTCGTACTGGCTGCTCTTGGCGGCCTTGATCAGGTAGTTGGTGAGCAGCTCGCCTGGGGTTTCCAGGCTGGTGTCGCGCTGCTGCAGCACGGCCTCGTCGTTCACCAGGCGCGCCGCTTCGCCCTGCGCCGAGAGGATCACGATGTCCTTGCGTTGCCAGTCGTTGTCGCGGTGGGTGGCGCTCGGGTCGGGCGCGTGAAAGGCCAGGCCACGGCCGAGGAACTGGGCGCCGCTCTGCGCGCGCCAGTCGAAGTACGTGGCCACCGAAGCTTCATACGCGCGCAGCAGCTCGGGCGTTTCGCGCACCAGGCCGCGCGCGAGCAGCAGCTCGGCCACGCTGCGGCCGATCACGTCGTTGCCCGAGAGGCGCAGTGTCTGGCTGACCAGTCCGCCCTTGGCATTGGCCTTGAGGTCGACCAGCACCTTGCCGGTTTCGTCGTGGGAAGGCGGCGTGTAGTCGATGCGCGTCGGGCACCAGGCCAGCGGCACGCCGTCGGTGTCGGCGCTGAACAGCCAGCCGTGCGTGCTGCCCTCGGCCAAGTAGGCCACCAGGGCGGGCACCGCGTCTTCCAGCGTGTCGGCCGTGAAGCGCTGGGCACCGGGCACGCCGAGCAAGCCCCGCAGCGAACGCAGCTGCACGGCGCGGCGCTGCTGGGCCGGGCCGCCCGCGTCCCAGAGCTGGTCGAGCCGGTCCAGCACCGGCGCGCTCAGCAGGCGCAGCCGGGTCTCGGCGTGTTGGCCGAAACGCAGCTGGTCCGTCAGGCCGGCGAGCTCGGGGAATTCCCCTGCCAGGGTCTGGGCATGGGGGCGTTCAATGCGCAGCTTCATGGCCGTGGATCGGTTGGGGATCAGTTGTCGTCGGCCAGCACTTCCAGCGCCACCAGCTGCTCGTACAGCGCGCGCCGCGCGTGCCAGTTGTCCTTGCCGGCGATGCGCGGGTCAGCACCTTCAAACGCGCCGATGGCGTCGCGGTCGCCGCGGTAGACGCAGGTGAGCCCGCCGCGTGCGGCCAGCGCGGCCTCCAGCGCCTCGGCCTCACTCACCGGTTCGGCGCTCAGCACGCCGCTGCCGAGCAGGTGGTCGGCGCGGTAGAGCGGCGCGTCCCAGCCGTGGCTGTCGCCGAGCGCACAGATGGCCGGGTAGCGTTCACGTGCGGTCGCGTCCACCGATTCGTGGCCGATGTCGCTGAGCAGATCACGCGCACTCAGCGTGTCAAAAATTTCCCAAGGCTGCAGCGGATCGCCAGCCTCGACCTTGCGCGCGAAGTCGGCCTCGTCGTAGGCGAACCACGCGCGCGGTGCGGCTTGTTCGGGCACTTCCACCACATAGATCATGGTTCTCTCTCCGATGGCTATGGCCGATCAGCGCCCATTGCGTGGACGCCCCGTTTGCAACAAGGTCTGTTGGCTTTGAGTTCCGTTCGCCCTGAGCCTGTCGAAGGGTTCGACATGCCGGCACCGCGCAAGGCTTCGACAAGCTCAGCCCGAACGGTTTTTGTGGCATCGAACGCACAGTGGGGTCATTCCACGCCTTCAGCTGCTGTCTTGGCCCAGACGGCTTTTCGCAACCGTTGCGTGATGCCGGCCGGGCTGGCATCGAACTGCCGCTGCGCAATCGACAGAGCGCCCTGGGCCACAGCGGCCTCGGGCAGGGTCAGGGGCAGCCGGCCCGCCACATGGGAGGCACCAGGCACCGCCTTGGCAATCGCCTGGCGGTTCGGGTGCTCGTCCATGGCGATCAGGTTGTCGGCCTCGCGCACGCCACCGAGACACACCCAACCGTCGATCACCTCGACCTTGCGGCCGTCCAGCGTGGTCTTGATGTAGACCGCTTCAACTGCTGCGGTTCCCGAGCCGTCTTGGGCCACGTCGAGTGCGGTGGTGGTGGCGGGCGTGTTCATGGTCAGAACTTCACAACGATGTCTTCGTTGCGCACGATGAACTGGCAGGCCAGGCGCCACGGTGGCGGCAGGTCCTTGGTCTCGGCGTCGGCGATCTGCTGCGCCGTGATCTTGCCGGCCAGCTTCAACACCGTCTTCTCTTTTTCGGTCAGCGCCACGCCATGCGGCGTGTTGCCCGACAGCACGGTCACCTGCAACTGGCAGGAGCCGCACTCGCCGTTCTCGCACTCGAAATCCAGCGGAATGTCGTTGGCCTTCGCCACCGCCAGCAGGGTCTTGGTGTCACCCGCGATGGCATAGACCGTGAGGTCCTTCTTCATGCGCGGAGAACTGAATGTCACGTTGGCCATAGGGCACCTCTAGAAATTTGATAGGTCCCGCCAGCGAGCGGGGAGCCGACCTGGGCGTCCACCGAAGACCAGGGGGAGTTCAACTCAGGATGCGGTGGAACCGGCTCCGCCGGGCCACTCGCATCGCCCCCTGGGGGGTGACGCGAAGCGGCGCAGGGGGAACCATCACCTAATGATGTCGTACGAGTAGTCCGTCTTGCCCGGAACAATCGTGTTCGCATCCAGGGCTTCAAAGAACTCGTCAAGCAGGGTGACCAGCACGCGCATACCGCCTTCGTAGCCCCAGGTGGGGAAACGGTGGTAGTGGTGGCGATCGAAGATCGGGAACACCATGCGCACCAGCGGCGTCTTGGTGTCGCGTTCCAGGTACTTGCCGTAGGTGTTGCCGATCAGGAAGTCCACCGGCTCGGTGAACAGCAGCGAACGCAGGTGCCACAGATCGCGCTTGGGGTAGACCTTGCAACCGGCGCCGTAGGGCGAGCTGTCGAACAGGGCCTGGACCTTGATCTCCCACTCTTTGCCGCCGTTGGTGGCGAGCACGTGCGAGGGTTCGGCACCGAGTTCGAGCAGGAAGCCGGCATAACCCAGCATCTGGTCCGGGTCGCCGTAGAGGGCGAAGCGTTTGCCGTGCAGGTGGGCCTGGCTGTCGGCCATGGCGTCGACCAGTTCGCCGCGCTCTTTCTCCAGCTCGGCCGGGATCGGCTTGCCGGTCAGGCGCGAGATTTCCATCAAGAACTTGTCGGTGCCGGCCACGCCCACGGGGGCGTTCAGCGTGACGACTTCCTGGCCGTGTTCGGCGATGAACTTGCTGGTCTTCTCGCAGCAGAACTCCTGGAACACGATGGTCGCTTTGGCGTGCAGCGCGGCGACCACTTCTTCTTTCGAGGTGCCACCGGCGTACATGCGGAACTCGCCATCGGTGGGCGTGTTCCAGTTGCCGGACGGGTCACAGATGATGTTCACCTGCACACCGAACAGATCGAAGATGCGGCGGATTTCCTTCATGTTGCCGACGACGAAGCCGTCGAAGCCACCGATGAAGTTGATGCTCTCGTTGGGCACGCGCACCAGGGGTTCGGTGGTCTTGGCCTTGCCGTCCCAGAAGTGGCGCAGGATGCCCAGCAGCGCGTTGTCGTAGCCGGTGATGTGGCTGCCCACAAACGCCGGGGTGTGGGCGAACGGCACGTCGAACTCGTCGGGCACGCTGCCTTTTTGCTTGCTGGTCTTGATGAAGGCGTCGACGTCGTCACCGATCACTTCGGCCATGCAGGTGGTCGAGACGGCGATCATGTCGGGCTTGTACAGGCTGTAGGCGTTGGCCAGGCCGTCGACCATGTTGTTCAGGCCACCGAACACGGCGGCGTCTTCCGTCATCGAGGAGCTCACGCAGGACGTGGGTTCCTTGAAGTGGCGGCTGAAGTGCGAGCGGTAGTAGGCCACGCAGCCCTGGCTGCCGTGCACGAAGCTCAGCGTCTTCTGGAAACCGTTGGCCACGTAGACCGCGCCCAGCGGCTGGCAGGCCTTGGCCGGGTTCACCGACAGGGAATCACGGGCGAAGTTCTTCTGTTTGTAGTCTTCGGTCTTGGTCCACTCGACGATCTGCTTGACCGTTTCGTCGCTGTGGTTGAACTCGAATTCCGCTTTCTTGTTGCGGAAGATGTCCTGGTACTCGGGCTCACGGAACAGCAGTTCGTGGTCGAGGATCTTGTCGGCTGATTGGGGCATGGTGCTCTCCAGAGGATGTTGAAATTCAAGGAGCGGACGACCGGCAGAGGCCAGGCCGCCCGCAGTCTTCTTCAGGCGGCTTTTTTCCACGGAGCCTTGGTCAGGCTCCAGATGGGCGAGCTGATTGCCATGTCCATGTCACGGGCGAAGATGGCGAAGCCGTCGTAGCCGTGGTACGGGCCGGAGTAGTCCCAGCTGTGCATCTGGCGGAAGGGCACGCCCATCTTCTGGAACACGTACTTTTCCTTGATGCCCGAGCCCACCAGGTCGGGTTGCACTTGCTCGACGAACTTCTCGAACTCGTAGCCGGTCACGTCGTCATAGATCAGCGTGCCGTCTTTCACGTAATGCGTGGTGCGCTGGTAGTCGTCGCCGTGGCCGAATTCGTATCCGGTGCCGACCACGTCCATGCCCAAATCTTCGTAAGCGCCGATCACGTGGCGCGGACGCAGACCGCCCACGAACAGCATGACCTTCTTGCCCTGCAGGCGCGGCTTGAACTTGTCGATCACGGCCTGCATCAGCGGCTTGTACTTGTTGATCACCTCTTCGGCCTTGGCCTTGATGCTGTCGTCGAAGTGGCTGGCGATTTCGCGCAGGCTCTTCTCGATCATGGTCGGGCCGAAGAAGTTGTATTCCACCCATGGAATGCCGTACTTCTCTTCCATGTGCCGGCTGATGTAGTTCATCGAGCGGTAGCAGTGCAGCACGTTGAGCTTGGCCTTGGGCGTGTTTTCGATCTCGGCGATGGTGCCGTCGCCGGACCACTGGGAGATCACGCGCAGACCCATTTCTTCGAGCAGGATGCGGCTGGACCAGGCGTCACCACCGATGTTGTAGTCGCCGATGATGGCCACGTCGTAGGGCGTGGAGACGAACTCGGGGCGCTTGTTCGGATCGGTGCGGTCGAACACCCAGTCGCGGATCGCGTCGTTGGCCAGGTGGTGGCCGAGCGACTGGCTCACGCCGCGGAAACCTTCGCAGCGCACGGGCACGATGGTCTTGCCTTCGTATTCCTTGCTCTTCTTCTTCGACACGGCTTCGATGTCGTCACCGATCAGGCCGATCGGGCACTCGGACTGGATCGAGATGCCCTTGTTGAGCGGGAACAACTCTTGAATCTCATCAATGATCTTGTCGAGCTTTTTGTCACCACCGAAGACGATGTCCTTTTCCTGGAAATCGCTGGTGAACTGCATCGTCACGAAGGTGTCGATGCCGGTGGTGCCGATGTAGTAGTTGCGGCGTGCAGCCCAGGAGTACTGGCCACAGCCCACGGGACCGTGGCTGATGTGGACCATGTCCTTGATGGGGCCCCACACCACGCCCTTGGAACCGGCGTAGGCACAACCGCGGATGGTCATGACGCCCGGCAGGGACTTGATGTTGGATTTGACGCCGCAGTCCGGCTTGCCTTCTTCGAACGAGCCCAGGTGCTTCGCCCTGCGCTTGGCCATCTTTTCGGGATAGGCCTTCAGCACTTCATCGATCAAGGCTTTGTTCGTGGCCTTGCGGTCTTCAACTGTGGCAGTCATGGGTAACTCCAATGGATATTTGGTTTTGCTTGGGATTCAAGACCGACCCGCCGGCACACGCCAGGCGGATCGGACTTGGGGGCCGGCCGTTTAGGCGGCGGCGGCCGCGGCGGCTGCTGCTGCCTTGCCGACCTGGGTCTCGTCGATGGTGTCCATGATCCCGAACTCCATCAGCATGTCTTCCAGCTGGTCCATGGTGATCGGGGTCGGGATCGTGCCGTTGCCGGCGTTGTTGTGGATCTTCTGGGCCAGGGTGCGGTACTCGGCGGCCTGCTTGGATTCAGGTGCGTACTCGATCACCGTCATGCGGCGCAGCTCGGCGTGTTGCACGATGTTGTCGCGCGGCACGAAGTGGATCAGCTTGCTGCCCAGCATGCCGGCCAGGGCGTCGGCCAGTTCCAGTTCCTTGTCGGTCTGGCGCTCGTTGCAGACCAGGCCACCCAGACGCACACCACCCGAGTTGGCGTACTTCAAAATGCCCTTGGAGATGTTGTTGGCCGCGTACATGGCCATCATCTCGCCCGACATCACGATGTAGATCTCTTGCGCCTTGTTCTCGCGGATGGGCATGGCGAAGCCGCCGCACACCACGTCACCCAGCACGTCGTAGGACACGTAGTCCACGCCGTCGTAGGCGCCGTTTTCTTCCAGGAAGTTGATCGAGGTGATCACGCCGCGGCCAGCGCAGCCGACGCCTGGCTCAGGGCCACCGGACTCGACGCAGCGGATGTCCTTGTAGCCGATCTTCATCACGTCTTCGAGCTCCAGGTCCTCCACAGAACCGGCTTCAGCGGCCAGCGAGAGGATGGTGTCCTGTGCCTTGGCGTGCAGGATCAGGCGGGTCGAGTCGGCCTTGGGGTCGCAGCCGACGATCAGGATTTTCTGGCCGAGGTCGGACAGAGCAGCCAGGGTGTTCTGGGAAGTGGTCGATTTACCGATGCCGCCTTTACCGTAAAAGGCGATTTGCCGAAGTTTGGCCATTGCAGTACTCCATTCAGGAAAGTTAAAGAACCTAAGCAAGCGTTGCCGCGACTTTGGGTCAGCCTTCCGTGCCTGTTGGTCTTATTGCTCTAGGTTCACGTCGGCCGGACTGGTGTCCGCGCATCCTCCTCTTTGCAGCTTCCGTGCCATGTGGTTTGGCCCCTGTTTTGTCGCCCTTGAAACAGGGCCTCTACAGAGGGAAAAGTGCACTTTTCAGGGCGCGCAACGGCTTCCGAAAGGGCTTTGTCCTGTTCCCGACAAAACAGCGAAATTGTTCGCACACACACCGCGTCGGCGGGTCGCTGCGGCGGCTTTGTGTCGCATTTGATGGCCGTCGCGCGGCAAATGCGCCTGGTACGTTGATTGCTCTTAGAGAGCCATGAACCTGCCTCACGCGCTCATCCCCGCACCGCTGGCGCCGCCCTCGCACTTTGAAGCGATCGGTGGCCAGGCGGCGGTGGACCGCCTGGTGAATGCCTTCTATGCGCAGATGGACAGCCGGGCCGATGCCCAGGGCATCCGCGCCATGCACGAGCCCGATCTGGGCCATACCAAAGCCGTGCTGCGGCTGTACCTGGCCGAGTGGCTGGGTGGCCCCAAGGACTACACCGCGCAGCGCGGCCACCCGCGCCTGCGCATGCGCCACGCGGCCTTTGCCATCGGCGTGCCCGAGCGCGACGCCTGGCTCGCCTGCATGGCCGCCGCGATACAGCAGACCGGCGTGCCCCCCGGTTTGCACAGCGTGCTGATGGCGGCCTTCTTCAAGACCGCCGACTTCATGCGCAACACCCCACACCCCCCGGCAACCCCTGCCAACAACCCGAAGGAAGCTTCATGACCACCCTGGCCACCAAAGAGATCGACGACACCGGGCTTGCCCGCCTGGAGAGCGAGGGCCGCCTGCTCAACCCGCTGCTCAAGGCCCCCACCAGCAAGTTCGGCCGGGTCGGCTTTCGCGGCGAACTCGCCTTGCGTTTTGCGCCCAAGCTGGCCGACGAAGCGCGCCCACCCGAACTGATGTGCCCACAGGTCATGGCCATCGGCACCGTGGGTGAAAAGACCCTGCCCTTCTTCGCCGGTTACCTGCTCAGCTTCGAGAACCTGAAGGACGTGGCCGAGGTGCTGGGCGACTCGCTGAGCGCGGGCGGCAAGTACTTCCTGTTCTGCAACAACATCGACCTGTCCAAGAAGTACCAGGTGCCGTACAAGGGCGCGATGTTCTATGTGCTGCCCATCGACGAGTCCACGGTCTACAACGAGATGCTCGATCTGCTGTACCTCGAAAAGAACGACCTGAAGAAAAAGGACACCGCCGGCAAGCTCGACGCCGTGGCCGACGCTGCGCTGAAGTTCGACGTCACCTTCGACACCATCACCTACGCAGAAGGCCTGACGCTTATGGGTCCCGTGCGGAATCCCAACGAAAACCGCCCCGTTTGATCGGTGTCTTCCTGCTGCGCGAACCGATGCTGCATCTGCGGTGCTCGCCGTACGTGAGTACGGCTCCGCTCCTCAACGCAGCCTCGGTCCGCTCGCGACGGAATCCATCCGATCAAACCCTCAGGCCGTTGAGATGGACGACGATGAGCGCGACCAACCCCCACGCTGGACCAGCACCAACCTGGTGGGTGTGCCCACGGCCTGGCTGGCCAGCACGGGCTTCAATGAGCGCGCGCCCGAGCTGCACATCGCCGGCACGCGCGAGACCCAGCCGGGTCTCTTCGCGCTGCTGGACCGCTGTAGCGACCTGAGCGAAGCGCGCGAGGTCTTTGTGCACTACCTGTCCATCGCCTTCGGCCTGCAAGCGCCCGAGAAACCCGCCAACGGCAGCGCGGCATCGGCCGAGCCACGGCGCTGGCGCGGCAGCTGGCGCCGCCTGCTGCAGGGCTGGGGCATGGACGCCAACGGCGCGGCGGGCGCCGTGCTCAAGGGCTGGGTAGAGAGCCGCTTCGGCCTCGTGCCCACGTTCCACAAGGCGCCGCTGGCGCGCTTCCCTTCACCGGCCTGGGTGGCCTACCTGGAAGAAAAAACCAGCAGCCGCCACCACAGCAACAACATCCACCAGCAGCTCGACCTGTTGTACGAGTTCTGCCAGTGGGCACTGGCCCGCTTCCCACTGCCCCCGCCCCAGATGCAAGGCCGCCACGTGCGGCTCTGGCGCGGCAGCAACCGCGTGGAAGAGCAGTTGCTGCAGGGCTCACTGCGCGAACGCCAGTGCCGTGTGCGGCTCAACAACATCGTGTCCTTCAGCCTCAGCCCCGAAGAAGCCTCATGTTTTGGCGACTGGGTGTTCGAGCTGCTGGTGCCCGCCAGCAAGCTGCTGGTGTTCCCCGGCCTGCTGCCGGGCCATGTGTTGCAAGGCGAGCAAGAGGTGATCGCCCTGGGTGGCGACTACGACGTGGTGGCGCGCTATGACTGATCGCTTCGACCGCGTGCTCGGCGCCTACCTGGGTCTGGCCATCGGCGACGCGCTGGGCGCGACGGTGGAGTTCATGCGCCCGCGCGAGATCGCGCTGCAATACGGCGTGCACCGCGACATCGTGGGCGGCGGCTGGCTCAAGCTCGCGCGCGGCCAGGTCACCGACGACACCACCATGAGCCTGGCCCTGGGCGCGGCCCTTCTGCAGGGCGGCCCACAGGCCCTGCAAAGCCACGCCCTCGGCGACGACGCGCTGGTGCACACCATCGGCCTGGCCTTTGTGAAGTGGTTCCAGGCCAAGCCGGTGGACATCGGCAACACCTGCCGGCGCGGCATCTTGCGTTACCTCCACGAGCGCAGCCTCGCAGGCCCCTACAACACCGGCGACGGCGGCAACGGCGCGCTGATGCGCAACCTGCCCGTGGCCCTGGCCACGCTGGGCGACGACGCGGCCTTCGAGCGCCTGTCCCTCGCTCAGGCGCGCCTGACGCACCACCACCCGCTGTCCGACGCCGCCACGCTGGGCTTCGGCCACCTCGTGCGCCGCCTCATCGATGGCGCCAGCCACGCGGACAGCCTGGTCTGGATGGACCGCTGGATCGAACAGAACCCGGCCTTCAACTTCGTGCCCTACCGCGGCCACGCCACCGCCTATGTGGTGGACACGGTGCAGACCGTCTTGCACTTCTACACATTGCACAACGACTTCGAAGAAGCCCTGATCAGCACCGTGAACCAGGGCGACGACGCCGACACCACGGGCGCGCTGATCGGCATGCTGGCCGGTGCGCGCTGCGGCGCCGCCGCCCTGCCCCGGCGCTGGCTGCAGCGCCTGCAGCCGCAGACCGTGATGGCCATCACCGACCAGTGCAGCGGCCTGCTCGCGCTCTCGCGCGGCCCGGCGGAGGCGCCCCATGGCTGAAACCGTCACTCAGGTCAGCGCGCTGGCTCACGTTCAGTCCTACCACGAGCGCAGCAAGCACCGGCTGGGCGCCTACGCCGCCGGCCCGGAAACGCTGGACTGGGACGCCCAGCCCGACCCGTTCCGCCGCTTCGCTGGCGCGCCGCTCACGCCCCTGCCGCTGGACGCCGCCGAAGAATCCATCGGCTGGAATCAACTCTTCGAGCCCGGGCGCGAGGCCCGCTCAGCGAACCTGGCCCAGATCGGCCGCCTGTTCGAGCTCTCGTTCGCGCTCTCGGCCTGGAAAGAGCTTGGCCCAGACCGCTGGGCGCTGCGCATCAACCCCTCCAGCGGCAACCTGCACCCGACCGAGGTCTACCTCGTGACGCAAGGCCTGCCCGACCTGACCGATGGCGTGTACCACTACGCGCCCAAGGAACACGCGCTGGAGCTGCGCGCCGCCTTCGATGGGCCAGCCACCGCGCCGCGCCTGCTGGTGGGCTTCAGCTCGATCCACTGGCGCGAGGCCTGGAAATACGGCGAGCGCGCTTTTCGCTACTGCCAGCTCGACATGGGCCACGCCATCGGCGCCCTGCGCTACGCCGCCGCCCTGCTGGGCTGGCGTGTGCGCGAGCTGGGCCTGGGCCACGTCGAACTGGCCGCGCTCATGGGCCTGGACCGTGCGGGCGATTTTCTGCACGCGGAGGGCGAAGAGGACGAGGCCGTGTTCGAGCTGTGTTTTGAAGCGATCAACACGCCGCCGCTGGACTTGCCCGAGGTGCTGGCCGGTGCCAGCTGGTTCGGACAAGCCAACCGCCTCGATGCCCACCCGATGTACCGCTGGCCGGTGATCGACGCCGTGGCCCAGGCCTCGCGCCGCCTCACCGCCAAGCCCACCCCGGCGCTGCCCGCGCAGGCCCGCCGCACGCTGCTGCCCAGCAGCACAGCCAAGGCCTCGCAACTGATCCGCCAGCGCCGCAGCGCCCAGCGCTTCGACCGCAGCGCCCGCACTCACACCGCCACCCTCTGGCCCCTGCTCACCGCGCTCATGCCCGCGGGCCAGCTGCCCTGGGACATGGGCCAGGACGGCGCCCAGGTGCACGCGGTGCTGTTCGCCCACCGGGTGGACGGCCTCGCGCCCGGCGCCTACCTGCTGCCGCGCAACATCACGGCCCAGGCGCGGCTGCAAGCCGCCCTGCCCCAACTCACCTGGAAGCCGGTCGACCGCTGCCCCGCCGACATCCCGCTGGTCGAACTCGCCCCGAACCCCGCACTGGCCGGCACGCTGCGCGCCCTCTCCTGCCACCAGGCCATCGCCGCCGACGCGGTGTTCGTGATCGCCTTGCTGGCCGAGCTGCCGTCGATCAAAAGCGAACAAGCCTGGCTGTACAGTGACCGCCTGCGCGAAGCCGGCCTGATCGGCCAGGTGCTTTACCTCGAAGCCGAAGCCGCCGGCCTGCGCGGCACCGGCATCGGCTGCTTTTTCGACGACCCGGTGCGCGAGCTGCTCGGCCTGGGCGCCCCCGGCACCGAAGCCTGGCAGGTGCTCTACCACTTCAGCGTCGGCCTGCCGGTGGCGGACGCGCGCATTGCCAGCACACCCCCCTACCCGGAGCCCCGCCCATGAAAGGCCAACGCGTCTTCCGCCGTCTCACCGTGGCCGAGCTCGGCCCCTGGTGCGCGGCCCACCCCAATGCCCTGCTGCTCGATACGCGCGACGCCGCCAGCCATGCACGCGACGGCTGGCCCGGTGCCGTGCGGCTCTGCAGCGACAACCAGGACGACCTGTTGCTGCGCACTGCCCGCGCGCGCCCGGTGCTGATCTACTGCTACCACGGCAACGCCAGCCAGCCCTGGGCTCAAACCTTCGCCGACTTCGGCTTCACCCAGGTGTTTGACCTCATCGGCGGCCAGACAGCCTGGGTCGCGGCGCAGAACGCGCCCGCACCGGCGGCGCCCGCCACGCCGCCCGCGCCGCCGCGCAAACCACCGACGCAAGCCCTGTCCGACTGGCTGCGCGCCGAAGGCTTCGACGACCCCGATGCGCGCGGCCCCCACGGCAACACGCCCCTGATGCTCGCGGCCTGGCGCGGCGACGCCGCCATCGTGAGCGCCCTGCTTCACCACGGCGTGACCCTGGACGCGGTCAACCGCGACGGCAACAACGCGCTCTGGCTGGCCTGCGTGCACGGCGATCTGTCGGGCATCGAACGCCTGGTGCGCGCAGGCGTGCCGATCGACCAGACCAACACCACCGGTGCCACCGCGCTGATGTACGCGTCCAGCAGCGGCAAGGCCACCGTGCTGCGCCAGCTGCTCGCGCTCGGTGCCGACGCCAGCCTGCGCACGCAGGACGACTTCAGCGCGCTCGACATGGCCGCCAGCGTGGAATGCCTGCGCCTGTTGCGCCCAGCCCGCCAACCCATCCCCAGCGAAAGCCCCCCATGAGCCACCTCGTCTTCTTTGAAAAGCCCGGCTGCGGCGGCAACGCGCGCCAGCGCGCCGCGCTGCAGGCCGCCGGCCACACGCTGGAGCGGCGCAACCTGCTGACCGCGCACTGGACCACCGAGGCCCTGCTTGAATTCCTCGCGCCGCTGCCCGTGCCCGAGTGGTTCAACCGCGCCGCGCCGCGCATCAAGAGTGGCGAGGTCGTGCCCGAGGCACTGGACGCCGAAGCCGCCCTGGCCCTGCTGATCGCTGAGCCGCTGCTGATCCGCCGCCCGCTGATGCTGAACGCCGAAAACGGCAGCCGCCACGTCGGCTTCGACACCGCCGCGGTCACGGCCTGGATCGGCCTCGAACCCTCGGCGCAACGCCCGCGCTCGCTCGAAGGCTGCAGCTCGCCCACCACTTCCTGTACCACCCCCACCGGAGGCCAACATGCCCATGTTTGACTACCACTGCAAGGCCTGCCAGGCCGAGTTCGAGCTGCTGGTGCGAGCCAGCACCGTGCCCGCCTGCCCGCACTGCGCGAGCACCGAGCTGGAGAAGTGCGTCTCGCGCATCGCCCCGGCCGGCAAGATCGAAGCCATCCGCATGGCGCACCGGCGCGTGGCCCACGCGCAGGGTCATTTCAACAACTACAGCCAGTCGGATCAAGCCAAGATCCTCAAAGGAAAGCGAGTCTGATATGGACCTCGTCTACAAAACAACCATGCTGACCCAGGGCGGTCGCGGCGGTCAGGTGCAGAGCGAAGACGGCAGCTTCAAGCTCAAGCTCGCCGTGCCCAAAGAGATGGGCGGCAGCGGCGAGGGGCCGAACCCCGAGATGCTGTTCGCAGCCGCCTTCGCGGCCTGTTTCGAACACTCCATCCGCCACATCGCCAAGGCCGACAAGCTGCCGCTGCGCGGCTGCTACGTCGAGGCCACGCTCTCGATGTACGTGAACTTCGAAGGCGCCTACCGCATGGCGCTCAGCCTCACCGCCACGCTGGCCGGCCCGCTGGACCAGACCACGGCCGACAGCCTGATGGAACGCGCCAAGGGCATCTGCCCCTATGCCGACGCGACCAAGACCAACATGAGCCTCAACCTCAAGGCGGTGCTCGACACGCCGGTGACCGCTTGACCGCTTGAGAGGTTTCGCCCATGCCAGAACAGACCGCCCCTGAAGACCACGGCGCCGAAGCCTTCTTCCGCCAGCAGCGCGGCGCCTTTGAACACACGCTCGCCACCGCCGGCCCCGAGGCGGCGCTGCTGCAGGCCTGGGACAGCTTCGACGGCAACGTGGCGATCCAGTGCGAGGGCCAACCGCCCGTGGCCTGCGGCAAAGGCTGCGCCAGCTGCTGCGAACTGCGCGTGACCGCGCTCGCGCCCGAGGTGTTCGTGCTGGCCAACTACCTGCGCGCCACCGCGCCCACGCTGGCGAGCCACGGCATCGACCTCATCACCGCCGTGCGCGAGATCGACGCCGCCACCCGGGGGCAAGACGAAACGGCGCGCGTGGCGATGCACCGGCGCTGCGCCTTCGTGGTGAAGGGCGTGTGCCTGATCCACCGCGCGCGGCCACTGGCCTGCCGTGGCCACGCCTCGCACGACCGGCGCGCCTGCGTGGACGCCGCGGCCGGGCGCGCAAGCGAAGTGCCGTTTTCCGGGCCGCACCAGATGGTGCGCATGCTGCTGCAGTCGGCCCTGCAGGCCGCCCTGCGCCAGCAGGGCCTGGCCTGGGGAGCTTACGAACTGAACCACGCGCTGGTGCTGGCGCTGGACGCACCGGACGCGCAAGCCGCCTGGCTAAAGGGTGCCGACCCATTGGCCGAGGCGGCGGTGGATCTGGATCAGCGCGAGGCCATGGCGCCGGGGTTTGACGACATCCCGCGGTGATTGCGCTAGGCGGGTGATCAACGTGCGGGTGGTCCGGCAGGCTGGGACAGCTTTATGTCAATCCTGAAGCAGCATCTGTGGTCCTGACCTAATTTCCTATGACTTGCCGGCCAAAGCCGCTCATAGCCACCTGAAAGAAGCCTGTCAGCAAAGGGCACACACAACCAGCGCAATCGAGGCACCACGCAGGGTTTGAGACCGCGTGCGAACCAACTCCTTCTGAAGCCCACTGGCAAGCAATCAAACGAGTGCGCTTCATCGCTTCAAGGTGGGTCGGAAGCGTCAGGATTGGGAGTCGTGATTTCGCTCGCTGAGGAAGCCTCGCGACTGATGAAGTACCGCAGTTCCCGGTCCGCTGCCAAGATGCTCTTAGACAAGCGACTGCCCAAGATTGCTGTCAATGAATTTCGGTACTTCTGTTCCGTCTCTGTTTTCCTACGGAGACGCCAAACAAGGGAGCTGTAACGGTAAAGGGTCAAGAGATTCTGTTCATCCTCTCGGGCTTTGAACACATCCCAGAGAATCTGGTGGCAAGACTCGAACAACCCATAGATTCTTTGGTTATACAAGTAGCTGTATGCGCGAGCGCAGTCGTCGAAATTCCGCCGAGTTAGAGTTCCTGACTCATCGATGGAAAGCCTGCAGGTACGAAGCAAAGCACGTACAAAGTTGTAGTGGTCGTTATCCGACCGACCTGACAAAAGGACTTCATTCAAAAGCAGATTCTTCTGCTCGGTATTGGGTGCTACGCGTGCTAAATCAAGCGCGATATTGTTGGCAACGACCTTGCAATGCCTCTTTCGCGCTTCGGCGTAGAGCGTACGCAGTCGCGCCGTCTTGTCCGGTGATTGCTCGTTGGACACGATGACGTATCGAGCGTTGACTGCAATCTTGCCTCTGGGATTTACGCTACGGCACGCCTCAGCAGCGGCAATGATTTCTTCAGGGGGCACCTTAAGCGCCTGCTTGCACATCGCGATGGTCAGTAGCGTGCTTTCCTTGAACGAGTTGCTCTGTCCCACCAAATTTATGTCCGTGGCGATCTGATGGGCTCGCTCGACCTGACCGATCATCCTGAGCGCACTAGCGTGCGAACTGAGCAAGGACGCCAAGCTCAATGGCTCTATCACCGCCTGCTCGGTCGGCATGGCCGACACGTAGTCCTCGAAAATCTTCACAGCGCCGTCCAGAAACTGCGCCACGCCACGGAAATGGTCCCCCTGTGTGAGTAGCCCCACAAAGGATTCCGCCAGAGCCATAGCGACCTTCACGCGACCGTATTTCTGGGATTCCGTCGCGGCTCGGGCTTCGCGCAGGATAAGTGTGCTCGCATTGTCAATCGCCAGGGCGCCGCAGTTCGAACTCGAGAACTTCAGATCGGAAGGCGATTGGATGCCTCGCAGAGCCCAGTTGTCGCCAAAGTACAGCGCCAACGCCTTCGAATTCAGCGTCTTCAATTCCGCCGCGGACAGGCTCTGCACAAGGTACTCGCGCACCGGACGGCATACGGTGAGTGCATTGCCTTGTTCTTGAGGAGCCGTTCCGCCCTCCAGCGACGTCATTATTGGATTTGAGTCGATCAAACCACGCTCTAGCAGAAGCGTGGCGTGACTGGGGTAGAAAGCCTTCGCGTTGAAGAATCGACGCACCCGGACCAGAGGTTCGCCTTGAGGGAATAGCGACAGGACTTTAAGCAACATGGCCGCTCGGCG
Source organism: Hydrogenophaga sp. A37 (assembly GCF_002001205.1). Classification (GTDB taxonomy): domain Bacteria; phylum Pseudomonadota; class Gammaproteobacteria; order Burkholderiales; family Burkholderiaceae_C; genus Hydrogenophaga. Next base: position 44,379 of record NZ_MUNZ01000131.1, read on the forward strand.
ACTATGCTCATCTTCGGATCCATTCAACTCTTGAATGGCTTCGACAAGTGCATGGGGAATGTCATCTGGCCGAGCCGCGGCCTTGCCCGCGATGTCAACGTCCAAGTCGTACAGCGCCTGGGTGCCAACGACCTCCATGGCTCGAAGGATCGCGTCGATGCGCGTAGCAAGTCCTCCGCTATGGCGAAAGATGCGTGTGATTGCCTCCTGCGGTAGGTTCGACGCTTGCTTGTGACTTGTCACGTACGCCGTCACGTCGGCCTCATCCAGAGGGCGCAGTTGGGTGAAGGATCCGAGATCGGCGCGCCGCGACCGCGATCGGATGATGACGTGCAGGTGCTCTGAGAATTCGAGCAAGGTGTTAACAATGAAGAGCAGCTCTTGCTCAAGTTGGGCTCGGTTCCCACCTTCAATATTCACGTCGTCCAAAACGAGCATGCAGGAGCGTTGATCAAGCGCTTGGCACAACTCTTCCAAGCTACAGCCCACGCGCGGCCGCACATTTGCCAAGAACGACTCTTGTCCATCAAAAGTCCCAACGGGCAAGTAATAGATCTCTGCTGTGGTTCCCAGCAGGCGTGTAGAAACGACATTTATGAACTCGTCGCCACCGGTGCCCCAGGTGTCAACAAGCCACCCCTGCCGTCCGCTGGACAACGCGGCAAGGAGAAACTGCTGTTCTTCCTTGCGCACATTTGCCGCAGCAAGCGAATAGGCATTCGTCTTTCTTAGGCTCCCCAAGATGCGCCTTGCACCTGCATTGTCGACCAGGGATACCTCGGGCGCTTTGTCGGGACCAAGAAGTGGCCCGGGGGGCAACCACGTGGCAGCCCGAGTCTGCAAGGCTAGTTCGAAGGCGTCGTCTATTAGGACCCAATTCGGATCCGCGATGAGCCGCCGGGCGCCATCCTTGAGCGGGAACGCGAGTCGCGGCCAGATCTTCAGAGTCCTCTCGTCAGCGCTTTTTACCAACCGCAAGAACGAGTAGCCGTGATTGCGCTGTAGACCATCGGCGACAGTCTCCAAGCCGAAGATCGACGGCGCTTGAATTGCGATCTTCGTGGCGCCACCATTGAAGCTAGACAGACCAGTGACGCTATCGTGCATGTGCCCGAACAAATGGGCACAAAAGCGCGCGTTCACATGGATCTCCGAGTTCCAATGCGCAGCCGCCTTTGAATTCAACCAAGTTACCGGGTGATGAGTGACGACAAGGTTGAATTGATTGCTCGCAGCCCATGCATCTGGATCATCGCCAGTCACGCTCTGCAGCTGGCGTACGTGAATGTTGAGATCCCCGATCCGGTTCTTTTCGCTCAGTTGTAGCCAAGCGGAATTTAGCCCGACAAGTCCGAGCGAGGCTCCGTCCTTGTGAATACGAGCCGATACATCACCCGGCAATAAGCCGGCCTCGTCGCCAATCAGCGAAATGGGGGTACCGGCAAGGCTCGATGTCCACTTCGTGTATGCGGCAAAAGCATTCGAGACAGTAGCCCGGTACGGTGATTCGCCGTTCTCCCAGAAGTCTTGATGAATGTCCGGTGTTTGCCACCAGCTCCCAAGTGCAAGAGCACATGGGTCGATCTTGGAAGGACGCTGAAGATCATGATTGCCTGGTACCACGAACAGCTTTGGCGAGCACCCTAGCGAGTTGAATACGGCCCAAAGTTCCATCAGAGCAGCATTGAGGGCGACATACTCTTGCGGTGACGATTCTTGCGTCAGATCACCCGAAAAGATGACCAGATCCCACGCCCCCGTCTTTTCATGCTGCTGTCTAAGGTCGTTAAAGAAGACAGTTTTGAACGTCGGCCACATCCATTTTTGGCCGGTCATTCCCATGTGGAGATCACTGAGGTGAATGACGTTGAATTGAACGCCGCGACGCACTTCTCGCTGTGACATAAAGATCCCTGAAGGTGGCGGGGAGCTTCGCCGCGAGCTCCGCCTAGTGTCAATCAAGTGTACGCTCGGGACGACAAGCGGACGACTGCCGTCGCTGTTGGATACCCTCAATCTTTGCGGCATCGCATCGATCCCTCTTGGCCAATAGCGGAAGACGCTATCAACGTACAACTCGCACCCGTTAGCGCTTGATCGCTAGCGTCCAAGAGCCCGCCATCTTTCGCCAAGCGCAACCCTTTGACAGCCCCCGATCATCGTCGGCGAATCTGCTGTACAGGATGGCCGTATGAAGACCCCCAAGCTCAGCCGCAGCACTTCTTGAACTTCTTCGCACTCCCGCAAGGGCAAGCATCGTTGCGACCCGCCACAGCAAGGGCGGCATCTCGACGCGCGGGCCCAGGCCCTTCCAGGTTTCGCGCAGGTTGTAGACCGTCCAGATCGCATCGCCCACGGCCTTTCAGCTGCTTTGCACACCACGGGCCGCCAGCGGCCGGACCGCATCGGTTCGGCCGGCCCACCACAGCGCCGCGCCCATCAGCAGCACGCCCGCCCACTGCGTGCCATCCAGCGCCCGGCCATAGATCGCCACATCGAGCGCGATCGCGGCAATGGGGTAGACGAACTGCAGCAGCGCAATCCGCCCGACCTCCAGCCGCTGCATGCCGGCATAGATCAGCGCATAGGCCAAGCCGGTGTGCAGCACACCCAGCCCCACCAGCCAGCCCCAGGTGGCGGCAGGCCAACCGCCCCACTGCGCTGGCAGCCCATGCCAGGCGGGCCACCAGGCCAGCAGCAGCGTTCCGGTGGCGCACTGCCAAAACGTCAAACCCAGGGAGCTGAGCGCGCGCTGCCGTCTGGCCAGCAGCGACACGGCCGCGTAGCACACCGACCCCATCACAGCCAACGCCAGGCCCCAGGCGAACAGTTGCTGCCCTGCCGGCAGGCCGGAGCGAAGCAGCCCGGTGGCCATCGTCAACCCCGCAAAGGCACCGAAGACGCCCAGCGCCCGCGCGAGACCCAGCCGCTCGCCGAACAGCCAGGTTCCGGCCAGCAACAACCACAAGGGCTGCAAGTGAAAAGTCACCGTCGCCAACGCGATCGAGGTCCACTGGATGGCGGCAAAGAAGCTGGCCCACATCACCACCATCAGGCTGCCCGTCAGCATTGCCACGGCCATGCCTTGGCGTGTCGGACGCAGTTCCTTGAGCCTGCCGGTCGCCAACGCATAGGCCAGCAATGCCGCGCCGCCAAAGAGGCAGCGGAAGAACACCGCGGTCAGTGGGTGCTGGCCGGCCTGCTCAAGGAACAGCCCGAGCGTTCCCATCAGCAGGCCGCCGGCCACCATCAGCCCAGCACCGGAAGAGCGTTGTGTGTCTGTCATGGCAGGACTGTCAGCTGGTTCCTGAAATTCGCAAAGCGCGATATTCTTGTGTGATTGATTCGATAAACGAAACCATCTCTGTTGCAGCCAACCCGACATGACGAACCGTTCCCGTGACTTGCAGTTGGACTGGCTGCGTGCTTTCGTCGCCGCGGTCGACGGCGGTTCGCTGTCGGCGGCCTGCCGTGTGGTGCACCGCTCGCCAGCGGCACTGAGCATGCAGATCAAGAAGCTGGAGCAAGCCGCGGCGGTGCCGCTGTTGCTGCGCGATGCGCGGCGCTTTGCGCTCACACCCGCTGGCGAGCGGCTGCTACCGAAGGCGCGCGAGGTGCTGTTGGCGCACGCGGCGGCGCAGTCGGCGCTGGAGACGGTGCCCGTGACGGGCCATGTGCGTTTCGGGTTTCCCGAGGACTACGCTGCGGCCCACCTGGGGCCGGCGTTGCGGCGCTTTGCGCAGACGCACCCCGAGGTTGAGGTGGAGATGGTCTGCGCCCAGTCCACGGTGCTGATCCCGGCGCTGACGTCCGGCGATCTGGACGTGGCCCTGGTCACACAGGACCGACCTTCGCGAGGCACCCGCCTGTTCGATGAGGCGTATGTCTGGGTGGGCCTGGCCAGCAGCCCGGTGTGGCAACGGGACCCACTGCCGCTGGCGGTGTTCGAACCGGGTTCGATGGCCCGCAAGATGCCCGAGCAGGCCCTGCGCCGCGCCGGGCGCCGCTACCGCATCGCCTACCAAAGCCCCAGCACCGTGGGCCTGCTTGCCGTGGTTCAAAGCGGCTTGGCGGTGGCCGCCGTCAAACGCAGCTCATGCCCACCCGAGCTGGTGCAGCTGGACGCCCGACACGGCTTGCCGCCGCTGAGCCGGCTGCAGGTCGCGGCCGTGATCGCCTCGTCTGCCCGCAAGGATGCCGCGGCGCAGGCGCTCCACGACCATGTTGTTGATGAATTGCGGCGAGGGTGAGGTCGTCCTCCGCTGCTGTCTGCGCCGACGCGGCCGAGCGCGCAAGCCGCCTGGCTGCAAGGCGCTGACCCGCTCGCGGAGGCGGCGCTGAGTCTGGAACAACGCGAGGCCACGGCAGCGGGGTTTGACGAGATACTGCAGTGAGTTGGCTGCCTCGGCTTCAGCGCCAAAGCGGTCAATGTCCGGTTGATGTCCGGTTCGAAGAGGTCAGGCCCGGATGAAGCCGCCTGCACCTGCCCAGTAAGCGAGGAAAATCAAGCACTTAGCGACAGCTGGAGGGCCCAAGGTTGGCGTCAGCGATGTCCGGATCATGTCCGATTCAGTGTTCCTCATGTCCGGTTTGTCCGTACGTAGGCAGTAGAAGCCCCAGCACCATCCACTCGCAACAGGCCCAGTTCTTCCATCGCCACCAAGTCGCGGCGGGCCTGCCGCTCACCCACTTCGGCGGCAAACCGATCGCGGTACTCTGATGGCCGAATGCGTTCATCGACCTTCATCGACCCCAGAGCAGCCGGTTGCTACGAAAGAAGCGCGTTGTGCCCAGCCACAACGCGTTGCCCGAGGGGACCGAACGTTGCACTCCGCGACAACGAAGCCACGCAGCGACGCAGGCACTGACTGGCTGGCTCGGCATCAACGCGGGGATGCCACGCCTGGACCACCTGCTCAACGGGAATGGCCACGGGCAGCTTGAAGATCTCCAGCCCCAATCCGCTGGCCACCGTGCGCGCCAAGGGCTCGGGCACGCAAGCGATCAATGAAGAACGTGCAGCGGCCATCAGCGCACCGTAGGCGCTCGGCACGGTCAACACGATGCGTCTTGCACAGCCGATATCAGCGAGCAAGACATCTACCGCTTCCTTGTTCCGCCCTCGCTGGGCGATGCTCACATGCTGCTCGGCAGAAAACCGCTTCGGTGTCACACGAGCGGCCAACAAACGGTGCCCGGCCTTCGCGACGCCGACGATGCGCTGCTCGTACAGCGGCGCGGTCTTCACCTCGGGACCTGCGTCCCGCACGATGCCGACATCGAGATCAATGCGGCCTTCCCGCAAGGCCATCGAGTCACTGTCGCTTTCAGGAATGAAACGCAGCGTTGCCAGCGGAATCTCACGTTGAATTTCCGCTAACAATGCAGCCCCATAGACGATCCCCATCCCCTCGGGTGCCCGGACGATGAATTCACGCTGCATCCGAGTCAGGTCCAGCCCTCCACCTGGTTGCATCAGGACGAACGCTTCGCTGATCAGGCGCCGCACCGGCGCGCGCATCTCCTCCGCGCGAGGCGTGGGAATCAGTTTTTGGCCGGCACGCACAAGGATGGGATCGTCCAGCGCTTCGCGGATTCTGGCCAGTTTGTGGCTCATCGCCGGAGCGCTCAGGTGCATGCGTTGCGCTGCTGCGGCAACGCTGCCAGTCGTCAACAGGGCATCCAGCGCAGCAAGGAGGTTGAGATCCAACGAGTTCATTTTTTACAGGTATTCGTTCAGAACAATGCACTGTACAGAATGATCTTCAGATCGGACACTGCGCACCCCTGATCTTTGGAGACCCCTTTGAACCCACTCGACGCCAGCCGCACAGCCCTCGCCACGTCACTGATGCGCGCACTGCATTCGCGCCACGACCCCGCTCCTCTGCTTGAAGACCATTGGGGTGATCGACTGGTTCCCGATGCCGTTCGCACGGCGCTGTGCCAACGTGTTCTCGGCAGCATGCCGCCGACCGCGCGAGCCATGGCAGCGGCGGACCCTGCCGAACTGCTCGCCCAGTCGTTGCGTTCGAATGCCGCCTATGCCGATGTGATCACCCGGGCGCGCTATGCGGAGGACGCGCTGGAAGCCGCTGTGGAACGGGGCGTCACGCAGTACGTGATCATCGGCGCTGGCTTCGACAGCTTTGCGTATCGGCGACCTGCCTGGGCCACCAAACTGAAGGTCTACGAGGTAGACCATCCCGCGACACAAGCGATGAAGCGACAACGTTTGGCGGAATGCGGCGTCGATGCGTCGGTGTCCGTCGAATTCATCGCCGCAGACCTTTCGGCAGAGACATTGGACTCGGCCCTGGCTCGCTCTTCATTCCAACCCAGTCGATTGACGTTCTTTTCATGGCTCGGCGTGACCATGTACCTGACCCGGGAGGCGAATCTCTCTGCCCTCGCGGCGATCGCATCGTCCACTCCGGCGGGAAGCGAACTGGTGTTCAACTACGTTGACCAAGAGGCCCTTGATCCTGGAACCCTCGTGGCGGAAGCGTTCCGCAAGCTGAAGTCGGAGGTGTCTTCCGCAGGTGAGGCGTTCTTGTCGGGCTTCGATCCGGCATTGCTCAGGGAGCAGCTGCAAACGGCGGGTTTGTTGCTCCTTGAAGACTTGAACGGAGATCAAGCAGTCGCTCGATACGATGCTTCTGGTCTGAACGGCCTGCGGTCGGCTGCTGCCGCGCACATCGCACGCGCCCGCGTTGCGCGCCCGCGTTGCGCGCCCTTCTCCGGCGCGGATGTCTGCCTGATCCGTGCCCGAACCGGATGTCCAAGCATTGACATCTGGCGATCTGGATGTGGCCCTGGTCACACAAGACCGGCCTTCGCGAGGCACCCGCCTGTTCGATGAGGCGTATGTCTGGGTGGGCCTGGCCAGCAGCCCGGTGTGGCAACGGGACCCGCTGCCGCTGGCGGTGTTCGAACCGGGTTCGATGGCGCGCAAGATGCCCGAGCAGGCGTTGCGCCGCGCCGGGCGCCGCTACCGCATCGCCTACCAAAGCCCCAGCACCGTGGGCCTGCTTGCCGTGGTTCAAAGCGGGTTGGCGGTGGCCGCCGTCAAGCGCAGCTCATGCCCACCCGAGCTGGTGCAGCTGGACGCCCGGCACGGCTTGCCGCCACTGACCCGCCTGCAGGTCGCGGCCGTGATCGCCTCGTCTGCCCGCAAGGATGCCGCGGCGCAGGCGCTCCACGACCATGTTGTTGATGAATTGCGGCGAGGGTGAGGTCGGTCCCTGGTGCTGGCGCTGGACGCGCAAGCCGCCTGACTGCATGGCAGGCAGTGAAATAGCTTGGCCAAGAAATTTTGAAATGTCTTTCGCTCGGTCATCGTTCACTCGGACTGCCGCCCGAGCACGATGATCATCATCCCCAATAGGCTTACCGCCACACCGACCCAGTCCAATGGCGTGGGGCGTACTTTGTCCACAAGCATCAGCCAAACCATCGCGACGCCGATGTACACGCCGCCATAGGCCGCGTAGACCCGACCGGCTGCGGTCGGATGCAGTGTGAGCAACCATGCAAACAGCGCCAGACTGAATGCCGCCGGAACGAGCAGCCAAGCTGACCTGTCTTGTTTGAGCCAGAGATACGGCAGGTAGCAGCCGACGATTTCGGCCACTGCAGTAAAGACGAACAGGAGGAATGTTTTAAGGAGTTCCATGCGGAGATTGTCAATGGCCTCTTGACCCTCAAGCCACTTGAGGTCCTACCGTATCGGTGTGGGCGTTGTGCCCTCGCATCGGAGATACGACATGAAACTTTGGAAAGCGGCTCTCGGCGTTGGCGCAGCATGTGCGGCCTGCTGTGCAGTTCCCTTGCTCGGCGGTGCTGCCGCTCTGACCATTGGCTCTGCCTCGATGGCTGCGACCGGATCTGCTTTGCTCGCCTACGCAGATGAGTTTGCGCCTTTGGCGTTCGTGCTGCTGGCGCTTGCGTCCGTAGGCGGCGGCCTCATTTTTTGGCGCAGGCACCAACAACGCGCAGAACCACCGCATCGGGTTGCTCAGGACCATGAAATGCAAAACCCAGCCTGCGCGTTGCCCATCGGCGCCACGCAAGATGCCGAGCAAAAAGCTTGCGGCTGCGCACCCGGCGCATGCAGATGACTAGGATGGCGGCATGAACGCAAGACTTTCGATTGGCTTCGTTGCCCGCCAGACCGGTTGCACGGTACCCACCATCCGTTACTACGAGGACATTGGGCTTATGCAGCCGGCCGACCGGACGGAGGCTGGTCAGCGGCAGTTCAATGAGGGAACGATTCGCCGCCTTGCTTTCATCCGGCGTTGCCGGGACCTCGGCTTCTCGATCGATCAGGTGCGCGAATTGGTTGGACTTGTTGATGAGCCTGATCGGCCCTGTGCAGAGGTGCGTGACATCGCGGCGCTGCACCTCGTCGAGGTGCGGCGCAAGCTGGACGAACTGAAGGCGCTGGAAGCCAGCCTCTGCGCCTTCGTGTGCAGTTGCGAATCGGCGTGCGTTGGCGGACCCGCAGTCGATTGCACGATCCTCGAAAGCTTGGCCATTCCAGCGGACCAAGCGCAACGAGTTCGACAAGGCGGAGACGGTTGTTGCGGATTCTAGGAACCGACTTCGGCGAATCTCCTGCGCAGGATGGCTGTGTGAACCCCTCCCGCACTCAGCCGCAGCACTTCTTGAACTTCTTCCCGCTCCCGCAAGGGCAAGCATCGTTGCGGCCCGGCGCAGCCGCAGCGTGTTTCACCGTCTTCACGCGCGCGCCCAGGCGCTTCCAGGTTTCGCGCAGGTTGTAGACCGCCCAGATCGCATCGCCCACGGCCTGCATGCGCGCTGCGCTCACGCGGGGTGGGCCTTGCTGGTCTTCGTAGGCATGCAGGGTGGGTGCGCCGGTGTCGGGCAGGGTGAGCGCGCGCAAGAGCTTGAGCGCCGCCTCGCGCCACTGCTGCGCCTGGGCGTTGCGTGGGCCAGCCCATTCTTCGGGCCAGGCGACCACGGCGGCCATGAAGCCTTGCGCCCAGCGCTGGGCGAAGGACCCGGCGCCTTCGCTCAGTTCGGGTTGGTAGGCGGCCGGGTCGTCGAGCGCGCTCACCCGGGTGTCCAGCGCCTGCTCCACCAGCGTCCAGCGCCGCGCCCACAGATCACACACATCGCCGGGCACGGCCTCGGCCGCCAGGCCGAGCAGGCGGGGCCAGTATTCGGCGGGTGCGATGGCGCGGCGGCAGCAGACCAGGGCCGCCATGAAGCCTTCGCAGAATTCCCAGGCGGGCGTCTCGGGGAAGGCCTTTCGCCGCGCCTTGAGCCAGGCCTCCAGCGCGGCAAAGTCTTCGGCGCTCAGGGGCATCAGTTCGGTGGTGACGGTGTTCATGGTGCGGTTCCCGCTTGTTCAAACAAGGCCAGCAGACTGCGCAACACCGCCGTCTCGCGCTGGCCATGGGCTTGCAGAGCGGCCCGGCAGGCCGCGCGCACGGTGGCGTTTTGCCCGGGCTTCTGCATCAGCGCAAACACCGCCTGCGCCGAGCGCCCGGTGCCCGCGTCCAGCGCGGGGTCGAGCGCGATGTCCATCGCCAGCCCGGGCGCCACGGCGCGCGCTATGGAACGGAACGACCACGAGCCGGCCATGACCGGGTGGTAGTAGTGGCTGCGCGCGATCTGGAACAGGTCGACGATGCGCGGCAGCAGCGAGTCGAGCGCGGGCGCGAGGTCGTCGAACCACTGCGCGAGCTCGCGGATGCGGTTGCGTTCGAAGCCGGCGTTGTAGGCCAGCACCGCGCCCGTTGTGCCGAGCACGCCCAGCAGCGACAGCGCAAACGCCCGGCGCGGGTCACCGCCCTGCCCCTCGGCCAGAAAGTGGTGGTCGCTCCACGCGCCGTCCGCCGTCTGCACCGCGCAGCTCCACTGGAACGGCAGCGTCTGGTAGGGCCGGGTGCCGGGCCAGATGGGCACGGCCAGGCCGATGGTGTCGAAGCGCAGGCAGTGGCGCGGGTAGGGCCAGGCTTGCGCCAGCGCGCCCACCTCGGGCTCCAGCAGCGGCGCACCCTGCTGCACCGCGCGCACGGCACGGCGCTGGCGCGGCGGCACGATGTCTTCGGGGCGCAGGCTCATCACGTCGTGGTGGCCGGGGGCGCGCCATTCGGCCGCGGCCTCGCGCCCGAGGATGTCGAGGCTGGTCTCTGAATGTTCGGCCGTGGCCGGCACCGCGCAGGCCTTGCAGCTCGCCGCGAACTCGCAGCCGCTGCCCTCATGGCAATGCGGCCCGGGCGTGGCCTCGGGTTCCGAGCCGCGTTCGCACTGGCGCATTGCGTGCAGCCAGTCGGCCACCGGGCGCGAGCCGAGCACGGGGCCCAGGTCCACCTCGCGGAACAGGCCGGCGTAGCAGCCGTGGCCGGGGTAGACGAAGTCGGTGTCCACCAGCAACAGGCCCACGCTCTGCACCGCGAAGCCGCAGCGTGCGGCCACGTGGGTCCAGAGCGCGACATCGTCCACGTCGGTGTCGTCGCCCACGGTGGCGTAGCGCAGCTTGAAGAGGCGCAGGCCGTGTTCACCCGCGGTCAACACGTCGATGCGCACCTGGGCGCGGTCTTCGCTGGTCAAGCAGGCGCCGAGGATGGCCCAGCCCTCGGGCGGCTCGGCGTCGCTGTCGAGGCAGTTGAGGGTGTGGCGCACGGCCTGCAGCCACTGCGCGGGGCTTTGCGGCGCGGCCACCGTGTCGGCGTGCGGGAACGAGGCGCGCAGGGCCGCGTCGAGGCCCGTGGCGGGTTCTGGTTCAGCGGGCGTTGGCCCTGAGACGGGCACGCCGCGTTGCAGCTCGCGGCGCGCGAGCCAGAAGCGGCGCTCGCAGTTGCGCCAGCGGCGCAGGTCGTCGGTGTTGAGGGGCGGAGCAAAAACCATGGGCACTATCAGACAAAGCCGACACAGGACCGGACACGAACCGGCACAAAGACCACAGGCGCGAGTGCGCGGCAGGCCTTTGCACCGGTGGACTGCTCCTGATTAGCAAGGCCCGTGCAAGCCCGGCCGCATGGCGCGCGTCTTGCAAACCGGCCGGGCCATGACGCTCAAGTTCCACATGACCCCCGGCTCCTGCACGACCGGCATCCACATCCTGCTGGAAGAGCTGGAGCTGCCGTTTGTGGTGACCATCGTCAACCTGCAGGCGGGCGACCACCGAAAGCCCGCTTACCTGGCGATCAACCCCAAGGGCACGATCCCGACCCTGGTGCTCGACGACGTGGCCGCGCTCACCAGCTTCCCGTCCATCGCGTATTGGTTGGCGCGGCGCTACCCGCGCAAGCGCCTGCTGAGCGACGACCCGTTTTTGGCGGCGCGAACGCTGGAGTTGTTGGATTACGCGGTGAACACGGTGCACGGCCAGGGCTTCACGCGCATCTTCACCACCGACCGCTATTTGCCTGAAGGGTTGGACACGGCCGACAAGGCCCGATGGACAGCAGCCATCACGGCGGAAGGCCAGCGCATCGTCCGCGAAGCCTTCGACGTGATCGAGATCCGCCTGACCGAGACCGGCTACGCCATGGACGCCGACTTCACGATTGCCGACGCGGCCCTCTTCTACGTGTTCTTCTGGGCCAGCAAGACCGACATAGAAATGCCGCCGCGCTGCCAGGCCCTGTTCGAGCGCATCCGCGCGCGCCCGGTGGTGCACCAGGTGCTGCGCGAAGAAGGTTACCGCTGAAGGTTTCTGCCATCACACCACCACAACACCATGACCACCCCCGCCAACATCTCACGCCACCACCGCGTCATCCTCTGCCACTTCGACGACTACAGCCACGCACTGGTGTTCCCGCGCTGGGCGCACGGCATGCTCTGGCCGCAGGCGCTGCCCGAGGGCGCACAAGCCCTGAGCAGCCCGCCCGAGCCAGCGCCCGCCGCCATCGACAGCGCCGCCCTGATCGCCGCCGTGCTGCAAGGCAGCGAGCTGAGCCCCGACGACGTGGAAGAAGTGACCGCCTTCCAGCCCTGGTTCCAGACCCCCGACGGCCCCTTGCGCGTGCACCTGCTGCGCTTCACCACGCCCGACGCACCCAAGCCCGCCATCGCGGCCATGGGCGGCAACTTCAAGGCCCTGAGCGAACTGCGCGGCGGCCACATGGCGGAACTGCTGTTGCTGCGCGAGGCCTTTGGCCTGGTGGGGGGCGGCTGATCACGGCCATGGGTTGGGCCTAGGCGCTGGCCAGCACGATGAGTTGTGCGGCACGCAGAACCAGAGGATGAAGGTCAAGGCCAGGACGATCGGCCCATCGATGCGATCGGGCAGTTGGTCGTTGGCCAGACGGTGCAGACCCCGCCACAGCCAGATGGCATGCAATGAGCCGCCCGCGACGCTCCATGCGAGCAGCGCCGACAGGTCCGTTCGCGTCAGCGCCAGCAGCGCGCCCGCGGCGGCCAGGAGCGCCCCGAGGGTGTAGGCGATCCACGTCATCGGATAGAACTGCAGCCGCAGCGCGGCGAGCCATGCGGTAACACGCTGCGTGCGGCGCTGCGCAGTCGACAGCGCGCCCGCGGCCAGGCGCGAGCCGACGGACCGGGCACAGTCCAGCCATTGCTGGCGTTGGCCGGCATCGGAGGCGATCACCGGCCCGAAGGTCTCGGTGCGCACGCTGCGGATGCCGCAGTAGCCGAGCGTCGCGCGCGTCAGCGCCTGCTGGCCGGGCGCGCGGTAGATGAAGCGTCGGGCCACAGGATCTTGCGGAAGTCGGCGTGGATCGCGGGCATGTCGTCGACCAGCAGGACGCGCCGGTTCGGGGTCTTCATGGCTGGCCTTGTGCGGTGTCGACGGGCAGCTCGAGGGTGAAGCGCGCGCCCAGGCCCGGGCCGTCGCTGTGCGCGCTCAGCCGTCCGCCCATTTCCTGCGCCGCCAGCACGCAGCTGTGCAGGCCGAAGCCGTTTCCGTCTTTGCGCGTCGTGAAGCCGTGTGCGAAGACGCGCGTCAGGTTCTCCGGCGCAATGCCCTCGCCGTTGTCGGCCACGCTGATGCGCAGCGTGCCTGCGTCGGCGAGTGCAGCAACCAGACGGATGCATGGGCTTCGATCGGTGACGTCGTTCAACGCGTGTTTGGCGTTGCTGATCAGGTTGACGAAGATCTGCAGCAGGCGGTGGCGGTCTAGCGGCAGGTCCGGCAACTCGGCGATGTCCGTCACCACCTCGACCTTGCGGCGCGTCAGTGCGCCGGCGTTCATGCGCAGCGCGTCGTTCAGCAGTTCGTTGAGCTTGACCGATTCGACCATGTACGCCGTGCCCGCATACGCCTGCTGGGTGGCGACGATCACCTTGATGTGGTCGACGCTCTGGGACAGGCCAGCCAGTTCCTCGGCCATGCCGATGTGCTCGGCCTCCAGCGCCTGTGCCAGCTCGCCCAGGTAGCCGGGCAGCAGTTTGCCGCGGGCGTCCTGCGTGAGGAACGGGCCCAGGTCGCCGGCGTGTTCGGCCATCAGGCGCGCGGCGCGACCGACGCCCTTGACCTTGGACGTGCGCAGGCGGGTGCCGACCAGGCCGGCCGACACGTTGACGCTGTTGAGCACGTTGCCCACGTTGTGCAGCACGTTGGTGGCGATCTCGGCCATGCCGGCCAGGCGCGCGGCGGACAGCAGCTGGGCCTGCGCCTGCTGCAGTTCCTGCGTGCGTTCCTGCACCCGCCGCTCCAGCTGCTCATACAGCTGCGCGTTGGCCAGCGACACGGCCAGCTGGCCGGTGATCAGCATCACCGCGTCGAGCCGGTCGACAGTGAACGCGCCGCGGCCAAGCCGGTTCTCGAGCAGCAGCATCGCGCGCGTCACGCCGTGATGGAGGATGGGCACCACCAGCAGCGAGCAGCGCTCGGCACCGCGCAGTGCGGGGTCGCCGGCGAAGCGGTCGTCGCGCGTCGCGTCGTCCAGCAGCAGGGGCTCGCGGGTGCGCTCGACATAGCGGAAGGCCGACAGCGGCAGCAACCCGCGCGCACCGGCGTCGGCCAGCGTGGTGCGGTTCGTGCCGTCGCCCGACTGCGGCAGCAGCCACTGCTGCGCGTCGTCGTCCCACAGCGCGAGCTGCACCGTGGTGGCGCCGCTCAATTCGGCCAGCAGTTCGACCACCCGCAGCCGCAGCCGCTCCAGACTGGTCTCGGAGCTGAGCGCCTGCGCCGCGCGCAGGATGCCGAGCTGGTCGATGGCGTCGGCCGACACGTTCTCGCGCAATGCCGGCGCGCTGCCGGCTGCCGCAGCGGGCAGCGCACCCAGGAACGCATGGTCGCGCTGCAGCTGGCGCACCTTGGCGCTGGCGCCCCAGGCCGCGTAGCGCTGCTGCGCCACGGCCATCATGCGTTGCCCGGCGAACTGCATGCCGTTGGCCAGCAGGCAACGCGCGGCGCGCTCGGCGATGAGCGCGTTGTGCCACGGCCGCTGCAGCGGCGCGGCTTCGCGCAGCGCGGTGTCGAAGGCGTTGAGGGCCGCGAGCGGCTCGCCGCAGGCCCAGGCGCGTTCGGCCGCGATCCAGTGCACCAGGTGCGAGAAGTTGAACGGCGCATCGACCGCGCGCAGGCGCAGCCAGTCGACGCAGGCATCGAGTTCGGCCAGCAGCGCAAGGTGCTCGGCTGGCGCCGCCGTCTTCAGACGCTCGGCCAGCGCCAGCGCATGCAGCAATTGCGCCAGTGCGCACGGGTAGATGCCCGGAAGAGCGGCGGTCAGTGGCATTGCCGCAGCGGCGTGCCGGATCAGCGCCGGGCCGTCGCCGGCCAACGCGGCGCCGATCCCGCGTGCGACATGGAAGTTGACCTCTGCCACCGGGTTCGGCCCCAGTCGGGCGAGGTGGGCGGCTTCGCTGAAGGAGGCTTCGTCAAAGCTTTCCAGCCCCGCAGTCTCGCCGCGCAACATGCGCGCGAGCTGGCGGTGCGCCACATAGGCGGCGGCCGCGTAGTCGTTGCCGGTGCGGGCGCTGAAGGCCAGTGCGGCGGCGCTCTCGGCGGCGTAGCGCTCGAGCGTCGTGGCACAGTCCATCAGCGGGTACAGCGAGGCGTAGTAGGTGTAGCAGGCGTTGTTCAGGTCGCCGCCCTGTACCAGGCCTTCGTGAGCGCGTTCAGCTTCGGCCGCGTTGCCTTCGAGCGGGATCGACCAAGGGCCGGAACCGAGCGCGAACAGGAACCGCGACTGCGAGGCCTCGGGGTGAAAGCCGCGCGCATCGCTGGCCGCCAGCACGCGGCGCACGATCGCGAGGCCGGTGCGGTAGTCCTGCCAGGCGCCGATGGTGATGAAGGCGGCGTGGCTCAGCGTCCCGACGAACGGTGCCGCCGGCCCATGCTCGATCCACAGCCGCTGACCGGTCAGCACCAGGCCGGCGAGGATGGCCGGATCGCAGAAGAAGCTGGGCGGCGTCATCCGGTTGAGCAGCCGCCCGGCAGCCAGGGCGCGGGGGTCGCTGGCGATCGGGCGTTGCAAGTCGGCGGCTTCGGTGTCGGGATCCAGCCAGCGGTTGAACACGCCGTGGGCCGGATTCATCTGCACGCCGAGTTGCTCGGGTGTCGGCAACGCCAGGCCCAGACGGCCCAACAGGGTTTCGCCGAGCGCAACCGCCGCACGCGCTTGCCCCTGGTTGGTCAGGCTGCAGATCTGCACGCATGCCGGCTCGGCCAGCTGCAGCGCATCGGTGCAGTCGCGTTCGATGGTGACGTACAGCGCATCGACCTCGGCCAGGCGCCCAAGGCTGTACAGCACGGCGTGGCGCTCGATCTGCAAGGGCAGCAGCGCCGTCCCGCACAGGCCCGAGCGGGCAAGCAGTTCGAGCGCGCCCGCCAACAGGTGTTCGGCCATTGCCGGGTTGAACGCACGCAGCGGCTGCGCGGTGCGGCGCAGCAGTTCGGCCACACGCAGGCACTCGGACGGGGCATCAATGGCGGCCAGCGCCGGCAGGTATTGGTGCGCGGCGGTGGCCGCAAAATCGGGCAGCGCCTCCAGTCGCCGCGCCAGCGTCAGGTGCAGCCGCCCACGCTCGGCCGGGGCGAGCCGTTCCAGGCAGGCCTGTTGCACGCGGTCGTGGCGAAAGCGCATCGCCGGCAGGCCATCGTGCTGCATCGCCAGCAGGTGGTCTTCCAGGGCCGGAGCGAGCCGTTGTTCGAGCGCCTCGGCCGATGCGCCGCAGGCGGCCTGCAGCAGCGGCAACTCGACCTCGCCGCCGAGACAGGCCATCACATCCAGCACTTGCCGGGTCTCGGGTGCCAGCGCGGCAACCCGCCGCGTCAGCAGGTCGATCACATTGCCTTGCCCGATGTGGCGGGCGATGGCCTTGGCATCCCAGACCCAGCCCTCATCGCCCAGCATCAGCGCGCCGTCACGGCGCAGCGCGTCAACCAACTGCACGGTGTCGAATGGGTTGCCGTCGGTGTGTGCGCGCAAGGCCTGGGCCAGCAGCGCGGCCTGCGTTGGCGCCAGCCTGAGCATCTCGGCCAGCAGCGTTGCCAGGTCGGCGGGCGGCAGATTCTGCAGGCTCAGCGACAGCGGCGGCGACTCCAGCCGGGCCCAGCGTGGCAGCATCGGCGCGAGCGGGCGCAGCGCGTCCACCTCGCCGTCGCGATAGGCGCCCACGAGCAACAAGCCGCTCAAGGAATCGTCGGTCAGCACGGCATGGACGATGGCGATCGGAAGCGCCGAAGCCCACTGCAGATCGTCCACCACCATCACCACCGGGCGCGCCGGCGAGGCGACGGCGCGCAACAGGTCGAGCGTGACCTCGACCAGGCGATCCTTGGCGGTGAGCGGATCGATGTCGCCCGGCACCGGCTGCTCACCCAGCAGCAGCCCGATCTCGGGCACCCCCGCCATCAGTTGGCAGCCGGCGCGGCCGATGGTCCGCACGATGCGCTTGCGCAGCGCCTGCAGTTCGGTCTCGGGTCCGGCCAGCAGCATCCGGCCCAGCGCGCGCAGCGCCTGGAAGACGCCGTCCGACGCAAGGTCCTGACGCTGGCTGTCAAACTTGCCAGCGACGAACCAGCCGTGGCGTGCCGCGACCATGGGCCTGAGCTCATTGATCAGTGCGGTCTTGCCGACGCCCGGCGTGCCGCTCACCAGCACGCCGCGCGCGCCGCCGTTCAGCGCGTTCTCGAAGGCCCGCTTCAGGCCCGCGATCTCGGCGTCGCGGCCGACCAGCCGTGACGGCGCCGACAGGCGCTGCGCGAAGTCGTGCCCGCCCAGCGCGAAGCTGCCGGTCGCGCCGGCCGCCAGATGCTGGCTCAGCAGCGTCAGGTCGCGTGCCAGCCCCTCGGCGCTCTGGTAGCGCCGGTCGGGCTCTTTCTCGAGCAGGCGCATGACGATGTCGGACAGCGCCACCGGCGTGCCGGGCACCAGTTCGTCCGGCCGCGTCGGCAGCTGGGCGAGCAGGTTGTGGATCAGCTGCAGCGGGTCGCTGTTCTCGAACGGCGCGCGGCCGGTGACCAGCTCGTAGAGCGTCGCGCCGAGGGAATACAGGTCGGCACGCTGGTCGACCGAGTGGCCGGTGCGGCCGGTCTGCTCCGGCGCCAGATAGGCCAGCGAGCCGGCGATGTCGCGGTGGTGGCCGCAGGCCGGCTGCTGCTCGGCCACCGTCGTCGCCAGCTCGAAGCCGACCAGCATGGCCTGCCGGTCCGGGCCGGTGAGCACGATGCTGGACGGGTTGATGTTGCGGTGCGAGACGCCCAGGCGGTGCACGTCGGCGAGGATGCGCGCCAGCTGCAAGCCGATGTCGAGCAGCGTCGGCAGCGATGACGGCAAGGGCAGTGCTTGCGCCTGAAGCGCATCGCGCAGCGACACGCCGTCGATGTGCCGGATGGCTGGCGCGTCCTCCGGGTGCGCGCCCGGCGTCGGCTGCGCCAGGCGCGGCACGCCCGCCACGCCGGACAGGCGCTCGAGGATGTGCCGTTCGGTGCCCAGCCGCACGGTTGACGCGCGGCTCCCTGAGGCGATGAGTGACGGTACTGCCGCTGGTAATGCGGACACCGTGCTCAGCCCGACCCATTCACTCGTCGTCAGCGGCAGGGCACTCATGGCGTTGAACTCCGGTCTCACGTCTGTCGTCTGGCGGATTCGCAGCAACACAAGGGATGGCCGCGAAGAAACAAGTCTTCTTCGGCATAGCCGGTGAATTCTTGAGCCACGCCGCGTGCGCGGCCTTGCGCCGGCGCAAATGCACCGCCCGGCACGCCAGCGTGCTCAAGACCGCGACCCGACCCGAAGGCGTTTCGCGCGCTGATGGAGCATTGCCTTCAGAAGATCAGGCGCTTCGCCGAACCTGGCATCGCAGCGCCGCCATGCCGTCGCTGCCGGTGACCGTCACGATGTTCAGCCAGGCGAGGACGGCTTTCACGGCCGTTCGACCGTTTTCACGCCGGCCGGGAAGGTGCCCCACCAGGTGGGGTAGACCAAAACCAGGTGTTCCGCCCATTGGCGCGCCATCGACACAGGCATCAAAGAGCGCGCCGCACAGGCTGTCGCGGCGGGGGTGGGCCAGGATCAGCAGGCAGCACATGGCTCATTGGGTGGTGTCGGCGTGGTCGGGGTACGGCGCGACCGGCTCCGTGTCGGCGGGCCGACCGGACAGCTGGTTGGCCAATCCGTGGTTGACATCGCGGTGGTGTGCCTCGTCGGCGCGAACCACGAGCACCACGTCGCGCAGCGTCGCGTCGTCCGCCAGCTTCCAGTAGCTTTTTGCGATCGCCGGTGCGGCGACGTTGGGCACGCGACCGGCGTCGATTTCCGCCAGGTACAGCGTGTAGCTGAGCACCGCCTCCTCCTCGAAATAGCCGACCAGGCGGTGCGCCGTGCGACGCGAAATGAGGTACAGGAGGAAGAAGCCGAGGTAGAACACCCACTGCGCGACCAGGATGAGGAGCCGCTCCAGCGTGGTGGGCCGGGCAACCGCAATGAAGGTCATGAGGTGCATGCGCTCGTTCTCCGCCTCCTCCATCAGCTTGCGGATCCAGCCGTCGTCGTCGACCATGCGGCGCAGGCACTGCAGGTGGGTGGCCATCGCGCCCACCATGCCGGGAACGGCCGCCACCGTCTCCAGCACGATCGCCCGGTGGCCATACCGTTTGGCGAAAAAGGTGTCGGCAAAGAAGCGCAGCAGCCGGGTCACGCCCAGCGCGAAACGGTCCGCCAGATCGCTGGGCTCACGGTGGTTCATGGTGTCTTTCCCGATGCGATCAGGGGCAACCGCATGGCGTCGCCATCTTTGACGACACGGCGCGGGCTGTCAGTACGCAAGCGCACGGACCCTCCCGGTGCGGGGCCCGCGCTCAGCGCGGCGCCGGCAGCGGCTGCTCGGCGCAAAACGCCGCCACCGCCGCCGCCAGTTGCATGGCTGCCGCCTGCGCAGCTGCGGCGCCGGCCACCGGGTCTTCGCCGGTCGCGTTCACGCTGATGTTGAACTCGCGCCAAGCCACGGCCTCGCGGGTGCGGTTGTTGAGCAGCACCGCGCGCAGGCCCAGTTGCACCTGGCTGGGCTGCTGGGCAAAGCTCTGGTGCAGGCGCACCAGCTCGGTCTCCAGCCGCCAGCCGGTGGTGACGGCCGAGGGCGCTTGCAGCACCGCGCCGAAGGCACCGCTGCCCTGCAGGGCGCGCACCAGCATCGGCGTGAGCATCTGGGCCGGCGGCTCCACCCATTCGTTGAAGGCAAAGGCCTCCAGCTGCTGCGGCCGGCGCTGATAGAGCATGCGCCGGCTGTCGTAGCCCGGGGCGGCGCGCGGCAGCTCGACCGTGAGGCTGGGCGCGCCAGCGGCGGCCGGGCGCGGCGCGGCGGTGGTTGCAGCGGCGGCGCTCGCGGGGCCAGCATCGAGCGCAAAGCGCGCAGGCGGTGCGGCCGGCTTGGGCAACAAGGAGCCGGCGCAGGCCACCAGCAGCAGCGGCAAGCACAGCAGCGGCAAGACCGCCGTGCGCAGCCGGCGCGTTGAAACGGTGGCGCGGTGTGCGCTCGTGGGCAAGGTCATGGTGGGCTTTCTCCGGGGCCGGGCATGGGGGCGGGGCTGCCCAGCAGCAGGCTGCTCGGGCTGCCCGCGGTCTGTTCGCTCAGGCGCCGCAGCGAGGCCGAGAGCTGGTTGAGCTCGGCCATCAGCCGCGCCAGATCGGGCAGGGTTTGTTGGCCGATGGTTTGCAGGCTGTTGGCGGTGCTGTCGGCGGCCTCACCGGCGCGGGCGCTGGCCTGGGCGGTCACATTGGCCATGCGCTCCACGGCCTGTGCGCCGGACTTGATGCTGTCCAGTGTGGGCCCGAACTGCTCGCCGGCGCGGGCCGTCAACCGGGCGGCCTTCGCGGCGTCGGCCACCCCCGCGGTGATCGCCGCCTGCTGCCCGGCCAGGGCGTGCGTGACCGTGGCAAGGTCGGCCAGCGTGCTCTTGAGCGCGGCGCGGTTGTCGGCGTCGAACACGGCGTTGAGGTTGTTCGAGACCCGGTCCACGTTGCCCAGCACATTGCTGAGCACGTTCTCCAGCCGCGCGCTCAGCGACGGTTTGAACGGGATCATGGGCGGCGATCCGTCGGGGCCGGGCTGGAGCGCCTGCGCCTGGGCGCTGCCACCGCTGATCTCGACATAGGCGATACCGGTCAGGCCCTGGGCCTTCAGCACCGCCTCGCTGTCCGTCTTGATCGGCGTGCCGCGCTTCACCTGGAAGCGCAGCCGCACCTGCTCCGGGTTCTGCGGGTTGATCTCGATGCGGTCCACCTTGCCCACGTCCACGCCGAGGTACTTGACCGGCGCATTGAGGTTCAGCCCGGCCACCGATTCCTCGATCACCGCCTGGTAAGGGTCCATCGCGTCGCGGCCGCCCAGGCCGGCGGACAGCCACAACACGCCAGCAATCAGCAGCGCGGAGAGGGCGAGCACGAAGGCGCCGACCAGGGTGTAGTTGACTTTGTCGTCCATGGGCGTGGGGTCTCAGGCTGGGGGCCGCGCTACAGGCGCCCGCGCGGCGCGGGCCTCGCGTGGGTTGTTGAAATAGGCCGCCACGGCCGGCGAGGGGTTGTGCGAGAGCTCGTCCATCGTGCCGAGTGCCATCACATGGCCCTCGCCGAGCACGGCCACGCGGTCGCACACCAGCCACATCAGGTCCACGTCGTGGGTGACGATCAAAACCGTTGCGCCAGACGCCGCCTGGGTGTCCATGATCAGCTCGTCCACGCCGCGCGAGCTGGCCGGGTCCAGACCCGAGGTGGGCTCGTCGAGAAACAGCAGCTCGGGGTCGAGCGAGATGGCGCGCGCGAGCGCGGCGCGCTTGAGCATGCCGCCACTCAGCTCGTTGGGGTGCTTCAGGCCCGCGTCGGGCGGCAGGCCGGTCAGGGCCAGCTTCTGCTCGGCAATGCGGTCGACCTCTGCGCTGGCCAGCCGGCGGTGCTCGCGCAACGGCAGGCCCACGTTCTCGCGCACGCTGATGGAGCCAAACAGCCCCCCGCGCTGGAACATCACGCCCCAGCGCAGCCGCAGCGCCTGGGCCTGCGCGGCGCTGAGCGTGGCCAGGTCTTCGCCAAACACCCGCACCTGGCCGGAGCTCGGCCGCTGCAGGCCGATCATCTCGCGCAGCAGCACCGACTTGCCCGACCCGCTGCCCCCGGCCAGGCCCAGAATCTCGCCGCGCCGCACGCTCAGGTCCAGCCCTTCGTGCACGGTGTGGCTGCCGAAACGCGTGGTGATCTGGTGCAGCTCTATCACGGGTTCTTCGTTGGGGGGGTGTTCCATCTAAAGCCCCAAGATGTTGAAGGCCACCGAAAACAGCGCATCGGCCACGATGATCAGAAAGATCGACTGCACCACGCTCAAGGTGGTCTGCCGGCCCACGCTGTCGGCGCCGCCCTTCGTGCGCAAGCCCTGGAAGCAGCCCACGCTGGCGATGATGAGCGCAAAGACCAGCGACTTGCCCAGGCCAATCAGCAGAGAGGAACCCTGCATCACGCGGCCGAAACGGTCCATGAACTCGGTAAAACCAATGTCCAGCTGCGAGCTCGCCATCACCATGCCGCCGAACACGCCGGTGATGTCGGCAAACAGCGTCAACAGCGGCAGGGCCACGGCCAGCGCCACGATCTTGGGCAGCACCAGGCGCTGCATCGGGTCGATGCCGATGGTGCGCAAGGCGTCGATCTCTTCGGCCACCACCATCGAGCCGAGCTGCGCCGCGTAGGCCGAGCCCGAGCGCCCCGCGATGATGATGGCGCTGATCAAAGGGGCGAACTCGCGCAGCATCGCGTAGCCCACCAGATCCACCACGAACACGTTGGCCCCGTAGTGCTGCAGCTGGTCGGCGCCCTGGTAGGCCACCACCACCCCCAACAAAAACGAGGTCAGCCCGATGATGGGCAGCGCCTCATAGCCACCGATCTGGATCTCGTGCCAGATCGCGCGCACTCGCCACAGCCGGGGATGCGGCAACACCCGCACCGCCGCCAGCGCGGCCTCACCGACAAAGCGCACAAACGCCAGCCCCTGCAACACCGTGGCCACCGCCATGCGGCCGGTGCGCTCCAGCCAGCCGTGTTTCGGCAACTGCTGCAGAGGCGGCCCCGCCTCCGGCGCGGCCGCAGGCATGGGAGGGGTGTGGGGCTGGGTGTCCATGGG
>NZ_MUNZ01000077.1 GCF_002001205.1 Hydrogenophaga sp. A37
GTGGGTGGGGTTTTCCAGGGGGCAGACCGTCGTGATCCAAACAGGTCTTGCTCTGTCCATATTGCGCAGCCATCTGGTAGGTGGTGGTACAACTGGGATGGTGGTCCTCGGTTTGGCAACTGGTCGACCAACAGGGAGGAGCGTCGGTTCGACTCTTGGCACACGTTCCGAGTTTAATTTTTAGTAACCAGCCGCCCTCGTTGGGCGGTTGGTCTTTTGGTATATCTGATTCATCATAGTCGACCTGGTTTGAATCGTACATGGCAATGGAAATCAAATCAGGATGGCATTGGTTGTGCAGCTTTAGGTCGGTGCGTGCGGCCGATTTATTGTTGTGGATGTTTTCTGGTGCTGCTAGTGTTGCCGTGGCCTGGCTTATGGCGAATTTTTTCTGGTGGTTTGCCTTCTTCTTTATGGGGGTCGGGCAATCATTGGCGCCGAGCGCTTTGCCCTCTCTGGTCGAGGAGGTTGCCCGGATTCAACGCAATCGATTGTTTGGTACTGCCGAATCCTCGATGCCGGGAACCCCAGGTGCCCCGACTGTCGTTGTGGTGCAAGCTGAGTGGTCGGTGTTGGGTACCTACGTTCGGCCAGGCGGGATGGGTTTTGCCGTGCTTTCGTCGGCTGGTGATCCAGAGTCCAAAGTAGTACGGGTTGGAGATAAATTGCCTACTGGTCATCAGGTGCTGGAGGTGGCGCCAGACGCTGTGACTTTGACCTTGAATGGCCAAAAAAGCGTGATCTCCTTGAGAGCGGAATCCGGGGAACGCAAGGACTCCCAGGCTGTTGTCCCTGATCTCAGCAACGGGGGCGATGCCCCAGTCATATCGACCAAAGGTCTTCCATGAATGTTTGCAAGCTTTTGGTGGCTTGTGGTTTTTCGCTGTGCGTATTCGCGGCAAACGCCAATGAAGATCCCGTCACGCTCAATCTCGCCAACGCTGACATCGCGGGCGTTTTGAAGCTGGCTTCCGAGATAACCGGCAAGACGTTTGTCATTGACTCCAAGGTCAAAGGCAATCTGAACATGGTGTCTGCGGCGCCCATGCCTCGGTCCCTGGTGTACCCGACACTGATTGCAGCATTGAGACTGCAGGGCTTTGCAGCAGTGGATGACGGCAAGGTGGTGCGAATCCTTCCTGAGGCAGACGCCCGGCAGCAGTCGGTGGGACTGGGGGTGAACGGCAGCCCTGGCGATGTCATCACCACTCGGATGTTTCAGTTGCGGTACGAGGCTGCTCAGGCGGTCGGTGCGGCGATCAAGCCGTTGCTGCACAGCGCCGCTACCGTGGTCGCCTCTGCTGCAAACAACACGCTGGTGGTGACCGATTACGCGCAGAACCTGAAGCGACTGGAGGTGGTGCTGGGAGCCATCGACGTGCCGGGCATGGGACTTCCGGTGATGGTGCCCCTGAGCTACGCCACAGCCACCGATCTCGCGCCCATCATTCAGAACCTGATGGCAGACGGGCCGGTCCAGCAAGCAGCAAACGCCGGATCAACTGCGACCAGTGGTGCTTCGGCTGGCAGTCCGGTTGCCCTGACGGGCGACGGGTTTGCCGTGTACGCAGAGCCGCACAGCAACAGTCTGTTGATCCGCAGCAGCTCGCCCGGCAAGCTCCTGCGGGCGCAGCAGCTCATCAAGCAGGTCGACCGTCCCGAGGCTGGGGGCAACATCGAGGTGATCTACCTGCGGAACGCGGTGGCCAGTGAAGTGGCCCAAATGTTGCGCGCCATCCTCTCGGCCGACCCGTCCACTGCGAAGGCCGCGGGTTCTCCGTCCGCAGAAGGGGGAAGCAGCTCGTCGCTCAACCCCAACCGACAGTCTGGCCTGGTGGCCGGTGGTGGTTCGAACAACAGTGCTCAGTCGGCCACGGGCAGCGCCGCCGGGGCTGGTGGCGGCTGGCAAACGGCGGGCGGATTGGTGCAGGGAAGTTACGTGCAGGCAGACGTGGCCAACAACGCCATCCTGATCAGTGCGCCGAACATCGTGATCGAGCGGCTGCGCAAGGTCATCAAGCAGATGGACCTGCGCCGCACGCAGGTTTATGTGGAGGCCCTGATTGCCGAGGTGAGCAGCGACACTGCCGCTCAGTTCGGCTTCCAGTGGCAGGCACTGGGCGGTCTGGACAAAGGGGTCGACGGCACCCGCGTGGTGGGCGGCACCAATTTCGTCGGAGCGAACACTGGCATCCTGGGCATGAGCAAGAACCCCCTGGGAAGCGGGGCGGGCCTGAGTCTGGGAGTTGCCAACGGCACCATCACGCTGCCCAACGGGGACATCATCACCAATCTGCTGGCACTCGCCACATTTCTGGAGACCACCAACAGCGGCAACATCCTGTCCACACCCAACCTGATGACGCTGGACAACCAGGAGGCCCAGATCATGATCGGGCAGGACGTCCCGATCGTGACCGGCAGTTATTCGTCGACCGCCTCGACGGCCACGGCCACCCCCTTCCAGACCTTCGAACGGCGCAAGGTGGGGTTGTCCCTGCGCATCCTGCCCCAGGTGTCAGAGGGTGGCATGGTTCGAATGAAGATCGTTCAGGAAGCCTCTTCCGTGGTGCCCAGTTCACTCAGCAGCGCCTCGGGTCCTGTCATCAACACCCGCACCATTGAGACGGCGGTGCAGGTGCAGGACGGGGGCCTCATTGTGCTGGGCGGCCTGTTGCAGGACAGTCTGAGCGACGTGGAAAACAAGGTGCCTGGTTTGGGCGATATTCCGTTGCTCGGCGGGCTGTTCCGCCACACCAGCAAGGCGCGCACCAAGACCAATCTGCTGGTGTTCATCCGCCCCAAGACCTTGCGCTCGGCCGACGCTGACACCGCACTGTCCATGGATCGGTATGCCTACATCCGGGGCCTGCAGAAGGAGACCAACGAAGCGATCAAGCAGGAAGCCGGCCCCCTGCTGAGCCCGATGGGCCTGAAAACCAGCACCTCGCTCAGCATGGTGCCCGCGCAGGCGGCACCGACGCCAGAGCCCACCGCGCCAATGTCTGCGCCAAGGTAGCCCATGGTGGCTCTGAAAACATTGGCCCCGGGCCGGATTCCCTACCTGTTTGCCCGTCGCCACGGCGTGCTGTTGCATGCCGCCGCCGGCGATCCGGTGTTGTGGGTGTGCCAGGCCACGCCGGTGGCGGCGTTGGCCGAGGTGCGCCGCGCCGTGGGGGCGCAGGTGCCCATCAAGGTGGTGCCCGACGACGAGTTCTCGCAGGCGCTCACCACGATCTATTCGGACGGCTCGGACAGCGCCGCGTCCATCGTGGACACCGCCGGCCAGGAGGTGGATCTGGACCAGCTGGTCAACGACCTGCCGCCGGTGGAAGACCTGCTGGCCAGTGACGGCGATGCGCCGGTGATCCGGTTGATCAACGCGCTGATTGCCCAGGCCGTGCGCGAGGGGGCGTCGGACATCCACATCGAGCCCGAAGAAAGCCGCACCGTGGTGCGCATGCGCCGCGACGGCGAGCTGGTGGAGGTGCTGGCGCCGCACCGGGCGCTGCACGCGGCCATGTCCTCACGCATCAAGATCCTGGCGCAACTGGACATTGCCGAAAAGCGCCTGCCGCAGGACGGGCGCATCGCCATCCGGCTGGCGGGCAAGACGGTGGACGTGCGCGTGTCCACGGTGCCCACCTCGCATGGCGAGCGTGTGGTGATGCGCCTGCTGGACAAAGACCCCAAGCGCATGGACCTGGCGGTGCTGGGGATGGCGCCGGACACGCTGGCCAGCTTTGACGCCGCCATCCACGCACCGCACGGCATCGTGCTGGTGACAGGTCCTACGGGCTCAGGCAAGACCACCACGCTCTATGGCGCGCTGATGCGCATGAACTCCCGCAACCGCAACATCATGACGGTGGAAGATCCGGTGGAGTACGACCTGGCGGGCGTTGGCCAGGTGCAGATCCACTCGCGCATCGACATGACCTTTGCCCGCGCCTTGCGCGCGCTGCTGCGGCAGGACCCGGACGTGGTGATGATCGGCGAGATCCGCGACCTGGAAACCGCACAGATCGCCATCCAGGCCAGCCTGACCGGCCACCTGGTGCTGGCCACCGTGCACACCAACGACTCGGTCAGCGCCATCACCCGCCTGGTGGACATGGGGGTGGAGCCGTTTCTGCTGGCGTCCAGCCTGATCGGGGTGCTGGCCCAGCGTCTGGTGCGACAGCTGTGTCCGCACTGCAAGGAACCCGACCCGGTGTATGCGGACGATGCCGACACGCAGGGCCGCCCCTTCCGGCCACGCGGCTGCTCGGCATGCCGCGGCACCGGCTACGCGGGTCGGTTGGGCATTTACGAGTGGCTGTCCGTGGACGACCGGCTGCGCCGGCTGGTGCACGACGGCGCGGGCGAGCACGTGCTGCGCGACACCGCACGCGAGCACAGTGGCCTGCGCCTGTTGCAGGAAGACGGCCAGCGCTGGGTGCGCTCGGGCGTGACCTCGGTGGACGAGTTGATGCGCGTGGCGGGCGACCGTTGAAGTCCTTCCGCTACCAGGCCATCGACGCTACCGGTGCCCGGGTGGAAGGCAGCCAGGAGGCCGACAGCGCCGCCCAGTTGCGCACCAGCCTGCGCGACAAGGGCTTGCTGCCGGTGTCGGTGGACGAGGCCAGCGCCCACGCCCCCGGGGCGGGCGGGCGCCGCAGCCGCATCCCGCCCAGGGCCTTGTTTCTGCTGACGCAGCAGTGGGCCTCGCTGCTGCGCGCGGGCCTGAATGTGGACGCCTCGCTGGTCACGCTGGCCGGCCAGGTGGACAAGCCCGCGCACGGACTCATCATCAACGCGGTGCGCAACGAGGTCCGCGCCGGCCACAGCCTGGCCAGCGCCCTGGCCATGCACCCGCGCAGCTTTCCGCCGCTGTACATCGCCCTCATCAAGGCAGGCGAAACGGCGGGCGAGCTCAGCGAGGTCATGTCGCGCCTGGCCGACTACCTGGCCGAGAGCCAGTCGCTGCGCAGCAAGACGCTGGAGGCCATGATCTATCCGCTGGTCATGCTGGTGGTGGCCCTGGCGGTGGTGGGCGTGCTGCTGGCCTATGTGGTGCCCCAGGTGGTGACGGTGTTCGAGAACCAGCGCCAGACGCTGCCGCTGCTCACCCGCGCCCTGCTGGCCGTGAGCGGCGCCGTGCGCGAAGGCGGGGGCTACGCCCTGGGTGTGGCGCTGCTGGGTGGCCTGTGGTGGCGCAACGCCATGCAGAAATACGGCTTTCGCCGGGCGGTGGACGTGCGGCTGCTGCGCTTTCCCGTGGTGGGCAAGCTGCTGCGCTCCGCCGACACCGCGCGGTTCGCCAGCACCTTGGCCATTCTGGTGCGCAGCGGCGTGCCGCTGCTGTTGGCGCTGGAAGCTGGCAAGGGTCTGCTGGAGCGCCTGCCGCTCAAGGAGATCGTGGCCCACGCGCTTCAAGAAGTGAACGCTGGCAAGAGCCTGAGCCGCTCCCTCAAACACAAGGATGGTTTCCCGCCCTTGCTGATCAACCTCATCGCCAGCGGCGAACAAAGCGGCCAACTGGCCGAGATGCTGGCGCAAGCCGCGCGGCTGGAACAGCTGTCGCTGGAGCACGACGTGGCCATCCTGATCCGGTTGCTGGAGCCGCTGATGATCCTGGTCATGGGCGGCATGGTGCTGATGATTGTGCTGGCCATCCTGCAACCCATCTTCAACATCAACCAGGTGCTGATGTGAAGCGCCCCCTGCGTCGCTTCGCGCCTTCCCCCTCTCTCGCTTCGCGGGAGGGGGACGCCATCTGCGGCCCGGCTAAGCCGGTTCCGCGATGGCACTGGGCTGTCCCGTCCATGAACCAGCGAGGTTTCACGCTGATCGAACTCCTGGTGGTGATGGTCATCCTGGGGGTGATGCTGGCCATGGCGATGCCCGACACCCGCAGCGCGGCGGCGGTGCAGCGGCAGGTGTCCACGGAGAAGTTCGTGGCCACCCTGGAAGCCGCCATGTTCGCCAGCGTGATCGGCGGCCAGCACCTGCGCCTGGTGTCTGACGGGCGCCGCTACCACTTTGAGAAGCGCCACGCCGATGGCACTTGGCTGCGCCCCCACGACGCCGCCGCGCTGCGGGCGGGTCAACTGGCCGACGATGTCCGCATCGAGCAGACCTGGCTGGACAACAAAGCACTGCAGCCGCCGCTGCGCATCGAGTTCATCGGCGCCACGCCGCCGCTGCTGCGCATTCGGTTGCGCGACGGGCAGCGGCTGGTCCGGCTCGACACCACCGCTTCCGGTGGCGTCGTTCAAACGGTGGAGCCCGGGGGCTGATGCGACACCAAAGCTTGAACCGTGCCGGGTCACGTCGTGGCAACCAAGGCGTGCGGGGCATCAGCCTGCTGGAGGTGCTGGTCGCCTTGTTGGTGCTCAGCATCGGCCTCATCGCGGCCGTGCGGTCCACGGGCCTGACGGCGGCCAATGCGCTGCGCCTGCGCACGCAAATGTGCGCCGACTGGGTGGGGCAGAACCGGCTCGAAATGCACCACGCCCGCGCCGACTGGCTGGAGGCGGGCATGCAGCCCGCGCAGACCGAACGCCAGTGCGGGCAGGATTTCGTCGTCTCGGAAGAGGTGAGCGACACCCCCAGCCCGCTGGCCCGCAAGGTGGACGTGCATGTGTCCCTGAAAGACGATCCGACGGCGAAGGTGGTGGTGCAGGGCTATCTGACCCGCAGGGTTCGCCAACCCTGGGAGGCGCCCCTTTGAACGCGCCTCGCCACACCCGCGGCATGACGCTGCTGGAAGTCATGGTCGCCATGGCCTTGCTGGCCGTGCTGGGCGTCATGGCCAGCAAAGGCCTGACGCAGGTCATCCGGGCCCGTGACGTGGTGTACGACGAACAGGCGCGCTGGCGCAGCATCGCCATGGCCTGGGCGCGGGTGGGCGAAGACGTCACCACCGGCGCGGACGGCCTGCCCACAGACGTGGCCGAGGTCCGCTGGCAGGGTCAGGGGGCCACGGTCCAGTGGGCCATCTGGGGGGCGGCGGGCAGCGTGCTGCCCGTCCAGTACAGCGTGCGCAACGACACCCTGCTGCGCACGCAGGGGGCCGATCTGTCCCGCCCGCGCGAGACCTTGCCCGGCACCGATCGGGCGGCCGTCAACGCACCGGACCTGGAGACGCCGCTGCTCGACGGCGTGCGGGCCATGAGCCTGTCGTTCCTGGACGGCCAGGGCACATGGCACGACCGCTGGCCGCAAGAAGGCGTGGCCTATGCCCGGCCGCATGCCTTGCGCGTGGCCCTGGCGCTGGACGACGGGCGCGATGTCACACGGATCTTCGCCCTGCCATGAGCCGTCGCATCCAGGCCCCCAACCGCCATCAGCGAGGCGTTGCCCTGCTGATGGCCCTGCTGATCGTGGCCGTGGTCACCGTGCTGGCGTCGGCCATCCTCTGGCGTGTCGATATCTGGGTCACGCAAGTGAACGTATTGCGCGACGCGCGCCAGTCGCACCGGCTGGTGATGGGCGGCGTGGATTGGGCGCGCTCGGTGCTTTACGAGCGGCAGCGCCAACGTGTCGGCAAAGACTACCTGGGCGAAGCCTGGGCCACGCGGGTGCCGCCCATCCCGGTGGCAGGCGGTGAAATCAGCGGCCAGATGTTTGACGAACAGGCCAAGTTCAACATGGCCTGGCTGTTGGCGGGCGACCCCTACGCCTGGGGGCAGTACGAGCGCCTGCTGCGGGCGCTGGAGCTGTCCCCCGCTCTGGCCGGTTCTTTGAGATCGGCGCTGTCGGGCAAGGTGAACGAACGCGTGCGCTACATGGGCTTGGCCAGCCTGGAAGGCATTCTCGGCTACACCCCGGAAGTGATCGAAAAACTGGACAAATACATCACGCTGTTGCCCAGGACCGATTCCAAGCTGAACGTGAACACCGCGCCGCTTGAATTGATTTACGCCTTCGTGCCGGGCCTGAGTTTCGAGCAGGCCAAAGCCATCGTTGATCGGCGTGCCGCGAAGCCCTTTGATTTCACCCCCGACTTCTACACCCTGCTCAGTGGTGAGGTCAGGGACACATTCCGCACCGACGCCATTTCGGTGCGCAGCGATTTTTTCAAGGTGGAAGTGCACACTACCTTTGAGCAGGGGCGGGCGTCCGCGGTCGCCCTGTTGAGACGAAAACCCGGGGCCTGGCCCGATGTTGTTTGGATGAAGCGCCCATGAGTCGAACTCTGTATCTCCATACCGATACGGGCTGGCCGCACCAGCACCTGGACTGCCCCTGGAGCCTGGTCGAGGGCCCGCACCTCGTCAGCTCTGGGCGCGACGTGCCCAAGCGGTGGCCCCAGGCCACCGAGCACGTCACCATCCTCTCCCCGGAGCAACTGGTCTACCACTCGGTGAAACTGCCGCCCGGGGTGAACTGGAAAGACGCCAACGCGGTGGCCATGGCGCTGGAAGACCGGTTGGTGGACGACCTGGGCCGCTTGGTCGTGATTCCTCTGCGTCAGCAGGGCGATGGCGTGGTCTGCTGCACTGTGCAGCGCCTGCGGCTGGAGCAATTGCTGGCCAGCATGCAGGAGCTGGGCCGGCCCTTGACGCGCGTGGAGTCGCTGGCGGAAAAACTCTCCGCCGCTCCGGACGCGTGGCGGATTTTCCAGAACGACGACGGCCCGCTGTGGTTGCACGATGGCATCGCGGCGCTGGAGCTGGACACGCCCGCCGTCGGTGAACTCCCCGTGGCGCTGGTCTTGCGCCGGGCGCAGGCGCTTGATCAGTCTCCGGCACGGGTGGTGTTGCACGGCGTGACCCCCACGCTGTTCGAGGGGCTGGAGGCAGAGTGGGGCATTCCCGTGCAGCGCGCGGCGGCGCTGGACTGGCGCAGTACCTTGGCGCAGCCCAGCCCCAACCTGCTGGTGGGCGACTGGATGCCGCGGCGCCAGCTCATGTCCGAACCTGCCTTCAAGAAGGCGCTGCTCGTGATCGCGGCCTGCGGGTTCCTCCTGGCGCTGATGGGCGTGGCCAGCCTGGGCAAGGCGTGGTGGTCCATCCACCAGGTCAAGGCCGAGCAACTGGCGTTCTGGCAGGAGGTGAGCGGCAGCGCCGACGACACCGACCAACCCGCCCGCCAGCTGCAACGGCTGTGGCAGGCCGCGCGCGCGCGCGTGGGCGAATCGCAACCGAACGAGTTGGTGCCGGTGCTGGCTGCACTGTCGCAGCAACTTCCTCAGGCCCAGCTGACGAGCCTGGACTACGAGCAAGGCCGCCTGATCGTGGTCTGGAGCGGCACCGCCCAGGATGCCCGCGCGCTGGAAGCCGGCATGCAGCAGCGTGGCTACACGGCGGTCACGCAATCGAGCAACAACGGCGTCGTCACCACGGCGCTGGTGGCTGAGGAACAACCATGAACCTCCACGCTCACATCTGTTCGCTGCCCCCCGAGTGGGCGCATCCCTCCCTTGAGGCGGCTTGGCGGGAGGTCTGGCCATGAAGCAATTTCAATCCTGGTGGAAAGGCCTGTCCCGGCGGGACCAGCGCCTGTTGGCGGTCTGGTTGGCCGGCATGGCCGTGGCGGCGCTGGTCTGGTGCGGGTCTGCGCTGGTGGCGGCCCAGGAACGGGCCCAGGCCCAGCTGGCGGCCGAACGGCAAGTGCTGGGCCGCATGCATGTTCAGGCCGAAGAGCTGCAGCGGCTCAAGCAGCTTCCCCGGGCGGGTGGCAACGTCAAAGGGGTGTACATGATCGAGGTATCCGATTCCCTGTCCAAGCATGGCTTGCCCACTCAAATCATCCAGTCGCTGGACACTGCGGATCAGGTCGGTCTGCAAGGCCTGGTGCCCTTCGACCATTGGGTGGAGTGGGTCGCAGCGGTGCAGAAAGACATGCGTCTGGTGGTGCAAAAAGCCAAGGTCACCCGGGCTGATCTGCCGGGCATGGTCGAGATCCAGGCCACGCTGGAACAGGAAAAGGACTGAACGGTGAAGCGCAGCCATCAAATCATCCTCACCGGCCTGCTGACCCTGGTGTTCATCGTGTGGCAGGCCCCGGCCAGCCTCATCGGCGCGGTGTTGCGGCAGGCCAGCCACGACGCATGGGACCTGGCTGACGCCGAAGGCACACTGTGGAACGGGCGCGGGGTGGTCACCGGCCGGCGCGACAAAGACCCGCGCCAGGTCTCCCTGCCCCCGCTGGGCTGGAAATTCGGTGGTTTTCAGAACGGCGGCCTGCTGTTCCAGATGCAGGCCCATGGGCAGCCGGTGGGCGATGTGCAGATCGGCTGGAACGGGTGGAAAGCCCAACTTCGTGGACTGACCGTGGAGGCCAGGGACCTCACGCCGCTGTTGCCCGGTATCTTGAACAAAGGCGAATGGCAAGGCCTGTTGAGCTTCCAGCAGATTTCAGCGCAGGGCGACCGGCATGCCATGCGGATATCCCAGATCGATATGGAATGGCTCAACGCCGCCACCAGCCTGATGCCCCAAGGGGCGCTGGGCTCCTTCGCGCTGAAGGGCCACAGCGAGGCGGCCGGGGTGAGTTTCTCGATCACCAGCCAGGACGGCCCGCTGACGCTCGCCGGCCAGGGCAGCCACTCGGCACAACAGGGGTTTCAATTCACCGGCGAGCTGACCGACAAAGCCGGGCTGGCCAGCCAGTTCCCGGGTTTTCTTGGCGACTACCTGCAACCCACCGGAGCGCCCAACCACTACACCCTGCGCATTTCCCAACTGAATCTTTGAACGAGGACTTTTCACATGCCACGCATCCGCAAAAACAGCGGCTTCACGCTGATCGAAATTCTGGTCGTCATCACCATCCTGGGCATTCTTGGCGCGCTGGTGATTCCCAAGATCATGGACCGCCCCAACGATGCGCGGGTGGCGGCCAGCAAGCAGCAGGTGGCCGACATCGTGCAGGCCCTGAACCTGTACAAGCTCGATTCCGGGGCTTACCCCAGCTCTGGCCAGGGCTTGGTGGCTCTGGCCCAAAAGCCCAGCAGCGGCAAGATCCCGAGCAACTGGCGCCCCTACATGGACAAGATCCCCAAGGACGCCTGGGGCAACGAACTGCAGTACCGCGCCCCGGGCCTGCACGGCGACATCGACGTGTTCAGCCTGGGAGCCGACGGCGAAGCCGGGGGCGAGGGTTACAACGCGGACATCGGCAACTGGATGAATTGACCGGCCTCGCGCCACGGCGAGGCCCGGCGCTCAGCACTCCACGATGTTGACCGCCAGCCCGCCGCGTGAGGTTTCCTTGTATTTGGTCTTCATGTCGGCGCCGGTCTCACGCATGGTCTTGATGACCTTGTCCAGGCTGACGTGGTGCACGCCGTCGCCGCGCATCGCCATGCGGGCGGCGTTGATGGCCTTGACCGAGGCGATGGCGTTGCGCTCGATGCAAGGAATCTGCACCAGGCCGCCCACCGGATCGCAGGTCAGGCCCAGGTGGTGTTCCATGCCAATCTCGGCCGCGTTCTCGACCTGTTCGGGCGTGCCGCCCAGCACCGCGCACAGGGCACCCGCCGCCATGGAGCAGGCCACGCCCACCTCGCCCTGGCAGCCCACCTCGGCACCGCTGATGCTGGCGTTCTCCTTGTAGAGGATGCCGATGGCCGCGGCGGTGAGCAGGAAGTCGACCACGCCCTCGTCGGTGGAACTGGGCACGAAGCGCCGGTAGTAGTGCAGCACGGCGGGCACGATGCCGGCCGCGCCGTTGGTGGGCGCTGTGACCACGCGGCCACCGGCGGCGTTTTCTTCGTTCACCGCCAGCGCGTAGAGGTTGACCCAGTCGAGCACGGCCAGCGGGTCGGTCAGGGCCTTTTCGGGGTGTTGTGTGAGGTCGCGGTAGAGCTGCGGTGCGCGTCGGCGGACCTTGAAGCCACCGGGCAGCACGCCGTCGGTGCGGCAGCCGCGCTCCACGCAGGCCTGCATCGCCACCCAGATGCGCAGCAGCCCGTCGCGCACCTCGTCGTCGCTGCGCCAGTGGCGCTCGTTGGCGCGCATCACGCCGGCGATGGACAGGCCTTGTTCGCGACACCGCACCAGCAGCTCGTCGCCGGAGCAAAACGGGATGGGCAACTGGGTCGCGTCGGGCGCGATCACCTTCTGCTTGCTGCCGTCGGCGGCCACTTCGTCGGTGACGATGAAGCCGCCACCCACCGAGTAGTAGGTGCGCTCGGTGAGCAGCGTGCCGGCGGCGTCCCAGGCGCTCAGGCGCATGCCGTTGGCGTGGAAGGGCAGGGTCTGGTTGCGGAAGAAGGAGAGGTCTTCGCGGTCGTTCCAGGCCACGGTGTGCTGCTCCAGCAAGCGGATGCTTCCAGATGAGCGGATGCCATCGATGGTCGATTCCACCGACTCGATCGGCACCGACTCGGGCTCGTGCCCGCACAGACCGAGCAGCACGGCCTTGTCGCTGCCATGGCCCTTGCCGGTGGCGCCCAGCGAACCGTACAGCCCGCAGTGCACGCGCGCCACCTGCGTGAGCAGGCCGTGGGTCTGCAAACCGGCAACGAACAGCCGCGCAGCCCGCATGGGCCCCACAGTGTGCGAGCTGCTGGGGCCGATGCCGATCTTGAACAGATCAAAAGCCGAAATGGCCATGGTGTCTCCTTGTATTGGTTGTAGGGGCCGGTATCTGTCTTTCATGGCGCCGGAGCGCCACCCGCAACACCTGAAGCGGTGCAGCCCAGGGCACCGCCGGGCCGGCTTTGCCGGACGGCCAGTGCCGCCCCCTTGAGGGGGTGACGCGAAGCGGCGCGGGGGTGCTTCACTTCAAGCCGTGGCGGATCGCAGCACAGCGCGCGGCGCCAGTCCCGCTTGCCACTGTGACACGTGCCCGGTCAGCTGGTGCGCCGTGATGGCAGAGAGCGTCCAGCCCAGGTGGCCGTGGCCGGTGTTGTAGAACACGTTGGGCCGGCGGCCAGCACCCACGCGCGGCAGCATGCTGGGCATCATGGGCCGCAGGCCGGCCCAGGGCTCCACGCGGCGCGTGCTCACGCCCGGGAAGCACTGGTTCACCCAGTCCACCAGCGGGCGGATGCGGTCGGCGCGGATGTCGAGGTTCATGCCGTTGAACTCGGCTGTGCCGGCCACGCGGAAGCGGTCGGCGCCCAGGCGGCTGGTGACGAGCTTGGTTTCGTCGTCGAGCAGGCTGACCTGCGGTGCGGCGGCCTGGCTCTGCTCGTCGTTGAGCATCACGGTGATGGAGTAGCCCTTGACCGGGTAGACGTTGAGGCGGTCGCCCAGCTGCGCGCCCAAGGCGCGGCTGTGCACGCCGGCGCAAACGACGACCGCGTCGCCGCTCACCACTTCGCCGCTGGAGAGCGTCACTTGCGCAGACGCGCCATCGCTCTGCACGCGCGTCACGGTGTGGCCGGTCAGCAGCTTCACGCCCAGGCGCTCGCAGGCGAGAGACAGGCCGTGGGTGAACTTGTGGATGTCGCCGGTGCTGTCGCTCTCGGTGTAGTAGCCGCCAAAGTACTCGCCGGCCAGCGTGGGTTCGATGGCGCGCATCTCGTCGGGCGTGACGGCGCGGCGCGGCAGGCCGCCTTCGGCCAGCAGCTTGGACACTTCACCCGCGTGCTCGAAGCCGGCGCGGTCGCGGTAGATGTGCAGGATGCCTTGTTGTTTCAGGTCGAAATCGATGTGTTCCCGCTCGGCCCAGCCGAACAGGTGCTCGCGCGCGGCAATCGCCAGGCGCGCGGTGGCGATGGTGTTGTCGCGGTACTTGGGGATGGACGCCACGAACTCGGCGAACCAGCTGAGCTTGTGCCATGAGGGCTTGGGGTTCACCAGCAGCGGCGCGTCGGCCTTGAGCATCCACTTCAGGCCCTTGATGAGGGTGGACGGGTGGGTCCAGGTTTCGGCGTTGGAGGCCGAGAGTTGTCCGCCGTTGGCATGGCTGGTTTCCATGCCCGCGTAGCGGTGTTTTTCGATCAGGGTGACGCGGTGACCCTGACGGGCGAGGGCGTAAGCGCTGGTGACGCCGGTGATGCCGCCGCCGATGACGATGAGGTGTTGCTGTGCCATGGGAATCTCTTGGAAAGCCGTCAAACAATGAAGGGCACGACCCGCACACCGTGTGCGGGCCATGACCCCCTCTGTTTGTGACCTGAGAGATTCACCCACCGTGGTGGCGGGCTTGCTCCTGCGGTGGGCCGGGACGACGAATCCCGGCCACTCTTCAGAGTTGTGCGCCGTGATGGGCGCGGTGCGTCGATCGGTCCTTTTGCCTGAGAGTTTCCGGGGCGGTTGCTCCTTCGGCGCCGGTTCCCGTTGCAGGGCCGGTCTCTCCCGATCAACGGAAGAAGGCGCTTATTGTGCCTGCAGACCGATGGATTTGACGATGGCGCGGAACTGTTGTGTGCCGTCGGTATAGGCCTTGTCGGCTTCGGCGAGCGTCTGTGGTTTGGGCAGCAGCTGGCTGTTGGCTTCGAGCGCGGCGTGCACGGCCGGATCGCCCAGCGTGCCGGTGATGGCCTTGTGCAACGCGGTGACCACTGGCTCCGGGGTGTCCTTCTTCACGAAGTAACCGGTCCAGATCTTGAAGGTGAAGTCCTTGAGCTGCTTGCTTTCGCTGACGGCGGGGTACTGCTTCACGCTCTCCAGCCGCTCGCTGTTGAGCATGGCCAGCACCTTGACGCGGCCCGTCTTGTGCATCTCGTCGTACTTCTTGCCGTAGGGCGCGAGGAAGAAATCGACCTGGCCGGCCATCAGGTCCTGCTCGGCGGGGGCTGCGCCCTTGTAGGACACATGGATCATCGGAATGCCGGTGACCTTGGACAGGTGCTCGCCGAGCAGGTGGTAGAACGAACCCGGGCCGACGCTGGCAAAGGTCAGCGGCTTGCCGTCCTTGGCGGCCTTGCGGGCGTGGTCCACGAATTCGTCCACGGAGTTGACCGGCAGGTCTTTCTTGGCCAGGAAGGCGATCTGCGCGGTGGCGATCATCTGCACCAGGCGGAAGTCTTCGCTCTTGAACTTGATCGATGAAATCGCCAGCGGTGCCAGGATCAGTTCATTGGGCGAACCCTGGAACACGGTGTAGCCGTCCGAGGGACCGTTGAGCACCTTCTGCGCTGCGATGGAGCCGCTGGCGCCGCCCAGGTTTTCGATCACCACCGGCTGGCCGAGCTGCTTGCCCAGGGTGATGTTGACCGAGCGCGCGATCACGTCCGACAGGCCGCCGGCCGGGTAGGGGACCATCAGCGTCACCGGTTTGGCGGGGAAGGTCTGGGCGATGGCCGTGCCGGTCAGTCCGAGGGTGGCCAGTGCGGCGCCGGCGATGAGCATCTGGATGCGGATGCGTGCGTTCATGGTGTTGTCTCCTGTCGTGGTTCTCAAGGGGTGGGGGAAAGCAGGTCCTGCACCAGCGCGATCCAGTAGGTCGCGCCGGGGGCGATGTTGAGGTCGTTGAAGTCGTAGGCCGGGTTGTGCACCATGCAGGCGCCGAGCTCGCCGTCGGCGCCGTTGCCGATGAACAGGTAGCTGCCGGGCACCCGTTCGAGCATGAAAGCGAAGTCTTCGCTGCCGGTCAGCATGGGACCCTGCGGGTTGATCTGCTGCGCCGGGAAATGCTTTTGCGCGACGGCGAGCGCGCGAGCGGTCTGCTGCGCATCGTTGACCAGCACCGCGTAACCCGGGCGCCAGTCCAGCTCGGCGCGCACACCGTGGCTCTGTGCCTGAAACTGCACCAGCTCGCGGATGCGCTGTTCCATGCTCCGGCGCACCTGCGGGTCCAGCGCGCGCACGCTGATCTCCAGCCGTGCCTCGGCGGGGATCACGTTGTTGGCTTCGCCAGCGTGCACTGCGCCCACGGTGACCACGGCCGGCTGCATCGGGTCCACATGGCGCGAGACCACGGTCTGCAGCGCCATGATCAGCGAGGCAGCTGCGACCACCACGTCGGTCGCCTTGTGCGGCATGGCGCCGTGCCCGCCCTGACCGTGCAGCGTGACGGTGGCGTAGTCCGACGAAGCCATGGTTGGCCCGCTGCGGAACACCAGCTGGCCCTGCGGCATGCCCGGCATGTTGTGCATGGCGAAAATCGCATCGCAGGGGAAGCGCTCAAACAGGCCGTCTTCCATCATCTTCAGTGCGCCGCCGCCGCCTTCTTCAGCCGGCTGGAAGATCAGGTTCAGCGTGCCGTCGAAATCCCCCTGTGTGGCCAGGTGCTGCGCCGCCGCCAGCAGCATGGCGATGTGGCCGTCGTGGCCGCAGGCGTGCATGACGCCGTGGGTGCAGCTGGCCCATGCCGCGCCGGTGGCCTCGGCGATGGGCAAGGCGTCCATGTCGGCGCGCAGGCCGATGCGGCGCTGCGACGTGCCGCGTTGCAGTTGACCGACCACGCCGGTGCCGCCCAGGCCTGTGGTGACGGCATAGCCCCAAGCGCCCAACTGGGCCGCCACCAGCGCCGCGGTGCGGCGCTCGTTGAAGGCCAGCTCCGGGTGCTGGTGGATGTCGCGGCGCAGGCGGGTGAATGCCTGTACCGCTGTGTCACTGAGTCGTTCCATGCAAATCACTCCTGAAACATGAACTTTGTTGCATGTTAGGAAAGGCCTGAATTAAAGTCCAATGCATTGATGAGCAACAACCCATGACTTTGAATGGAGGTTCGGGATGACCCTCGTGCAACTGAGGCACTTTGTGGTGCTGGCCGAGCTGGGGACCTTCGTGCAGGCGTCCAAGGCCCTGTACCTCACGCAACCCGCGCTCACGCGCAGCATCCAGGCGCTGGAAGACGAGCTGGGCGGGCGCCTGTTCGACCGCCTGGGGCGGCGCATTGCGCTCACGCCGTTCGGGCACGAGGTGCTGCAACGCGCCCGGCGGCTGGTGAGCGATGCGGAAGCGCTCAAACAAACCGGAAAAGGCCTGCATGCGGGCCTGATCGGCACCCTGCGCGTGGGCCTGAGCTCGGCGCCAGGCGCCTTGTTGTCGACGCCGCTGATGCTGCACATGGCCGAACAACACCCCAAGCTGCAGCTGCAGATTTCACGCGGCAACACGGGGGTGCTGATCGATGCGCTGCGGGAGCAGTTGCTGGACGCCGCGGTGGTGGACGTGCGCTCGGTGCGGCCCTCGGCCGACCTGCAGATCGCGATGACCTTTGAGCTGGGGGCGGGTTTTCTGGTGCGGCCCGACCACCCGCTGGTCCAGCGGGGTTGGGCGGTCACCCTTGACGACGTGCTGGCCTACCCGGTGGCGTCCACGCCGCTGAGCGACGAAGTGGCGCGGCTGCTGATCGGGCGCTATGGCCCGCAAGCGAACCCGGACGACTTGGTGACCTTGCGCTGCGACGAGACCTTGAGCATCGTCGAGGTGGCGCGGCGCAGCCACGCCATCGTGCTCACGGCGGACGTCGCGGCGCAAGGGCTGGTGCGGCTGGACATGACGCCACAGCTGGACGCCACGGCGCGCTTCGGTCTGGTCACGCTGGCACAGCGCGAGGAGGCGCCCGCCCTGCGCATCCTGCGCGAGCAGTTGCCGACGTGGGTGGCGGGTTTCGGGACGCCAGCCGAGGCATGAAAAAAGGCGCCACCGGCGCCCTTGTTAATTCCAGCCCGTTCGTTCAGGCGAGTTCGCTGATGGGCACACAACTGCAGAACAGGTTGCGGTCGCCGTAGACGTTGTCGATGCGGCCCACGGGCGGCCAGTACTTGGCGTGTGCGCGGGTCGAGGTGCTGGCGGCGCCCACGTCGCGTGCGTAGGGGTGTGGCCATTCGGCCTTCATCAGGTTGTCGGCCGTGTGCGGCGCGTTCTTCAGCGGGTTGTCGTCTTGCGGCCATTCGCCTTTTTCGACGCGGCGGACTTCCTCGCGGATGGCGATCATCGCGTCGATGAAACGGTCCAGCTCTTCCAGCGTCTCGCTCTCGGTGGGCTCGACCATCAGCGTGTTGGCGACCGGGAAGCTCAGCGTGGGCGCGTGGAAGCCGTAGTCCATCAGGCGCTTGGCCACGTCCTCGGCCATCACGCCGCTGGTTTCTTTCAGGCCACGCAGGTCCAGGATGCACTCGTGCGCCACATGGCCGTTGGCCGACGCGTAGAGCGTGGGGTAGTGCGGCGCCAGGCGCTTGCTGATGTAGTTGGCGGCGAGGATGGCGGCCTCGGTCGCATGCTTGAGGCCATCGGCGCCCATCATGCGGATGTACATCCAGCTGATGGGCAGCACGGCGGCGTTGCCGAGGGGGGCCGCGCTCACGGCGCCGACGCGGAACGGGTCCTCCGTCTCTGGCGTACCGCACACACCGGCTGGCTCGGCGCCCGCGCGGTGACCGGGCAGGAAGGGCACGAGGTCGGCCACCACGCAGACCGGGCCGACGCCCGGGCCGCCGCCGCCGTGCGGGATGCAGAAGGTCTTGTGCAGGTTCAGGTGGCTCACGTCGCCGCCGAACTCGCCGGGGGCTGCCACACCGACCAAGGCGTTCATGTTGGCGCCGTCCACGTACACACGGCCGCCATGGCTGTGCACCAGGGCGCAGAGTTCCTTGACCGTGGTCTCGAACACGCCGTGCGTGGACGGGTAGGTGATCATCACGCAGGCCAGGTTGGCGCTGTGTTTTTCGCACTGGGCCTGCAGGTCGGCCATGTCCACGTTGCCGCTTTCGTCGCACTTGGTCACCACCACCTGCAGGCCCGCCATCTGGGCGCTGGCGGGGTTGGTGCCGTGGGCTGAAGAGGGGATCAGGCAGATGTTGCGATGGGCTTCACCGCGCGAGTCGTGGAAGGCCTTGATGGCCAGCAGGCCGGCGTATTCGCCTTGCGAACCAGCGTTGGGCTGCAGGCTGATGCCGGCGTAGCCCGTGGCCTGGCACAGCCAGGCCCGCAACTGTTCGTCCAATTCCTTGTAGCCCTGCAACTGGTCGGCCGGAGCAAAGGGGTGCACGTTGGCGAACTCGGGCCAGGTGATGGGGATCATCTCGCTGGTCGCGTTGAGTTTCATCGTGCAGCTGCCCAGCGGGATCATGCTGCGGTCCAGCGCGAGGTCTTTGTCGGACAGCGCGCGCAGGTAACGCAGCATGCCGGTCTCAGAGTGGTGGCTGTTGAACACCGGGTGCGTGAGGTAAGCGCTGGTGCGGCGCAGCTCGACGGGGATCAGCGGCTCGATGCCCTTCTCGAAGGCGTCGAAAGTCGGCAGCGCCTGACCGTCCTTGGCGAACACCGACCACAGCAGGGCGATGTCCTCGCGCGTGGTGGTTTCGTCGAGCGACATGCTCACGTACTGGCCCCACGACAGCTTCAGGTTGGCGCCCTGGGCCACCGCCTTGGCCACGATGGCCTGGGCTTGGGCCGCGTCGGCGGCCTTCACGGTCAGCGTGTCGAAGGCGGACGCGCTGGTCAGCGTGTGGCCCAGCTGCTGCAAGCCTTGCGCCAGCACCGCGGTGTAGGCGGCCACGCGCTGCGCGATGCGCTTCAGGCCCTGCGGGCCGTGGTACACGGCGTACATGCTGGCCACGACGGCCGGCAGCACCTGCGCCGTGCAGATGTTGGAGGTGGCCTTCTCGCGGCGGATGTGCTGCTCGCGCGTCTGCAGCGCGAGGCGGTAGGCTGGGTTGCCGTGGGTGTCCACGCTCACGCCGACCAGGCGGCCGGGCAGTGAGCGCTTGAATTCGTCGCGGCAGGCCATGTAGGCGGCGTGCGGGCCACCCGCGCCCATGGGCATGCCGAAGCGTTGGGTGGTGCCGACCACGATGTCGGCGTCGAACTCGCCCGGTGGCACCAGCAGCGTCAGCGCCAGCAGGTCGGCCGCGACGATGAAGGCGGCGTGTTTGCCATGCACCATCTGCACCTCGGCGCGCAGGTCATCAATGCGGCCGCTGGTGGACGGGTACTGCGCGAGCACGGCGAAGTAGTCGTCACCCGCCAGGGCATCGGCCCATTCCTGCGCCGAGTTCGCGAGCTTCACGCTCAGGCCCAGCGGCTTGGCGCGGGTCTGCACCACTTCGATGGTCTGCGGGTGCGCGTCGCCGGCCACCACGATCACGTTGCCCTTGGCCTTGACCGAACGTTTGGCCAGGGTCATGGCTTCGGCGGCGGCGGTGGCTTCGTCGAGCATCGAGGCGTTGGCGATGGCCATGCCGGTCAGGTCCGTCACCATGGTCTGAAAGTTGACCAGCGCCTCCATGCGGCCCTGCGAAATCTCGGCCTGGTAGGGCGTGTAAGCGGTGTACCAGGCGGGGTTTTCCAGCACGTTGCGCAGGATCACGCCGGGCGTGTGGGTGCCGTAATAGCCCTGGCCGATGAAGCTCTTGAACACCTGGTTCTTCGCCGCAATGGCCTTCAGCTCGGCCAGCGCGGCGGCCTCGGTGATCGCGGGCGGCAGGTCCATGCCGGTGCTGCGAGCGATGCTGCGCGGCACGATGCCGTCGATCAGCGCGCGGCGCGAAGCCTCACCGATGACGGACAGCATCAGCGTTTCGTCGGCTTCGCTGATGCCGATGTGGCGGGCGATGAACTCCGAGGCGTTTTCGAGTTCATCCAGGGGTTTGACGGACGGCATCAGCATGGGAATACCTTGTTGCAAGGGGAAGTCAGAAGTTCAAGACGGTGAATCGCACCCGCAGCCAGCGAGGTGACTCGATTCGAGGTTGTTGTCTTGCCCCTTCCCCCTCTGGGGGAAGGCTGGGATGGGGGCTCGTGTCGAAACGAGCGAACGTGGCAAACAGGCATCTTGGCGCCACCAGCCCCCACCCCAACCCTCCCCCAGAGGGGGAGGGAGCCCAAACGTCAAGCGGAGAAAGCGGTGTAAGCGGTTTCGTCGAGCAGGGCGTCGATCTGCGAGGCGTCCGACAGCTTGACCTTGAAGAACCAGCCAGCGCCCAGCGGGTCGCTGTTGGCCAGTGAAGGGTCGTTGCGCAGGGCCTCATTCACTTCGGTGACTTCGCCGCTGATGGGCATGTACACGTCGGCCGCGGCCTTGACGGACTCGACCACACCGGCCACGTCCTTTTGTGCGAAGGTCTTGCCCACTTCGGGCAGGTCCACGAACACCACGTCGCCCAGCGCGTCCTGCGCGTGGTGGGTGATGCCGACGGTGGCGATGTCGCCGTCAACGGTGATCCATTCGTGGTCTTCGGTGTACTTGGTGGTCATGGGGGCTCCGGTGAAGAAAGTTGGAAAGGGCTGATTCAGCCGCGGAAGTATCTATTGGGAACGAAGGGCATGGGCGCGATTTCCATCGGCACGGCCTTGCCGCGCACGAGGGCGTTGATGCGGGTGCCGATGGCGGCGAATTCGGAGGCGACGTAACCGATGGCGACCGGTTTGTCGGCCGTGGGGCCGAGCAGGCCGCTGGTGACTTCGCCGATTTTCTGGCCGTCCAGGCTTTGCAGTTCGACGTGCTCCCTCACTGGCACACGCTCCAGCGCGATCAGGCCGACGCGCTTGCGCGTCAGGGCTTCGGTGCTGTCGAGCTGGCCCAGCACGCGCTCGGCACCCGGGAACCCGCCGGCGCGTTCGCCACCGGTGCGGCGCACTTTCTGCATCGCCCAGTTCAGCGCGGCTTCCACCGGCGTGGTGGTGGTGTCGATGTCGTTGCCGTACAAGCACAGACCGGCTTCGAGGCGCAGCGAGTTGCGCGCGCCCAGGCCAACGGGTTTGACTTCGGGCAACGCGAGCAGGGCGCGGGCAAAGGCTTCGGCGCTGGCAGCGGGCAGGGAGATTTCGCAGCCGTCTTCGCCGGTGTAGCCGCTGCGGGTGACGAACAGGTCGGCTCCGTTCCAAGTGAACGCGGCACCGGTCATGAACACCAGCTTTTCCACGCCGGGCAGCAGGCGCTGCAGCGCAGTCACGGCCTG
Source organism: Hydrogenophaga sp. A37 (assembly GCF_002001205.1). Taxonomy (GTDB): domain Bacteria; phylum Pseudomonadota; class Gammaproteobacteria; order Burkholderiales; family Burkholderiaceae_C; genus Hydrogenophaga. The sequence goes on from NZ_MUNZ01000077.1 coordinate 21,737, forward strand.
CGGGCCCTGCAGGGCGAGCAGGGCGCGGTCGAACTGCGGGGTGACGGTGCAGCGGCCACCGATGCGCGCCTGAATGTGCGCCAGGTCGCCGTGTTTGCAGGCGCCGTTGACGATGACAAAAATGTCAGAGCCCCGGTTCACAAACATCAGGTCGTCGATGATGCCGCCCTCGTCGGTGAGCAACAGGCCGTAGCGCTGCTTGTTCAGACCCAGACCGATCACGTCCACCGGCATCAATGATTCAAATGCAGCAGCGGCATCGGGGCCAGAGAGCGTGAGCTGGCCCATGTGCGACACGTCGAACAGGCCGGCGGCATTGCGCGTGTGGTGGTGCTCGGCCTTCAGGCCAGCTGGGTACTGCACGGGCATGCTGTAGCCGGCAAAGGGCACCATGCGCGCACCGAGTTCAAGGTGCAAGGCGTTGAGCGGGGTCTGGAGCAGGGCGGTGGTGTCGGACACGGGCGGACTCTCGTGGTCATGTGGGGCAGAACCCGCGACACCGGGGTGGCGGGGACAACACGGTTCATCCGTGTGCTGCCCCACTGTCCGCTTTACCTGAGAGATTCACGCGGGCGATGCCACGTTTGCTCCTTCGGTGGGCCGCCAGACCCGTGTGGGCAGCGGCCTCTCTCCAGTGGGGGACACCGACCCTGCGGGCGGTGGTTGCCAGTCCTTTTGCCTGAGCGTTCAGGACCGGTGAACCGGTCGCCTGCGCCTTCGGCGGCTTCACGGGGAAGCGCTCTCCTGACTGGCAGGAGTTTACCGGAAACGCGGTGTAAGGCGCTCATCTGAGTGCCTGCGCCCTGCGGCTGCAGTGCGAGTTTTGCTTGGGAACGGCCCCGGTGCGGCGCTCACGCCGTGCATCAGGCCATGTCCAGCAGCAGATCGGCCGGCAGCAGCTTGGCGAGGCGCTCGCTGATCCCGTCGGCGCGCTGGCTGCCTGCCAAGCGTTCCACGTCCACGATCATCGCCCGCCCTACGGTCAGCATGGCGCCAGCGTCGCGGGCCTCTCGCAGCGCCTCTCGGTAATGCAGGGCCAGCGTTTTGTCGCGCGGCGCAAAGAGGCGCTCGCTCAGGTCAAAGAGGAACATGCGTGCAGTGGCCAGTGATCGGGTGCCGGCAAACGGGTCGCCATGGGCCACGGCCGGGGCCGCTCGGGGCACTGGCGCCGGAGCGTGCGCGCCCTTGCGCTCAATGAACCCATGGCTCAGCAAGCGGTCCAGCAGCGCACGCCCATCGCCGCCGAACAGGGTGGCAAGGGATGCTTCAGTGGTTTGCCCGTCCGCCAACAGCAGAATGGCCCGCTCGCGCTGGCCCAGCGAGCGGTGGCCAACGCGCAGTTCCTGGCGGCCTTTTTCGGTTTTGATCAGCATTCGCTACTCCAACAACGTGGATGGATGCTGCCGGGCCACCATGTCGGAGGCGTTACACGCCGGATGTTCCGGGATGGACGGTCTTTTGGGCCGCTTGGGCGGTACAGGGTCAGCCCACCAGCCGCTGCGGGCCGGCGCGCCGACCGCGCGCTCGCCAGCGGAGCCACAGTGTGCGCAGCACCAGCACGAACGCCAGCAGCATCATCGGGTGCGCGGGCGTGGAGTAGCGCGGGATGTTGTGGGTCAGGAAGGCATAGAACACCAGCAACCCGACGGGCAGCACGGTCACCGCCACCCACTGCGCGTGGCGGCGCAGCAGCCCGTAGAAAAACACGCCGAACAGACTCACGCCGGCCAGCAAATTGAGCACCTCCCCGATGGCGTCTTGCGTTTCCAGAGACACCCACGGTACCTCCACCTTCTTGAAACTCCAGAAGCCGTGCCAGAAGAAGGGCAGGGTCATGACCACGTGCCGCCAGGGCCGCTCCTTGAGCAACTGGAAGGCCTCGGCCTTCAGCTCGTCGCCCACGGCCTGGTCGGGGTTGGGGTGACCCTGGTCGCGCAGCTGGAACACGCGCTGGTTGTACTGGGCGGCAGCGTGGTAGTGGAAGCTGATCGCCTCTTCAGGTTGGCCCGCATAGGCCGCGCGCCGGTCTGACTCCCAGAAGGTGGAGAGGTAGCGGTTGTGGCGCTGCCAGCGACCACCGCGCTCGAAATCACCGGGCGCAGCGGCCAGCTGGGTGCCAGCCACGGCTTTTTTGTACAGAGACGGGCTGTGGTCGTAGATCAGGCCCAGCACCTCGTCGTTGCTCATGTTGTTGAGGTGGGCGCGGCCCCAGAGGATCAGCCCGCCGCGCTCGGTGATGCGCATGTTGCCGAACTGCGCCTGGTTGCGCAGCAGCCAGGGCGAGAGCGTGAGCAGGAAGGTGGTGCTCATGGCCAGGCCCCAGACCATCACGCGGGTGAAAGCGAAGCGGTCGGGCCGGCGCGCCACCAGCAGCGCGAGCATCAGCAAGGGCACCGCTGCCGCCCCGATGTAGACGAAAGATGCCTTGCCCAGCGCCAGCAGCCCCATCAACACGCCCGAGCCCAGGAACCATGCCATCGACTGCTTTTGCACCGAGCGCAAGAGCCCAAAGGTGGCCCAGATCATGAGTGTGGCGGTGGAGAGCTCGGTGTAGAGCGTGTCGATGTAGGTGCCACCGTGGAAAAAGATCTGGAAAGCCAGCCCTGCGGCAACGACCCCGATCAGGTTGTTGCCGCCCACGCGCAGGGCGAGCATCCAGATGCCCACCAGCCCCGCGTACACCCAGAACAGGTTGCTCAACTTGGCCGTGCGGGCGAATTCGCCCGAACGGAAGTCCGCGAACGGCCGGTTCACCGCCTCGGGCACCGCGAGCTTGAGGTGCAGCCCCACCAGCAAAGGGTCCAGCGGTTCGCGGAAATTGGTGGGCCTGAGGCGTTCGCCGGTGTCGAGGGAAAAGGTGTTGTGCTTGAAGACGTTGACCGCCATCAACAGGTTCTGGATGCCGTCGCCGAGGATCGGGTCGTCCGATATTCGGTCGGCTGCGCGGTAGGTGAGGGCCAGGCACACCACCATTGGCACGATCCATCCACGGGCGACGATCTGGCGCAGCCGGGCGTGATGTTGGGGCCTCTCGCGTTTCAGGCGGTCCAGTGCGACGTCCAGCAGCAGCCACAAAAGCCCCGCAACCAGGCCGGCGAGAAGGGCCGCCGGCAGCTGCTGGGCCATGCGCGGCTTGATCACCGACCGGGGCAGTTGAAAGAGGAAATGGGGGTCGTGGCCGGTGCCATGCAGGCGGATCACATCGGGGTCGACGCCGTCGATGACCATGTCCTGCATGCCGAACATGGCGGCCTGGAACGTCGAACCGACGAGGCTGAGCTGGCCCCAGCGGCTGCTCATTTCGATCGCGCCGATCTCCACCGTGCCAGGCCCGGTGATCGGGTCCATGCGGATCTGGGTGAATTGGCGCAGGCTGTTGATCTCGATGGTGTGCCGCTGCCAGATCCCTGCCTTGGTGTAACGGGTGGCGTTCTGGCGCTCGCTGAAGACCGCGTCGGGGCCGGCGTAATAGAACTGGAACGGTCCGGCGCGTTCGGTCCGCATGTCGAACGACACCTGGAGGTCGCGGTTCAGCCGAGACAAGGACAAGGCCACGATGGTGGCCAGCAGGACCACGACCGCGGCCCGAAGAAGAATGTGCGCCGGTGTGCGGCTGCGCAGCAGCGTTTGAAGCGCCAGAAACATGCAAAACCACCTGATCTCGTGGAAAGGGCGCCGGGGTTTCCTGACCCTGGACACCGTCAATTTTGGGGGGTTTTGTACTGCTTCTCCGTCGCGGGTTCGGAGAAACAATAACTTTCGGATGATAGGGTTCGACACTTAAGAAGCTTTTAGGAGCGTGAACAAATTGCCCCTCGCCTGGGGGACATGTTGCGCTGCGGAAACACTCAGCCGGACGGGCTGAGGGATGGCGTGCAGGGCACCCTTCAGAAGAAGAGGCCTTGCGCCTCGTTCCAGCCGATCTGGCGTTGTGCCCGGTGCTGCACGGCTTCGATGCGGCGCGCGTTGGGCTCGTCGGTGGACGCGATCCAGGCCAGCGCTTCTTCGCGGCTGCGGCCGAACCGCTGGTGGCGCTGCGCCAAGCGCTCCAGCCGCAGGTCGGGCGCCACCTGCAGGTACCAGACCTCGTCGAGCAGGCCGGCCACCGGTTGCCAGGGGCCATCGTCCAGCAGCAGGTAGTTGCCTTCGGTGACGATCAGTGGCGTGGTTGGGAACACGGGCAGTGCGCCGGCCACGGGCTCCTCGATCTCACGCCGGAAGTCGGGCGCGTAGACCACCTCGCCCGCCACCGGTTCGCGCAAGCGCCGCAGCAGCGAGGCGTAGCCTGCGGCGTCAAAGGTGTCGGGTGCGCCCTTGCGCGAGGCGCGCCCCAGGCGCTCCAGCTCGGCCTGCGCCAGGTGAAAACCATCCATGGGCACCGCTTGAGCGCGATGGCCCACGGCCTGCACCATCAGGCTGGCGAGGGTGGACTTGCCGGCGCCGGGTGGGCCGACGACACCCAGCAGGCGCCGGGGGCCGCTCGCCAGCGCTCGCAGGTGCTTGATCAGGTCGGGGTGAAGGGCGGGCGCGGTCATGGCCGATGAATGTATCGCAGGCTGGGGTGAAACACCCCCCGCGCCGCATGACACAGCCGAGCCCAGGGGCACCGCCGGGCCGGCTTTGCTGGACGGCCAGTGCCGTCCCCCTCCCGCCGAAGGCGAGAGAGGGGGGGGGACGCGAAGCGGCGCGGGGGTGCTTCACTTCGGGACATGCAACCGTTCGCGGGTTTGCTGAAGGTGTTCGCGCAGCGTGTACCAGCGGTCGGCATAGCGGTCGGGAAGTTCCATGGTCGAGACCTCCTGCTCCAGGTGGTCGAGCCGACGCACAAACGGGTGCAGGACTGCGGGTTCACCCGGCGCGGCGCGCAGGATCTCTTCTTCGAGGAACTTGAGCTCGCCGTAGAAGTGCTGCAGCGCGGCGTCCACCCGCCAGTCGATGTAGCGGGGAGCCCGAAACAGCAAGGCCGCGCCCAGCAAACCCATGGGCAGCAACGCGTAGAGCACCAACTCGGCCCACTGCGCGGTGCCGTAGGGCAACTGGGTTTCCAGCCACGGGCGGCCGCCCCTGAAATGCCATGCAGCGGTGGGTGAGACCGGAAAGTCGCTGCCCACTGCGGACGGGTACAGGCCCTGCCCTTCGAGAAAGCCGGTCATCACGTGCAGCTCGCCCGCCACGTCCAGCAGCGCGCGCTGCAGGGCGGGGTGCAGGTCGGGTCGCACCAGCAGGTGGGTGAGGGTCACGACCGTGGGCAGGTCGGCGGCGGGCAGGTTGCTGCGCAACTCGATGGAGCCCTGCGGCATGATCACCGCGCGCAGCCTGTGCTCACGTGTGGCGAGCAGACCGGCGCGTTCCACGCCGAGCATGTGCACGCCGTCCATCCGCGCCAGGGTGGCGGCGGTCTGCGAGTCGCCGGTGGCGACATGAACCACCGCATCGACACGGCCTTCGCTGAGGGCGCTGATCGCCGCGTCGCCCACGTCGGTGGTGAAGCTCACTTCGTCTGGCCGGATGCCCACGTGCCGCAGCAGCAGTTCGGCCGCGAGGCGGCTGGACGAGCCGGGCGCCGCGCTGGCGATGCGCTGGCCTTTGAGCTGCGACAGGCTGTGGATGCCCTCGCGGGCGAACAGCCAGACGATCTCATGGCCGATCACCGCCAGCGCCTGCACCTCGCCCCCTTGCGGCGCGTAGAGGCCTTGGGCGAAGCTCACGTCCAGACCCGCACCACCGTGGGCCAGGCGCTCCAGTGGCGCCTGCGGTCGGTCGTGGGTGACGATGTCCACCGCAATGCCCAGGTGCTCCAGCCGGGCGGCGTAGGCCCTGGCCAGCGCGAGGTAGCTGCTTTGCCCCGGCCCGGCGCCGATGACCACGCGCGCAGGGGGCAGCGGTTTCCAGACCCACAGCGTCACCGCGAGCAGGGCGAACACCGCCAGCAGCACCGGCAGGTAGATCAGCCACCAGCGGCGGCGGTAGAGCAGCAGGAGTTTCATCGCCCCCGGTACCCCCGGATGTGGCCGCGAACGAAGTCGACGTGCTGGCGCAGGATGTACCAGCGCTGGGCGAGTTCTGGGGGCAGCTTCACCGATGCAATGGCGTCTTCGATGTGGCGCAGGCGTGCGTTGATGCGGCTGAGTTCGATGCCGCCGACGTTGAGGGTGCTGGACGCCAGGTCGTTCTCGATGAACTTGAGCTCACCGTACCAGCGCGACACCCGGCTTTCCAGGCGCCAGCGCACCCAGGCCGGGACCAGGCGGAACAGCAGGGCGGTGACCAGGGCCAGCGGCAGGCCGATGACAAGCAGCCGCTGCAGCACCTGTGCCCACCAGAAAGGCAACACAGCCTCCAGGCCGCTCAGCCCGCGCGCCAGCACCATGCGGGCCTCGGGGGCGGTGGGGAAGTCGCTGAAACGCAGCGCCGGGTACTCGCCAGCGCGGTGGAAGGCGCCGGCCTCGCGGTGCACCTCCAGCGCGACGGCGGTCGCCATGCGCTTGAGTGCGGGGTCCAGGTCCTGGCGCACCAGCAGGTGCGTTGGTGTGGTCAACGCCGGCGTGTCGGTCGGCGGTTGGTGGGTGCCGAGGGCGTCTTGCGGCAGCAGGCGGTTTTCCAGGTAGTTGTTGCGCTCGGCGATGGCCACCGTGCGCTGGAGGGTGGCGAGCTGCACGCCGGGCGCGGTGAGCAGCGCGGCGACGCCCGGCGCGCTGGGCGCCGCCACCATGAACACCGCGTCCACCGTCTGTTTTTGCAGGGCGTCGCGCGCGGCCAGGCCGCTGAGGTCTGACAGGGACACCGTCTCGGGCGACACGCGCACTTGCTCCAGCAGGCGGCGAAGCATGGCGCGGTGGCCACTGCCCTCGGGTCCAGCCGCGACCCGCAGACCGGTCAGCTGCATCAGCGAGGTCAATGGCGCATCCCGGCTGAACAGCCACAACACTTCGATGTCCACGCTGGCCAGCGTCTGCACCGCAGCCATGTCTTTGGGGTCACCGGACGAGGACGACCAGCCAAAGCCGCCCTGGACGAACGCCAGATCGGCCAGGGGTGGGCTTGACTGCAGGCGCTTGAGGTTGTCGGCCGAACCCGGGGACTCCAGAACGGTCAGTTCGATGCCACGCCGCGAGAACGCCTCCGCGTAGCGCGCGGCGTGGCGCTGGTAGGCACCGTCGGCCTGTCCGGTGCTGATGGTCAGGCGCGCGGGCGGCATCGGGTAGAGCCACCACCAGGCCATGACGCCCAACGCCACCGCCACCAATGCCAGCGGCAAGCGGATCAAGATCCAGCGATGTCGGTAGAGCGAGGCAGAGGTCATGGGTTTGTGCTGACAACCTCACCAGCATAGGGGGTTTGTGTTTTTTTGCAATGCGCGAACAGAACCCATGTTGTGGGCCGCCGCCTCGGGTGAAGGCCGAAAAAAAGCCGCCCGAAGGCGGCTTTTGTGACCCAAGACCGGTTTCACATGCCCGCGTAATTGGGTCCGCCACCGCCCTCGGGCGTGACCCAGACGATGTTCTGCGTCGGGTCCTTGATGTCGCAGGTCTTGCAGTGCACGCAGTTCTGCGCGTTGATCACCAACTGATCGGCCCCGTCCTTGTTCACGAACTCGTACACGCCGGCCGGGCAGTAACGGCTCTCGGGGCCAGCGTACTTCGCCAGGTTGATCTGCACGGGCACGCTCGCGTCCTTCAGCGTCAGGTGGGCGGGTTGCTGCTCTTCGTGGTTGGTGTTGCTGACGAACACGCTGCTCAAGCGGTCGAAGGTGATCACGCCGTCGGGCTTGGGGTAGGTGATCTTCGGCATCTCGGCGGCCGGGCGCAGCTTGGTGTGGTCCTTCACCGTGTTGTGCAGCGTCCAGGGCGGGTTGCTCACCCCCACCTTGGGCAGGAACCAGTGTTCGACGCCGGTCATGAGCTTGCCCACGAGCGGGCTCTTCTTGAACCAGTTCTTGAAGTTGCGATAGGTCCAGAGTTCCTCGTGCAGCCAGCTCTTCTTGAAGCCATCGGGGAAGGCGCTCAGCTCGTCGCTGCTGCGGCCGGCGGCCACCGCCTCGAAGGCGGCCTCGGCGCACAACATGCCGCTCTTGATGGCCGCGTGGCTGCCCTTGATGCGCGCGGCGTTCAGGAAACCCGCATTGCAGCCGACCAGCGCCCCACCCGGGAACACCAGCTTGGGCAAGGCTTGCGGCGTGCCGTTGTTCAGGGCGCGGGCGCCGTAGCCCAGGCGCTTGCCGCCTTCGATGTGGGCCTTGATGCTGGGGTGGGTCTTCCAGCGCTGCATCTCTTCGAACGGGCTCATCCAGGGGTTCTGGTAGTCCAGACCCACGACCAGACCCAGCGTGACCTTGTTGCCTTCGAGGTGGTAGAGGAAGCCGCCACCGAAGGTGTCGTCGTTCATGGGCCAGCCAGCGGTGTGCACCACCTGGCCCGGCTTGGCTTTGTCGGCCGGCACTTCCCAGAGTTCCTTGATGCCGATGGCGAAGGTTTGCGCGTCGGTGCCTTCGTCCAGCTTGAACTTGGCGATGAGTTGCTTGCCCAGGTGGCCGCGTGCGCCTTCGGCGAACACGGTGTATTTGGCGTGCAGCTCCATGCCGATCTGGAAGCTCTCCATTGGCTCGCCGTCTTTGCCCACGCCCTGGTTGCCGGTGGCGACACCTTTGACCGATCCGTCGGCGTTGTAGAGCACCTCGGCAGCGCTGAAGCCGGGGAAGATTTCCACGCCCAGGGCTTCGGCCTGTTCACCGAGCCACTTGGTCACAGCACCCAGGCTGATGACGTAACAGCCGTGGTTGTCGAAGTTGCGCGGCATCAGCCAGTCGGGCGTGCGGGTGGCACCGGTCTCCGAGAGCACCAGCAGGTCGTCGCCCGTCACGGGCTGGTTCAGCGGGGCACCGAGTTCCTTCCAGTTGGGGAAGAGTTCGGTGAGGGCCTTGGGGTCCATGACCGCACCCGAGAGGATGTGGGCGCCAGGCTCGGAGCCCTTCTCCAGCACGCAGACGTTGATCTCGCTGCCTTTCTCGGCGGCGAGCTGCTTCAGGCGGATGGCGGTGGACAGGCCGGCGGGGCCTCCGCCGACGATCACCACGTCGTATTCCATCGCTTCGCGTGGACCGTAGGTGCTCAAGATTTCTTCGGGGCTCATGGTGGGCTGGCTTCCTCTTGTGTGGGGTGGTCCGCCCGGGGGCGGGCCTGTCGTGGGCGTGACGGATTCTAGTGGCCGATGGCGCACAATGTTTGTCACCTGCGCCGCCCCCGGTGGCGTCCCCATCGTCTTTTGAGGAGGTTCTCTAAATGGCATACAGCCTTGACCTTTCGGGTCGTGTGGCCCTGATCACCGGTGCGTCGGGCGGCCTGGGCGAGCAATTTGCCAAGACCCTGGCCCAGGCGGGTGCGGCCGTCGTGCTGGCCAGCCGCCGAACCGACCGCCTGATGGCGCTGCGTGCCCACATCGAAGCCGATGGCGGCGACGCGCACGTGGTGGCCATGGACGTGACCGATCTTGCGTCGATCAAGGCGGCGGTGGCACATGCCGAGACCGAGGTCGGCGTGATCGACATCCTGGTCAACAACTCGGGCGTGAGCACGACCCAGCGCCTGCAGGATGTGACCGAAGAAGACTACGACTTCGTCTTCGACACCAACACCAAAGGCGCCTTCTTCGTGGCCCAGGAAGTGGCCAAGCGCATGCTGGCGCGGGCCAAAGGTGCGGCACCGGGCACCTATGTAGGAGGGCGCATCATCAACATCGCGTCCATGGCCGGGCTCAAGGTGTTGCCGCAGATCGGCGTGTATTGCATGAGCAAGGCCGCCGTGGTGCAGATGACCAAGGCCATGGCGGTGGAGTGGGGCAAGTACGGCATCAACGTCAACGCCATCTGCCCGGGCTACATCGACACCGAAATCAACCACCACCACTGGCAGACCGAGCAGGGCCAGAAACTCATCAACATGCTGCCGCGCAAGCGCGTGGGGCAGCCGGCCGACCTGGACGCGATCCTGGTCATGTTGGCCAGCAATGAGAGCCACTTCGTGAACGGCGCGGTCATTGCAGCGGATGACGGCTTCGGCGTCTGAACATGGCCCACCCCTGCGCCGCGCTGCGCGCGTCACCCCCTCAAGGGGGCAACACCTGCGGCCTGGCAGAGCCAGTTCCGCGGTGTTCCCGGAGATGTGTTTTCTCTCGCTGCCGTGTTGACCACTGAGGCGGCGTCCGAAACCAAAGGACTGCCACCCGGCATGGCCGTGGGCATCGCGGCCGGACTGGGTGCGGGGGCGTTCTGGGGCACGACCTTTGTCGCGCCGCTGGTGGCGCCAGGATTCTCGTCGGAGGACTACACAGCCGGGCGCTTCATCGCCTGCGGTCTGTTTTCACTGGTGTGGATGCTGTGGCAGACGCTGCTGAGCTCACCGACAGCCCGTGCCGGCTTGTGGCCCGATGCGGCGCAGTCGGGGGCGGCGCTCGGGCTCAGCGTGCTGGGCTACACCGGTTACTACCTGCTGTTGGTCTACGGCATCGCGGACGCCGGGGCGGCGTTGCCGGCGCTGATCATTGGCACGCTGCCGGTCTGGATGATGCTGCTGGGCAAGCCCGACCACCTGCGCTGGGCGGCGCTGCTGCCCGGGCTGGTGCTGACCGCGGCGGGCATGGCGCTGATGATGGACGCCACCTCGGATGCGGTGGGTGAGACGGGGGCGGGCCATCTGTGGCGCGGCGTGTTGCTCGCGGTCGGCGCCATGCTCAGCTGGCTGGCTTTCGGCATGCTCAATGCCCGCTGGATCCGCCGCCACCCCGAGGTCAAGTCCACCGCCTGGGCCAACTGGCTGGGGCTCGCGGCGGGTCTGGGCGGGCTGCTGCTCTGGCTGGGCTGGGGCACCGCTTGGCATGAACTGGTGTCGCGGCCGGGCCTCGGCGCTTTTGTCTTCGTCTGCGCCTTCACCGGCATCGGTTCGGCTTGGATCGCGTCGGTGATGTGGAACGTGGCGAGCCGCCGCCTGAGCACCAGCCTGGCGGGCCAGCTTGTGGTGAGCGAAACCGTCTTTGCCTTGATTTACGCTTTTGTGTGGAGCGGCGACTGGCCGGCAACCGCTCAGCTGCTGGCTTGTGTGCTGTTCGTGGCCGGCATCCTGGCTTCGATTCGCGCCCACCGATGAAAAGCCCCACGCTCCGCCGCTTCGCGGGTCGCTGCCCCCAAGGGGCGCGTTTTTTCTTGGGGCGGCCCGGCGAAAAAACTGAAGGAACCCTGATGAAACTCGAACTGCCTGACGACAAAACACTGGTGCATTCCATCGTGGTGCCCATCCGCTGGGGCGACATGGACGCGATGGGCCATGTCAACAACACGATCTATTTCCGCTACATGGAGATCGCGCGCCTGGACTGGTTCTTCGGCATGGGGCTGCCGGCCGATCCAAAAGGCGAAGGGCCGGTGATCGTCAACGCCTTCTGCAACTTCATCCGGCAGTTGGAGTTCCCGGGCGATGTGCTGGTGCGCACCTATGCGGGGACGATGGGCAAGACCTCGTTCGACACCTTCCACGAGATGTCGCGCGTCGACGACCCGGAGACGGTGTACGCCAATGGCGGCGCGACCATTGTCTGGGTGGATTTCCCCAGGCAGAAATCGGTGCCCATGTCCGATCAGGCTCGGGCGCTGATCGAGACGGCCGGCGGGCCGCCCAGGCTCACCAAAGGCTGAGCAGGCGATCGGCGCCGGGCCGCCCCAAGCCGGAGCAACCCCCATGGGGGGCAGCGACCCGCGCAGCGGCGGAGCATGGGGGCCCTTCCCTCACTTCTGTTTCGGCACCCGACCCATCAGGTAGAACTCGGGATTCGGCATCATCCCGGTGACGTTGGCGACGCGGTTGGAGAGGCCGAAGAAGGCGGTGATGGCGGCAATGTCCCAGGCGTCTTCGTCGTCGAAACCGTGGGCGTGCAGGGTCTCGAAGTCGGCATCGTCGATGTCGTTTGAAGCCAGGCAGACCTTCATCGCGAAGTCGAGCATCGCGCGCTGGCGCGGCGTGATATCGGCCTTGCGGTGGTTCACCGCCACCTGGTCGGCCACCAGCGGCTTTTTCTCATAGATGCGCAGGATCGCGCCATGCGCGACCACGCAGTACAGGCAGTGGTTGGCCGCGCTGGTGGTGGTGACGATCATTTCGCGGTCGCCTTTGCTCAGGCCCGAGTGGCGGCCCACGGCCTCCGGTGTCATGAGCGCGTCGTGGTACGCGAAGAAGGCACGCCACTCGGCCGGGCGGCGCGCCAGCCCAAGGAACACATTGGGCACGAAGCCTGCTTTCTCCTGCACCTCGAGGATCTTGGCCTTGAGATCGTCGGGCAGGGTGTTCAGATCGGGCAGGGGGTAGCGGGGCGTGTGGCTCATGGGGGTCTCCGTTCAGTTTCGTGGAATCTCGCCAGCTTATCCTCGGCCCTTGGACCAATCTGACACATGGAGCACAGCATGCAGGACGAGCAATATCACAAGGGCCTGGCCACCCGCCGCGAGGTGATGGGTGACCCGTTCGTGGACCGCGCGCTGGCCGGCGCCACACCGTTTACCCAGCCCATTCAGGACCACATTTCGCGCGCTGCCTGGGGCGACGTGTGGCAGCGCCCCGGCCTGGACCGCAAGACCCGCAGCCTGGTCACCGTGGCCATGCTCACCGCGCTGGGCAAACAGCACGAACTCAAGGGCCATGTGCGCGGTGCACTCAACAACGGCGCCACCGTCGAGGAAATCCAGGAGGTGCTGCTGCACGCGGCCATCTACTGCGGCATCCCGACCTCGGTCGAGGCGTTTCGCACCGCTGCTGAAGTGGTGGAACCTCCGGCTATCTGATTCTTCTTTTTCATCCATGGAGCTCACCATGACCACGTTCCGCCGTTCCTTTTTGACCCGCTCTCTCCGCGCTGCGCTGGCCCTCGGCGCTGTCGCCAGCATCGGCCTGGCGCAGGCACAGACCACCACCAAACTCATGGTGGGCTTCCCCGCCGGTGGCGGCACCGACGCCATCGCCCGCATCCTGGCCGAGCGCCTGCAGGCCGAGTTGGGCGCGCCGGTGGTGGTGGAGAACAAGGCCGGGGCCGGTGGTCAGTTGGCGGCGCAAGCGCTGAAGGCCGCAGCGCCCGATGGCCACACGCTGTTTCTCAGCCACGACCACAGCATCACCATCCTGCCCATGGTCACCAAGAACCCGGGCTACGAGTCGGCCAAGGACTTCGTTCCGGTGGCGGGCTTCGCGACCTTCGTCAACGCGGTCGCGGTCTCGGGCGGCACGCCGGTCCAGGGCTACAAGGCCTACATCGACTGGGTGCGCCAGCAGGGCGGCAGCAAGGCCACGGTGGGCATTCCCGCGCCGGGCTCGGTGCCGCAATTTCTGGTGCAGGAAATCGCCAAGAAGAACGGTCTGGACCTGGTCGCCGCACCGTACCGGGGCAGCGCACCCATGATGGCCGACATGCTGGGCAACCAGATCGCGGCCGGTGTGGCCTCCATCCCCGACTTCATCGAGAACCACAAGGCTGGCAAGCTGCGCGTGGTGGCCGTGATGGGCACGCAGCGCCAGGCCGCCATGCCCGAGGTGCCGACCTTTGCCGAACTCGGTTTGGCGGGGTTTGAAGAAGTCCCGTATTACGGCATCTTCGCGCCCGCTGGCACACCCAAGGCTGCCATCGACAAACTGGGCGCCGCCGTGCAGAAGGCGATCGCCATGCCCGAGGTGAAGGACAAACTCACCGCCATGGGTCTAACCGTGGGCTACATGTCGTCCGAGCAGCTGGCCGCACGCGAGCGCGCCTACGCCAAGGTCTGGGCCAAGATCATCAAGGACAGCGGCTTTCAGCCGCAGTGAATGTGAAGGGCCGGGATGTCGCCCGACGCCCCCTACCCAGATAGGGCAAGGGGGCTGCAGTCGGGTGAGTGGTTGAAGCCTGGGTGATGGGTGCACCTGCGTGCGTGAAGGAGTGCTCGCTTTTGCCGGTTCTGTGGGTCTTCTCGGTAGAAACCCTTTGATCCGCATGGATAGGATCGAAGGCTTCACGAAATTCTCATCACCATGCTTAACAAAAATCAGTGGCGCTGCCTGTTGGCTGTCGGTATGTCGGTGCTTGCCAGCGCCGCTGTCCATGCAGGAGAGGTGGAGGTGCTGCATTACTGGACCTCGGGCGGCGAGGCCCAGTCGGTCCAGGAACTCAAGGCCATGATGACCGCGCGGGGCCATTCCTGGAAAGACTTTACCGTCGCGGGCGGCGCGGGTGGGAATGCCATGGCGTCCCTGAAGCAGCGTGTGCTGGATGGCAATGCCCCGGCCGCGGCCCTGATCAAGGGGCCAGCGATTCAGGAATGGGCCGAACTGAATGCGCTGACCAACCTGGACGCCATGGCGCTGTTTGACAAATGGGACGATTTCCTGCCCAAGGTGGTCGCCGACCAGATGAAGTACAAGGGCCACTATGTGGCGGTGCCGGTCAACGTGCACCGCGTCAACTGGTTGTGGGCCAACTCCGCCGTGTTGAAGAAAGCGGGCGTCACGGTCATGCCCACGAACTGGGACGAGTTCTTTGTCGCTGCCGACAAAATCCGTGCGGCCGGCTTCGTTCCCTTGGCCCATGGTGGTCAGGACTGGCAGGACTTCACGGTGTTCGAGACCGTGGCGTTGGGCGTCGGCGGGCCTGAGTTCTACGACAAGGCGCTGCTCAAACTGGACAAGGCGGCCATCGGCAGCGATGCGATGAAAAAGACGCTGGAGACCTTTCGCCGCCTCAAGACCTATGTCGATGCCAAGGCCCCTGGCCGCGACTGGAACGTCACAACCGACATGGTGATCAAAGGCAAGGCCGGGTTCCAGTTCATGGGGGATTGGGCCAAGGGCGAGTTCCTGGCCGCCAAACAGATGCCAGGCAAAGACTTCATCTGCATGCCCGCGCCCGGCACCGCCAATGCCTACACCTACAACGTCGATTCCTTCGCCATGTTCCAGCTCAAGAGCTGGGAGGCGCAAAAGGCCCAGGGTTATCTGGCCTATGTGCTGATGGGCAAAGACTTCCAGGAGCGGTTCAACCTGCGCAAGGGCTCCATCCCGGTGCATCTGAACCTGAACATGGACAAGTTTGACGAATGTGCCAAACGCTCCAACGTGGACTTCGCGGCGACGGCCAAGGCGGGCACCTTGCTGCCTTCCGTGGCACACGGCATGGCGCTGTCGACCGCACAGCAAACGGCCATGCGGGCGGCCGTGAACGAGTTCTGGAACACGGACTCGATGTCTGTCGGTCAGGCCATCGGTCGACTGCAGACGCTCAATGCGGCCGTTGCACCCAAGCTGGCCCACGTCGCCGAGAAGAAATAACCCGAACCGAACGCGGCGGGTCGCCCGCCGCCCTCTCGGGTCAGCCCGCCACCAGGCGGTGCACCAGGTCTGGCGTGCTGTGCGCCTGGTACTTGCGCATCAGGCGCGCGCGGTGGATCTCCACCGTGCGGTGGCTGATGCCCAGCGCCTTGCCGATCTCCTTGCTGGTCAGGCCGTCCATCAAAAAGGCGGCCACCTCGCGCTCGCGCCCGGTCAGATCGGCCTTGACGGTGCGGCGTGAGCTCAGGTCCTCAAAACTCCAGATGCCGGCCTCGTGCGGCGCTTCGCGGCGCAGGGCCCGGCCGGTCACGTGGCACCAGAAGGTTTCGCCCTTGAGGCGGCCGTCCATGCGTTTCATGATGCGGTCGTCAGCGTAGGTGCCGCTGCGCCCGAGGATCGGTGCGATGCGCGCGCCGGTGCGTTCGTACTCGTCGGCGCTGGGGTAGAGCACCTGAAAACTCTGGCCCACGAGCTGTTCACGCGTGGTGCCAAACATCTCGCACAGCGCCTGGTTGCAGTCCACCATCGTGCGCTGCCGCGACAGCGCCAGCCCGATGGGTGCCAGGTCGAAGGCGAGGCGGTAGTCGATGCCATTGGCGTTGTTCATGGGGTCGGTGTTCGGGTTAGCCATTAGGTCAAACTACGTATTCAATTACGTAGTATCGTAGCGCCCATCCCTGTTCAACCACTGGAGCAACCGACGTGAACAAGATTTACCCGAGCGCAGCCGAAGCCCTGAAGGGCGTGGTCGCTGACGGCCAGCTCATCGCCGTGGGCGGTTTTGGCCTCTGCGGCATTCCCGAAGCGCTGATCGACGCGCTGCGCGATTCCGGCGTGAAAAACCTAACCGCTATTTCCAACAACGCGGGCGTGGACGACTTCGGTCTTGGCAAGCTGCTGCAGACGCGCCAGATCAAGAAAATGATCTCGTCCTACGTGGGTGAAAACAAGGAGTTCGAGCGCCAGTACCTGGCCGGCGAGCTCGAGCTCGAATTCACGCCCCAGGGCACGCTGGCCGAGAAGCTGCGCGCTGGTGGTGCCGGCATCCCGGCATTCTTCACCAAGACGGGTGTCGGCACCCTGGTGGCCGAAGGCAAGGAACTGCGCGAGTTCGGCGGTGAAACCTACGTGATGGAACATGCGCTGTTCCCCGAGGTGGCGCTGGTGAAGGCCGACGTGGCCGACATGTCCGGCAACCTGCGTTTCAACATGACAGCGCGCAATTTCAACCCCGCCGCCGCCACCGCCGGCAAGATCTGCATCGTGGAGGTGGAGCGCATCGTGGCCACCGGCGAGATCGCCCCGGACGACGTGCACCTGCCTGGCATCTACGTGCACCGCATCGTGCTCAACGCCAACCCGGAAAAGCGCATCGAAAAGCGCACCATCCGCGACCGCAAATAAACAGGAGATCACCATGCCTTGGACCCAAGACCAGATGGCCGCGCGTGCGGCGCAGGAACTGCAGGACGGCTTTTACGTGAACCTCGGCATCGGCATCCCGACGCTGGTGGCCAACCATGTGCCCGACCACGTGGAGGTGTGGCTGCAGAGCGAAAACGGCATGCTGGGCATCGGCCCGTTTCCCTATGAAGACGAGGTGGACCCGGACCTGATCAACGCCGGCAAGCAGACGGTGACCACCATGAAGGGCTCGGCCATCTTCGGCAGCGACCAGTCGTTCGCCATGATCCGCGGCGGCAAGATCAACCTGTCCATCCTGGGCGCCATGCAGGTGACGGCCGAGGGCGACCTGGCCAACTGGATGATCCCCGGCAAGATGGTCAAGGGCATGGGCGGCGCCATGGACCTGGTGGCCGGCGTGAAGCGCGTGATCGTGCTGATGGAACACGTGGCCAAGAAGAAAGACGGCACCGAAGACCTGAAGATCCTGCCGAAGTGCACGCTGCCGCTGACCGGCAAGGGCGTGGTCAACCGCATCATCACCGACCTGGCCGTGATGGACGTGACACCCGAGGGCCTGAAAGTGGTGGAACTGGCGCCCGATGTGACGCTGGAGCTGCTGCAGTCCAAGACGGGTGTGACGCTGATCTGACCCTTTGGGGACGGGCGGTTGACCGCCCGACTGACGACAAAAAGCCTGGTTCGCCAGGCTTTTTGTCGTTTCAGAACCCACACTTTGGGCGGGTTGTCCGACGAATGGTTTGTATCAAAGTGTTTACTTTTTATCGCATGCTTATGTATACTAAAGTTGATGTTTGTAAGTTGGTAACGTTTTTTTACAGGAGCATGAAATGCGCGTTTTGAGCAACGAAGAGATGGGCAATGTCGCAGGCGGTTGGTTCTTTTCATGCCGGAGCTACAAGCCGCGCTCTTACTGCAATCCGAAACCCATTTGTCAGCCCAAGCCCGTCTGCCAACCCAAGCCCGTGTGTGAGCCTAAGCCCCCTGTGGAAGAGCTGCCTCAGGTGGACTGAGCGCCGGCCCGACCGCTTCGGTCACGACAAAAAATGGCACCTTGGGTGCCATTTTTGTTTGTGGGGGTCGATGAGAGGGCTTAAAGCCCGGCGCGACCGCTCGCCAATCCCAGCTGCGTCCGGGCGGTGAGCTGGTCCACCTGAGCGCTGACGCGCTGCCGGCGGGCGTCGGCGAGCGCCGACTGTGCGTTGAGCAACTCGAGGATGGACCCCACGCCGGCCCGGTAGCGGCCTTGGGCCACCTTGTACGTGTTGTTGGCGGAGACCAGCAGGCGTTCGCTGGCCAACAGGCTCTGCCGGCTGGTCAGCAGGGCCTGATGGGCCTGCCAGAGCTGGCTGTCCACCTCGCGGCGAGCGGTCTCCAGCCCGGCTTCGCGGGCGGATTTTTGTGCAAGCACCTGCGCTTGCTGTGCGTTGGATTCACGACCGTTGAACAGCGGCATGTTGGCCACGATGGCGGCATTGGCGGTGGGGATGTTGCCGTTGCCGGCCGCTCCCCAATTGCGCGACGTGCCGCCGTTGGCGCTGACGGTGAGGCTGCCCTTGCCCTGGGCCTGAATCGCTTCCAGCCGGGCCTGCAAGGCATCAATCTGGGCCTGCGCCGCGCGCAACCGGGGGTGCTGGGCGCGGGCCTCGCTTCGCAATGCGGCCAGATCGGGAGTCTCCGGACCCGGACGCGCCCACACCGTCCATTCGGCCAGCTGCAGGGGTTGCTCGATGTCGGCACCCAGCGCCAGCGCCAGGTGGCCACGCGCGTTTTCCCAGTTGCTCTGGGCGCGCACGCGCTCCAGCGTGGCTTGCGCGAGCGCGGTCTGGGCCTGAAGGCGGTCGATCTGGTTGCCCACCTGGGCGTCGTAACGCGCCTGCGCCGCCGCCGACGTTCGCGAGGCGGTGGCTTCCGCTTCGGTGGCCGCCTCCAGCGAGGCGGTGGCCACCACCGCTTCGCCGTACAGGCGCAGCAGCTCGCGAACCGATTCGAGCAGGGCATTGCCCTGGCTGGCCATGGCCGCGGACAGGGCCAAGCGGGCCTCTCGCAGGCTGGCGCTGCGCTGGCCGAAGTCGAACAGCGCCCACGACAGGCCCAGCGAGGCGCCGATGGTGCGGCCCGAGTTGCCGGTGGCGTTGAAGTTGCGGGCCGCGCTGTAGTCCACGCTGGCGTTCCAGCTGGGGCGCAGGGCCACTTCGCCCAGCTCCACCCCCGCCGCTTGCTCGGCCACGTCGGCCAACGCCTGGCGCAGGGCAGGGCTCTTGCACAGCGTGCGCGCCAGCGCGTCGCCGAGGGTCAGGCGTTCCCAGGGCGGCTCAGCGGTGGCCGCGCAATCGCGGTGGCCTGGCTGCCAGCGCTCGGCCCCGTGTGCCCAATGGCGAGTGGGCGCTGCTTCTTCAACGCCGAACACGGGCGGCTGCGCCAGCAGGGTGCTCAGGCGCAGGTGTGGGTCGCCCACCTGGGCTTTCACCACGCCAGCGCTGAGCAAGGCGAGTACCAGCGCCAGCGGACGCCACCGGGACGAAACGGGCGTCATGGTCGGCGAGCCCTCTCAGCGACGTGTTCGAAGTAGCCTTGCGGCGTGCCGTCGAAGACCACCCGGCCCGCCTGCATCTCCACCACCCGCTGCGCCGAACGCAGGGTTTCGGGGCGGTGCGCGATCACGATGCGTGAGACCGGCAGGGCGGCGATGGCTGCGTTCACCCGCGCCTCGGACTCGATGTCGAGGTGGCTGGTGGCTTCGTCGAGGATCAGCACCTTCGGTCGTTTGTACAAGGCCCGCGCCAGCAGCAGGCGCTGTTTCTGGCCGCCCGAAAGCACCGTGCCCATGTCGCCTACCAGCGTCTGGTAGCCCATGGGCATGGTCTCGATGTCGTCATGCAGTGCGGCCATGTCGGCGCACTCGACCACCCACTCGAGGTCGGGCTGGGCGTCGAAGAAACAGATGTTGTCGCTGATCGAACCGGCGAACAAGGTGTCGTCCTGCATCACGGTGGCCACGCCCTGGCGCCAGCGTTCGATGCCGATCTGCGCCAGCGGCACGCCGTCGGCGCGAATCTGGCCCTCGATCGGCGCGTAGGTGCCCAGCAGCAGGTTGATCAGGGTGGTTTTGCCGCAGCCGGACCGGCCGGTGATGGCGACCACCTCGCCGGCCGCGATGTCGAGCGAGAGCCCGTCGATCACCCAGGGCGCCTGGTCGGCATAGCGGTAGCGCAAGCCTTCGAGCCGGAGCGCGGGGCTCGGGCCGGCGTCGTTGCCGGCTTGCGCCGCCGCCAGATCGCGCGCACCGAGGCGCTGGGCTTGCGGCATGGCGGGCGTGAGCACCAGGTCGGCCAGGCGTTCGGCGTGCAGGCGCAGCATCTTGAGGTCGATGGCCTTGTCGATGAGCGCGGTGATCCGGCTGTCGAACTGGGCGCGGTAGGCCAGGAACGCCATCAACATGCCGACGGTGAGCTCGGTGGCGATGATCTGGCGCGCGCCGAGCCAGATGATGAGCACCATGAACCCACCGCTGAGCAGGCCGCGCAGCAGGCCGTAGAGGATCTGCAGCTTCTGCACCTTGAGGCGGGCGTTGGTGGCACTGACCATGAGGGTCTGCCAGGCGCTCTGGCGCTGGATTTGCCGGCCAAACAGCTGGATCGCGCGCATGCCGCGGATCGTCTCCAGGAAGTGGCTGGACTGGTTGGCGTCGCGCACCAGGGTCTCTTCCGATGCCGCGTACAGCGGTCGGTACCAGAGCAGGCGCATGGCCAGGTACACCGTCACCGCGATCAGCGACACCCAGGCGAGCGCGGGGCTGTAGATGAACATCAGCACCAGGGTGAGGATCACGAGCAGGCCGTCGAACAAGGACTCCACAAAGGCGGAGGTCAGGGTGCGCTGGATCTCGTCCACCGAGCCGGTGCGCGAGACGATGTCGCCCAGGTGGCGGTTTTGGAAGTACGACAGCGGCAGGCGCGTCATGTGGGCAAACACATTGGCTTTCCACTGCAGGCCGATCGAGGTGTTGATCACCATCAGCACCCACGAACGCAGCAGCGACGTGGCCTGCTGCACCAGCATCAGCAGGCCGAAGCCCAGCGCCAGCGTGGTCAGCAGCTGGGTGTCGCGCGAGACCACCACGTGGTCCAGCACCCACTGCATGAACAGCGGCGAGACCAGGCCAAACACCTCCAGCGCCAGCGAAAGCAGCAACACCTGCGCGAGCGAAGGCCAGAAACCGGCGACCTGGCCGATCAGCTGGGTCAGCCTGACGCGGGTCTTTTCTTCTCGCGGCGCGAACCCCGGGTTGGGCCAGACCTCCAGCGCCACGCCGGTGAAGTGGCGCGAGGTGTCTTCCAGGCTCATGCGGCGTTCACCGAACGCCGGGTCGTGGATCACCACGTGGCCGTTGCCCACCGACTTGAGCACCACGAAGTGGTTGAGGTCCCAGTGCAGGATCGCGGGCAGGCGCAGCTGTGCCAGCTCGTCGAGTTCGAGGCGCAGGCCGCGCGTGCCCAGCTGTTCGCGTTGGGCGATGTCGGTGAGCGTGGCCAGCGTGACACCGGTCAGCGAGATCGCGTGGCGCGTGCGCAGGGCGGCGAGGTCGGTGACCACGCCATGGCGGTTGAGCACCATGGCCAGGCAGGCCAGTCCGCACTCGGCGGCCTCGGTCTGCAGGATCACGGGCAGTGTGCGACCCAGGCCAAAAGAGAGTCGGTCGGTCCAGGTCACAGGCATCTCCGGTCGTGGCGGCTCATGGCGTGGCGCGTTGGGTCACGCTGAAAAGGGGTTCGAGCATCCACTCATAGAGCTTGCGGCGTTCCTGCAGGATGTCGGCTTCAAGCTGCATGCCCGCCTGCAAGGGGCGCTTTTGCCCGTTGGCGTCGATGCTGCTGGCCTTCAGCTTTACCTGGATGGCGAACACCGGCTCACCCGGTGCCAGGCCGGTGGCGGGCAGGCCGGTGAGTTCGGCGGTGCTGACCGCCGAGGTGGAGACGGTTTCAACCACGCCCTCGTGTTGCCCGAACTTCTGGTAGGGGAAGGCCTGGTAGCGCAGCAGCACCGCATCGCCCGCCTGCACAAAGCCGATGCTGCTGCTGGGCGCATACAGCCGGGCCTGCAGCTCGCCCGACGCCGGCACCAGCGTGACCATGGCCTGGTTGCTGTCGACCGTCTGGCCCACCTCGGCCACCACCAGGGTCGCGCGGCCGGCCTCCGGCGCCGTGATCAGCACACGCCGGCGCGACTCGACCTCGGTGAGTTGCTGGTCGGTGCTGGACACCTCGCGCTCCAGCTGGGCCACGAGGTTGGCGTGGCGCAGGCGGGTCGCCAACAGCTCCTGTTGCACCAGGCTGGCTTCGCGTTGCACGCCAAGCGCCTCGCGCTCCAGGCCGCGCAGGCGCGAGCGTTGTTCGGTGAGGTCGATCTCTTTCTGAATCAGTTCTTCGCGCGCAATGAAGTCCTGGTCGGCCAGGCTCTGGTATCGCTTGCGCGTGTCTTCGGCGATCTGCAGGCGCGTTTTCTGCTGCTCAATCTGGCCGGCGATGGCGGTGGATTCGCCGCGCAGGGTGTCGGCCCGGCGCTGCAGGTTGGCCAGTTCGTCGGCCTGCACTTGTTGCGAGCGCTGGATTTCCTGTTCCAGCGAGCCTTTGCGCTCGCCCACCTGCAGGGCAATGTCGGCCTGCAGTTCCCGCGCGCCGTCGCCCTGGCGGTCGCTGCTGAGCACGTAGAGCAGCGCACCCTTTTTGACGAGCTGGCCATCGCTCACGCGTTTCTCCAGCACCACGCCCGCCTGCGGCGTGTACACACGGATCAGGCCACCAGCGGGCATGAGCTGCCCGCTCACAGTGACGCGGCGCGTGTGGCTTCCGAGCATCAGGAAGGCGATGACCGCCAACGCCAGCAAGGCCGCCACCAGGCTCATCCACAGCGTCGAGAGTTTCGGTGTGAGGACGATCTCGCCCAACAACTGGGTGCGCTGGGAGGCCAGGGCTTCGGCTCTGAACAGGCGCTCGGAGGGCGGTGGGGAGGAGGGCATCGCGTCGAGCGTCCGGGTTGGGGTTTTGTAACGTGTTGATACATTTTTAGTAAGTCCAAAGTGTATCGACATTCACCACGGCGCCCGGGCGGAAAACCGGCGGTTCCGTGCCTTGGCACACGCCAACGGGGCCGGGTGACGCGGCGAGCACGCGCAGGAGCACGGCCGGTCCGGCCCTGTCATGATCCACCGCCTGCCCTTCATTCAAACCTCGCCCGGAGCCCCGCTTGACCGCTGCCCATCGCGTCTACGCTGCTTTTTTTCTCTACGCGTTCAGCCTGGGCGGATTGTTTCCCCGCATGGGCGAGATCCAACGCGGCATGGGGGTGGGCGAGGGCGCGTTGGGGCTGGCGCTGATGGGCACGGCCTGCGGCACCATGGTGTCGCTGACCTGGGGGCACTCGCTGATCGAGCGCGTGGGCTACCGGCGCTGCCTGCTCTGGCTGCTGCCCATCGCGTCGGTCTGGTACGCGCTGGCGGCCTGGGCCGCCGCACCCTGGATGCTGTTTGCCTGCCTGGTGCCGGCGGGGATGTGTGTGGGCGCCATTGAAATTGTGGTGAACGTGGAGGCCGATCGGGTGGAGCACCGCCTCGGGCGCCGCCTCATGAACCGTTCGCACGGTTTCTGGAGTTTTGGCTTCTTCGGTGCGGGTGTGGTCGGCGCCCTGAGCGCCCGCTGGGGCGTGAGCCCGCAGGTGCAACTCATGGTGACCGTCCTGGTCGTGGTCGTGGCCACGAGGTGGGTGCTGGGTGGTTTCGAGCCCAGTCCTGCAAGACCCCAGCCGCCCGGTGCCGCGCATGCGCCCCGTTTCGCCCGGCCCACGCTGGCCATCATGTCGCTGGTGGGCCTGTGTTTTTCGGCGATGGTGATGGAGGGTGCGGGCATCGACTGGTCGTCCATCTACATGCGCGACGTGTTCGGCTCGGCGCCCTTTGTGGCCGGGCTGGCGGTGGCCACGGGCGCGTTTGCGCAGGCCATGGCGCGTTTTTCGGCCGACCATTTCGTGGACCGGCACTCGCCCCGCACGGTGGCCCGGGTGCTGCTGCTCACGCTGGGTGTGGGGGTGGTGCTGGTGTTTGCGGCATGGCACTCTGCGGTGTCGCTGCTGGGTTTCGCACTCATGGGTGTGGGCACCAGCGCCATCTTCCCGCTCGCCATGTCAGCCGCCGCGCAGCGCCACGACCGGCCGGCGGCCGTCAATGTCGCGGCCCTGTCGCAGACCGCCTTCGTGGCCTTCCTGCTGGCGCCGCCCATGCTGGGCTTCATCGCCGAGCATTGGGGCATCCGCTACGCCTTCGGGTTGGGCCTCCCGCTGGTGGTGGTGAGCTGGTGGTCGCTGGCCTCGCTGCCTGCAGACAGGGCCGTGGACCGGCCGACATGAAAAAGGCCCCGAGGGGCCTTTTGAAATCTGGAGCGGGTGAAGGGAATCGAACCCTCGTCAGTTGCTTGGGAAGCAACAGCTCTGCCATTGAGCTACACCCGCAGAGGGCCGCCAGTGTAAGCGATGGCGGACCGGAACCCCCGAAGATCAGGCGATGAATACGCGGTGGGCCAGCCAGTACAGGCCGGCGGCCAGTGCCATGGACACGGGCAGTGTCAGCACCCAGGCGATCAGGATGCTGCCCACGGTCTTGCTCTGCAGGCCGCTGCGGTTGGCCACCATGGTGCCGGCCACACCGGACGACAGCACGTGGGTTGTGGACACAGGGAGTGAAAACACGTTGGCCAGACCGATGGCCATGGCCGCCGTCACCTGCGCGCTCATGCCTTGGGAATAGGTCATGCCCTGTTTGCCGATCTTTTCCCCCACAGTCTTCACCACGCGTTTCCAGCCGATCATGGTGCCGATGCCCAGCGCCAGGGCCACGGCGATCACCACCCAGAAAGGGGCGTATTCGGTGGATGCGGTCAGGTCTTTGCGAAGACGGGCGAGATCGCGCTTTTCCACGGAGGGCAGGTAGGCCAGGCGGGACACCTTGCGGGCGGTGTCGTCCAGGCACAGGATGTAACGGCGGATGTCGACGCGCTCCTGGGGCGCCAGCGAGGCGTAGTTCGTCACGCCGGCCAGGCCGCGCTGCAGGGCGGCAATGGTGATTTCGGTCTGGTGCGGGTCGCAGCTGAACTTGGCGGGCAGCTCGGTGCCATTGGACTTGCCCAGCGCCAGGTAGGACGACAGGGTGGCGTCGTTGCGCTGGTAAAAATCGCTGAGGTACATGGCCGCATCGCGCGTGCGGTCGATCTCGTACTTGCTGCTGCTCAGATCGAGCACGAAATACGAGGGCACGATACCGATCAACACCAGCATGATCAGACCGATGCCCTTCTGACCGTCGTTGGAGCCGTGCACGAAGCTCACCCCCAGCGCCGAGAGCACCAGCACCATGCGGCTCCAGAACGGCGGGTGCTTCTTGCCCACGTCTTCCATCCGCTTCTCAGGCGTCTTGTGCATGGCCGAGCGTGGCTTCCACCATTTCAGGACCACCAGGATCAGGCCTGCCACCATGAACCCGGCAACGGGCGACAAGACCAACGAGACCGCGATGTCGATCGCCTTCTGCCAGTTCACGCCCTGCGAGAGTTCGATGTCGGTGATCAGCGCGTTGGCCATGCCCACGCCCAGGATGGACCCGATGAGCGTGTGCGAGCTGGAGGCGGGGATGCCAAGGAACCAGGTGCCCAGGTTCCAGGCGATGGCCGCCGTCAAGAGCGAAAAGACCATGGCCAGACCCCGCCCGGAGTCCACGTCGATCAGCAGCTCGACGGGCAGCAGGTGCACGATGGCGTAGGCCACGCCCACACCACCGAGCAGCACGCCAAGAAAGTTGAACACGCCCGACGAAAACACCGCCACCGAGGGCGGCATGGCCCGGGTGTAGATCACGGTGGCCACCGCGTTGGCGGTGTCGTGGAAGCCGTTGATGAATTCAAAGGCGAGAACGAACAACAGGGCCAACAGCAAGCTGATGAGGAGCCAGGGTTCGATGCTTCCGAGCATGGAGATCATGGGGGTGTGTGCAGACAAGCAAAGAGGCTGCCATTTGTGGCAGCCTCTTTACATTGGTGTGAAGAATTGATGACAGCTCGGATTTTCGCTCATTCCGTGAAGCCAGCCCGCACCCGACCGGCGAACGCTGCTCGCCAGGCCTGATACGGCTTTGCCTTCAAACGTATAACTGCGTTGCTTCGCCTTGCCGTGCTTTCGCACTGTCTGCGGCTTCGCGCCTTGTTCTACGCTTGAATGCAAAGCCGTATGAATGACCTCGATGGTCAGACCCGGATCATTTGAGGATGTCGCCCAGGCAGAGGTACTTGATCTCGACGTAGTCGTCCATGCCGTGGTGTGAGCCTTCGCGGCCCAGGCCCGACTGCTTCACGCCGCCAAACGGCACGTGTTCGGTGGCCAGGATGCCGACGTTGATGCCGACCATGCCGTACTCCAGCGCTTCGGCCACGCGGTAGATGCGGCCAATGTCTCGGCTGTAGAAATAGCTGGCCAGGCCGAACTCGGTGTTGTTGGCTGCGTCGATGGCTTCCTGCTCGGTCTTGAATTTGAACACCGGCGCGAAGGGGCCGAAGGTTTCTTCCTTGGCACAGAGCATGTCGGCGGTCGCGTCGGCCACCACGGTGGGTTCGAAGAACTGGCCGCTGCCCATGTCGTTCAGGCGCTGACCGCCGGCCAGGATGCGGCCGCCCTTGGCCTTGGCGTCGTCCACATGGCGCTGCACTTTCTCCAACGCGGCTTCTTCGATCAGCGGACCCTGGTTCACGCCGTCTTCAAAACCGTTGCCGACCTTGGCGGTTTTCACCTTGGCGGCGAATTTGGCGACGAAGGCGTCGTACACGCCTTCCTGCACGTAGAAGCGGTTGGTGCAGACGCACGTCTGACCGGCGTTGCGGTACTTGCTGGCGAAGGCGCCTTCGACAGCGGAGTCGATGTCGGCATCGTCGAACACGATGAAGGGCGCATTGCCGCCGAGTTCGAGCGACAACTTCTTCACCGTGGGCGCGCTCTGCGCCATCAGGATGCGGCCCACTTCGGTGGAACCGGTGAAGCTGATGTGGCGCACCACGTCGCTGGCGCAGATGACCTTGCCCACGGCGATGGAGTTGGACGCATCGGCGGTGATCAGATTGAACACGCCGGCCGGGATGCCGGCGCGGATGGCCAGCTCGGCCGCGGCCAGCGCGGTCAGCGGCGTGAGTTCGGCAGGCTTAATGATGACGGGGCAGCCGGCGGCCAGCGCGGGCGCCACCTTGCGG
Source organism: Hydrogenophaga sp. A37 (assembly GCF_002001205.1). Classification (GTDB taxonomy): domain Bacteria; phylum Pseudomonadota; class Gammaproteobacteria; order Burkholderiales; family Burkholderiaceae_C; genus Hydrogenophaga. Next base: position 48,774 of record NZ_MUNZ01000077.1, read on the forward strand.
GTGATCATGGCGAGCGGGAAGTTCCAGGGCGTGATGGCCGCGCAGACACCGATGGGCTGCTTGAGCACCATCAGGCGGCGGTTGTTGTCGAACTGCGGCAGGGTCTCGCCGTTCACGCGCTTGGACTCTTCGGCGAACCACTCGACGAAGCTCGCGCCATAGGCCACTTCGCCCTTGGCTTCGGCCAACGGCTTGCCCTGTTCGGCGGTCATGATGCGGCCCAGGTCGTCCTGGTTGGCCATCAGCAGGTCGTACCACTTGCGCAGGATGATGCTGCGCTCTTTGGCGGTCTTGCCCTTCCAGCCGGCCCAGGCCGCGTTGGCGGCGGCAATGGCTCTTTCGGCATCGGCCGGGCCGAGGTTGGCCACATCGGCGAGCTTCAGGCCGGTGGCCGGGTCGAGCACGTCAAAACGGCTGGCGCCTTTGACCCACTCGCCGTTGATCAGCGCGTCGGTTTTGAGCAAGGTCGGGTCGTTCAGCAGAGCAAGGGGGGAGGTCTTCATGTCCATGGGATGTCTCTCGTTGAAAGCGGGGGGAAAAGATTTTATTTAATTTATTAAACAATTGCGACCAAGGGGCGTCGTCGCCCCCCTGGGCAGCAGGGAAATTCGTCGAGATTCACTTCAGCAGATCGGCCAGCTTTTTCTCGATCTGTGCCCCGTTGGACACCCAGTAGACCGGGCTGAAGGCCAGGGCTCGGCGCAGGTTGCCGGGGGCCGAGGGCAGGTCGCTGGGCGCCATCGACAGGTCGATCAGGTGCTTGTTGTCGGGCACGCGCTTGCGGCCGGTGTCGTAAGCGAGGATCGCGTTGTAGTTGGTCGGGCCGTAGGTGATCTCGCGCGAGAAGGCCAGCTGCGCCGGGTCGGAGGTCGCGAAGTTCACGAAGGCTTGGGCCTGGTCCACGCGGGGCGAACCCTTGATGATCGCCCAATAGTCCAGGTCGTAGATGGCGTCGTTCCAGGCGATGGTCAGGCCGCTGGCCCCTTCGGCAACCGCCGCCGAGATGCGACCGTTGTAGGCCGTGCTCATGACCCACTCGCCGCTGGCCAACATCTTGGGCGGCTGCGAGCCGGATTCCCACCAGACGATGTGAGGCTTGAGCTGCTGCAGCTTGTTGAGCGCGCGCTGCAAGCCGGCCTCGGTGGCCAGCAGTGCATAGACGTCGCGGCGGTGCACGCCATCGGCCATCAGCGCAAATTCGAGGTTGTAACGAGCACCCTTGCGCATGCCGCGCTTGCCCGGGATTTTCTGCACGTTCCAGAAGTCGGCCCAACTGGTCGGGGTGGTCTTCAGATTCGCACTGTTGTAGGCCAGCACCGTCGACCAGACAAAGGCGCCGACACCGCAGGGCTGCACGCTCCCGGGCATGAGCATCGACGCGTTCTTGATCTGTGCCTTGTTGAAGGGCTCAAACAGCCCCTCTTTGCAACCCATGGTCAGTTCGGATGATTCCACCTCGACCACGTCCCAGGTGGGCTTTTTGGCCTGCACCATCTTGCGCACCGCGCCCAGGTCGCCGTCGTACTCCACGCCCTGGGCGGGAATGTTCGACTCACGGGAAAAGGGCTTGAGGAACGCCACTTCCTGCGCCTTGCCGTTGGCGCCACCGAAGTTCGCCACCACCAGCGGAAGCGGCGTCTGTGCCATGGCCATGGCGGGGAGTGCGATGACCAGCAGGGTCAGGTGTGAGCTTGGCATGGTGATGGTGTGGGGTTCAGCGCATTTCGATTTCCACGAACACGACTTCGTGTCCGGTGGGGTTGATGACGTTGTGCTCCACGCCCACGTTTCGGGTGTACGACTGGCCCAGCGTCAGCGGTGCCGTGCGGTTGCCTTCGGGCGTTTCCAGCAGCAGCTCGCCGCCGGTCATCGGCACGACCACGTAGTCGTGTGCGTGGCGGTGCCAGCCCGTCTCCGCCCCCGGCGCGAAACGCCACTCGGTGACGATCACGCGTTCATTGAAAATCTGCACGGTGGGGACGGCTTGGGGACGGTTCATGGGGGGCATTCCTCGGGGTTCAGCGGTAGGCCACGCCGGGCAACACGCACAGCATTTCGAAGAGCAGGTTGGCGCCCAGCAGGGCGGTATTGCCACTGGTGTCGTAGGCCGGGGACACTTCAACCAAATCGCAACCCACCAGATTCAGTCCGCGACAGCCGCGGATGATCTCCAATGCCTGCGGCACATTGAGGCCACCGATCTCTGGCGTGCCGGTGCCGCCCGCGTAAGCCGGGTCGATGCCATCGATGTCGAAGCTGAGGTAGGTGGGCGTGTCCGGGCCGATCTTGGCGCGGATCTGCGCCATCAGCGGCGCCAGGCTGGTCCACCAGACCTCGTGCGCGGGCACCACGGTGAAGCCTTGCTGGCGCGGCCAGTCAAAGTCTTCGGCCGAATAGCCGCTGCCACGCAGGCCGATCTGCCAGACCTTGTCGCCGATCAGCAGGCCTTCTTCCACCGCGCGGCGGAAGGGCGTTCCGTGCGCAATGGCCTCACCGAACATGTCGGGGTTCACGTCGGCGTGGGCGTCCACATGGATCATCGCCACCGGGCCGTGTTGGGCCTTCATCGCGCGCAGGATGGGCAGGGCGATGGTGTGGTCGCCACCGAGCGTGAGCGGGATGCAGCCGGCCGCGATGATCGGGCGGTAGTGCTGCTCGATGAGGTCCACCGACTTCAGCAGGTTGTAGGTGTTGATCGCCACATCGCCGAGGTCGGCGACCTGCAGGGCATCGAAGGGCGCAGCGCCCGTGGCCATGTTGTAGGGGCGGATCAGGCAAGACTCTGCGCGGATCTGGCGCGGGCCGAAACGCGCGCCGGGCCGGTGGCTGGTGCCGGTGTCCAGCGGCACGCCGATGAAGCCGGCGTTGAGGCCTTCGGCGCTGCTGGCCACGGGCAGCCGCATCATGCTGGCGAGGCCGCCGAAGCGCGGCATGGCATTGCCGCCGAGGGGCTGGTTGAAAGCAGATTCGCTCATGGCGTTCTCAGGTTCGGGGGCGGCTGAGCTGGAAGTCCAGATGGGCCTTCACCGTTGGCCATTCGCAGGCCAGGATGCTGTAGACGCAGGTGTCGCGCAGCGTGCCTTGGGCGTCGGGGTGTTTGTTGATCTGGTGCGATCGCAGCACGCCGTCCAGTTTGGCGCCCAGGCGTTCGATGCCGCGCCGGCTCTGGTGGTTGAAGAAGTGCGTGCGGAACTCCACCGCGATGCAGTCCAGCGCCTCGAAGGCGTGCGTCAGCAGCAGGCGTTTGCATTCGGTGTTGAGCGGGCTGCGCTGCACGGCGCTGCGGTACCAGGTGGAGCCGATCTCGACCCGGCGGTTGGCGGCGTCGATGTTCATGTAAGTGGTCATGCCCACCGCTTTGCCGCTCGCATCGAGCACAGCGAAGGGCAACATGCTGCCCGCCCGCTGCAGGCCCAGGCGCCGCTGGATCTCGGCGGCCATGCCCTCGGGCGTGGGGATGGCGGTGTACCAGAGATTCCAGAGCTCGCCGTCGCGCACGGCCTCGACCAGATCGTCGTGATGTTCGGCGTGCAGTGGTACCAGGCGGGTGTGCTGGTCGGTCAGGGTGGTGTCGGTGGTGAAGTGCATGGGCCGGATTCGGTTGGGGGGCGGGCTGATCGGTCAGTAAGGGCCTTGGCACTTGGCGGATGCTGGTGTTCGGCAGCATCGAAACGCCCATGTTCCAGCATGGCCAGTGAGGCCCGGCGGACCAGATCCCGGTTCACTTGCGGCGACCGCGCAGCCACTCCAGCGTGAGCATCAACGCGGTCGTGAACAGGATCAGCAGCGTGGCGACGGCGGCGATGGTGGGTGAGATGTTTTCGCGGATGCCGGTGAACATCTGGCGCGGCAGCGTGACCTGCTCGGGGCCGGCGAGGAACAGCGTCACGACCACTTCGTCAAACGAGGTGGCGAAGGCGAACAGCGCGCCCGAAATCACGCCCGGTGCGATGACCGGCAAGGTCACGCGAAAGAAAGTCTCCAGCGGGCTCGCGCCCAGGCTCAGGCTGGCCTTGACCAGGTTCTGGTTGAAGCTCTGGAGTGTGGCCATCACGGTGGTCACCACGAAGGGCGCGCCGAGTGCGGCGTGCACCAGGATCAGGCCGAGGTAGGAGTCGTTCAGGCCCCAGCGCGCGAAGTACAGGTAGGTGCTCACGGCGACCACCACGATGGGCACCACCATGGGCGCGATCAGCAGGCCGGTGATGAAGCTCTTGCCGAAGAACTTGGTGTGGGCCAGGCCCATCGCCGCCAGCGTGCCGAGTGCCGTGGCGAGCAGTGTGGCCAGCGGGGCGACGATGAAGCTGTTCTTCGCGGCGCGCGACCAGTCGTCGGACGCGAACATCTCGCGGTACCACTTCAGCGACCAGCCTTCGATGGGATAGGCGAGGAACGAGGAGTCGCTGAACGACAGCGGGATGATCACCACCACCGGAAGCAGCAGGAAGGCCAGCACGGCCACGCTGCCGAAGCGCAGGGCGAACCAGCCCAGCTTGTCGAGCAGGGTGTAGTAGGCAGGGAAGTCGGGCAGTTTGAACATCTTCATCCCAAGCTCAACTCGGATTTGGAAACCTTGCGGTACACGGCGTAGAGGATCAGCGTCGTGGTCAGCAGCACGCCGCCGAGCGCGCAGGCCATGCCCCAGTTCACTTCCACGTTGGTGTACTGCGCCACGTAGTAGCTCAGCATCTGGTCGCTCGGGCCGCCGAGCAGGGCGGGCGTCACGTAGTAGCCGATGCTGGTGATGAAGACCAGCAGGCCGCCCGCGGCCACGCCGGGGTAGGTCTGCGGCAGGTAGACGCGCACGAAAGCGGCAAACGGTGCGCTGCCCAGCGAGATGGCGGCGCGCAGGTAGTTGGGTGGCACCGACTTCATGACGCTGTACAGCGGCAGGATGGCGAACGGCAGCAGGATGTGGACCATCGCGATGATCACGCCCACGCGGTTGAACAGCAGCGGAATCGGCGTGTCGGTGACGCCCAGCCACATGAAGAAACGGTTGACCAGGCCGTTGTTCTGCAACAGCACGATCCAGGCGGCGATGCGCACCAGCACCGAGGTCCAGAACGGCAGCAAGACCAGGATCAGCATCACATTGGCCTTGCGCTCGGAGAGCGTGGAGAGCCAGAAGGCCAGCGGGTAGGCCAGCAGCAGACAGAAGAAAGTGACGACCGCGCTCATCTGGAAGGTGCGGCCGAGGATGTCGCTGAAGGCGGCTTCGCCTTCGCCCACCTGGACGATGTCACCCTGCGGCGTGCGCTTCAGGTCGACCGCCGTCAGCAGGTAGTCGGGTGTCCAGCGCGAGCTGTTTTTGGCGATGGCCTGCCAGTAGGGCAGCTCTTCCCAGCGCGCGTCTTGTTCGATCAGCAGGGCTTTGGCCGCGTCGGGGCCGAGGTTCTCGCCTTTGAGCTCTTCGGACTGCAGGGCCCGGTAGGTGCCCATGACCAGCGAGCGGGCACCGGCCACCTCGCTGTTGAGGCGCCGCGCCAGCACACCGGCTTGCGCGGTTTCTTCAATGGCCGACAGGTCGGCCAGCACCGCGGCATAAGCCTCGGCGGGGGGCGGGCTGTTGCGATCCCAGTCGCTCAGCGCCTGCCCCGTTCGGGGCAGCACGTCGGCCACTTCGGGGTTCTCAACCGCCCGCACCAGCAAGGACGCCAGTGGAACCAGAAAAAACACCAGCAGGAATGCCAGCAGGGGCACGGTCAACGCAAACGCGCGCGTCTTGCGGCGCCGTTCGGCGCGGCCCAGTTGGGCTGCCAGATCAAGGGTTCCACCGGCCATCATCATTGCGCTGCCCAGGCCGAGAAGCGCTTCTCCAGGGCTTCACCCTGGTCGGCCCAGAAGCCGATGCCGAACTGCAGCGCGTCCTTGCTGTTGGCGGCGGACGTGGGCAGCAGGCCCAGCACCTTGGCGTCGAGCTTGGCCAGCGCCTTGTTGTTGGTCGGGCCGTAGCTGATGTTCTTGGCGTACTCGGCCTGCGCATCCGGCGAGCTGGCCATGGCGATGAACTTCAGGGCGGCGTCCTTGTTGGGCGTGCCCTTGGGCATGACCCAGTAGTCCAGGTCGTAGATGCCACCGGTCCAGGTGATCTTGAGGTTCTTGCCTTCGCGTTGGGCGGCGTCAATGCGGCCGTTGTAGGCGGTGGTCATGGCCACGTCGCCGGCGACCAGGAACTGCGGCGGCTGCGCGCCGGCTTCCCACCACTGGATGTTGGGCTTGAGTTCGGTCAGCTTCTTGAACGCACGCTCGGCGCCGTCCTTGGTGGCCAGCACCTTGTAGACGTCGGCGGTCTTGACACCGTCGGCCATCAGGGCGAATTCGAGGTTGTAGCGGGCGCCCTTGCGCATGCCGCGCTTGCCGGGGAATTTCTTCACGTCCCAGAAATCGGCCCAGGTGGTGGGCGCGGTCTTGAGCTTGTCGCCGTCGTAGGCCATCACGGTGGACCACACAAAGGTGCCGACGCCGCATTCGTGCACGGCGGCTTTCTGGAAGTCGGCTTTGTTGCCGACCTTGGCCCAGTCCATCTTCTCGAACAGGCCTTCGTCACAGCCGCGGCTCAGGTCCGGGCTCTCGACTTCGACCACGTCCCAGGTGACTTTCTTGGCTTCGACCATGGCCTTGATCTTGGCCTGTTCGCCGTTGTATTCCACGGCGGTGATCTTGCCGCCACCGGCTTTTTCGTAGGCTTCGAAATAGGCCTTTTTCTGGGCGGCACCGTTGGCGCCACCGAAGTTGACGACGGTGAGCTGGCTCTGGGCCATCACCGGCAGGGCGACCATCATGGCCGCGGCCAGGAAAACAGGTTTCAGTTTCATCGGACTTATCTCCAGGGGTTGAGGAACGGGGAACAAGAAATCGGCCATGCACCGGGGTGAGGTCTCCACGGGGGCAGCCGTGGAACCGGCTTCGCCGGGCCACAAGCTGCGTCCCCCAGGGGGGAAGACACGAAGCGGCGCAGGGGGGTCATTTGTAAATGCGCAGGTGCTCGGATGGGATGTGCAGGTGGACCGTCTGGCCAGCGGCCATGTGGCCCAGGTGCTGCAGCGGCACTTTCACACTGAGTTCGGGCTGACCGGGCACCACACAGCGCAGGCGCAGGTGGTCACCGAAATAGATCACGTCCGTGACGGTGGCGAGCAGCCGGTTGTCGCTGCTGCTTTCAGCGCCGACCAGCGCGATGCGCTCGGGGCGCACGCTGCACTGCACCGTGTCGCCGACCTGGGCGTGGTTGACGTTGACACCATGCAGGTGCACGCCGTCGGCGAGCTGCACCTCGCAGGTCTCTCCGTGGTTGTGGATCACGCGCGCATCGAGCACCGAGTTGTCGCCCACGAAGCCCGCAACGAAGCGGTTGGCCGGCGTTTCATACAGGCGGTCCACCACGTCGATCTGCTGGATCACGCCTTCATTGAACACCGCCACACGGTCGGACATGGTGAGCGCTTCTGACTGGTCGTGCGTCACGTAGACGAAGGTCACGCCCAGGCGCCGGTGCAGCGCCTTGAGCTCGAGTTGCATGTGCTCGCGCAATTGCTTGTCGAGCGCACCCAGTGGCTCGTCCATCAGCACCAACTGCGGGTCGAACACCAGGGCGCGGGCCAGGGCCACACGCTGTTGTTGGCCGCCCGACATCTGCGACGGATAGCGCGCACCCATGTGGCCCATTTGCACCATGTCGAGCGCGCGCTTGACCTTGGTGTCGATGTCGTTCTTGTCGAGCTTGCGCACGGTGAGCGGGTAGGCGATGTTGTCGGCCACCGTCATGTGCGGGAACAGGGCGTAGTTCTGGAACACCATGCCGAAGTTGCGCTTGTGCGGCGGTGTGCGTGTGATGGGCACACCGTCCAGGCTGATCTCGCCCGAGGTCGGTGACTCGAAGCCGGCCAGCATCATCAGCGTGGTGGTCTTGCCCGAGCCCGAGGGGCCGAGCAGCGAGAGGAACTCGCCTTTCTGGATCTCCAGGTTGAGGTCGCGCACCACCAGGGTGTGGCCGTCGTAGGTTTTTTGCACACCGGTGAAGGTGACGAGTGCGGTGCTCTGTGTCATGAACGCGGGCGGGTCGTGTGTGTGGGACTGAAGGAGGGTTCAGGACGTTGCATGCAACCATCGTGCCGGGTGGGCACCGAGGGCCGGTGGCGACAGCTCGGCCACGGGCCGTTGTCCGTCGAGCACCATGGGGTTCGCAATCATGGGCGGCGTGCCGTCCAATCCGGGTTGTAGCCGCAAACCGCGCGCAGCGACATGGGGATGTTCCATGACTTGAGCCACATCAAGGATCGGCGAGCAGGGCACACCGGCGCGGTCGAGCAGCTGCACCCAGTCGGCGGTGTCGCGCTGCAGCGTCCAGCCGGTGAGCAGCGGCACCAGCGTGGCGCGGTGTTCGACGCGCGCCGGGTTGGTCGAGAAGCGTGTGTCTCGCGAGACTTCCGGGTGGTCGCAGGCTTCGCAGAAGCGGGCGAACTGGCCGTCGTTGCCCACGGCCAGCACCATGTGGCCGTCGCGCGTGGGAAACACCTGGTAGGGCACGATGTTCGGGTGTGCGTTGCCCATGCGGGTGGGCGTCTTGTGGCCGATCAGCTGGTTGCTCGCCTGGTTGGCCAGCATGGCGACCTGCACGTCGAACAGGGCGGCGTCGATGTGGCGGCCCCGCCCAGTGCGCTCGCGCTCATGCAGCGCGGCGAGGATGGCGGTGGTGGCGTAGACCCCGGTCATCAGGTCGGTCACGGCCACGCCGACCTTCTGCGGCTCTTCGCCCAGGTTGCCGGTGATGCTCATCAGGCCCCCCTCGGCCTGGATGGCGAAGTCGTAGCCGGCCTTGTGCGCCAGCGGGCCGTTTTGCCCATACCCGGTGATCGAGCAGTAGATCAGGCGCGGGTTGATGGCCTGCAGGCTGGTGGCGTCGAGCCCGTATCTGGCGAGCTGGCCCACCTTGTAGTTTTCGATCAGCACGTCCGCTTCACGCGCCAGTTCGCGCACCTGCTGGATGCCTTCGCCGCTGGCGATGTCGATCGCCACCGAGCGCTTGCCGCGGTTGGCACAGATGAAATAGGCAGCGACTTTTTGATCGCCTTCACCCCACCACGGTGGACCCCAGCTGCGGGTGTCGTCACCGGCGCCGGGGCGTTCCACCTTCAGGACTTCGGCGCCGTAGTCGGCCAGCAACTGACCGGCCCAGGGGCCGGCCAATACGCGGGACAGGTCGAGCACGCGCACGCCCGCGAGCGGGCGGGGCATCGCGCTGCTCGCGCCGTTGGGGGGCTGATCTGAGCTCATGCCGCCAGAGCGGCTTCGAGCGAGGCGGCAATGATCGCCAGACCCTCGTCCAGCACCGCATCACTCGCAGTCAGCGGCACCAGGATGCGCACCACGTTGCCGTAGGTGCCACAGGTCAGGATGATCAGGCCGCGTTTCGTGGCTTCGGCGGCGAGGGCCTTGGTCAGATCGGCGTCGGGCTGGTGCACGTCACCGTTCTTGCACAGTTCCATGGCGACCATGGCGCCCAGGCCGCGCACGTCGGCGATGCATGGGTGCTTCTTGGCCAGCGTCTGCAGGCTGGCGGTGATGCGCTGGCCCACGTCGCGGCTGCGCTGCAGCAGGTCGTGTTTTTCAAACTCGTCCATCACGGCCAGGGCCGCGGCGCAGGCCATCGGGCTGCCGGCGTAGGTGCCGCCCAGCCCGCCGGCGGCGGGCGCGTCCATCACCTCGGCGCGGCCGACCACGGCCGAGATCGGGAAACCACCGGCCATGGACTTGGCCAGGGTGATCAGGTCGGGCGCGACGCCGCTCTGTTCGCAGGCGAACCAGGTGCCGGTGCGGCCGGCGCCGGTCTGCACCTCGTCGCAGACCAGCAGGATGCCGTGCTGGTCGCACAGCGCGCGCAGGCGCTGCATCAGCTCGGGAGGCGCCACGTTGAAACCACCTTCGCCCTGCACCGGCTCGATGATGATGGCCGCCACACGGCGGGCTTCGATGTCGTTCTTGAAAATCTGCTCGACCGAGTCGATCGCGTCCTGAACGCTCACACCGTGCAGCGCATTGGGGAAGCGGGCGTGGAAGATTTCGCCGGGGAAGGGGCCGAAGCCGGTTTTGTACGGGGCGACCTTGCCTGTCAGGCCCAGCGTCATCATGGTGCGGCCGTGGTAGCCGCCGGTGAAGGCGATCACGCCCGCGCGGCCGGTGTGGGCGCGGGCGATCTTGATGGCGTTTTCCACCGCTTCGGCGCCGGTGGTGAGAAACAGGGTTTTCTTGGCGAAGTCGCCCGGGGCCTTGGCGTTCAGGCGCTCGGCGAGCTCCACATAGGGCTCGTAGGCCAGCACCTGGAAGCAGGTGTGGGTGTACTGGTCGAGCTGAGCCTTCACGGCCTCGATCACGGCCGGGTTGCGGTGGCCGGTGTTGAGCACGGCGATGCCACCGGCGAAGTCGATGTAGCGGCGGCCTTCCACGTCCCAGATCTCGGCGTTGTCGCCCTTGGCGATGAAGATCTGGTGGCTGTGGCCCACGCCGCGCGGGATGGCGGCCTGGCGGCGGGCCATGAGCAGGGCGTTGGTGGCTTGGGATTCGCGTTGCATGCAGGGGCTCCGATGAGAAAGAAAATTCAGGCTGGGGCGGACTGTAGGGCTCGCAGGCCACCGCTAACATATACAGACAGTGCCTGCACAGCGATGCACTGTGCAGCCCCACAGACCTGTACACATTTACCCTGATAGCGCCCCATGTTCACCCTGAACCCCAAAAGCACCAGCCCGCTCGTGGTGCAGATCGTCGAGGGGTTTCGCGACCTGATCCAGAGCGGCAACCTGCGCCCCGGTTCCAAGGCGCCCTCCATCCGCCACTTCGCCCATGCCCACGGCGTGAGCGTGTACACCGTGGTCGATGCCTACGACCGGCTGGTGGCGCTGGGCTACTTCGTCTCGCGCCCGCACTCGGGGTTTTTCGTGCGCAAGCGCGAAGGCGTGGCGCCGCAGGCCCCTGGCACGCTGCCCTCGGAAACGGCGAACTACAACTTCGACTCCATGTGGTACCTGCGCCGGGTGTTCGAAGCCCGCGCGCTGCGCATGAAGCCGGGCTGCGGCTGGCTGCCGGGCAACTGGCTGTTCGAAGAAGGTCTGCGCCGCAGCCTGCGCACGCTGGCCGGGGAAAACGTGGACCTCGGCGGCTACGGCGAGCCCAAGGGGTTTTCGCCGCTGCGCCAGCTGGTGCGCGACCTGCTGGCTGAGCAGGAGATCGCTGTCAGCGCCGACCAGGTGCTGCTCACGCAAGGCTCCAGCCAGGCGATGGACCTGGTGGCGCGCCGCCTGGTGCGCCCGGGCGATGCGGTGCTGGTGGACGATCCCGGCTATCCCAATCTGCTGTTTTCGCTGCGCTTCCTGGGCGCCCGGCTGATCGGCGTGCCGCGCACCCCGGCCGGCTACGACCTGGCCGCTCTCGAAGCCCTGGTGCTGGAGCACAAGCCCAAGGTGTTTTTCACCCAGCCGCGCCTGCAAAGCCCCACCGGCTCGGTGGCCAACCTCGCGCACCTACACCGCGTGGTGCAGCTGGCCGAGCAGCACCAGTTCACCGTGGTTGAAAACGACATCTACGCCGACCTCGATCCCGAGCCGCGGCCCTCTCTGGCCAGCCTGGACCAGCTGCAGCGCGTGGTCTACATCAGCAGTTTTTCCAAGACCATCTCCCCCAACATCCGCGTCGGCTTCATGGCAGCGCCGCCCGACCTGCTGGAAGACTTTGCCCAGCTCAAGATGATCTCGGGCCTCACCTCATCGGAGTTCAGCGAACGCCTGGCCTATGGTGCGTTGGTGGACGGGCGCTGGCGCAAGCACCTGCGCAGCCTGCGCGAGCGGCTGGCGCAGGCGCACCAGCGCGTGGCGCAGCAGCTGGAGAACGTGGGTTTTGAGCTGTTCTGCGAGCCCAAGGCGGGCATGTTTTTGTGGGCACGGCACCCCGACATCCAGAACGCCACCGAGCTGGCCTACAAGGCCGCGGAGCAGGACATCCTGCTCGGCCCCGGCCACCTGTTTGCACCCGACCTGCAGCCCAGCCCCTGGTGCCGATTCAATGTGGCGTTCACCGAAGAGCCGCAGGTGCTGGCGTTTTTGAAAGCCCAGTTGCATGGGTGAGTGATGGTGGGGTGTCCGGCCGCACCCGATCTGGACTCAACGCGCTCGCGTCTCCCACCGCCACGCATGCTCCACCAAGGTCTCGAGCGCCGCGTGTTGCGGCCTCCACCCCAACGCCTGCGTTGCCGCCGCTGAATGGGCCACCAGCCTGGCTGGATCGCCCGCACGCCTGGGGCTGTCCACCACGGTGATCTTGCAGCCTGTCACCTGTCGGGCCACCTCAATCACTTCCTGGACCGAAAACCCATTGCCGTTGCCCAGGTTGTAGGCCTGGCTGTCGGCGCCTTGCATCAGGGTCTGTAGCGCCAGCCAGTGCGCCTGGCACAGGTCAGCGATGTGCACGTAGTCGCGGATGCAAGTGCCATCGGGCGTGTCGTAGTCGCGGCCGAACACGCTGATGTGCGAGCGCCTGCCTGAGGCCGCTTGCAGCACCAGCGGAATCAGATGCGTCTCGGGCTCGTGGCGTTCGCCCAACTGGCCTTCGGGGTCGGCACCCGCCGCATTGAAATAGCGCAGACACACCGACTTGATGCCATAGGCGTGGTCGTAGTCGGCCAGCGCCTGCTCCACCATCAGTTTGCTGCGGCCATAGGGGTTGATGGGCTGCTTCGGGTGTGCTTCACCGATGGTGGCGCTTTGGGGTTCGCCAAAGATCGCTGCCGTGGACGAAAAGATGAACCGGTGCACCCTCGCCACGCGCATCGCGTTGAGCAGGTTCAGCGTGTTGACGAGGTTGTTCTCGTAGTACTTGCCGGGGTCGAGCACCGACTCGCCCACCTGAATGTGCGACGCAAAATGCATCACCGCGTCAAAGCGCTGGCTTGAAAACAGCTGGGCCAACAAGGCCTTGTCGGCCAGGTCGCCGTGGATGAAAGCCCCATGCAGCACAGCGTCTCGGAAGCCGCCACTCAGGTTGTCGAGTGTGGTCACCCGGCAGCCCAGGGCGCCCAGGTGTTTGACCATGTGTGAACCGATGTAGCCGGCACCGCCGACGACCAGGATGTGGGTCACGGCGTGGCCGTCTGTCTTGAGGTGTCGGTCAGCACCGATGCGCCGGCCGAGGCCTTGCACACATAAACCGCCGCCGTCTTGCCGCTGGGCGCTCTGTAGTGGGTTTCCACCGCGTGGCGCGCCGTCTGGACCAGGGTTTCGGGCAGCAGTGCGACCACGCAGCCGCCGAAGCCGCCACCGGTCATGCGTGCGCCGCCCTGATCGCCGATAGCGGTTTGCAGGATCTGCACCAGTTCGTCGATCGCCGGCACGGTGATGTCGAAGTCGTCGCGCATGGAGGCGTGGGAGGCCGCCATCAACCGACCCAGGCCACACAGGTCGCCCGTGGCCAGCGCCTGGGTCGCCTCCAGCGTGCGCGCGTTTTCGGTGACGATGTGGCGTGCACGCCGCAGGACCACCGGGTCCAGTCCATGGGCTTGCCGTTGCAGTTGATCCAGGCTCACATCGCGCAGCGCCGCGACACCGAAATGCCGGGCTGCGGCTTCGCATTGGGCGCGCCGGGCGTTGTATTCGCCGTCCACCAGCCCGCGCGGCACATGCGAGTTGACGATCATCACCGCCAGGTCGCTGGGCAGCGCCACGGGCTGCAGGGTGAGTGAGCGGCAGTCGATCAGCAGCGCGTGGCCCACCTGGCCGCGGGCCGAGATCAGCTGGTCCATGATGCCGCAGTTCACGCCCACGAAATGGTTCTCGGCCTGCTGGGCGATCAACGCGAGGTCGGTGACGCTCACGCTGTCCAGTCCACACAGGGCCTTGAAAGCCAGGCCCACGGCCACTTCGAGCGAGGCCGAGGACGACAGGCCCGTGCCTTGTGGCACGTCGCCTGCCATCACCAGGTCCAGGCCTTGCAGTGGCAGGCCGCGCTTCAGCAGTTGCTGCACCACGCCGCGCGCATAGTTGGCCCACGAGGCGTCCCCGTGGCGGGCTTCAATGGGTTCGTCGAGTGAGAACTCGTCGATGGCTTCTGCACGGTCGCAAGCCACCAGGCGCACCCGACGGTCGTTGCGCGGCCCTGCCGCGATCAGTGTCTCGAAGTTGATCGCGCAGGGCAGCACAAAACCACCGTTGTAGTCGGTGTGTTCGCCGATCAGATTGACCCGTCCCGGCGCGCGCACCAATTGGCTGGCCTGGTGGCCGGTGTGGCGTTGAAAGGCGTCGTTGACCTTTTGGTGCAGGCTGGTTGTGACCGGTGCAACGGCTTCACGGTAGTGCACGGGACTCACGGAGCGCAGGCGCTGCGCCGCCTGCTCGGGGGTCAGGTCGCGCTGTGCCTCGGCCAGCATTTCATAGCCGACCATGAATTTGCGCACCGAGGCCGAACGCAACAACGGTGGGTAGAAGTGGGCGTGCAATTGCCAGGGTGCCGGGTCGTTTGCTGTGTCAAACGGCGCACCGTGCCAGCCCATGGAATACGGAAACGAGCACTGGAACAGGTTGTCGTAGCGCGAGCTCAGTTGTTTGAGCGCGAGGGCCAGATCGGCGCGCTGTGCGGGGCTCAGTTGCGGCAGTTGCTGCACGGCAAAACGCGGCAGCAGCAGGGTCTCGAACGGCCAGGTGGCCCAGAACGGGACGATGGCCACCCAATGCTCTGTGAGCACGACCACGCGTTCGCCAAGAGCGATTTCGCGTTCGACCAGGCCGAGCAGCAGAGGGTGGCCGTGTTCGGCGTGCCAGGCACGCTGCCGCAGGTCTTCGGTGGCGGCTTCGGTGGGCACGAAGTCGGTGGCCCAGACCTGACCATGCGGGTGCGGGTTCGAGCAGCCCATCAGGGCGCCCTTGTTCTCAAACACCTGTACCCAGGGGTAGATGGCGCCGAGTTCGGCTGACTGGCTGCACCAGGTGTCGATCACCGCTTCGATGGCGGCGAGCGGCAGCTCGGGCAGCGTCTTTCCGTGGTCTGGCGAGAAACAGATCACCCGGCTGGTGCCGCGCGCGTTGCGCACCTGGAACAGCGCTTCGCTGGATGAGGGGGCGTCAGGGGCCTGCGGCGCGACGGCGGCGAAGTCGTTGGTGAAAACAAAGCTGCCGCGGTAGGCCGGGTTGGTTTCACCGGTCACTCGCTGGTTGCCCGCGCACAGAAAACACGTGGCGTCGTGCGCCGGGCGCTCGCTGTTGTCGGGCGCCTCCTGCTGCCCTTGCCAGGGACGTCTGGCGCGGTGCGGAGAGACCAGCACCCATTCACCGTTCAGCGGGTTGAAGCGGCGGTGGGCGTGCTCGGACACATCAAAGCTGCCCGCGCTCATGGTTCGATCCTCTGCAGGCGAACGATGAAGCAGGTTTCGGCCGTGGCGCGCGGCATCGGAAGGCCGGTCTGGGCGAGCCAGGCGCCGTCCATGTCGACGCCGGACGCCAGAAGCTCCGAGAAGAACGGTGCTGGCGACTGCAACGCACCGTCGCCATCCATCGCCACCAACTGCTGCACGCGGTAGCGCGCACGGGCATCGAGCATGGGCAGTTGCAGGGGTGGGGTGTAGCGGTGCGAGCTCGGCGCGGTGCGAAAGACAAACAGCAAGATGTTGTTGGCTTCAGGGTCGCCGTGCGCTTGCCACACCAGGCTGTCGGCGCCTTCGCCGCGCCAGACCTGTCCGTGGTGGATCTGCTCGCGCCAAGCCTTGTAGCGGCCGATCCAGGCGCCGAGTTGCTCGCGCATGGTGGCGCTGAGCAGGCGCACGTCGAGCTCCACACCCAGATGGCCGGTCATGGCGACGGCAGCGCGAAACGCCAGCGACTGGCTGCGCCCGGTGGTGTGGGCCGGTGCGGTGCCAATGTGCGAGCCCAGAATTTCGGGTGGGAAAAACTGGCCGAAGCCGCGCTGGATGTCCACGCGAGAGAGTGCGTCGATGCAGTCGCTGCCCCAGACGCGGTGGGTGTGGCGCAGCATCGCAAAGTCGATGCGACCGCCCCCGCCCGAGCAGCTTTCGATCTCCACACCGGGGTGTGCTTCGCGCAGCCGCGCCAGCAGCGCATACACCGCCAGCACCTGCACCCGGTAGCCGGCCGTGCCCACGCCGCCGGCCAGCGCGGCGGTGGTGAGGTCGCGGTTGTGGTCCCACTTCAGGTAGCGGATCGGCAGGCTGTGCAGCAGGGCGCTGAGCTTTTCAAACAGATAGTCGGCCGCTGGCGGATGGGCGATGTTGAGCACCAGCTGGTGACGCCCCGTGATCAGGGCGCGCCCGGCGATCTGCAGCGCCCAGTCGGGGTGGGCGCGGAACAGATCGCTGTCGGGGTTGACCATTTCGGGCTCGACCCAGAGGCCGAACTCCATGCCGAGTGCATTCACATGGCTGGCCAGTGGCGCCAGACCGTCGGGGAATTTTCCGGTGTCCGTCCACCAGTCGCCCAGGCCGGCGCGGTCGTTGTGGCGGCCCTGGAACCAGCCGTCATCGAGCACAAACCGCTCGATACCGACCTCGGCCGCGGCGCTGGCCAACGCCATCACGTCGGTGGGTTCGAGGTCGAAATAGAACGCTTCCCAGGTGTTCAGGTGCACTGGGCGCGGTCGCATCGTGCCCCCGGGCCAGTTCAGGCGCGCGCGCAGTTCGCGGTGGAAGTTGGCGGCCAGGCCGTTCAGGCCCTGCATCGAGCAACTGGCCACCACCTCGGGCGTCAGCAGGTGCTCGCCGGGCTGCAGCAGGCCTTCGCCCGGGGCCAGCCATTCGCCGAGTTGCCACTGGTACTGGCCGTCGTGCAGCCATTCGATGCTTTGCTGGTGGTTGCCCGACCAGGCCAGGTGCGCGCCAAACACCAGGCCGCTGTGCTCGGTGCTGCCGGGCGTGGTCACCACGGCGCCGGGAAAACAGTCGTGCGATGTGCGGCCGCGGCGGTTTTCGCGGCGCCAGAGGCTGCGGCTGAGGGTGTCGGTCTGCAGCATGAACTCGTGGTTGTGTTGCCCGGCGTAGGAGCGCACCTGGGTGGCCTGGCCGGGCAGTGGCAGCGTGGCCGCTGCCAGCCACTGCACATCGAGTGCACCGGCGCCCAGGTTGGTGATGCCGGTCTGCAGGGTGAGCACGTCGCTGGCGGGGTCGAGCGAGAGGCGCAGGTCGATGCGCAGTTGGGCCACGGCGTCGTTCAGGTGCAGCACCAGGCTCTGGCCCGGTGTGAGCCATTCGATCTCGCACGCGGTGATGGCCTGCGCAAAATCCTGGCCGTTGCGGTGGGCGAGCAGGGCGCTCTGGCCGAACCAGCCCACACCGAAGCTGGGCAACACGGTCAGCGGCTGATCGAAGTCCAGCATGAACGAGGGCAGGGCACGCGTGGCGCGCAGCGCCGGTGCCGCTGCGCTGTCGGGCAGGCGCGGGCCCCAGTAGCGCCAGAGCGGGGCTTCATGGGGCGGGCATTCGAGCAGCAGGCTGCTGTGGGTGCCGTGCAGGGCGATGAAGGTGGCGGGCGGGCGGGCGTG